>NZ_JBZCIA010000001.1:0-881468 GCF_059052855.1 Thalassospira sp. CA1
GATCAATTAATTATCATACATTAATATAAATTCTGATTTTGATGGATTGAATGATGGAAAACTTCACTCCGATTTCCGCCCTGATTGGCGGTGGACTTATTGGTCTGGCCTCTGGCCTTTATCTTTTGCTCAATGGGAGAATTGCCGGGATTAGCGGCATTCTTGGCGGTTTGTTGACTCCGACCAGGGGTGGTTCTGCTGTTTTTGAACGACTGGCCTTCATCATCGGACTGGTTGTCGGTCCGTTCATCCTGATGAACACAACCGAGATCGAAGCCCAGAGTGTCGTGACAAGCTCATTACCGGTCATCGTCATTGCCGGTCTTCTGGTTGGTCTTGGCACCACGATTGGTAGCGGTTGCACCAGTGGTCATGGCATTTGCGGCCTGTCGCGGTTCTCGCTGCGATCGCTGGTCGCGACCCTGTCATTTATGGCAGCAGGCTTTGTCACGGTTCTTGTCACCCGCCATCTGATGGGAGGCATGTAATGCGGATAATTGTTTCCCTGATTTGCGGCACGATTTTCGGCTTTGGCCTTTACATTTCGGGCATGATCGACCCGCAAAAGGTTCTGGGTTTTCTTGATATCTGGGCGATTGCCGATGGGGGATGGGATCCGAGTCTTGCGTTCGTCATGGGCGGTGGGCTGGCGGTTGCCATTCCAATCTTCCAGTTTGCAAAGAACCGGACCGAGGCGGTCTGTGGCGGCGAGATGAGCCTGCCGACCAACCGTGCCATCACCACCAAACTGGTTGTTGGCGGCCTGTTGTTTGGTACCGGTTGGGGACTGGTTGGGTATTGCCCGGGTCCGGCCCTTAGTGCACTGGCCTTCGGCCATACAGATACGATTATTTTTGTGGTCGCGATGATTGCCGGCATGGGCGGCGCGCGTGCCATCGGTCTGAACAAATAAACCCGGCCAAAGACTGAACCCGATAATCTGCGGCCGGTTTGATCCCCCAGACGCTGGCCGCAGGTTTTGCAACCGCCCGTGCTTTACGCCGGGCGGTTTCGCATTTCCGGTCAAAATTTGACTAAAATCTCGCAGCACCGGGCTTGTCTTTAGCGTTAAAATCCCATAACTCAGCAAGAGCGCCACATTGACGACCACAGAGGTTTTTGCATGAAGATCGGCATTCTTGAGACCGGATTCGCCCCGGAAGAACTTCGCGACGATTTCGCCTCCTACCCCGGGATGCTCGAAAAGCTGCTCGGCGACGTTGACCCGAGTCTTGAGTTTCAAACCTGGACCGTTCTGGAAGACGTTTTTCCGGATTCAATCCGCGATGCTGATGGCTGGGTGATCATGGGATCAAAACATGGCGTTTATGAAAACTTGCCTTGGATGATCCGCCTGCAGGACTTCCTGCGCGATGCGGTTTCTGCCGGTCAGCCGGTTTTTGGCATCTGTTTCGGTCATCAGATCCTGGCAACAGCACTTGGTGGCAAGGTCATCAAGTCCGACAAGGGTTGGGGTGTGGGCGTACATGAATACGCGGTTGATGCACGCAACAGCGACTGGCTGTCTGACAGCCCGACGAAGATCCGCATCAATGCTTTCCATCAGGATCAGGTGGTTGAGCCACCAAAGGGTGCAACTGTCTGGGCAAGTTCCGACTTCTGCCCCTATGCCGGCTTGCAATATGGCGATAATGCCGCCTCGATCCAGCCGCATCCGGAGTTCATGAAACCATACGAGACCGCCCTTTTGCAGGCCCGTTATGACCTGATCCCCGATGATGTGCATGAAGCTGCCATGAAGTCACTTGAGACGCCGATCACGAGTGTCGATTTCGCGCGCTCGCTCGTGAAGTTCATGACACGAAAGCGTATCAAGTCCGCTGCCTAAGGCGCGGATCATATCGACATCACGCACCAAATCACAGAAAGCCACCGGAAATCCTGGTGGCTTTTTTCGTGCCTGAAGATGCAAAACACTTTATCAACCAAAGGTGTTGCATGATCCTGTTCAACCATGGACGCAGCAAAATGATGTGATCGACCGCAGAATGTCGACGTTCAAGTTTGGACCACCGAGAGACTGCGCAAATGAAGAATAGGCACCCGAAGCGATGATCCAGAATCTGCGGCTGTATTCCGGCCTGACCATGTTTGCCTATGTGCTGACGCATTTGCTGAACCATACGGCAGGCATCGTTTCACCGGAACTGATGGAAAAAGCCGGGGAATACACCACGGAAGTCTGGCAGTTTCCACCGCTTGAGATCCTGTTGGTGTTGTCGCTGATAACGCACTTTTTGTTGGCAACCGCACGCCTGACCAGCCGCCGCACCTTGCGCCTGCGCAAATCGGAATGGGCACAGATGATCCTTGGCCTGTGCATTCCGTTCCTGCTGTTCCGCCATATCATCGCGACCCGGGTTATCGATCTGGGCTTTGATGTTGATTCACCGTTTGAACGCGTTCTTCTGGATCTGGCCGTGTTTATTCCGCATCAGGGCATCTTGCAGGCGATCACGGTGATTGTTGTCTGGGCGCATGGCTGCATCGGCATTCATTTCTGGCTGCGGGTCAAACCGTTCTATCCGAAATGGCGCAATACGCTTGGCACGCTGGCAATTCTGATCCCGACACTTTCGCTTGCCGGTTACTCAGCCGCGGCGGCCGAGGTGATCCGCCGCGCAGAGGAAGGCGGACGCAAATATGTGTTTGGGGTGATTGATGCCGCCAATGTCAATCAGGACGCCATCACCTTCTATGAAAACGCGATTTTGCCCTTCACGATCCTGAGTGTCGCCCTTGCGCTGGCACCTTTTGGTGTGCGCCAGATCCGACAGACCTTTGATCGGGTCAAGCGCGGCCCGATGTTGAGCCTGCCCAACGGGCGTTTCGTGCGTGTACCGCCCGGTGCCACAGCGCTTGAGGCGCTGCGCGATGCCGGTGTTCCGATGGCATCGGTTTGCGGCGGGCACGGGCGCTGCACGACGTGCAGGATCCATTGTGGATCAGGCAGTGATCACCTTGCCCCTCCCGGTGATATCGAGGCCGCAGCACTCAAAAGCATTCAGGCCCCCAAGGGCATGCGCCTTGCCTGTCAGATCAGACCGCAGAATGATCTGGCGGTCGCCCCGCTTTTGCCGCCCAACGCCACCGCGCGTGACGGACGACGTCCCGGCGGACTTTCGGGCAGTGAAAGACAGGTTGTTTGTATCTTTATCGACTTGCGCGATTCGACCAAGCTTGGCGAAAGCAAGATGCCCTATGACGTGCTTTTCATCCTCAACCAGTTCTTTGCCGAGATGACCGAGGCATTGCGCGGCACAGGTGGTTATTACGCGCAGTTTACCGGCGATGGCCTGATGGCGCTTTATGGTCACGAAAGTGATGATACCGAACGCACCATCTTGCAGGCCTTTGAGGGAGCCGCCGAGATGCTGCGCCGGATCGAAGGCCTTAACCTGCATCTTAAATCCGAACTTCCCCATGCGTTGCGCATTGGAATTGGCATCCATATGGGCAAGGCAATTGTCGGGGAAATGGGCCCGCCCGGCCGCGAAAACATCAGCGCAATCGGCGATACGATCAACACCACCGCCCGCCTTGAAGCCCAGACCAAGGGGCATGGCGTACCCTTGGTGATTTCCAAGACGCTGTTTGATCACGGGCCGATTCCCTTGCCGGAAAACGCCGTGATGCATGAGGTTGCGCTGCGCGGCAAGGATCAGTCGGTTGCCTATTATGCGCTTGAAACCATGCCGGATCTGACACAAACCAAGAATTAGTCGATGTCTTATGTCTGTGCCTCAGGCAAGGCTTGACTATTGGCAGGAAAACCACATTTATTTAGTCAGGGTCTGTACCCACTTGAATGCTTAAAACGTTCGGTGCCGAATGCCTCGGGTCGAACACTTAGATGCCCGAAACGCACAATGCGTGGGATCTGAAAACAACCACACTCGCTCTGATGGAGGAGGTGCTGCAAATGTCACGAATTTCAATGTTCAACAGCCCGTTGCTTTTGGGTTTTGACCAGATCGAACGCGTTCTTGATCAGGTCTCGAAAACCAAGGCCGAGGGTTATCCGCCCTATAACATCGAACAGATTGGTGAAAACAAACTGCGAATCACTGTCGCAGTTGCCGGATTTGCCGAGGAAGACCTGTCGGTAACCACTGAAGACAACCAGCTGATCATTCGCGGCAAACATACCGATGATGACAGCGAACGTGTTTATATCCACCGTGGCATTGCGTCACGACAGTTCCAGCGCTCCTTCGTCCTTGCCGAAGGCATCGAAGTCGTCGGTGCGCATCTGGATAATGGTCTGCTGCATGTTGACCTGAACAGACCCCTACCGGAACCGGTCGTCCGCGAAATTGCGATTGGCTCGAACAAGAAAAAAGCTGTGCCGTCAAAAACCATCGACATGAATGTCGAGGACGAGGATAGCAATGCTGATCAAATAGACGGCAAAGCCTAACCAAGGAGTGGTTCAAATGACAAATCGAACAAATAACCACGATACCGAAAGCGATCAGCGGATCGGCCAGGATACCGGTCTTCTGTCAAATGGTGACTTCGCCCTGTTGGGTATTCATGATTTTGCCTATGTGCGTCCGGTTCCCAATACGGAGAACGACAGCGACGAACTGGTCTATGGCGTCTTCACCGCCGACGGTACCCATATCGCGTCGTTTGAAAACCATGCCGTCGCGGATGCCGCCATCCGCCAGCACGACATGGAGCCCCGCGCGGTTCACTAAGTCGCCTACAATGCTAAGATGCTTTTGAAGTACCCGGCCCGCCGGGTACTTTTTTCAGTTCATTCGGAGGTTTGACCAAGTTGAGCGACACGTCGAACGAGAAAGCATCGAAAACACTGTCAGAGCTGCATAACTGGCGCCTGATCCGCAATGCTCGCGGGCGCGCGGATGCCCCTTTGATGGTGCTGTCGCACGGGTTCGGGACCGATCATCGTAGTTGGCGACTGTTGTTGCCAGACCTTCTTAAACATTACGATATCGGGGTGTATGACCTTGCAGGGGCAGGCCCGAACAGCAGGGCAACATTCGAAGACGGAAGACATACATCCATTACCGCTTTTGCCGATGATCTGATAGCGATCCTTGATGAACAAGGCATTTCATCTGCAAAAATACTGACGCATTCCGTGAGCGGTATGGTTGCCTTGATCGCGGCCTGCAAACGCCCCGAGATATTTGATCATATTTCCATGATTGCGCCTTCACCACGCTATCTCAATGAAGGTGACTATCACGGCGGTTTCTCGCAAAATGATCTTGATGGTCTTTTTGGCGCAATGGAAGCAGGTTACGAAGATTGGGCAAACGGGTTTGCCCCGGTGATTGTCGGCGACGAATTTCCTCTGTTCGTTCGTGAATTTGCGTCCGGCCTTCTGGCCATGCCAACCCAAACCGCAATAAAGATAGCACGGTTCATTTTTCAGTCTGACTTCCGCGATATCCTGCCAAAAATTACGATCCCAACCACAATCATTCAACCCGCCCGGGATCCTGCCGTACCGCTGGAAGTTGGTCATTATCTGAATGCTAAACTTGCCAACAGCACGTTACACATCATCGATTCATACGGGCACCTGCCACAACTGACAGCGCCCTATGAGGTGCTTTATTGCCTGAAAGAAAGCATACCCGAATAAATAAGGTGCTCTAAGATATGGTCTAGCGGATTTCGATGACTTCGCCGGGTGCAGCGATGCGGACCTGCTCGTTCCCACGCAGCATCTGGGCCATTTCCGCGCGGACATTGCGTTTGACGTGATAAAGCCAGAAACGCGCGCCGGGCATGTCAGAGGCCAGTTTCAAAACCGTTTCCAGATCACAGTGAGCTGCATGTTGCGGGTCATGTTTGATCAGATAGGTTTCCTGAAACACCAGATCCGCACCCGTAAACAGGGCGGCGGTTTCTGCTGTTACATTGCCATCACCGGAATAGGCAAATCCCTTGTCCGCGTAGCGCAACAGGATCGCGTGATTCTGCACACTGTGATCGGACCGCGCGAAACGGCATTCAAACGGACCAATTGAATTTGTCTCGGCAATCGAATGCCAGATGATGGTAAACGGCCAGGCTGACCCAAGCCCGGTAAAACCGAGTTCCATCAGTTTTTCAAGATGCGTGCGCAATTGCGGGCTGCATAGAATGCGCAACGGCTTTGAACGGCCATCATCGCGCCAGTTCAGCATGACCGGCACAAGACCGAAAACATGATCGGGATGCATGTGGGTGAAATAGATCGCATCAATCGCATCCGGATCGGGAAACTTGGCCATCAGCCGCCCGGCCGCCGTTGCCCCGCAATCGATCAAGAGGCGAAAGTCGCCCGCAGACACCACGACCGACGAATTTTCAAAGTTCGGATCGAAGGCCTCGCCCACACCAAGAACATCAATGCGCAGATGATCGCTGTTCATTCCTTATCGCCCCGTATTTCCCCTGCAAGCCCGGAGCATATCAGCTCCAAGTGTCTCAAGCCGACATTCTTGTGACTTCCCCCTGCTTAAGGCAAGTGGTTCCCCGCAGGATACCTTGATCATCTTCAAACTGTCATATTCCATGACAAAAGGGCGGAGCCGTTTGGCTCCGCCCTTTCAATGGCAGCTTTCGATCGAAGAATTCGGCCTTGATTAGCGCGTCAGCACTTCGGCCGCTTCGCGCGTGCGCTGTACAGAGGATGCGACCGTATCGGTCGTCGTGCGAATGGCGGCAAGGTTATCTGACATGTTTTCGACAGACCGGGCCATGTCGCGCACGCTGGTACTGACATTTTCGGTAACCGCCGTTTGCTCTGTCACCGCCGAAGAGATGTTGGTGACATCGTTACGGACAGTTTCAACCGAACCACGGATGGTCTCCAAAGCACCG
Organism: Thalassospira sp. CA1; assembly: GCF_059052855.1. Taxonomy (NCBI): domain Bacteria; kingdom Pseudomonadati; phylum Pseudomonadota; class Alphaproteobacteria; order Rhodospirillales; family Thalassospiraceae; genus Thalassospira; species Thalassospira sp. CA1. The sequence continues at coordinate 6,868 of NZ_JBZCIA010000001.1, forward strand.
GCGACCTCGGCGGAAATTTCCTGAATACCGGTAATTTCCTGGGTGATGTCTTCGGTGGCACGCGCCGCCTGATTGGCAAGGTTCTTGACCTCGTTGGCAACAACGGCAAACCCTTTGCCAGCTTCGCCCGCACGGGCACTTTCAATCGTCGCGTTCAGTGCCAACAGGTTGATCTGCCCGGCAATGTTGCGAATGACTTCAACGATATTGCCCATCTCGTCAACCACGCCTGTCATGCGCTGGGTCATTTCGTTGGCGGTGTTGGTCTGCTCGTAGGCGCGCTCGGTTGCGCCCTGTGACTGGGCCATGCTTTGGGAAATCTCGGCAATTGAGGCGGCCATCTGTTCGGTGCTGGCCGCAACGTTGCGGGTCAGTTCCATCGTGTTGGTTGACGCATCAACGCTTTGAACCGTGCGCGTGTTGAGCTCGGTGATATTGTTGTCGATCTCGGTAAAGTTACCGTCGATCATTTTTTTAAGGTCGATCAGAAGCTTGGTTTTTTCGGTGATATCGGTGGCAAATTTGATCACCTTGATCGGTTTGCCAACAGCATCAAGAACCGGGTTATAGGTCGCTTCGATCCAGACTTTCTTGCCATTCTTGCCCACACGGGCGAACTGACCGGCCTGGAATTTTCCCTGGTTCAGGCTTTGCCAGAAAGCCCGGTACTCTGAAGAATTTTTCTGATCTTCAGGCAAGAACATGCTGTGATGCTTGCCCTTGATTTCATCAAGGCTGTAGCCCAGCACAGACAGGAAGTTCTCATTGGCGGTCAGAATCGTGCCATCCAGATTGAACTCGATCACCGCCTGCGAGGTGCTGATCGCATCAAATACGCTTTGCAGCAACGCACGTTCGTTACGACGTTCGGTAATGTCGGTCGCAAACTTCACGACTTTGGTTACATTGCCCTTCGCGTCGAGGATCGGGTTGTAAGTGGCTTCAAGCCAAATCAACGATCCGTCACGACGTTTGCGCGGGAAGGCCCCGGTCAGAAACTCACCTGATGCCAGTCTCTTCCAGAAATTTTTGTAATCTGCCGAACTGATGAGCTCTTCGGGGACAAACAATGAGTGATGTTTGCCGATAAGATCGCTGGCCTTGTAGCCCATCGTCTTTTCGAAGTTTTCATTCAGCGAGAGGATCTTGCCTTCCGCGTTGAATTCGATGCGTGCCATTGAGCGACCGAGCGCAGCGGTGACTTGTTGTTCATTACGCGCCTCGACGTCGCCCTTTAAAAATCCAATACCCACTTTTATACCCTTTGCGTAAACGGGTTTATCCCGTTAATTCCCGTCAGCCTCGCGGGGTTATTGACCGTTTGGTCAAAATTAAGAACGCGCAACAAGATCTCTCATACATACGCATGATAAGACCTAAGCCTGCGAGCGTTCACTTCTCATGCGAGAGGATACGGTGAGATCTTCAACACAGATCATTCCCGGTTTTCAAACGACTTGCGTTTGATGAGTCAGATGTTCGGAATTTCTTGCAGTTTTTCAAACTTTGCATCGGGTACGCTAGGCTCTCAGCCATACCGGGCGAAGTTTGAAGTATTTCTGCCGTTGAATAAATAATCCCGCTTTGAACAAATGATCACCTATACCAAACATATACTTTTGATTAGCGCAAGTGAATTTGCTTGGCTACACAGAAAAAGTCAGTTCGTGAGCAACAATATTTAATTTTATTAGTTATATTACAGCTGCTTAGAAAGCTTCTTGGCAACGACAAAAACATTCTACCGTATTCCAATGAGATTTATCTCACGCACAAGAGGATGCTTGGACCCTAGCTTGCAACCCTTTTGCATAGCTCTCGGAAAGTAATGCAATGCGTGTAGCTATTGCACCACATCGAAGAAGTTACCCAAGTGCGGACAGGAGCTTGTGAGTGCAACCAGATAATCATCCGTTCCGTTGAACGTGCGTCGATGTTCTTAGGCAACAGCGTGTTTGTACAATCAGACCCGTTCGAAACCTGGTAAACCTTCTGCACCAAGACAAGGCATGAGTCCGCATTTTGATGTCACAAACAAATGGGCCAAAGCCTTTCAGCTTTGGCCCATTTATATAGATGCACATGAGTTTGAATAATTTTAGCGGGCAAGAACTTCTGCTGCACGTTCAGTGCGATCAACCGAGTCTCCAACCAGAGTGGATATCTGATTGATTTCATCAAGATCTGATGAGAGCTGTTCTACCGCCAGAGCCATACTTTGCATGTTCTGCGATACGTCACCGGTTACCGAAGTTTGTTCCTCAACCGCAGACGCAATATTGGTCACGCTGTCACGAGCGGTTTCAATTGAACCACTTATGGCCTGAAGCACGTTGACGACCTCGTTAGATATGTTCTGGATTCCTGAAATCTCTTCAGAAATCTGGTCAGTCGCTTTGGCCGCCTGATTGGCGAGATTTTTTACCTCGTTTGCCACCACGGCAAAACCCTTTCCAGCTTCACCTGCGCGAGCACTTTCGATCGTAGCATTCAACGCCAGCAAGTTAATCTGGCCGGCAATGCCTTGAATAACCTCTACGATACTGCCCATAGACGCGACAACTTCTGACATTTTTTGTGTCGAGCTGTTGGCGGCCTGTGTCTGTTCAAAAGCCCGTTCCGTCTCGTCGCGAGATTTATTCATGCTGCGCGCTATTTCCGAAATTGAAGCTGCCAGCTCTTCAGCACTTGCCGCAACTGTCTGGACGGTTGCCGAAGTCTCCTCAGCTGAGGAGGCACCACTTTGGGCAGCTTGCTCAAGCTTCTGGATATTCTGGTTAATCTCTGAAAAATTGGTATCGATCATCTTCTTAAGATCGACCAGCAGGGAGACCTGCTCTGTAACGTCTGTTGCGAACTTGATAACCTTGAAGGGCTTGCCGTCCTGGTCGAATACCGGGTTGTAAGATGCTTCGATCCAGACTTCCTTTCCAGATTTGGCAATACGCTTGAACTGGGCTGCCTGATACTCGCCTTCACCAAGGTTTTTCCAAAATTCGGCGTATTCCGGGCTTTTGCTGTACGCGTCTTCAACAAATATACGGTGTTTTTTTCCAACAATTTCCTTGAGCTCATAGCCCATTACTTTGAGGAAATTTGCGTTCGCTGTCAGGACCGTACCATCAAGATCAAACTCGATCACAGCCTGCGAGCGATCAATCGCCTGCAAAACACTATCCTTTACAGCCGCTTCCTTGCGTCTTGCGGTGATGTCGGCAGCGAATTTAACAACCTTGATCAGTTTGCCGCGTTCATTAAAAACTGGATTATACGTTGCTTCCAGCCACACTTTTTCACCGTCCTTGCGCACACGCTGAAAGGCACCCGAAGCAAAATCCCCCGATCGCAGTTTTTTCCAAAATTCGGCATAGGGTGCACTTTTGACGATTTCGCCGGGCACAAAAATCGAATGATGCTTGCCTTTAATATCGGAGAGCGAATAGCCCATGACAGCCAAGAAGTTCTCATTGGCACGCAAGATGTTACCGTCAACGTCAAATTCGATGCGCGCCATTGACTTGCCGAGCGCTGCCGTAACCTGCTTTTCACCGCGCGCGTCAGCGTCCCCTTGCAAAAACTGAAAACCCACCTCAATACCCTCACAGCTAAATAACTATACTTTTGGAGAACAACTTGAAGGTAGATATTAGCTATGCAGCTAGTATTTCAACCACGGGGTAGGATAATTTTTCCTCAAATGGTTACGAAAGTATCTATTGCAACTTTTGGCTTGTGGATCTCTGGAGAGAAGGCATTCTCATTCTATTTCGGACTGACATGCGAAAACCCGCGATCAAATTTGCGAAACTCGAGGAAATTCGAATAAGACAGCGTCATATCTGACTGCAACTATTCGCAAATTCAGGCAGGCCACTTCACGATGTAGCGTGTCAGATCAGGATGGGCTTCGTCTTCGGGGATGGCCATGCCACGCACGGACATGCCTGCCATAATGGCCGAGTCTGCGACACCTGTCTTAAGCGGATGCCAGTCCGGAAGTGGTTTTCCCTCTGCCATCAGGCGATAGGCACATGTGGATGGCATCCAGGACAGGGTTTCGACATTTTCCTTGGAAAGCTGCACACAATCGGGAACATGCTGGGTCCGGTTGGGATAATCCTTGCAGCGACAGGTATGACAATCAAGCAGGCGACAAGCGACCGAGGTGTAATAGACAAAATCGTCTTCTTCGTCCTGCAGCTTGTGCAGGCAACATTTGCCACAGCCGTCACAAAGGGATTCCCATTCCGCTTGCGTCATTTCAGCAAGAGTCTTGGTTTCCCAGAATGGTTCAGGTGGCAATGCGACGCGGTCTTTTTTATCCATGATCTCTCTCAGTCGGGCCGTCATTGAGACATAACATAGTCTAACCCGCGCGTAATCCCCGTCGCATTCAAGTCTAACAACGGGTTGATCAACTCTCTGCGATCATGTGGAAGAAGGAGCCAAAAACACTTCCATCCACCAGACCGGCAGGGCCCAGATCAAGACCCGTCGCCGTTTTCATCCGGCAAAACGGCATGCCGTCTTCTAACAGCGTAGTCGCATAGTGGAATTCATGACCACGCAGCTTCATGCCTGCCGGACCAAACGGGGTCGGAATGCCCAGCTGCGCCTCGCGATAGCCAAGATGCAGCCTGCGGCTGGCAAAGCTGGTTTCAAGCGGCAACAGACCAAGCATTTCGTGGCGCGTACCACTGGCATCAACAAGGCCGTTGCCAAGGGTCATGTACCCGCCGCATTCGCCGTAAATCAAGATGCTTCGTTGGGCAGCATCGTGCATGCCAGCCCTGAAAACCTTGGCTGCGGCAAGGGTTTTAGCATGCAGTTCCGGATAGCCGCCGGGCAGATAAATTGCATCACAATCCGGGTTCGGAGCCTCGTTCGCCAATGGCGAGAAAAAGGAAATTTTCGTCCCCGCCGCACTCCAGCCATTCAGAAGATGGGGGTAGCTAAAAGCAAAGGCCGCATCACGCGCCACCGCAACATGACGGCCAAGCGGGGCAATCACGGGTGCGGTCGACTTAACCTTTGCAGATTTTTTGGTTTTCTTCGCCTTTCCGGCGGTTTCACCCACCAGTGCGATCAAGGCATCAAGATCGACATCTTCACTAATGATATCGGCGGCACGATCGAGAAAGCTATCAAGCTCGGCATGTTCACCGGCCTGCACCAGACCAAGATGGCGTTCCGGAAGAATCAGGTCTTCGCTGCGCCGGACCGCGCCAAGCACTGGCAGATCCGGCAGATGTTTGGCACAGGCATCGACAATCATTTGCTTGTGGCGGTCACTGCCCACCCGATTAAGGATCACACCGGCAACATTGATGTCATCACGAAATTTGGCAAAGCCGGAAATCACCGCCGCCGCAGAGGCCGACTGGCCTTTCACATCGACCACAAGAACAATCGGCCACCCGGCAAGGGCGGCAAGATCGGCGGTCGATCCATCGCCGTTGGCGGCACCATCAAACAAGCCCATCACGCCTTCACACATCAAAAAGGCTTTGCCGTGCGTGTGATCGCGGGCCAGACCGTTGATCTGGTCTGGCGTCATTGCCCATGGATCAAGATTGATGCAGGTATCGCGACAGGCGGCGGCCTGAAAGGCGGGGTCGATATAATCCGGCCCGGTTTTGGCCGCGGCAATTTTATGGCCCTTGCGGGTCAGCGCGCGCAGAAGAGCCAAGGTAATGACGGTCTTGCCACTGTTTGACGCGGGGGCCGCAATCACGATCCCCGGAATGGTGTCAGGCATTTTGGGCTGTTCTCCGAGCCGAATTTATTTGCCATGATCATGGCATTACGCGACGGAATAATCAGCCGTTGTTTTTGACCGCCTCGGTCACGCCCTTTGCCATGTCTTCCGGGCTGGTGCCGTAATTGAAGTGGCGGACGAATTTGCCTTCGCGATCCATCAGATACACGAAGGATGAATGGTCCATCAGATAGGTATCGGTATCTTCCGGCTCACCTTCCGGGATTGCTTTGGCGTAGTAAACACGAAACGCCTTGGCGGCCGCCGTTGTCTGTTCAACGGTGCCGGTCAACCCAACCATCCGATCATGGAAGTAGGGCACATATTCGGCAACCGCTTCGACCGTGTCGCGTTCGGGGTCGACGGTGAAAAAGACGGGAGTGATCTCATCTGCGATGTCTTGGGGCATCATATCAAGTGCTGTTCCCATGACCTGCAATTCGGTCGGGCAAACATCCGGGCAGAAGGTATAGCCGAAATAGGTCAGCATGTATTTGCCCTTGAAGTCATCCTGAGTGACAGTTTCGCCATCCTGATTGACAAGTGTGAACGGACCGCCAATCGACGCCGTACCGGACGAATTGGTTTCCGTGCCCATCATCATCAGACGATAGGTCAGACCGATACCAAGAACCAGGGCAATACCCAGAATTGCCAGAAGCGTCTTTTTGCTCACGCGTCCACCCTCATCTCTTTGCCGGTTACGGACAACCGATCTTTGTGTGCCACAAACTGACGGGGCACTATAAATACCCTACACATTCTTGCAAGGTCAGCACCTGTGGGAAAGCTCACACTTGATCACGCTGCCCGACCCCATCAGCCCAATGTCGTTGCTGCCAAGGCAAACAGGATCAGGCCATTAATAATCATGAGTCCACGGCCCACTGGCACCATCAGGGCCCGGAACCGCTGTGCGGCATATTGGCCGACAAAGCCTGTGACAAACAACATCGGCACCGTGCCAAGGCCAAATACCAGCATCACCGCCCCGCCATTAAGCGCCGCACCGGTGGCGGCCGCCATAACAAGCGCACCATAAACCAGACCACAGGGAATAAAGCCCAGCATCACGCCCAGCAAGTATCCCCGCCAGCCATATGGGGCCTGGAAAAGCCCACGCGCGCGGTTGCCAACCAGCTTATTCCACCAGCGTGATTCGCCGGTCGATGGCAACAACCCGCCCAGATGGGGCATCAGGCCCAAAATACCGAAAAGAAGGAAAAACACACCGGCCGCAATCAGCAACACCGGCCCGATCCACCAGACACGGGTGAGGGCGCTGATGCTGTCGGTGAAATAGCCGGCCAGCACGCCCAGCAGGCAATAGGTCGACAACCGCCCGAACTGATAGGGCAAAAGTGCCGCACCGGTGAGACGGCGAAACTCGCTCATTTTCTCGACCGGGAGCTGTTCCATCCGGCTGGTGACCTGACTGATCACGAACGGGCCGCACATGCCGACACAGTGGGTCGCACTGCCCACCAGTCCCGCCACCAACGCAGTCAGAAGCACCCCGCCATCCGTGCGTACGATATCGGCACATTGCGCCCAACCGCTTTCAAGGATGCGTATCAATACCTGCTGTTCGTCCATGATCCATCCGGGTCAAAACATATGCGCGCGATTGTACAGTCGCGCGCCCCACCGGCAACGATATATATCAATCTGTTGCCGCCTTTTCGGGCGGGATCGACGTTCAGTTCTTGAGGGGATCTGCCGGTGCGGTGATCAGATCAAGTACCTGTTCGAACGGCACATGGCGCACCGCGGTCACATCGTCTTGAGGCGAAAGCCAGTTCAGACGATCACGCAGACCGACAACCTTGCCGAGAATGCACACCGCAGGCGGCTCAACACCTTCGCGTTCGACATCATCAGCCGCCTTTTCAAGGGTGGTGATCAGAATTCCCTGTCCCGGTGTGGTCGCCTGACTGATCACGGCAAGCGGTTCATCCGCGGCCCGACCATTTGCCATCAGTTCCGACGAAATCCGGCGCAGATGTTTCATCGCCATATACATGACAAGAACGGGTGCGCCCTTGGCGAGTGCTGCCCAGTTGATATTGTCTGGCACTTCACCACTGGAGCCGTGGCCGGTGACAAAGGTCACCGACGAATTGCAGTCGCGGTGCGTGGTGGGAATACCGGCATAGGCCGCGCCAGCAATCCCGGCGGTAATGCCCGGCACCACCCGGAACGGCACATTGTGATCGACAAGGGTCATGCCTTCTTCACCGCCGCGTCCGAACACGAACGGATCACCGCCCTTAAGGCGCAAAACACGCAGGCCCTGTTTGGCCAGTTCAACCAGTTGCAGGGAAATATCGGCTTGTTTCGAAGATGGACGGCCACCGCGCTTGCCCGCATAGATGCGTTTGGCATCGGGACGCAAAAGGTTCAAAATTCGTTCATCGACCAGTGCATCAAAGACAACAACATCGGCCTGTTGCATGGCGTTGACGGCATGCAGCGTCAGAAGACCGGGATCACCAGGTCCCGCCCCAACAAGCCATACCCAACCCGGTTCAAAAACCGGAAAATCAACACCAAGGTTCGTCATCGCGCGATACTTCTACTTAAATGAAATGCAGCCATCTGTGCAGGACCGCATCAAGAGGATATGTTAAACAGCAATCAAACGATACGCACAACATATTTCCGATATTTTTTCGTATAACTTTTTAAATCACATAATTATTGATGTTTAATTGAGTTTCCCAATCGGATCTTATCCCCGCCCTCAATAGCGAAAACACCGACAGGATTAACAGGAAAAAAACCGACTGATGGCAAGAAAACCGGAAGGACCACTGCGCAAGGGATGGACGACGGGGGCCTGTGCCACCGCCGCAACCCGTGCCGCGTGGCAGGCATTGCTGTCCGGCGTTTTTCCCGATCCGGTCACCATTACCCTGCCTGGCGGAGAAACGCCGTCCTTCAAGTTGATCAAGGCGGAAAAGGGTGATGGCTGGGCGCGCGCCAGCGTGATCAAGGATGCCGGCGATGATCCCGATGTCACCCATGGGGCGGAAATCATATCGACGGTGCGCGTCGGCAAACCCGGCGGCGGCATCACATTCCATGCCGGTGACGGAGTTGGCACGATTACAAAGCCGGGCCTGCCATTGCCGCCGGGTGAACCCGCGATCAATCCCAAACCGCGCGAAATGATGATCGGACAGATCGAAGCACTTTGTGATCAGTATGGCGCAAGCCCCGATGTCGAGATCGAGATTTCCATCCCCGGGGGTGCTGAAATTGCCACCAAGACATGGAATGGGCGATTGGGTATTGTCGGCGGTTTGTCGGTTCTGGGAACCACGGGGATTGTCATCCCGTTTAGCTGTTCGGCGTGGATCCATTCGATCCATCGCGGGATTGACGTCGCGCGTGCGACCGGGCGCGAACATGTTGCCAGCGCAACCGGCAAAACGTCCGAGGCGGCCATTCGCGCATTCTATGGCCTGCCCGAAGAAGCCATTCTTGATATGGGCGACTTTGTTGGCGGGATGCTGAAATATCTTCGCAAGAACCCGATTGCCTTTGTCAGCATCGCCGGTGGCTTTGCCAAACTGGTCAAACTTGCCCAGGGGCATCTCGATTTGCATTCAAGCCGATCACAGGTCGATTTTGATCGGCTGGCAGGAACGATTGCAGCGTGCGGCGGCGATGAAACGCTGCAAGACCAGTGCCGCACGGCCAATACCGCCAAACAGGTTCTGGAACTTTGTCAGGCGGCGGACGTTAAGATTGAAGATGCGATTGCCCGTCAGGCCTGCGAATCCGCACGCGCCACATTGGACGGCGCATCGGCCGTTGAAGTCGTTATTACCGACCGCAACGGCACCATCATTGCCCGCCACGGGATTGGCGAATTTGATCAATTCCGACCGGTGGCATCATAAGCAGCAGTTCGTTAATCTGTTCCCGTGTCTGCACAACAAACAGGCCATCCAAGGTTATAAAGCAACAACAAGGTTCTTTGCCCATGTCCCTCTCCCGCCCTGCCGAACGTCCAAAACGCATTCTTATTTTTGGCGGGACCGGAGACGCAAATCGCATTGCAGAGGACCTGATGCATGAGTTTGGCCGGGATGTTCGTTTGCAACTCTCGCTCGCCGGGCGCACCAGCGCGCCGAGCCTTCCTGATGGCGTCCCTGTTCGCATCGGCGGTTTTGGTGGGCCGGAGGGCATTATCACCCACCTTAAAAACGAACAGATTGATCTGGTGATTGACGCGACCCATCCCTATGCGACCGAGATTTCGCACAATATCGCCAAGGCCTGCCATGCCGTGGCAATGCCTTGCATTCAGTATCACCGTCCGGCCTGGGAACAGACCGAAGATGACAACTGGATCATGGTAAAATCGATTGAAGACGCGGCCAAAATCCTGCCTGACGTTGGCAATCGCGCGCTGATCGCCAGCGGTGCCAAGAACCTGCATGCCTTTGAAGGGCTTGAAAAAACGTGGTTGCTTGTCCGCACCGTTGATGCCCCGCGTGATCCGTTTGATCTGGAATTTGGTGAGTGGCTGTTTGCGCGCGGCCCGTTCAGTGTTGAAAGCGAGACCGAACTTCTTGAACGTAACGAAATCGATGTGATCGTCAGCAAGAACAGCGGCGGTGATGCGACCTTTGCCAAGATCGAAGCGGCGCGGAACCTTGGCATTCCGGTGATAATGATTGAACGCCCGGGCGGGGAGCCGGTCATTCAGGCCCCGTCACGTTCTGAAATCATCGATACCGTTCGTGAGACCCTTAAGAAGGTCTGATGGTCCTGTGCACGCTGGCCAATATCCTTGGCACCTTCGAGACAAGAAAAAACCCCGCCAACGGTTTGGCGGGGTTTTCTTTTTGATCATCTGATCAGCCGTGCGTTTTAGACGAAACGGCGGAACTCACCGGATTTACGCGGCGGGCAGAACCGTTTGAGGTATGACGGCGCAATTGCCTCGAGGCTGTTGGGCGTAATGCCAAGTTCGGCAAAACCGTCCGCACCTTCGGAAACGACGTTATCGGTCTTGAGCAACCGTACCTGATCCGGGGTCAGCGGCGGGACCGGCAGGAACTGCAGGAAGAATGCCTTGATTGAGGCCAGCCAGAACGGAACCGGCATCAGAATGGCGCGCTGACGGGTGATGCGCAGCATGTCCTGCAGAAGCGCCATGAAGGAATAGGTTTCCGGTCCACCAAGTTCATAGGTCTTGCCAGCCGATTTGCCTTCGGTAAGGGCCGTGACAAAAGCATCGGCAACATCGCCAACATAGACCGGCTGGAATTTCGGGCCGCCTTCGCCGTGCAGATCTACCTTGCCTTCACCCAGATCAACTTTCGGAAGGCCCGGTGCGCCAACAACCGGCAGCATCGGCGAGAAACGCGCCATGGTGGCAAACTTGTTCAGGAAATTGTCGTTCGGGCCAAAGATCACCGACGGGCGGAAAATCACCGCATCCGGAAACACTTCACGCACCGCCTTTTCACCGGCCAGTTTGGACGTCGCATAGTTGGCAGAGGTGTTTTTATCCACACCCAGTGCCGACATATGCAAAAGCGTCTTTACACCGGCTGCCTTGGCTTCCTCGGCAATGCGTTTGGCCGCCTTGACGTGGATATTAAGGAAATTCTTGCTGCCGCGTTCATAGAGAATGCCAAGCAGGTTGATCACCGCTTCGGACCCCTCGAGCGCGCCCTTGATGCTGTCTTCGTCGCGCACATCGCAGTGGACCGGAACGACCTGGCCCAGATTGCCCATCGGTTTGAGTTTTTTGACGCGCTCAAAGCTTCTGGTCGGGACGCGAACGATAAAATCACGCTCCAGCAGACGCTTGACGATATGACGTCCGACAAATCCGGTGCCGCCAAAAACGGTTACGATACGACGATCCATGCTTGCTCTCTCCTTGCCGGTCGGGACGATGCGGACGATGCCCACATCAGATACCCGTGCTCGGTGGCCTTGGGGTCCGGAACGCCAAGACGATCCGGTCCGAAACTGATCCTGTGGAAAATCATATGGTGCCTGAACATACGGTGTCCAAACAGACGACAATATGATTTTCCGCAGGCTCTTGGGTTATATACGACCCGCAATTGTGGTCAACAATGCGGTTTTATGAAACGTTTTCGTCTCTGCCCTGCAATTTGGCCAGTATTTCATCATGAAGTGCCAGCAAACCGGCCCGATAATCCGGATAACGCAGCTTAACACCCAATTCCTGTTTGATCCGCGCATTTGAAACCCGTTTGTTGTCTTCATAGAAACTGGCGGCCATCGGGCTTAGCTTGGCGGTGGCAAAATCCTGTTCGGGTGGCGGATCGATACCCAGCAAGCCACAAGCATGGGCAATCACATCCTGAGGCGGGGCCGCATCATCATCACACACATTATAGGCCGCCCCGCAATTGGGCTGCTTGATGGATGCAAGAACCGTCTGGGCGATGTCATCAACATGGATGCGCGAAAAGACCTGACCGGGTTTGACAATCCGGCGCGCGCGGCCCGAGCGAACGGTTTCAAGCGCGTTGCGACCAGGGCCATAGATGCCCGCCAGTCGGAAGCTTTGCACACACAGATTATGACGACGGCCCAGATCAAACCAAGCCTTTTCGGCAGCCACCCGCCTACGCCCGCGCTTGCCACTTGGCAAAAGATCATCGTCCTCGGTGACTTCGGCACCATCCCGATCACCGTAAACCCCGGTGGTCGACAAATAGCCAATCCACGTGCCCGCGGGCAGTGCCGCAAGATCACTGCCATGATGATGGATCACCGGATCGCCCATCCCACCGGGTGGGGCCGATGAAAGGACATGCGTCACGCCTTCAAGCGCGCTGGCGATATCGGCAATCGGTTGATCATCGGAAAAAATGAAGGGCTCGATGCCTTCAGACTTCAGCTGTTCGGCCTTGTCCGCGCTCCGCGTGGTTCCGGCAATTTTCCAACCGTCTGCCTTAAGCTCGCGGGCAACAAGGCGGGCGGAAAATCCCAATCCGAAACAGAACAGCTTATTGGTCATCAAGGCACCTTTTGTGACGGCAAATTCGTGTGAAGGGCACAGTAACGGCCTTGCCACAGACAAACAAAGTCTTTTGGCAAAACCTTTTGGACCATGATTTGTTCCCGCAACCTGTGGCTTTCGGGAACAACAATCATCTTGTTGCCGTTTTCATGGTGTGAGACTTCACGAATGTGCGTTTACAGATATGCGCATTCAGCCATGGTGGATCGATCATGTGATCTTCTATGGTGACTGCCAGAAACTTTGCCAAAGACGGAGCTTTTTCATGTCACGACTTTTCGCGACCTCGTTCCTAGCGCGCGCCACAGGCTTGCTGTGTCTGGCGGGGTTTGTCGGCATCTATGGCGCAGGCGTGCCTTCCGCCAAGGCCCAGACCGAAAGCAACGGTGGCATGACACAGGAAGAAAGCCAGCAATATCGTGACTGCATCAAGCTGGCGCAACTCAAACCCGAAGACGGATTTGAAAGCGCGATTGCTTGGCGCGATCTGGGTGGTGGGGAACCGGCCCGCCACTGTGTTGCCGTAGCGCTGATATCACTTGGCAAATATGAAGAAGCCGCCACCCGCCTTGACGCGCTTGCCAAGGACAGCACGGCCGGGCCCGGTGTGGTTGCCGGGATGCTGGCCCAGGCCGGTCAGGCCTGGATGATGGCCGATAACCTTGAATTCGCCTGGCGTGATCAAAGCCGCGCGCTTGAACTGGTGCCCAACAACCCGCAGCTTTGGGTAGATCGTGCCATGGCGCTTGGCCTTGCCGGGCAGTATTGGGAGGCGATTGATGACCTCAATGCCGCCCTTGATCTTCAACCCGGTCATACCGAGGCGCTGATTTACCGGGCATCGGCCTGGCGACTGCTTGAAAGTTACGATTTGGCAATGACTGATATCGAACAAGTTTTGAACCGGGAACCCCAGAATGTTCAGGCGCTTTTCGAACGCGGCAAGCTCCATCAGATTGCCGGTGATAACGATCTTGCACGGCAGGACTGGTTAACTGTCATAGAACTTTCAAATGGAACCCCTGTTGCTGACGCGGCAAAAGCGAATATAGAGAAGATGGATGTTCGCACCGAATCGAACTGACGGGGACCGTCAGTTCAGAAAACAGGTTCACGGTGACCGATTTCCTTGTATATGACCGGTAGAACCATTTGCCGGACCATCACCGGATACGTTTTGGGGGACGAAATGCGTCGCACGTTTGCCTTGGCTACCCTTGCCGCATCGATGGCACTTCTGACATCACATGCCGCAATGGCCCGCGATCAGATCAGGATTGTCGGTTCTTCGACGATCTTTCCGCTGACCACCAAGGTCGCCGAACATTTCGCCAAGACCACCGGCGCACCGGCCCCGGTGGTTGAAAGCACCGGTTCAGGCGGCGGCTTCAAGCTGTTTTGTGGCGGCATTGGCGCAGAGTTCCCCGATATCGTTGACGCATCGCGCCCGATCACCGGGTCGGAAACCGCAATTTGCGCGGCAAACTCTGTCCGCGACATCAGCGAAATCAAGATCGGCTATGATGGTATTGTCCTGCTGGGCTCGCGTGAAGCACCGGGTATGGAACTTACCGCCCGTCAGCTTTATCTCGCCCTTGCGCGGACCGTTCCGGTCAAGGGCGCAAGTGTCCCAAACCCGCATGAAAAATGGTCTGATATCGATCCCAGCCTGCCGGACCTTAAAATCCGCGTTTATGGACCACCGCCGACTTCGGGTACGCGCGACCTGATGGGGCAACTGTTGCTTGATCAGGGTTGTGCGACGTTTTCTGACATCGCAAGCCTTGAGGCAACCGATCCTGACAGCTTCCGCCTGCTGTGCCGGACCCTTCGCGAAGACGGCGCCTATATCGAAGCCGGGGAAAATGATCGTCTGGTGATCAGCAAGCTTGAAAAAGACCCGACCTCATACGGCGTGATGGGCTTTAACAACTTGGAGCGCAATCGCGAGCGCCTTCAGGGGGTTCCGATCAATGGCATCGAGCCGGATTATGAAACCATCCTTGATGGCAGCTATCCTGCATCGCGTGCGCTTTATCTATACGTCAAGGATGACCATCAACAGCTGGTTCAGAGCCTGGGTGACTTTATCTCGACCTATGTCTCGGAAGCGGTGATTGGTGAAGAAGGCCTTCTGGCAGATAACGGTTTGGTACCGCTGACCAATGAGGAACGTGCTGAAACCATGACCAGTGCCGCGAAATTCGCCGGCAACTGAGCAGCTGACGGATCAACACCAATAGACGCAATTGAGCGGCCGGGCATCAGTCCGGCCGTTTTGCCATCCAGACCTGGTTGCTGGCATATTTCGGCGGATTGCCCTGGAAATCCGAAAATTCCGATATCGAAACGAAACCGGACAACTCCAACATCAACCGCATTTCACTGCGATGCACCCAGCGCAGGTGATGCCAGCAATCCTCGCGCGCAATCACATCACACCGATCATTGATTTCTTCAAACCGCCAATGTTCGCTGAACTTTTGGGTCAGGGGATCATTGGTGCGTTCCATGGCCGTGATGCGAAGCCGACTGCCCGGTTGCCCGACGCCCTCTGGCATCGGAAAGATCGGCAGTTCGACGTGCTCCGGGTCACCTTCTGGCAGGCAATAGCGCAAATCCGGATCCATCAGATCAAGGGCGATTGCCCCGCCGGGTTTCAGATGGGCAAAGGCGCGTTCAAGGGCACGACGCTGATCCTTGGCATCGATGACTTCCTGAAGCCCACGAAACGGGATGATCACCAGATCAAACTGCCGCCCCAGATCAAAGTCGCACATATTGCCAAGATGCCATGTCAGATCGGGGTAATTGGCGTATGCCTGACCCAGCATGGCAGGTGACAGATCAAGGCCTTCGACCGCGACACCAAGTTTGGCAATCGCGGCACTGATCCGGCCCGTGCCGCAGCCCAGTTCAAGCACGCCATTTTCATGCGCAAGGCTGGTCGCCAAACGCGTGTAAAAGGGAATGGGGTCTTCAAAAATCTTACGATCAAGATCAGCGCGAAGATCGTAACTGGCGGTATTTAACCCGCCTTCAGGGTAGAATTCATCAGATATGGATGAATTCTTCATTCAAAATCCAGTTCCGCGTAATGACTTGATGGCGGGAAACTTGCCTGCCGATCTGCCAGAATATCGCGCATGGCAGGGCGGCTTTTTATCCGCATGTACCAGTCCTTGGCACGTGGATGTTTTGACCAGTTGATATCGCCCATATAGTCGATCACGGATACCTGTGCGGCAGCTGCCAGATCGGCCATGGTCAGATGATCACCAGCCAGCCAGTTCCGGCGTTCAAACAACCAGCCAATATAATCCATGTGATAGGCGCCATTGGTGCGTCCAGCGCGCAGGACCTTGGTATCGGGGGTGCCGGTTGAAAAGAAGCGTTTCAGGAGCTTCTCGCCGAGCAGATGGTCAGTGACCTCCCGATTGAATTTGCCATCAAACCACGCGACAAGGCGGCGGATTTCGGCGCGTTCCTTGGGGTCGGATCCAAACAGTTTCGGCTCGTCCTCGTACACCTCGTCGAGATACTCGCAGATGACGCTGGAATCACAGAGCACCGCGCCGTCTTCTTCTTTGAGCACAGGCACTTCACCGGCCGGATTAAGCAGCAGGAAATCGTCACGCCGTTCCCATACCGGTTCAGCCGTGAGTTCGAAATCGAGCTTTTTCTCGGCCAGGACCAGACGGACCTTGCGCGAAAAAGGTGAAAGCCAAAAATGATATAACTGACGCATGAGCGTGAAGATACCCGACCAAGATGAACGTTTCGCAAAGACCCGGCATAGGGGCGCAAACATTCCATAAACCGCAACGAAGCCGGTCCGTTTCCAACCCGGAACTGCAAGATATCTCAAACCATGCAACGCGCACGAAGTAAAGACCTTCAAGTGTGCGAAAGTGCAATTTTGCTATACGTAACGCTCATGCCTGACAGAAAGCTTAAACACGCCCTGTCACGCCCGGCTTTTTGCCAGTTCCAGCATGCCATCGAGATCAAGGCAGGCTTCAAGATGATCAGCCAGTTCATCAAGGGCCGCGTCAATACTGGCCTCAAAATGCGTCATTTTGTGTGCCTCGTCCGATCGCAATGCCGCCAAAAAGGCATGACGAAAATCATCACTGCCAAACAGCCCGTGCAGATAGCACCCCAGAACCCGCCAATCACCACTGATCGCGCCATCCACCACACCATCCAAATCAAGCCAGCTTCGCGCCCGATCCGGGCCATCGGTCCGGCCCATATGGATTTCGTAGCCATCAACAGCAATTCCAGAGGCAAAAGCAGCGTTATCGCCAAGCGTCAGACCGGTTGTTTTGCGAAGCGTCTTGTCACCGGCCATGACGGTTTCAACATCCAGAAGACCCAGCCCGGCCTCACTGCCCGGTGCGCCTTCCACCCCGTTTGGGTCATGAACCATACGGCCCAGCATCTGATAGCCGCCGCAAATGCCGACCACATGACCGCCACGGCGGTAATGGGCCAGAATATCGATATCCCAGCCCTGATCTTTGACGAACCGAAGGTCTGCCATGGTCGATTTTGACCCCGGCAGAAGCACCAGATCACAATCGCCCGGGATCACTTGGCCCGGCTTGATCACCAGCAATTCAACATCATCCTCGGCCGCCAGCGGATCAAGATCATCAAAATTGGCAATACGGGGCAGATGCGGCACCGCAATGCGCAGAATTGCGTTCGTCGCATCCCCGGCCTTGCGGTGATATTTCCCGGCCTTTTCCAGCGCCACGCCATCTTCGGCAGGCAGCTTGTAGGCATTCGGCCAGTACGTTGCGATACCGTAACTTTCAAGGCCACAAGTTTCATGAATGATGCCGGTGGCCGGTTCAAACAGCGACACATCGCCGCGAAACTTGTTGATCACATAACCCTTAAGCCAGCGGCGGTCATCCTCGGACAGCAACGCATGCGTTCCAACGATGGAGGCAATCACCCCGCCACGATCAATATCACCAACCAGAATGACCGGCACACCCACCGCCTCGGCAAACCCCATATTGGCAATATCGGAGGCCCGCAAATTGACCTCGGCAGGTGAGCCGGCACCTTCGATCAGGACAAGATCGGCGTCACTTGCCATGATCTCGAAACTTTCGACCACCTTGGGCAGCAGATCACGTTTAAGGCGATAATAATCACGTGCCTTGGCGCTGGTCAGGACTTTGCCCTGCACCACGACCTGCGCCCCAATGTCGCTTTGGGGCTTGAGCAGGACCGGGTTCATATGAACTGTGGTCGCAACGCCCGCTGCACGTGCCTGAAGCGCCTGCGCGCGGCCGATTTCGCCGCCATCATCGGTAACGGCGGCATTGTTGGACATGTTTTGCGGTTTGAACGGACGCACCCGAAGGCCACGTCTGGCATAGGCACGGCACAATCCGGCGACCAGCAAGGATTTCCCGACATCAGAACCAGTACCTTGCAACATCAGAGCGGGAACGGATTGCGCACTCATTCCGGTTTCAAAACTTTCTTGTAAGTGATCCGCTAAATGATCAAGGCAGGATCAGAATTCGACACCGATCTGTGCCTTGATGCCCTGTTCGCGGAACGGGTGTTTGACCATCGTCATTTCCGTGACCAGATCGGCCGCCTCGATCAAGGTATCCGGGGCATTGCGCCCGGTCAGCACGATATGCTGATCAGGCAGTTTGTTGGCGAGTGCTTCAAGCACATCCTCAAGCGGCAGGAAATCATAGCGCAGAACGATATTGATCTCATCGAGGATCACCATCGAATAGCTTGGATCGCGCAGCATTTCCAATGCCTTGTTCCAGGCTTCGCGGGCCAGTGCGACATCCTGTGCTCTGTTCTGGGTTTCCCAGGTAAAGCCCGCCCCCATGGCGTGGAATTCACAAAGATCGGGGAATTTTTTAAGAAGCTTTGCCTCACCGGTTTCCCAGCCACCCTTGATGAACTGGACAACGCCGACTTTCATATTATGGCCGACACAGCGCATCGCCATGCCAAAGGCCGAGGAAGACTTGCCCTTGCCTTTGCCGGTATGAACAATGATCAGGCCCTTTTTATCGATCTTCTGGGCCATCATCTTGTCGCGGGCGGCCTTGATTTTCTTCATTTTTTCATCATGGCGCGCATTGATATCGACGTCTGGCTGGGTTTTGTCGGTCATTGTTTCTTCCCTTTGAAATGCCGGCCCAGAATGCGGCGAAAGCCCCCCTGGGATCAAGGGCAGTTTTGCGGAGTTTGATCAAGATCCAGATTGGCGATCACCCCCTGAAATCCGTGCTGCTTCGCCGCCGGGCAAAAGGCATTGGCATCGGCCCCTTCGTCAAGATATTCGACGGCGAAAACCGGCTTATTTTGAGAGACATAAACATCAAACTCATGCATGAAGCCAAGTCGATGGGCCGATTCCAGCAGGGCGAAATCCATCTGATCAACAAGAGCGGGCACAAGATCGGCAACATTTTTCTGCCCGATAGCAAGACCGCGCAGATGGGCCTCTTTGATCAGCCAGTTCACATAGCGCAGCTGATCATCGCGCGTGATGTCAAAACCGGTTGGCTTACTGCTTTGATCGGCTTCAAAGGCATCAATGTTATCAGGCTCAATCGCCAGAAATCCCTTGTCACGGCAAAGATCAAGACGGGCCGTGATCACATTGGCAAAAAGCTCGAACCGGCTGATATCAAGCCAGTTTTCGCCATCCCAGCCCCAATAGGGCGCGCCGATTACATCTTGCGGAAACGCCTTCGCGTCATCCCGCCAATCTTCGACAGCCCCGACATTGATATAGCAAATCGGATACTGCCCGGCAGCGCGCCAAGCCGCGACCTGATCAGTAGACACATCAAAAAGATCGGCCCCGACAACGCGGATGGCGTTATTGACATCAAGCGTGCCTTGAAGCTGCCAGTGAAACGGGCCGCTTGGGACGGGGGTCCATACTTTTGTGGTATCCGCCTGTGCGGTTTGCCCATGCGATAGCAAGCCGAGGAGAATGCCTGCCCACAGACAACAGGATTTGGGAATTGAGTTCTTCACGCGATGTATCTGCCCTGAAGTGTTGGGCAGTGAGTTTGCCCGCGCAAGCAAACCAAGACAATCCCGCAAACAAAAAGCGCGATCCTAATGACCGCGCTTTTTGCTCTTCTTGATCAATCAGGCTTTACCAATTGGCGCTTTGGCCTGTTGTCAGGCCAAGGTCACTGGTCACCAGATCCGCCCATTTATCGGGCTCGCGCATGTCGATATTGCGCAGTTCCGGGCGGCGCATCCGGGCCTTATTGAACAATTGCAGGCGATCACCGGGCGACATACGGCGCAGGCGGTCCAGTGCCTTGCGCACGGCCTCGTTGCGCGCCCCGGCCGGGCTTTGGAAGCTTTTCTCGACCACCTCTAGGCGTTTTTCCAGCCAGTCGCGACTGATCGCGACCTGTTCGATCAGAGTTTTGAAATCCCGCACCACCGGGAAGTGATCCAGACGAAGATGGGCAACCGCAACGGCCGTGCGCCAAACCTGACGTTCGACCCCTTGAAGGTAGCGCCAGTAAATCTTCACCTTGGCATTGATTTCAAACTTGGTTTGGTCCGGACCCGGAAGGTGATGGGCAAGCTCTGTCATGCCGGCATGGAATTCATCAAACGTTACTGGCCGGTGCACGCCGTTGAAACGTTCACGGACATCCAGAACTGCGCGAATGGCCCCACGGGCCGGGCGATAGCGCCCGTTGCCGTGCAAATCTGCACGCAACCAGTCTGGCATGTCGAAATCAGAAAGCAGGGAGTTGACGATATCTGCATGCCTGTCATGGGCAGGCATTGGAGTTTGCAGATAATCTGGCAAACGAACGTTGGTCTTGATATCCATCGCGGCCTCCGATCTGTTCAATCAACCTGCTTCCCATGCAGGCGATCCGATAGGGGTGCCCCGTCCCTCACAACTTATTAACAGTTGGTTAATTGAGATATGGTGCGAAAACGTAACGTTTCAACTGCCCGGTTTGTTCCGACGGTAAAATTCCCGTGATTCCAATAACAAGCAATAGTTGACGCTTTACCGTCCCAGATCGACGGAAACACTGTTGCGACGCGGCTGCCACAGCCCGCGCTCGATCGCCTCATTCAGGCGGTTCTTGATGTCTTGCAACGCATCGGGATTATGATCGGCGATAAATTCACGCACCTCGGCATCGCCAAGGTAAGCATCATAGACCAGATCAAAGTGATGATCGGCGACACAACGCGCGGTCGCGGCGAAGGCAAACAGATAATCAACTGTTGCCGCCATTTCGAACGCGCCCTTGTAGCCATGGCGCATCACGCCCTTGATCCATTTGGGGTTAACGACACGCGCCCGAACGACACGGGCAATTTCCTCTTCCAGGGTGCGGATTTTCGGGCTTTCCGGGCGGGAATGATCGCTGTGATAAACTGTGGGCTGTTTGCCCGACAGACTGCGCACAGCAGATGTCATTCCGCCTTCGAACTGATAATAGTCATCGGAATCCAGCAAATCATGTTCACGGTTGTCCTGATTGTGGACAATCGCATCAACCTTGGCGAGGCGGGTTTCAAACAGATCGCGCGCTGCCGTGCCCTCGGCTCCATTGCCATAGGCATAACTGCCCCAGGCAAGGTAAGCATCAGCAAGATCGTCTTCGTCTTCCCAGAGTTTTTCGTCAATCATCGCCTGCAAACCAGCCCCATAGGCACCGGGTTTGGAGCCAAATACCCGGAAGCCAGCTTGTCGGGCGGCCTGATCCGCGTCCATTCCCTCAGCGCGGAGTTTTTCGGTTTCAACCCTTATCCTTACGGCAATCGGATTGAGATCATCCGGTTCATCGGTTTGCTCGGCCACCGCGCGTACCGCACTGTCAAACAGATCAATCAGACCGGGAAAGGCATCGCGGAAGAAACCCGAAATGCGCAGGGTGACATCAACACGCGGTCGGCCCAGCACTGATGCTGGCATGATTTCAAAACCGGTCAACCGGCGTGATGCACTATCCCAAGTCGGACGCACCCCCATCAGGGCCAACGCCTGTGCGATATCATCACCGCCGGTGCGCATGTTGCTGGTTCCCCAAACAGACAAACCAAGGGCGCTTGGCCATTCGCCGTGATCCTGCACATGGCGTTCCAACATTAACTCGGCCGACTTCCACCCCAACTGCCAGGCTGCCGGGGTCGGGACAGTACGGGTATCAACCGAATAGAAATTCCGGCCGGTCGGCAGCACATCCGGGCGGCCACGGGTCGGGGCACCGGAAGGGCCAGGTTCGACGAACTTCCCGGCAAGGCCACGCAAAAGGCCCTCAATCTCGGCCGGGCCGCAGCCAACAACGGCCGGGCGAATAGTCGTTTCGATATCAAAAATAACGTCACAGACGGCCGACCATGCCGGATCGGCCTTCACTGTGCCCCTGACCAGATCACGAGCCAAAAGCTCGATCCGCTCCACGGTATCACCGGTGGTGCGCCATGGCCCGATATCACCCGCATCATAGGCCGCCAGTACATCAGGCTTGGCGCCGGACCAAAATTCGGCAAAGGCACAATCAAGCGGATCAAACGCCGGATCCCCCAGAATATCCTTGGCAATCGCGCGATGCAGGGATGCCTTCGGTCCGGATTCTGCCCCGCGTGGCAGGCGTGCAAGTGCCACCAGAAGATCGGTCAGAAGATCCCCATCCGGGGCCTTGCCATAGATATGCAACCCATCACGGATCTGAAGTTCCTTGAGTTCGCACAGATAGTTATCAAGCTTGGCAAGCGCGCTTTCTTCGTCCTCGTCGGGCTCGATACCGCAATCACGGTACAGGCCGATGCGGATCGCCAGTTCAAGGATGTCGCGTTTCAGGATCACAAGGCGACGGGGATCAACCGCGGCCGCGTCATAATATTCATCGACCAGCGCTTCTAGATCCTTAAGCGGGCCGTAGCTTTCTGCACGCGTCAAAGGCGGGGTTAGATGATCAAGGATTACCGCCTGTGCCCGGCGCTTGGCCTGTGTGCCTTCACCCGGATCATTGACGATGAACGGATAGAAATGCGGCGTCGGACCAAAAACGGCCTCCGGGAAGCAATCCTCGGACAGGGCCAGTGACTTGCCCGGCAGCCATTCCATATTGCCATGCTTGCCAAAATGAATGATGGCGTCGACGCCAAACACATGGCGCAGCCAGATATAAAAGGCGAAATAGTTGTGCGGCGGCACCAAATCGGGCGAGTGATAGCTTTCAAGCGGATCAATGTTATAGCCGCGCGCAGGCTGCAACCCGACCACCACATTGCCAAGCGGTAAGATCGAAAGCGCAAAGGCATCCTGATCGGCCAGATAAAACGGATCATTTGTCGGATCGCCCCAGGCCTCAAACACCTGACCCCGGATGGTTTTCGGCAGGCCATCAAACGCCTTTCGGTAGTCCGTGCGAGACAAGGTCACGCGAATTTCGCGGTTGGCAAGCGATTTGAAATCGTTGGTCGGCCCGGCCTTGATCGCAGCAATCAGGGCGTCGCCATCTTTCGGCAGATCATTCACCCTGTATCCTTCGCCCTGCATGGCGCGGAGTGTTTCGATCATGCCGGCTGGCGTATCAAGCCCGACGCCGTTGCCAAGACGCGCATCCTTGTTGGGATAGTTTGCCATGACCATCGCCACCTTGCGCGCGCTGGTGTCAGTTCTGCGCAACCGCACCCAATTGGCGGCAAGTTTGGCCGTAAAGGCCACGCGATCACGCACCGGGATGTATTTCACCAGATCAATCTGGGTCAGGTCATCCTTGCCAGCCGATCCCTTGAACGATACCGCGCGTGAAAGGATACGGCCATCAACCTCGGGAAGCGCCACATTCATCGCAATATCGCGCGCGGCCAGACCATTCACACCCTCACGCCAGGCTTCTTCGCCACCACCAGACAGCACCACCTGAAATACCGGGACATCCACCGCGTCAAACGGACCATTTTTTCGTTCTGAACCCGGAACAGATATCGCAAAGCCGGTGGTATTCAGGATCAAATCCGCACTGGTTTCTCCCAACCAGTCATCGACCAACGCTGCAGCCAACGGATCCTTAAGGCTGGCAACAAAAATCGGCAATGGATTCAGACCATTGGCACAAAGTTCCTCAACCAGCGCGTCAATAACGTCGAGGTTGGCCGCCTGAACCAGAGACCGATAGAAGATGATCGGCGTAACCGGTTGATTCTCAATCCAGTTAACCCGGATTTCATCAAGGCTTGCCTGCGCCTTGCCGGGCCAATAGCCCCCGGCCTTGACCAGCGGGGCCGCCGGTGACCAGCTCCAGTTAACGCTTGAATTTAACTTTTCGTATATAAGGCGAAGTAAATTCTCGGAATTTTGCGGTCCGCCTTCGATCAGGTAACGCCAGATATTCTGATATTCGCGCCCCTTGACGGTCGAAAGCGTCAAAAGCTCCGCATCGGGTTGATCATCACCTGGCAACAGGACCAATGGAATGTCCTTGGCACGCGCAAGCGCAACCAACTTTTCGATGCCATAATCCCAATAACCGCGCCCGCCCAGAATGCGCACGATGATGAATTTGGCGTCGGAAAGTACATCGTCGATATAAAGATCGACCGACATGTTGTGGCCAAGCTGCAGCAAACTTGCCAGACGCAGTGACGGGGTTTCATCGCCAAATGCATCTACCAGCCGCGCTTGCGCCCCGGCAAGGCAAGCGAGCTCAGACTCGGCCGCAGACAGGATCACCACATCGCCTGGTTGCTGTCCAAGGTCAACGGCCTCACTGCCATCTGTCACCATTCCGGGCTGGGCTGCCAATAGATGCATCGCGCGATCCGTATCCTTGTGCGTTTGGTCTTCAAAAAGTTTGAAACCGGATGATTTTTAGCATCCGGTTTCAGGTGAGCTTTATCAGGTTAAATTGGATCAGGCGGCCTTGATGGCGGCCTCGATCGCAACGCGATCCAGACCATGCAGGCCAATCACCACCAGTTCGGACCGACGGGTTTCACCATCCGCCCACGGACGGTCGAAATAGCGCTGAAAACGTTCACCAACACCCTGAACCACATGGCGCATCGGTTTGCCCGGCACGTCCAGGAAACCCTTGATGCGCAGCACGTCAAATTGACGCACGACATCAATCAGGCGCTTTTCAAGGTTGGCCGGATCACTAATCGCATCAAGCGAGACAACAAAGCTGTCGAAATCATCATGGTCATGTTCGTGACCATCGTCATGATGGCTTGGACGACTATCAAGGTCATCCTCGGCGGCAGCCCCCAGACCAAGCAGGATGGTATTTTCAACCCGAGAATGTTCGGTCGCGATAATCTTGACCGACGGCTTTTTCAGCTCTGCGCGGATATCGGCTTCGACCTTGCTGCGTTCAGCATCGGTCAAAAGGTCCGTCTTGTTCAGAACCACCATATCCGCACAGTGGAGCTGTTCTTCAAACAGTTCTTCAAGCGGGCTTTCATGATCAAGATTTTCGTCTGCTTCGCGTTGCGCCTGCACCGCATGATGGTCATGGGCAAACAGCCCATCACGCAGGGCAGCGCCATCAAGAACCGCCACAACACCATCAACGGTCACACGCGACCGGACTTCGGGCCAGTTAAACGCCTTTACCAACGGTTTTGGCAGGGCAAGGCCAGATGTTTCGATAACGATATGATCTGGTGGCGTGTCACGATCAATCAGGCCCTGGATGGTTGGCAGGAAGTCATCGGCCACGGTGCAGCAGATACAACCATTTGCCAGTTCAACAACATCATCCTCTTCGCAGCCTTCAATGCCACAGCCATTGATGATACCGCGATCAACACCCAGATCGCCAAATTCATTGATGATCAGCGCAATGCGTTTACCATTGGCGTTTTCCAGCATGTTGCGGATCATGGTTGTCTTGCCAGCGCCCAGAAAGCCGGTAATGACGGTTGCCGGGATTTTGCCTAATTGTGCCATTTATGAAATCCTTAAAATTCAATTCTTTATGTTACTATTTAACCTGCATCGGAATGCCGGCCACCACAAGGGTGACCTTGTCTGCAATCTCAGCAATGCGTTGATGCAGGCGTCCGGCGTGATCGCGAAAGGCACGCGCCATCGCATTTTCAGGCACGATGCCAAAGCCAACCTCGTTTGAGACAAAAAGCACCGGCACAACAAGTGTTGGCAGCAGGTCACAAAGAGCCCCGATCTCGGCATCAATGTCGCGATCTTCAAGCATCAGATTGGTCAGCCACAAGGTCAGACAATCAACCAGAACCGGCTTGCCGCCTGTGACATTACAGGTCTGCAGCGCCGAACAAAGTTCGAGCGGCTCTTCCAATGTCTGCCAAAGATCACCGCGTGATTGTTTGTGAAGATCAATTCGGTTGGCCATTTCGTCATCCCAGGCACGCCCGGTTGCGATATATGTGCCACCACCCGCCTGATTGATGATGTTTTCAGCAAACCGGCTTTTGCCGGATCGCGCCCCGCCAAGGATTAGATGCGTCCCGCCAAATGGGCCGTCAGGGGGTAAAGTCTGGGTCATCCCGTTTCTTCCTCGCCATGGCCTCCCACCGAGGCCCGATTGCGTCGTCACCTTCCTTCGAATAGTGACACCTTCGGCAGGTTTCCTGGCTGCGGGCATGAAAGCGATCCGCCTTCCCGGTTTCCCGGTGGCTGGTCTGGCGCGTTGGCACCGACCCGGATCTCCCAACCCGATACAGTTGCGGGGGCAGCATCGGCCTTGCACCGATTTCCCATCACCGAACGATGCGCCGAACCTAGCAGGTTTGCCAAAAATGCCAAAGGTCATTCTCGGCACTTAACCCTTCGTTACCACCCCACCCTAATCGGAAGGTCAGTATTTGTAAGAATTGTCTGCTTGAGAGGTCATACCATTTCAGCCAACATCAAGCCGTTGCGCTGGAACTAGGGTCAGGACCTATTAATTTGGTTTGAATGGCAGACGTTATATTTGCGAAATCCAAGGAAAAGACCGCCGGGCGGGTTAGTATCCCGCACAAGGGATTTGACGCTGGAGTTTGCAAATATAACGTCTGTCCTTCGGATTAATCGGATTTGCACGGGCTACTTTGTCGTAAAACCTTGAAAGATAAATATCTTCTTGCAGTTTTACTCCGCGTATCCGCACAAATCTGTTTAACCATTCAAACCAAATTAATAGGTCCTGACCCTAAAGACGGAACAATCCGCAATCTGGCGAAAACCCGGGATATAGACACATCACCCGGCTGGCTGCAGGAAATACTGCACCGAAACTCTTGGGGTAATCTGGATTTTTCAAGACCAATGGCAATACGTTCTCACCTATCC
Organism: Thalassospira sp. CA1; assembly: GCF_059052855.1. Lineage (NCBI taxonomy): Bacteria > Pseudomonadati > Pseudomonadota > Alphaproteobacteria > Rhodospirillales > Thalassospiraceae > Thalassospira > Thalassospira sp. CA1. The sequence goes on from NZ_JBZCIA010000001.1 coordinate 33,970, forward strand.
AAAATCCGACAAATGAACGCGCCAACCTGGACCACATCGTCTCGTAAGGACATGTGGCTGGGATTGCTGGACCGTCTGAACAGTTCTGATCGGTCATTTCAGGATTTTCTTGAACAGCACGCAACCGATGGCGAGATCACTCTGGCACGCCGCCATGTGCGTGACATCTTTGCCGAGGATGCCTCAAAGGGTGTAATCGCAACCATCATCTGGTCCCATGAACGCGGCATTCGCGTCAATGCGCTGTCGCTGCTTGTGCGCGATATGCCGACCTTGGTGACCCTGATGTCGATCTCGGATTTCGGACAGGACGAGTTGAACGAGCTGCTTTCCCAGCCCGGCATTTCTGTTCCGACTGCCAGCAAGATGTTGTCTGCCTGCGGCAAGACTTATTGCGGAATGCCGGCTGCCATCATTGATGACACCATCATCCAGGTAATTGAAAACGCATCCTTTGCCGGTGATTTCCCGAATGTTGCCAAATTGCGCAGCAAATCGCGCAGCCGTCCGGTACCCTATTATCAGGCCTATCTGCGCGATGTTTTCGACATCTGCGAAAAGCATGATCTGAACCCGGATATGGTTGACCGCTATCTGGCAGAACATGCCCTTGATGACATGGCATCCGATATCGAGCTGGCCTCTGCCTGACGGAACACCCCTTAAGCTCCTTAGAAGCGCTGATTGACAGCGGTCACGCGCCAGCCCGGTTCGTCGACACCGTCGATATATTCAAGCGTGGTCAGCCCCAACGTGTCGATATGAAATGCCAATGCGGTTTCAAGGGACAAACCCAGTGCATTGGCCATTATGGCGCGCACCGTTCCGCCATGAACGACGGCGACAATATCCTTGCCCGCCCAATCCGCACTCAACCGACCCAAAACCGGACCAACACGGGCAACCACATCGGCAAAGCTTTCACCCTTTGGGGGGTGTTGGCGGGCAAAGTCGGTCCAGAACCGTGTTGTTTCCCCCTTGGGCAAATCATTCCAGTTCTGCAATTCCCAATCACCAAAATGCTGTTCGGCAAAGCCGCTTTCAGCCTGCGGCACTACGTCTTTATCCATGAAGGCCTGCAGACTACGGGCCGTATCATGCGTACGTGACAGATGGCTGGTCACCCAGACGGCATCACCCGGCAGTTGCCCGGCAAGGGCAGCCAGTGCCTTTTCATCGGAAAGGTCGGCAGGCATGTCACTTTGGCCATAGACCAAGCGTTTCGGATTTTGGACGGGGGCGTGACGCACCAGCCACCAGCGGGTTATTTTCAAACTGCTCACGGCATTCCTTCTTGTTGCTGTGCTGGTTGATCAAAGGGCGGCAATAAACGCGATACCGACAAACAGTTCGGTCACGATCTGAGTTGCCCCCAGAACATCGCCGGTCTGGCCACCGATCTGCCATTTCGCGACCGCCGCAACAATACCCACCGCCAAAAGTCCACCCATGAGAATGGCCATCGTCGCAAACAGACCCGATAAAACAAGCGACAGGATCAAAGCAAGGCCAACACCCAAACCGACCATCATCACATTTGGCGTTCCGGCCCCCTTGCCCAAACCATCGGCCCGCGCCGGAGGCAAGATATGCATCACGACTGGCATTGCTGCCCGTGATGTTATTGCCATCACCAGAAACAGGATCGCAGCCTGCCCGGCATCGCCCGCCGCAGAAAGCAAAATTAGACGCAGACCGAAACACAGGATCAGGGCAACAACGCCATAAGTACCGATCTGGCTGTCGCGCATGATTTCAAGTTTGCGTGCCCGCTCAAACCCGCCGCCAAACCCGTCGGCGCAATCTGCGATGCCATCTTCATGCATTGATCCGGTCAACAAAACCATGCCTGCCAAGGCGACAATTGCAAAAATCAGGATGTTCGCTGTCAGGGAATAGACCAGCATCGCCGGTAGCATGGCAAAACCAGCCAGCAACAAACCGACCAACGGCCAAGACCAGACCGATCTTGCAATCACCTCAGCGCGGAAATCCTCGATACCCTTGACCGGAACGCGGCTCAGCAATGCCAGGGCGCGCCAGAAATCGGAAATAGGCGAAACCTCGACGTGGGCATCTGTCGCTGTGTCCGGGCTGGGTTTGTCAGGTGAATCCGAGCTTTGCATATTTGTTTCGTTTTGGTTATGATCTTTGGATAGCATAAATTTCCGATTTTCAAACTGGCAATCTGTTACGCACAGGCCTAGTTTGGCCCGACTTCCTGAACCGCCTTACACAATTGGTTTCCGAGCCTAATCCTTACCACCCCGGAAGCCAAGCGGAACACTAGTTAGGCACCTTTGTCGCCAGCCGGAGACCAAAATGTTCAACCCGAAACATCCGCCCCAAAGTCTTGAGGAAATTCGCGCACTTCTCGCCGAACTTCCCGAAGTCGATCAGGAAGCGCAGGCCGCCGTGGCCCAGCGCGAACCGACATTGACCAAGCCTGCAGGATCGCTCGGACGGCTTGAGGATTTCAGCCTTTGGCTGGCAGGATGGCAAGCAACATCACGGCCCCGCATGTCGCGGCCGCGCGTTACCGTCTTTGCCGGCAGTCACGGTGTCGTTGCGCAAGGTGTTTCGGCCTTCCCGGCCAGCGTGAACCAGCAAATGGTGGAAAACTTCATCAATGGCGGGGCTGCGATCAACCAGATTTGCAAGTCTGTCGATGCCGAACTCCGCGTCATGGAAGTCGCCCTTGAAATCCCGACCAACGACTTTTCCCACGAACCGGCGATGGATGACGAAGGCTGTGCCGAGGCGATGGCCTTTGGCATGAGTGCAATTGAAAAGGGACTGGATCTTTTTGTGCCTGGCGAAATGGGCATTGGCAACACCACATCGGCGGCGGCAATTTCCCATGCACTTTATGGCGGGAATGCTGCGGACTGGACCGGTCGGGGAACCGGGATTGATGACACTACCCTTGACCGCAAGACGCGCGTCGTAGGTGATGCCATCATCCTACATAAAAACCAGATGCATGACGGATTGGATGTTCTGCGCTGTGTTGGCGGACGCGAAATTGCTGCTATGGCCGGTGCCATCATTGCAGCGCGCTTTGCACGGGTTCCGATACTGCTTGATGGCTATGTATCTTGTGCGGCGGCAGCTGTTCTGGCTGCGATGCGTGCGGATGCACTTGATCATTGTCTTGTTGGGCATGTATCGGCAGAACCGGGACATGCGCGGCTGATTGAGAAACTTGGCAAGGAAGCACTGATCAATTTCGGCATGCGCCTTGGCGAAGGATCAGGTGCTGCACTTGCCATCCCGCTTTTGCGCGCAGCCGCAGAATGCCACACCGGCATGGCAACCTTTGAAAAAGCCGGAATTGATGGAAAGGAAGAGGCCTGATCCTCAGCCTTACAAGTGAGACCACCCAATAGCGCCAGCAATCTGGCGCTATTTTTTTGTCCGTTCGTTCATCAGGTGCTCGACATGGCGGCCCTGGAACATGGTGATATTGATCGAATGACCAAACTTGATGGCGCGTTCGTCGTCACAACGGCACAAAATAACGCGGGTATCACCGGACTCAGCCACAGCGGCGCGCATGGCTTCGCGATGCTCTTCATCCATGTTTTCCATTTCCGGATCCCAGAGCATCTTGATCATATCAACGCCAAGCTTGTTACGGTTGATATAGGGCAGGGACAGATAACTGATGCCATCGATACAGATACGATAGCCACGATCACGGCAGAAATCGCGCGCAAAGAAGAACGCACCAAGATCGGCAAAAATATCGATTTTCTGGAGCTCAAGCACGATTGTCCCGCGCTGCCCGGCCTTGACGTTACTATCGAACGTCAAGAAGTCCGGTGACAACAGTGTCGAGACGTTCAAATTGATGCTTACTGACCCGGTCACTGATGCGTCATTTGATCGGGTCAGAAGCGACAGCATGCGCCGATCCAGAATTTCGGTCAGATGCTGAAACAGCCAGCGGTTCGAGAGAACATTGACATCTGGCAGCAGCGTGTCCTGCAAATCCTTGATCGAGATGAACAACTCGTGGAAAACCGGCGTCGGGTTCGCATCACCCACCACGGCACAAATCGCCTGTCGACGCATCAGGTTGGACAGATCCGCACGCCGCAGAGACTCATCAATGCGCCCCAAGATCTTCGGGGTCAGCGGCGCGCGATCATCGCTGAGTTCCGGATGGTCATTGTGTCGCTCGGCTGCCTTGCTGACGATTTTGGGGCGATTGGCGTTGGCACGGACCAGCAACTGTGTCAGATGCAGGAATTCTTTATATTGCTGCCCGACATCGAAATAGTCGGTAAAGGTCGCAGGCGCGCCGCTTTCATCCTTGCCATCACTGATCAATGGATCGTCGTTGAACAGGAATTTCAGCCGGAAAATGACGGCATTCACCTCGTCCATCTCTGCGGCATCAAAGATGAAAATCAGATCCTGGTTGGACAGGGTGAAAATACGCCCGGTGACTTCCGGTACGATTTCTTCAAACGCCGTAATCGCCGTGCGGATGTGATGGTCACGCCGGTTAAATGGCAGCAATTTAGAAAAATGCACATGAATCGCACCAACGCCGTCCTTGCGCCGCTCAAGGCGCCGTACATAGTCAACGAGGAAGGCTTCGGGCGATGGAAGTGAACTATCAGACATAAATGCAATGACCAGAGAATTGTTTCGACGGAATCACAGCCGCTAATCTGCCCGAACCACGATAACGCCGGTGCATTAACAGGTTATGTATTTAGCATTCATGCATGTTGAAACCAAACCCGAATATCGGTGAATTTCAGACACGTCCAAGAAAAGATAAGTCGTAGCTTTCCGCAAACCAAGCTGCTAGTTTCAGCCCGTTTTGATATCCGAACAAAAAGGTTGGAAACGACATGTGGCGACGCAAGCGCATTTTGGTAACCGGTGGTGCAGGTTTTTTGGGTTCGCATCTTTGTGAACGCCTGCTGAACGAGGGCAATGACGTTCTGTGCGTCGACAATTTCTTCACCGGCACCAAGGACAACATTGTCCATCTTCTCGATAACCCGCATTTCGAGCTGATGCGCCACGATGTTACCTTCCCGCTCTATCTTGAAGTCGACGAGATTTACAACCTTGCGTGCCCAGCATCGCCGATCCATTACCAGCACGATCCGGTCCAGACGACCAAAACCAGTGTTCATGGTGCGATCAACATGCTGGGTCTCGCCAAACGCGTTGGCGCCAAGATATTCCAGGCCTCGACCAGCGAAGTTTATGGCGACCCTGAAGTCCATCCGCAGACCGAAGATTACCGCGGCAATGTCAATCCGATCGGCCCGCGCGCCTGTTATGACGAAGGCAAGCGCTGTGCTGAAACATTGTTCTTTGATTACCACCGCCAGCACGGTCTGGATATCAAGGTCGCCCGTATCTTCAACACCTATGGCCCGCGCATGCATCCGCAGGACGGCCGTGTGGTGTCGAACTTCATCATCCAGGCGCTGCATGGCGAAGACATCACCATTTATGGCGATGGCCAGCAAACCCGATCCTTCTGCTTCTATACTGACCTGATCGAGGGCTTTGTCCGCCTGATGGCAACCGACAAAACGGTTACCGGGCCGATGAACCTTGGCAACCCATATGAGATCACCATTCGTGAGTTGGCAGAGCGCGTCATTGAGATGACCGGCGCCAAATCAAAGCTGATCTTCAAAGACCTTCCGGCCGATGACCCGCTGCAGCGCAAGCCCGACATTACCTTTGCGCGAAACACACTTGATGGCTGGGAACCGACTGTAAGCCTTGAAGATGGCCTCGGCTCGACAATTGAGTATTTCCGCAATCTGATTGCAAAACACGGCTGAGACGATTTAGCGAGCAGGACCTGAATACCCATGGATATCAAAGCCTTTTTCGACGCCGAGTTTGACGAGCATCTTGATCTGGTCAACAAGACCCGCGAAGCGACCCGGGATGCTTTTGTTGAGCTTGTCGAGATTTGCACCGATGCGCTGAATGACGGCAACAAGCTGCTGTTTTTCGGCAATGGCGGGTCGGCCGCGGACGCGCAGCATATCGCAACCGAATTCACGGTTCGCTATATCAATGACCGTCGCGCCCTTCCGGCGATTGCGCTGACCACCGACAGCTCGGCCTTGACCGCGATCGGCAATGACTTCGGGTTTGATCACCTGTTTTCGCGCCAGATCGAGGCGCTTGGCAATCCGGATGACGTTGCGATTGGCATCTCAACATCCGGCAACAGCAAGAACGTCAATCTTGGTTTGGCCAAGGCCAAGGAAATGGGCCTGATTGCGACCGGCTGGACTGGCAAGACCGGTGGAGACATGGTTGATCTGTGTGATCCGCTGATGATCGTGCCGAGCAACACCACTGCCCGCATTCAGGAAATGCATATTCAGATTGGCCAGATGCTGGTCGGTGCGCTTGAACATACGCTTGGCCTGACGAAGAAATAACCGGCGGCCCAGAAAATCCGCCTGAATACTCTGACAGCATAAAGAACTGCGACCATGACCGATCTTAGCCATCTGGCCCGACAGGTTGAACAACTGACCGATGCCAAAGTCCTGTGCATTGGCGATGTCATGCTTGACCGGTTTGTCTATGGTTCAGTCACCCGCATCTCGCCCGAGGCACCCATCCCCGTCATCCGGGTTGAGCGCGAAAGCGCCATGCTTGGGGGTGCTGGTAACGTCACGCGCAACGCAACAGCCCTTGGCGCATCGGTTCAGTTCCTGTCGCTGGTTGGCGATGATCTGCCCGGCCGCGAAGTTATGGAATATGTCGCCGCTGACAAGGGTGTTGAGCCCTATATCCAGACCGAGCGCAACCGTCCGACAACGATCAAAACCCGCTATATCGCGGGCGGGCAGCAATTGTTGCGCTCTGACAATGAAACCACCAGCGCCATTGCACCAGCATCGATTAGCAATCTTTCGACACTCGCGGGTCAGCTGGCAGGGGATGTCTCAGCGATCATTCTGTCTGACTATGGCAAGGGTGTCTTGCATGCCGATGTCGTTGCCGCTGCGATCAAGGCAGCACGCGCAGCCGGAAAGCCCGTCATCGTCGACCCGAAGGGCAATGATTACAGCATCTATCGTGGTGCCACAGTGGTGACGCCCAACCGCGCAGAGGCCGAAGCGGCAACTGGCATTGCCATAAACAGCGACGAAGATGCCATCGCCGCCGCGACCAAGATCATCACCGAATGCGGGGTCGAGAATGTCCTGCTTACCCGCAGTCAGGATGGCATGACGCTTGTCACCAAGGATGGCGAGGCTTTGCACCTTCCAACCGAAGCCCGCGAAGTATTCGACGTTTCGGGTGCCGGTGATACGGTTGTCGCCTGCCTCGCATCCGCCGTTGCAGCGGGATCGAGCTTGGCTGACGCGGCACGCATTGCCAATGTTGCCGCCGGGATCGTGGTTGGCAAGATCGGCACCGCGGTTGTTTACCCGGACGAGCTGATTTCCACCCTGCATCATCATGATCTGATGATCGGTGAAGCCAAACTGATGCCGCTTGATCGCATGGTCGATCGCGCAGAACGCTGGCGGCGTAAGGGATACACTGTCGGTTTTACCAATGGCTGCTTTGATCTGTTGCATCCCGGTCACCTCAGCCTGCTCAAACAGGCACGGGCAAATTGCGACCGCCTGATTGTCGGGCTGAATTCCGATGCATCTGTCAAACGCCTTAAGGGCGAAGCCCGCCCGGTCCAGTCCGAGGCCGCACGTGCAGCCGTGCTTGGATCGCTTGAAACCGTCAGTGGCGTGGTGATTTTTGGCGAAGACACCCCGATTGAACTGATCAAGGCGATCAAACCGGACATTCTGGTCAAGGGTGCGGATTACACCATCGACAAGGTTGTCGGGGCCGAAATTGTCCATGGCTATGGCGGCAAGGTGGTTCTGGCTAACCTTGAAGACGGCTTTTCCACCACTTCGACCATCGCACGGATGAACAAGGGCAACGACTAAGCGTCTTAATTAAGCCTGACCTTCCTCGTCAGGCCAAGGCGTTACGACCAGATCCGGCCATGTCTTTTGCCAACGACCAACCTTGGTGTCATACACCTCTTTGACGGGTAAAACCGTGTTCGGGATCACCCGACCTTCCATGACAGCAGCAAGACCAAACGGCGCATAAATGCGATAGGCGTCTATTCCGCTTTTGCCCGCCTCCTTGCGCACGCCAATGGCAGTTGTCTGATAGGCAAACCGGTCAATGCCATCACTGGCAGCACGCACCGCACCATAAGGCACACCGAATTTTTCCGGATACCAGATCGGTACCCGCGCCTGATTGCGGATTTCAACGGAAACCGGGATATCAGCAAACAGGTCGGAGCCTTGGGCGATCATATGATCTTCCGCCTGCCATGACGTATCGGGATCGAAATAAAAAAGATCATAATCGGCAATATCGGAACCCGGGGCGCGATTGGCCGTGATGTTCCAGATCGTCTGTGCAAGGCATCCGGCTGTCAGCCACCAGTCTTTGATCCCGAATGCTGAAAACCGGTCGAGAATGATTTGGTTGGTGCGGTTTTGCAGGATCCCTTCAAGGAACTCGCGGCCCAACGGAATATCATTGGCGCGCCGCCCGGCACTCATAGCCCGACCCAGAGAACTTTTAGAACAATTGGCCACGCCGCATTGATCAGGCATGAGGTCGTAAAAAGCCTAAGCGCACGGTCGATATCAAAAGCGGTCAGATCGGAACAACCGTTGCCGATATAAGGATCATCGACCATTTCACTGCCATATTGGCGCGGCCCGGCAAGGGCGATTTCAAGCGCGCCAGCGAAGGCTGCTTCCTGCCAACCGGCATTGGGCGATTTGTGCTTTTTTGCGTCTGACACCATGATCTGCCAGGCAGCTTTGCCACTTGTTTTCTTACCGATCACGGCGGCAAGGCAAATCACACCACCGGCAATCCGCGCAGGGATAAAGTTCGCCACATCATCAAGTCGCGCGGCGAACCTACCGAAATAAAGATAGCGTTCGTTGCGATGACCAATCATCGAATCAAGTGTGTTGATCGCCTTGTAGGCGCAAATGCCAATTGGCCCACCGACCACATACCAAAACAGTGGCGCAACAACCCCATCTGAGAAGTTTTCTGCACAACTTTCAATGGCTGCCCGGCTGATACCTGCCTCATCGAGCGTGTCGGGGTTGCGCCCGACGATCATCGAAACCGCCTTGCGGCCACCAGCGATACCATCTTTCTTAAGCGCGTTTGAAACGGCCTTTACGTGTTGATAAAGGCCTTTTTGGGCAATCAGAACCGCCACCAAAAGGACTTCGGGCGCTCTGAAAACGTCGCCAAGTGATGAGACAAACTGCACCACACCGCCAAAAGCCGCGGCGACCGCAATCACGATCAGACTGGTCACAGCACCGCGCAAAAGTCGGTCCGGGTTGCTGCGGTCTGTGCGGTTCAGGCGCCTTTCGAACCACGCAATCAAATTGCCAATCCAGACCACCGGGTGCCCGATCCGGCTAAACAGCCACGGGAAGTCACCAAACACCGCATCCAGCAGCAGTGCCAGCACCAGCATTGAAAAAAGCGGCCCGAAAAACGCAGGTTCCGGGATCAGAAAATCGGTGAATGTCGGTTCCATGGCGGCAATGTGCGCGGTGATCGCCAACCCGTCAATCAGAATGACATGGTGAATGCGCAAACCAAATTAGTGCTGTGAAATTTGCCATCGGGTTTTGGGTTTGATAAAGAAGTTTCATACGAATTTTTATTTTATCATAAATTATGTTGATCAATCCTGTTTGCCCCGCAGTGCGTAACGCAAAACACCGCAACCTGATCACCCGCCAGAACCGAAGGACTGAGTCCGCCCACAACATATTCCATACCGGGCCATATAAGGCCCACAATAAGTAGTATTTTCATAACCCAGCCCCTTTGCACATCATCTTGGCGTAGCTGCCGCTTGCATTCCGCAAGCCAATCGGTGAAAACGGGGGTGGCATCGGGTACCGCATGGCAACAATGTCATGTGAAGAACACCATCAAAGAGAGACAAAGGAGCAGCCTTTTATGTCCCCCAAAGGCGCAGTAATGATTTGCGGTCATGGTTCGCGCGACGAACGCGCGGTTTCACAGTTCAACGCCATGGTTGAAGCTATGAAACAGACCCACCTGGCCGACTACGATGTCGAAAGCGGCTTTCTCGAATTTGCCCACCCGATCCTGCGTGATGGTTTTGAAAAGCTCAAAGCCATGGGCCACAAGAAAATCTATGCCCTTCCCGGTATGCTGTTTGCCGCCGGTCACGTCAAAAACGACCTGCCGAGCGAAGTAAACAATTTCGCCCATGAAAATCCCGATATCGAAGTTCTTTTCGGCCGCGATCTTGCCATTGATCCCAAGCTTTTGATGGCAGCAAAGGAACGTATCGAAGAAGCCCTTGCAGGTGCTGATGACAGCATTGATCGCAAAGACACCCTGTTGATGGTGGTTGGGCGCGGCACCAATGACCCGGACGCCAATTCCAATGTCTACAAGGTTGCCCGTATGCTTCAGGAAGGCATGGGCTTTGGCCGTACCGAAATCAGCTATTCCGGTGTTGCCCATCCGCGCGTCAATGCGGGCCTGCGCGAAGCGATGAAACTGGGATACAAGCGCGTTGTCGTCTTCCCGTATTTCCTGTTTGCCGGCATTCTGATTGACCGTATCTATAGCCATACCGACGAAGTCGCGGCGGAATTTGGTGATGTCGAGTTTATCAAGGCAGGCTACCTCAAGGACCACCCGATGGTTCTTGAAAGCTTTGCCGAACGTCTGACCGAGATTGATACCGGCGACAACAATATGAACTGCCAGCTGTGCAAGTATCGTGAGCAGATCATTGGTTATGAAGGCGATGTCGGCACCCCGCAGGTCGGTCACCATCACCATGTGATGGGCATTGGCACCGATGGACACAGCCATGATCATGGCCATCATCATCATGGTCACGGCCACGGGCATCACCACAACCATGATCACGGTCATAGCCATGGCCACAGCCATGATCACGACGACGCGAAGAAATCGACCGGTTCCTGACCGGTCGACCCCCATCCTCTGAAAGGCGCGGCAATGTTTGACTATCTGCGTGACCCGCAGGAAATCTATGCCAAAAGCTTTGCCACCATCGAGGCCGAGGCAAACCTTGCGCGCTTTTCAGATGCGGAGCGGCCTGTTGCCATCCGCATCATTCATGCCTGTGGCATGGTTGAGATGGCCGATCAGATTTCCTTTGGCGGGGATGTTCTCCGTGCAGCCACGGCGGCACTGTCTGCCGGAAAACCGATCCTGTGTGACGCAGAAATGGTGCGCCATGGCATCATTTCCCGGCTTCTGCCCAATCAGAACCCGGTACTTTGCACACTCAATGATGGCGGTACCCACGACCTTGCAGCCCGGATGGGAACCACACGATCAGCCGCCGCGGTTGAGGCCTGGACAGATCGTATCGAAGACGCAATAATTGCCATCGGCAATGCGCCGACCGCCCTTTTCCATTTGCTTGAAGCGATCCATGACGGACGATTGAATAAGCCAGCGGCCATTGTCGGCATGCCAGTCGGCTTTGTCGGGGCGGCTGAAAGCAAGGATGCCCTGATTGCAAATGCCAATGGCATTCCGTTTGTCACGCTACGCGGTCGATTTGGCGGCAGTGCGGTAGCAGCCGCCACGATCAATGCCCTGGCACGTCTGGCGCGCGAAGATGAAACGACACCTGATGGAACCTTTGACCGCAAATCAGGGGGTGCATCATGAACGAACAGGCACCGATCAAGGGACGGATCACGGTTATTGGCATTGGCGAAGATGGCTATGAAGGCCTTTCACCAATGGCGCGCAGCATCCTTGAAAATGCCAGCGTCATTTTTGGCGGTACACGCCATATCGCCATGTTACCCGGTTCCAACACCGCAACCCAGAACAAATGGATCACACCGTTTGAAGCCAATCTGCCGCTGATCGAAGATTGCATCGATCAGAACCCGGTCGTGCTGGCCAGCGGTGATCCGATGTATTTTGGCGTTGGCAACACGCTGATTAAATATTTCGGACCCGAACCAATATACGCGATCCCGGCACCATCAAGCATTTCTCTGGCCGCCTCCAGGCTTGGCTGGCCACTGGCCGAGTGTGATGTGATTACGCTGCATGGCCGTGATCCGGAAACATTGCGCGCCCATTTGCGTCCGCATGGCAAACTGATCGCACTCAGTGCTGATGGCTCGACCCCGGCCCTTGTCGCCGTCATGCTGTGTGAAGCCGGTTTTGATCAAAGCCGCATGTCGGTGTGCGAGCGGCTTGGCGGCCCGGAAGAACGCATTACCACACAAACAGCGCGCACCTGGCAATCCACCGCCACCTCGATGCCCGATATCAAATCGGTTGACCCGCTTAATCTGATCATGATCGATCTTGAAGCCGGGCCAAACGCCAAACCGTTGCCCAACGGACCGGGACTGCCCGATGATGCCTTTATCCATGATGGCATGATCACAAAATCGGAAATCCGCGCCCAGACACTGGCATCGCTGGCGCCGTTTGATGGCGGTGTTTTGTGGGATCTAGGGGCCGGGTGCGGGTCGATTTCGATTGAATGGAAACGCATGGGCGGTCGGGCTGTTGCAATTGAACGCGACGGCGAACGCTGCGCGATGATCAAGAAGAATGCCATTCGACTTGGCGTTCCGACCCTTGCGATTGAACAGAAATCCATTGAAGAAGCACTGAGTTTTGCCGATCGCCTGCCCAAGCCCGATGCGATTTTCATCGGCGGAGGCATTACGATTGATGGGTTGCTTGAAAGCTGCTGGGATCTGTTGCCGCTGCATGGGCGGCTGGTCGCCAATACGGTGACGCTTGAAGGCGAAGAAAAATTATTACGGTTTTACAATAAAAACGGTGGCAGCTTGTCGCGCCTGTCGATTTCACGACTGGTGCCGCGCGGCAGCTTCAAGGGCTGGAGCAACCTTGCCCCGGTCACCCATTACCTCGGAGTAAAAGCATGAGTGCGGAATTTCCCGCAAGCGATAGCCTTCCGGTTGCCGGAACGGCCTATGGCCTTGGCATCGGACCGGGCGAGCCTGATCTGATCACGCTTAAGGCCTATAACATCCTGCAAAAGGCCGATGTGATCGCCTATCCCGCCCTTGAAGATGGCGTCAGCCTGGCGCGTCAGATCGTTGATCCGCATATCCCCGAAGGCCGGATTGAAATCGCCATTCGCATCGAAATGGGCAAACCGGCCGATCCGATCTATGACGCGGCTGCCATCGAAATCGGCAAGCATCTGGCAGATGGCAAAACCGTTGCCGTTCTGTGCGAGGGTGACCCGTTCTTTTATGGCAGCTTCATGTATCTGTTTGGCCGTTTGGCCGAGGCAGGACACCCGGTCAAAACCGTTCCCGGTGTCAGTTCAATGATGGCTTGTGCCGCCCAGCTTGGTGCGCCATTGGCCGCCAAGAACGACGTGTTGCAAGTCATCCCGGGACCGCTTGATGCCGACCGTCTGCGTGAACAGCTGGCCAAAACCGATGCGGCCGCCATCATCAAGCTTGGTCGTCATTTCGCCAAGGTTCGCGGTGTGATCAACGAACTCGGCCTGACGGATCGGGCGCGCTATATCGAACGTGCGACGCTTGAGACCCAAAAAATGGTCCCGCTGGGCGATTTGCCGACCGACGCCAAGGCACCGTATTTTTCCATGATCCTGATCCACCGTCGCGGAGACGCATGGCGATGACCGCCCAGAACACCCAGAATAAATCCGCTGTACCGACTGCGCCAATTGCCCCGATCGCGGTCATCTGCCTGACACAGCGCGCCCTTCCGACCGCACGTAAAATTGCATCTAGCCTGCAGGGTGCATCGGTGCATGGCTTGCGCACACGCGTTTCGGTCAAGGATGTTGATGTCGCCTTTGATGATACCATTGCGCATCTGCAACAAACCTTTTCATCCGATCATGTCATCATTGGCGTCTGTGCATCAGGCATTCTGATCCGCGCACTCGCACCGCTTTTGGCCGGCAAATGGCAGGACGCCGCCGTGCTTGCCGTTGATGAAGCCGGTGATAACTTCATCCCGCTTCTGGGCGGGCATCATGGCGGGAACCGACTGGCGCGCGATCTGGCTGATCGTCTTGGGGGCAATGCCGCCATCACCACCCCGGGCGATGCGATGCTGGGCCTTGCGCTTGATGAGCCGCCAGTTGGCTGGACACTTGGCACGCCCGAAACGGTCAAACCTGCCACAGCGGCCCTTTTGGCTGGTGCCTCTGCCCGGATTGAGGTTGAGGCAGGCTCAGCCGCGTGGTTGACCAATAGTGCTATTGCCCAGTCCGAAGACGGCAGCATCCTGATCACCGCCACCGCCCGCGAAGGTGCCAATGAAGATGCGATCAGCGATGGGGCCGAAACCGCAATCACCTATCACCCACCGGTCCTGGCACTTGGTGTCGGCTGTGAGCGCGGCTGCCCGGCCGATGATCTTTATGATCTGGTGATGGAAACACTGGCTGGTCAGTGCCTGAGCCCGAAGGCCATTGCCTGTGTCACCTCGATCGATCTGAAGGCCGATGAGGCCGCAGTCCATGAGCTGGCCCAACGTCTGGGCGTTCCGGCCCGGTTCTTTGATGCCCAAACCCTTGAGGCCGAGGCAGACCGTCTGGTGACGCCATCTGACGTCGTGTTTGCTGAAACCGGCTGCCATGGCGTTGCCGAGGGTGCGGCACTGGCCATGGTCGGTCCGAACGGCAAGCTGATTGTTCCCAAACACAAAACCAACAAGTCCACCTGTGCCGTCGCCCTGTCACAGGATGACATCATCCCCGAGAAAGTCGGCACTGCGCAGGGCAGGCTTTCGATCGTTGGCATCGGTCCGGGCCAGATCGGCTGGCGCAGCCCAGAGGCCACCGCCCTGATCGGTCGCGCAACCGATATCGTCGGCTATCAGATGTATCTTGATCTGCTCGGTCCGCTGATTGACGGCAAGGATTGCCATCACTCCGATCTTGGCGCCGAAGAAGCCCGTGCGCGCCACGCCCTTGAACTGGCCGCGACCGGAAAGGACGTTGCACTGATCGGGTCAGGGGATGCCGGCATCTACGCGCTGGCAACACTGGTGTTTGAGTTGTTGGATCGTGAAGATCGCGCGAATTGGAACCGGGTCGCGGTTAAGGTATCACCCGGTATTTCCGCGCTTCAGGCGGCGGCATCACGCATTGGCGCGCCACTTGGTCATGATTTCTGTGCGATTTCGCTTTCTGACCTTTTGACACCGCGCGAAGACATCCTGCGCCGTCTGAAATCAGCGGCCGAAGGTGATTTCGTGATTGCGTTCTATAACCCGGTTTCCAAACGCCGCCGCGATCTTTTGGCCAAAGCGCGTGATATCCTGCTTGAACACCGCAACGAAGACACCCCGGTGGTTCTCGGTCGTCAGCTTGGCCGCCCGGATGAGGAAATCACAGTCGTTCCACTTGCGAAACTAGAAGTCGACATGGTCGATATGCTGACCACAGTTTTGGTCGGCTCCAGCAACAGCCGCCACATCACCCGCGGCGAGAACGAATGGGTCTATACCCCGCGCGGCTATGCCAAAAAGGGCCCGGATGCGGCTAAAGCGCCGGTTCACAGCAGCACTGACACTTCCAAAAACGACACTTCCAAGAAAGGCGGGGCAGAATAATGACTGTTCATTTCATTGGCGCCGGTCCCGGCGCCCCGGACCTGATCACTTTGCGCGGCCTGCGCCTGATCGAAAAATGCCCGGTCTGCCTTTATGCCGGATCGCTGGTGCCCGAAGAAATCGTGACTGCGGCCCCCGAAGGGGCGCATGTAGTAGATACCGCCCCGATGAACCTTGATGAAATCATGGCCGAAATCGAAGCCGCCCACGCCAAGGGACAGGATGTTGCACGCGTGCATTCCGGTGATCCGTCAATCTATGGCGCAATTGCCGAACAGATCCGCCGTCTTGATGATCTTGGCATTCCCTACGACATCACGCCGGGCGTTTCGGCCTATGCCGCGACGGCTGCGGAAATTGGCGCGGAACTGACCCTGCCCGATATTTCCCAGACCGTGATCCTGACCCGAACCGCCATGCGGTCGTCTGGCATGCCAGACGGCGAGAGCCTTGCTGAACTTGGCAAGTCGCGTGCGACGCTGGCGGTGCATCTGTCGATCAATAATCTGGCCAATGTGGTGCGTGATCTGACCCCGCATTACGGCGAAGACTGCCCGGTTGTGATTGCCTATCGCGTGACCTGGCCCGACCAGCAATTCATTTTTGGCACCCTTGGCGATATCCGTTCCAAGGTCAAAGGCAGTGGTATCACGCGCACGGCCCTGATCATGGTCGGTGAGGTTTTCGGTCGGAAAGATTTTACCGACTCTAGACTTTATGCCGCCGATCACACGCACGTTCTTCGCCCGGCAAAAGCATGATCTGATCGGGCGGACTTCGTGTCCGCCCGTTTTTTGTACAAACCCTCTGATCAGCAAGTTTATTTTTTCGGCAGAACAGCAATTTGCTGAAAAATATGTCATTTCAACTGTGAACATCCTTGACCGCCCCCTGCCCGGCACCCTTTAATCAAAGGGAAATAAAGGGGAGAATGCATGTTCAACGAGATGAGTGTTGACGACCAAATTCGCGAACCTTATCGCGCCTTGGTTGACTGGATGGAAGCAAGCGGCCCCGAGGTTCTCGAACAAAAGCGCCTTGAAGCTGAAACGCTGTTCCGCAAGATCGGCATTACATTTGCTGTTTACGGCGAGGGCGGAGATCCCGAGCGGCTTATTCCCTTTGATCTGATTCCCCGCATTTTCACATCTCAGGAATGGCGCAAGCTTGATCGTGGCGTCAAACAGCGTGCCCGGGCGCTGAATGCGTTTCTTTATGACGTTTACCATAATGCCGAAATCATCAAGGCCGGTATCGTCCCGGCCGATCTGGTGTTTCGCAACGATGCGTTCGAACCGGCCGTAATTGGCATTGATCCGCCGCGCAATGTCTATAGCCACATTGTGGGTGTCGATATCGTGCGCACCGGTCCTGACGATTTTTATGTTCTCGAAGACAACTGCCGCACGCCATCTGGCGTGTCCTATATGCTCGAGAATCGCGAAATCATGATGCGCATGTTCCCCGATCTGTTCAAAAGCCTTCGGATTGAGCCGGTCGAAAGCTATCCGGACATGTTGCTGAAAACGCTTAAAAGCATCGCACCGCGCAAATGCGACCGCGACCCCAATATCGTCGTCCTGACGCCGGGTGCGATGAACAGTGCGTATTATGAACATTCCTTCCTTGCCGATCAGATGGGGGTTGAGCTGGTCGAAGGTCAGGATTTGTTTGTTCATGAAGACCGGGTCTTTATGCGCACCACCCGCGGACCGGCCCAGGTTGATGTGATTTATCGCCGCATTGATGACGCCTATATCGATCCGCTGTGCTTCAGACCGGACTCGGTTCTGGGCATTCCCGGGCTAATGAATGTTTATCGGTCCGGCGGGGTGGCGATCTGTTCGGCACCAGGTGCCGGTGTTGCCGATGACAAGGCGGTTTATACCTATGTGCCTGATATGATCCGTTTCTATCTGGGGCAGGAGCCGATCCTTAATAACGTGCCGACATGGAAATGCGGCAAGCCAGATGATCTGAAATACGTTCTCGAACATCTGGGCGAGCTTGTGGTCAAGGAAGTCCACGGGTCAGGTGGCTATGGCATGCTGGTCGGTCCGGCATCAACCAAGGAAGAGCAGGCCGCCTACGCCAAACGGATTGAAGCCGATCCCGGTGATTTCATCGCCCAACCAACCCTGTCGCTTTCAGCCTGCCCGACATTCGTTGAAAGCGGCGTTGCGCCGCGTCATGTCGATTTCCGGCCCTTCTGCCTTGTTGGCGATGATGTGCGCCTGACACCGGGCGGTTTGACCCGTGTCGCGCTGCGTGAAGGGTCACTTGTCGTGAACTCGTCGCAGGGCGGCGGGGTCAAGGACACCTGGATCATGAGCGATTAAAAGGAAAGGGTTGAGAGATGCTTAGTCGTACCGCCGAAAACCTTTTCTGGTTGTCGAGATATGTCGAACGGGCCGAAAACATGGCCCGCCTGATGGAAATGGGCTATCGCATGGCCCTGATGCCGGCTGCGGCAAGTGGTAACCGTTCGGAATGGGAATCAGTCCTTTCTGCATCCGGATGTGCCGCGGGATATGATCCCGATGCGCCGTTGCGTCAGGAAGAGGTTGCCAATTTCCTTATCTTTAACCGCGACAACCACTCATCAATAATCAATTGCTTTGAGTATGCGCGCGCCAATGCACGCGCCATGCGTACAGCCATCACCGCAGAAATGTGGGAGGCGCTGAACAATGCGCTGATGGAACTGCGGCGCCCGTCGATGCACAATCTGGCCAAGAACGAATTGCCGGAATTCATCGACTGGGTCAAAAAGCAGGGTGCGCTGTTCCGCGGGGCCACCGATTCCACGATTTTGCGCAATGACGGCTATGACTTTATCCGTCTTGGCACCTTTATCGAACGCGCGGACAACACTGCACGACTTCTGGACGTCAAATATTACGTCCTTCTGCCGGAAACCAGCATGGTCGGCGATGGGGTCGATAACTATCAATGGACAACGGTTTTGCGAGCAGCATCGTCGCTCCGCGCTTTCCACTGGGTCTATCGTGATGATTATTCACCACATCGCATCGCGCATTTCCTGATCCTTAATCCGTTCAGTCCGCGATCGCTTGCCCACTGTTCCGAACAGATTACCCAGCATCTTGAAAGGCTTGCCCGCCACTATGGTCAACGCCACAGCGTTCATCGCCAAGCGGTCGAGATGTATTCATTGCTGACGCAAAGTGACATGGACGAGATCTTCTCAGGCGGGTTGCACGAATTCCTGACCGACTTCCAGGGACGCAACCGTATCCTGTCGCTTGCCATCGCTGACGCATATCATTTCGGGGGGCAGTAAGATGCGCTTGACCGTCGAACACAAGACCCATTACCGCTATGAGTATCCGGCCTATCACGCGGTGCAGAGCCTCAAACTGACGCCCGCTGAGTTCGAAGGCCAAAAGATCCTGAGATGGTCGATTACAGCCGAAGGCTGCAATATCGGCGCGGAATTTACCGATGGCAACGGCGATATCATCAGCACCCTGACATCAAACGGCCCCGTCGAGGCAATTGAAATCGTCGTCACCGGCGAGGTCGAAACCACCGATACAGCAGGCGTTTTACGTGGTCACAAGGAACGCGCCTTTCCGGCCGTATTCCTGCGCACGACGCCCATGACCAAATCCAGTGCCGCCATTCGCAAGCTTGCCGACAAGGTCGCAAAGAAAACCAAGGACGGCACAGTGTTGGAACTGGCGCACGGTCTTGCCGCGGCAGTCGCCGATGCCATTGAATATGCGCCGGGTACAACCCATGTGCACACAACGGCTGCCGATGCGATTGCTGATGGCAAGGGTGTTTGCCAGGATCATGCCCACGTTCTGATCTCGGCGGCACGCCATCTTGGCATTCCGGCCCGCTATGTATCGGGATATCTGTTTGCCGATCATGAAGGCAAACCGCATGAGGCATCCCATGCATGGGCGGAGTTGCATCTGCCAGAGTTCGGCTGGGTCGGGTTTGATCCGGCCAACAAGTGCTGCCCAACGGATAGTTATATCCGGCTTGGATCAGGACTTGATGGTCAGGTCGCCACCCCGATCCGGGGCGTACATACTGGTGGCGGAAACGAAGATTTGGATGTAACAGTCGTCATTGCGCAGTCACAACAATAGTCGGACTACAAAAAGATGACCTACTGTGTCGGGTTGATGCTGAACGAAGGGTTGGTTTTCCTTTCGGACACGCGGACCAATGCGGGCCTTGATAACATTTCACGTTATCGCAAGATGTTCACTTGGGAAGTCCCCGGGGAACGCGCGATTGTCGCACTTTCAGCTGGCAACCTTGCCATTACCCAGGCAGTGATGAGCACCTTGCATGAGGCCATCGACGATCCCGAAACCGAGCCGGGCAACTGCATCCTGAGCGCACCAAGCATGTTCCGCGTCGCCGAACTGGTTGGCGAAGCCATGCAGAAGGTACAGCTGAAATACCACGACACCCTTGAACAGCATCATGAAAGCAGTGCTGCCTCGATCATGATTGGCGGACAGCGCAAGGGCGGTGATCAACGCCTGTTTCTGGTTTATGCCGCGGGCAATTTCATCGAGGCCACATCCGATACGCCATACCTTCAGATTGGCGAACACAAATACGGCAAGCCGATCCTTGATCGTGTAATCACGCCCGACACGCCGATCCAGGACGGGGTGAAAGCGGTACTGTTGTCGATGGATTCAACGCTTCGCTCCAACCTGTCGGTTGGTATGCCGCTTGATCTGGCTGTTTTGCCTGATGACGCTTGCAAATTTTCTGAGATCCGCCGGATCGAGGCCGAGGACAGGGGCTTCCGCGCACTATCTGACGCTTGGTCGAATGCTCTTCGCGATGCCTTTGCCGATATGCCCGACGAACATTGCGATATCGCCGCAGAATAAGCACCTCGAATACGAAGACCCAAAGCCGGGCCTAATAAGTGGTCCGGCTTTTTGTTTCTGGATGTTCCGATCTTATCGGTGGCGATGAAGCGATCCTTCAACCCGGGCCAGATGGCTGTGATGACTATGATGGCGATGAGTCAAAAGGCGATAGACCCAAACCTTGATACAGCCCGCCACCACAAACCAGCACAACGCATACCCCCAAACCACCAGCGCATGGTACCAGCCAATCGCTGGCACAAACCAGCCATAGACAGCCGCCAGCGTACCAATGATCTGGGTAATCTCGGTTGCGAGAAACAGCTTCATGCTGGGATAGGGTTTCTGCCAAAAGAACCCTTTGTGCCGGGTCAGATAAATCGTCAGATGCCCGGCCACCAGAAGCTTGAGGAACACCAGTGTCTGGACTTCTTCCGGCGGCAAATGCAGCCACGTTTCCGACACCCAAAGCAAGGCAAAGGATGATGTGACCCCGATAGCCCCCAACAGGGATGCCATGGTGAGCGTATTGCCCATATTCCATCGCACCGGGTGTTCGGCAACCTCGGCATTGTCGTAGGCAATCATCATGATCGGGAAGTCATTGAGCAACGCCAGCAACACGATCATCACCGCCGTGACCGGGTAGAAATCAAACACCAGAATTGAAATCGTCATGAACAACAAAACCCGGATGGTTTCGGAAATCCGGAAAGTGGCGTAGCTACCCATGCGTTCGAAAATACGCCGCGACTCTTCAATTGCGCTGGTAATCACCGAAATGCCCGGCGCGGTCAGAACAAGAACGGCCGCCGCCCGCGCCGCATCGGTGGCATTTGAAACCGCGATGCCAATATCGGCCTGTTTCAGGGCCGGGGCGTCATTCACCCCGTCGCCTGTCATGCCGACAATATGGCCGCGATCCTGAAACTGGCGGACAATCGCGTATTTATGTTCAGGAAAGACGCGGGCAAAACCATCTGCCTGCTCGATCATTACCGGATCAATCGCCTGATTGTTGCGATCAAACACTGCATCGGCGGGCAGGATATTTTGGCCCAATCCTAGCTGGCCGGCGACTTCGCGGCCAATCGCCTCGTGATCGCCTGTGATCATACGGATATCAACACCCTTGTTGCGCAGTTCGGCAATGGTTGATGCCGCGTCCTCACGCGGCGAATCAAACAGCGGCAGCAACCCCAGAAACTGCCAATTGCCGTCTTTATCGGTGCGGGCGACACCAAGCGCACGGTATCCGTGCTCTGCCATGATTTTGATCGCATCCATCACCGGACGATAAGCCGCGACACTTTCGATATCTGATATCTCATCCTCACACAGTAAAGCCAGAACCGCTTGCGGCGCCCCCTTGGCAACCTTGATGATCTGACCATCATACGCAACCTCCGCCTCGGCCCGTTTGCGTACCGGATCAAACTGCCGGAAAGTGGTGATGTCATAGCCATCAAGCTTTTCACGATTGCCAAGGATCGCAAAGACCGCGCTATCAATCGGGTCATGGCTGTCGGCCTCTGATGCCAGTGCAGCGGTACGGATCAGATCGCTTTCATCGTTGGCATCAATCAGCACCGGGGTTCCCACAGTTAAATGATTTTGCGTCAATGTCCCGGTCTTGTCAGAACACAGGATATCCATCCCGGCCAGTTCCTCGATCGAGACAAGGCGCGACACAATCGCTTTCATCCGCGCCAGCTTTTCCGCCCCGACCGCCAGTGTCACCGAAAGAACCGCTGGCAAGGCCACCGGAATCGCCGCCACCGCCAGGATCAAGGCAAACAGCAAGGTTTCCATCAACGGATCGCCACGATGCAAGGCAACGGTCATGATCAACGCAATCAGGCCCAGCGTGATCAGGATCAGAAAATTGCCAATACGCAGAACCGCGCGCTGAAAATGCGATTGTTTGCCAGCACTTTTGACCAGACTTGCCGTCCGGCCAAGATAGGTCGCCATGCCTGTCGCGGTGACCATTGCGGTCATCTGCCCTTGTCGAGCAACGGCGCCGGAAAAGACCTCATCCCCGATTTTCTTGTCAATCGCCATTGACTCACCAGTCAGCGAAGACTGATCAACCCGCAAATAATCCCCTGAAAGCAGCTTGGCATCGGCCGGGATAATATCGCCAAGCTTGATGCGGATAATGTCACCCGGCACCAGCTCACGGGCTGGAAGATCCGACCAAGCACCATCGCGCAATACGCGGGCATCCGGCGCAAGGCGCTGTTTGAGCGCAGCAATGGCGTTGTCTGCTTTGAATTCCTGCCAGAAGCCGACTCCGGCATTGAGCAACAGCATCACGATGATGATCGCAAAGTCCGACCAATGCTGAACCACAGCCGAAAGGATGGCGGCAACTTCGATCATCCACGGGATTGGCCCCCAAAAGAACGACAAAAGCTTTTTAAGCGCGCTGGTTTGATCATCCTTCAGACGATTTTCGCCGAACTTCTCAGTCCGCCTTTTTACCTCGCCCTGTCCAAGCCCGTTTTTAGGGTCTGTCTCAAGCAGGGACGGGTCAATCTGGGGGTTATCGCGTTTGGCAGTCTGTTCCATCATGATGGCACCCTCTGTGCCGCTGTTGGCAATATGGGGAACTGCAATGTTTCTAGAATATATTGCAGCGCACAACATTGTCGCACATCAATCAGGTCGACAAATCAGGTGTCACAAATTATCTATAAAACATGACAAAGAACACCACAGACACCACGGTCGCGGGCCGCATTACCCGGGCGCTGGCGGAACGGATCATTTCCGGCGAATTCGCACCGGGCATGAAACTGCGTCAGGATCACTTCGCCGAGGAATTCGGTGCCAGCCACGTTCCAGTGCGCGAGGCGTTTCGTCGGCTGGAGGCACAAGGCCTTGCGGTCAGCGAACCACGGCGTGGTGTACGGGTTGCCAGCTTCGATGTCGCCGAGGTGCGCGAAGTTGCTGAAATGCGGGCGTCCCTCGAAGTTCTGGCACTGCGCCAAGCTGCCCCGCATTTGACACCTGAAATTCTTGATGCGGCAGAGGCCCATAACCGTGCAGGCGAAAATGCCACTGATGTCCATGGATGGGAACAGGCCAACAGGGCTTTTCACCGTGTCATCCTGGAACCTTGCGGCATGCCTCGGTTGCTTGCGACGATTGATGATCTGCATGCCGCCAGTGCACGATTTTTATTTTCGGGCTTTCGCATGGAATGGGAAGCCCCTACCGATCAGGACCACCGTGCGATCCTTGCCGCACTGCGCAGCAATCAGATTGATGTCGCTGCCGCCACCCTTGCACGGCATGTGAAATGGATTGGTAATAAATCGAGCAAAACGGCGCGCCCGCAAACCCCTGCCTGACGACACGTCCCCGAGATCAAATTTTCTCCATGTCTGCCTGGTTTCCGGCCCCAAAGGGAAGGAACGACGCGCGAAGGTGCCGATTCAGGACGACGCGCACAGAAAATGCGTGTCTCAGCCATCCCTATCGCGCTCGAGCTAAAATTTTATAGATAATATTTATGATGTAAAATCAATGCATTAGATTGCTTATACGTGGATTCAGTGAAGAATCACACCTTTCCTTCGATTTTGCAGTTGATTTCAGCACTCGATCCCTGCGTAATTATCATAGAAAACGTCATTTTATAGATAATTTGAATTCAAGGCGTGCCAGAAGGGATCAGTGATCCCTCGCCGTGCTGGTAATCAGTATCGAAACGGATGCTCGAAATCACATCGCACCGTGATCCTGCTCTGCCAGAAAGGCGCTTTCGGCAAGCCTTGTCGGGTTCAACCCCCGAACCCGTGCCGCCCGCACGGGTTTAATTGGCGAAGCTCTCTATCCGTGGGGGCTTCGCCACTTTTCTTTCGTGATGTCGGGAGAGTTTTTGGCGCCAGCGGGGCGCTGACGGTGCAGTGCCTTAGTTCGCCTCTGCAGTCTCGCGCGGCTGATAGATGAAGCCGTGGGCTGGATACATGCTGCCGAATGTGCCAAGCGTGTTCATCATCCGCACTTCGGACCAGTCATTGTTGGGGGATACATCAACAACCGGCTGGCGGTAGTGCACCTTGCCGCGGGTACGCGAATCGCTGCCCCAATTAGCATGGTTTACAAGGATCTTGCGGCTATCAAGGATGGCTGAAACCACGGCAACGTGGCCCAGTTTCAGTCGCGATGTCTTGCGAAGCGCAAGGACGGCACCGATTTGCGGGCGGTTACCGCGCTGGAAGTTCTTCTGCCCGGCCTGCGCCCACCATGTCCAGGCATCGCCATAAATCTCGATACCGGATACTTCGCGGGCATAGGGCACGCATTGCAGGAACTTGTTGGTCGGGGCGAAACTGTTCAGGCGTGAAGACGGCAGATTGACGCTGGCAAGGGTCTGAACCGTGTCACTTGGCATCGGGCCGGACGCACGTGGTGCCGAGTTACCAGTGCTAAAACACGCCGAAAGCAACAAACACAGTCCGACAATACCAAGCAAACGCATCTGGAAATCCCCGATCCTCTCACAATGAGCCACCATAGGTCGGCAGGCCTTAACAATCCTTTACCGCAATGCACCCGAACGCGCCAGCGCCCCGATGCGATAAAGCCGCCAAAGCCCGACACAGGCCGCACACAGGATCAAAACGCCAGAACCACGCGCCGTATATTGAATGTCACCGGCCTCTGAAATCGCGCCAAGAAGCGTCCCGCCCAGCGCCATGCCACCAAAGCTGGTCGCACTCCAGAAACTCATCACCCGACCCCGCAGGCGATTATCAACCGTCAGCTGCAAGGCTGTTTGCGATCCCACCCCGACAAGGGTCAGACCGCCGCCCGTCAGGGCGACCAACGGCACAGCAAGCTCGTACCACGGCGCAAAACCAAGGCCGGTCATGCCGACGGCGGCGGCAAACGCCCCAAGGATGGTCACCTTTTGATAGGCAATGGCATCTGATGAAATCCGCGACAGGATAAAGGTCGATGTCACCGCCCCGATCCCCGCACTTGATGCCAGCATGCCAAGCCCCGTGACCCCGCGGTCATAAACCGCCTCGGCAAAGACCGGCATCAGTTCAACCATGCCGGTCCCGACCAGCGAGACAAAGCAGGACAGTGCCAGAACCGATCGGATCATCGGGTGATTGAGCGCATAACTTGCCCCATCGACAAGCGATGTCCAGATACGGCGGCTTTTGGCATCGGGCGCGCGTTCCATGTGAATGGTCACCACCGAAATGACAAACACCATCGGAAGATAACTGATCGCGTTGATCATAAAGGCCGCCCCGGTGCCCCAGGTGGCAATCACCACCCCACCAACTGCAGGCCCGACCAGACGTGAGATATTGAAATTCATCGCCGCATAGGCGACCGCGCGGTTCATGAAGGCACGCGGTACAATCACCGGCACCAGCGACAACCGGATCGGCGTCATTGCACTGCCAAGAATCCCCATCGATCCGGCAAGTGTGACCATCCACTGTAAAGTCATCATGTCGGCATAGGACAGCCCCATCAAAAGGAACGAAACCGCAGCCTGCCCAAGATTAAGCAACATGGCCGTGCGCCGCAGATCGACCCGATCGGCCATCACGCCGAAAATAGGCCCAAGGAAAAAGGCCGGGGCAAAATTAAGCGCGGCAATCACACCGGTCCAGAAGGCAGATCCAGTCAAAGACCACGCCAGCCAAGACATGGCAATTTTCTGGATCCACAATCCTTGTGTCGTGATGCATTGCCCGAAAAGAAACAGCACGAAGTTACGATCGGAAAAAATCGATCTTTGTCCGCCATCCTGATCAGAGGCGGGCACAGAATCAGGATTGTTTTGGTCCGAGCCTTTGGATGGATCTGGGGCAGGGTCGGGAACGGGCACAAGGCCTCCAATCATCGGTGGGCGATCACAAACCGGGGTTGCGGTCATCATATTGGTGGCAGAGGATATGACCGGCCCGGATTTGATGGAAACCAGCGGGCAGACTAGCACGCCGATGTTTCATCATACGAAAGACGTGCCGTTCTGACACCAATTCGTGACAAATCGAAGATTGCACGCCTTCCAAAACCGGGGATTGCAACACATATCTATCTTAACCGACACGTTATAAAAAACTGATAAAATCGTCCAAGAAACCAACGCCTTATACTGGGTTAGACCTCCGGCCGGGATATTTCCACGCATGGTTCAGACATTCCGCGATATCGAACGTGAAAAGTTCGCCATCAATCCGAAGACCTGCGAATGGACCCTTCGCGCGATGACGGCTTTGCGGGCCAATATCGACATCAATATCAAGATGCACGGGCCGCGCGACCATCTGTCGCAGGGCGACATTTTCATGTTCAATCACTTCGCCCGGTTTGAAACATTTATCCCGCAATACCTGATCGCGCTTGAAACCGGGGTCTATTGCCGGTCGATCGCATCGGGCGAGTTTTTTGTCCAGGACAATACCTTTTCACGCTATCTCCGGGCGCTTGGCGGGGTTCCCAATAACTATGAGCGCCTGTTGCCGTTTCTGGCCGAGGAAGTCCTGCGGGGTGGCAAGGTGGTTGTCTTTCCCGAAGGCGGCATGGTCAAGGATCGCCGGGTTCTGACCGATATACGGCCACACCCCAAACGCCCTGATTACAGCGTCTATTCCAGATCTGCAGATACCAGGCGCGCCCACCATACCGGTGCAGCCTTGCTTGGGCTTTGCATTGATGGCTTCAAGATCGGCCTATCCACCCTGATTGATCGGGGCAAGACCGACGAACTCAACCGTTGGGCCGACCTTCTGGAACGCAGTGAAGATGACCTGCGCGCGAGCCTTGCCAAGCCGACCTTGATGTTTCCGGCCAACATTACCTTCCATCCGCTGCGCTTTGATCAGAACCTTCTGGCGCGGGCGGCTGACATGTTTACCGGCGGGCTGAGCCCCAAAATGGCCGAGGAAATGATCATCGAAGGCAATCTGATGTTCAAGAAGACCGATATGGACATCCGGTTGGGCGATCCGGTCAATCCGCGCGATCAGTTTAATTGGCTGGACCGCAGGCTGCTTGCCAAGCGGGTTGAGCAGGCCACCTGCATTGATGATCTGTTCAAGCCGGCCAAGACCCTTGAAAAAATCACCGAACGCGTCCCGCAATTTGCCATCACCCGGCATATCAAGCCGCTGCGCGATCATTGCATGTCGGTGATGTATTCCAATCTGACGATCAATGTCAGCCACCTGGCATCGCGCCTGATCATGATGTGGCTTGAGGATGGCGTAACCGAAGTTGATATAAGCCACTTTGACAGAACCCTTTATCTGGCGATCAAGAACATCCAGCAGGCCGAGAATGTCCATCTTCATCGCGGCATGCGCAATCCGGCGGACTATGTCGGTATTTTTGAGCTCAATTGTCCGCAAATCCGCTTCTTTATCGACAGTGCAGTTCAGCTTGGCCTGATTGAACGTCGCGATCAGAAATATTGCTTCCTGCCAAAATTACAGGCGGAGGCGACGTTTGATCAGATCCGCATGGACAACCCCATCATGGTCTATGCCAACGAAATGGCCCCGATCCATGCCGCTTGGCAGGCCCTTGAACGCGCGCGGATCGAGGTCGACCACCTGAGCCCGACCGATATTGCCCATCGCCGTTTTGATGATGAAATTCTGGCTTGGCAGTGGAACCACACCAAGTTCCAGAAACCGAAATATGACGCAATCAACGCCCAGGAAACCGCAACGGCTGACAGCCGCCCCTATTTGCTACTGCCCAACGGACAAAAGCAGTTTACCTGTGGCGTGTTGCTTGTGCATGGCTTTTTGGCATCCCCGGCGGAGCTTCGCGAACTGGGCGAAAAATTTGCTGCCATGGGTCATGCGGTGATGGGGGTTCGTCTTGCCGGGCACGGCACATCACCCCATGAGTTGCAAAAACGCAAATGGCCCGATTGGCTGGCATCGGTCCGGCGCGGCTATGAAATCCTGGCCCCGTTTTGCGATCAGGTGATCATTGTCGGATTTTCAACCGGCGGGGCGCTATCAGTCATTCATGCCGCTGATCACCCTGAAAAACTGCGGGCACTTGTCCTTGCCGGAACGCCGCTTAAATTCCGCAATCGAAATCTGATGTTTGTCCCACTGCTTTATGGTGCCAACAAACTGATGGGATGGATGCCATCCGCGCAGGAACTGCTCAGTTTCCGGCCCAACGAGTCCGAGCATCCCGAGATCAATTATCGCAACATTCCGATCGGCGGACTGCATCAATTGCGCCAGACCGTGGCCGAGATGCAGCGGCGCCTGCCGGATCTCGATTGCCCAACCCTGATCCTGCAGGGCGATGGCGACAAGGTTGTCGATCCGGCCAGCGCAACCATGATCCGGCGTCTGGCAACCAACGCCAGCGACATTGATGTCCAGATGCTGAAATCCGATCGTCACGGCATCGTTAACGAAGACATCGACGGCGCACATGACCGGATTATCGCCTTTGTGCTAAGCCACTGCGGCCTGCAGGACGCTCATACAGAAGCCATCCCCGCAGAGTGATACTGCCGTCTGTTTTTCTTGACGAAAAATCTGACGCATCATAGTTTGGATCCATGGATACAAACTTGATCACAACAGCACTTCGCGAAGAGATCGAAGCTGGCAGCTTGCCCCCCGGCACGGTGCTTAAGCAGGAGAATCTCGCCGCGCGCTTTGGCGTAAGTCGCCAGCCGATTCGCCACGCCCTTGAACGGCTTCACGAATCCGGTTTGCTCGAAAAACGCCCGGATAGAAGTCTTGCCGTCACTGGACTGCGCAGCAAAGACGTGCAGGAGCTTTGTCAGATTCGCATTTCGCTTGAGGTCAGCGCACTTGAGCTGTCTGCACCTAACCTGAGCCCATCAGCACTGCGTAAGGCGCGTCGCCTGAACGAAGATCTGTTTGAAGAAGAAGATCCGGACATGCTGGCAGCGCTTGATCAGGAATTCCACGCGACCCTGTATGGCGCATGCGGCAATCAAAGGTTGCTGTCGATGATCGATGGATTTCGCGGAGAGGCCAAACGTGCCTACGCCCTGCAACCCAAGGGGTCACGACCGCGAAGCGCGTTTTATGAAGAACATCAGCAAATCCTCGCCGCCCTTGAGGCCTGGGACATTGCGACTGCGCGTAAGGTTTTGACCACCCATATCGGCGTCACGGCCGGAACCCTGATCCCGATTGATAAGTCCTGAAGACCAAGGAGCCCCACCATGAGCAGTTTTGGCGCAGAAGTCACCTGGAAGCGCAAGGAAAGCGAGGTTTTCACCGATCGCCGCTATTCGCGTGGTCATGTCTGGCGCTTTGATGGCGGGGTCGAAGTTCCGGCATCTTCATCCCCGCATGTGGTGCCCCTGCCGTATTCCTTGGCAGAAAATGTCGACCCGGAAGAAGCCTTTGTCGCAGCGCTTTCAAGCTGCCACATGCTGTTTTTCCTGCATTTCGCATCCGATGCCGGGCTTTTGATTGATGCCTATGTCGATGACGCCAGCGGCATCATGGAAACGATGGATCGCAAGACCATGATCACCAAGGTCACCTTGAAGCCAAAGGTCACCTATGGTGGCACCGCACCAGATGTTGCGCTTGAGGATGAGCTGCATCACCGCGCCCACGAAGCTTGTTTTTTGGCCAATTCGGTCAAGACCGAGGTCGTGACCGAGCCGGTCCGCTAAACCCAAGTTTTGTAAACATCCTAAGCTTCCAACGGTTTCTGCGCGCAGATGGCATAGCGATGCTGTGCACCGCGTTCCAAGCCCTTGGCGAAGCTGATGTGTTTTTTCTGCGCGCTGTGAATGCGTTTCAGATCGAAATCCACCGCAATCGGATCGAACCCGGTTTGGCGCAGCATTGCCTCAACAGCATCTGCCCGTGCCCCGTTTGAAAAATGCACGCGGGCCAGAATATCTTGATGGGTCTGCATCTGTGCAATCGCCTCGACCGGTTTTCGCAAACCAAGGGTTTCAAGGAAACCAGCCATCGCCTTGTTGAATTTCGTCGCCCAGGTCGGGGAGACAAAATCACCATCAACCACCAGAAGCTTCCCACCGGGTTTCAGTACACGGAACCATTCGGCAAAGGCCACAGCCGGATCAACCAGCGTCCAGACCAGATGACGGGTGACGATCACGTCATAACTGTTATCTGCCTCAAGGGTATTTTCCGCATCACCCAGCAGGAAGGTGATTTTTGATCCGCGTTGCCTTGATTTGGCGCGCGCCTTTTCAAGCATTGCCTCCGACCAGTCCATGCCGGTCACGTTAAATCCAAGATCATGCATCAGATGGCTGATAACCCCGGTGCCACTTGCCAGATCAAGCGCCTTGCGTCCGTCACCCTTGCCGAAATGACGTTCAAACAAGGTATGCCACGCGCTGCGTTCGGCTTCTGAGAAAATCTCGTGGCCGGGTTGCTCGTCAAATGTGGCTGCACGCATTGACCAATATTCCTTGATCTCTTCGCGCAGGTTGAAGTTGCTGGCCTGATTCATGGTCTTGATGCTCTCTTGGCGGAATACCCGGATTTCTGCGGGCTAGTTAAATCTCACAGCGATAATTGCGCAATCACTAAAAAAATGATTTGCATTATCATTGCGAAAAAGATTGATTTTCATTCTCAATAACTGATAAATCGCTCGACAGGCAATCCTAATCTGAGGGAACGGGAATGAAATTTTTGGGTGTATTTGCTGCTCTGACCATGCTGGTCGCAGGCACCGCACAGGCAGCAGAATCGGTCACGGTGACCGATGTTACCGGACGTGAAGTTACAGTCGAAGTACCAGTGCAGAAGGTCATTCTGGGCGAAGGCCGCCTGATCTATGGTCTGGCGACGCTCGACAGTGAAGACCCGTTCCAGCGTGTTGTCGGCTGGCGCGATGACCTGAAGAAGGCTGATCCGCAGACCTACGACATCTATGCTGCGAAATACCCGCGCATTGACGACATTCCGACCTTTGGCGGCATTAAAGACGGCACATTCGACATCGAACAGGCCATTTCGGTTAATCCGGACGTCGTGATCATGAACCTTGAAGCCAAGGCTGCGACCGAAGACGGCGGTTTTGATGAAAAACTCGCTGCTGTTGGTATTCCGCTGGTCTATATCGACTTTCGCGAAGCGCCGATGAAAAACACCGAGACCAGCATGAAGATCCTTGGCCAACTCACCGGCAAGGAAGATCGTGCGGCCGAATTCATCAAGTTCCGTTCTGACAGCATCAAGAACGTGACCGATCGCATTGCCAAGGCAAATCCGGAAAAACCGCAGGTCTTCATTGAACGTGCTGCGGGTTATTCCGATGAATGCTGCATGTCGTTTGGCAACGAGAACTTCGGCACGATGGTCGAAATGGCTGGCGGCGTGAACATCGCAGCATCCATCATCCCGGGCACCTTTGGCACGATCAACCCGGAACAGGTTGTGGCCTCCAACCCCGATCAGTTCGTTGGCACCGGTGCCAGCTGGGAAGCCTATTCCCCGGGTGGTGCGTGGGTCGGTCTTGGACCGGATGCCGATATGGTTGAAGCACGCCGCAAACTGGTTGGCTTGATGGAACGCCCGGCCTTCACCGGCATCAAGGCGGTCGAGAACGGCGAAATTCACGCTGTCTGGCACCAGTTCTATAACAGTCCGTACCAGTTCGTAGTGATCGAACAAATGGCGAAATGGTTCCACCCGGACCTCTTTGCCGATATCGATCCGGAAGCAACCTTCAAGGAACTGCACGAACGCTTCCTGCCGCTGGATTACCAGCCGGGCTACTTCATCTCGATCAGTGATACAGCCACAAACTAATGACGACCAACCAACTCAGTGTCGAAGCCGGGAGCGTGCATTACAAGGCACGCTCCCTGCGTCGTTTCATGCTCCTGCTTGCAATGGCGGGCGCATTATTTCTTTCATTTGCCATCGATCTGGCAACGGGCCCGGCGAACTATCCACTATCCGATGTGATCGCCACCCTGCTTGATCCATCCTCGGCGACTGATCAGTTGCGTGTGGTGATCTGGGATATCCGCATGCCGGTCGCACTCATGGCGCTGACCGTGGGCGCGGCGCTGTCGACCGCTGGCGCGCAGATGCAGACCATCCTTGCCAACCCGCTGGCTAGCCCGTTTACGTTGGGCATTTCAGCCGCCGCCGGGTTTGGCGCGGCGCTGGCGCTTGTACTGGGGGTCGCCCTTCTACCGGCCTTTGTTGAATTCATCATTCCGCTCAATGCCTTCATCATGGCGATGGGCACGGCCCTGATCATTCATTTCTTCAGCCGCATGCGTGGCGTGACGGTTGAAACCATCGTGTTGCTTGGCATTGCGCTGGTCTTTACCTTCAATGCGCTTTTGGCCCTTTTGCAGTATCTGGCAAGTGAACAGGCCCTTGCGGCCGTTGTCTTCTGGACGATGGGGTCACTGGTCAAGGCGACCTGGACAAAGGTGGCGGTAACCGCCATTGCTGTCGTTATCGCCATTCCGCTGTTTGCCCGTCAGGCATGGGCATTGACCGCCCTTCGTCTGGGTGATGCCAAGGCGGAAAGCTTTGGGGTGAATGTGCAGGGGCTTCGTCTGCGCACCATGCTCATTGTAAGCCTTCTGGCCGCCATTCCGGTTTCCTTTGTCGGCACCATCGGCTTCATCGGACTTGTCGGGCCACATATTGCCCGCATGCTGGTGGGTGAAGATCAACGCTTCTTCCTGCCGGCATCGATCCTGTGTGGTGCCCTGATCCTGTCGGCAACGTCCGTGTTGTCAAAGCTGCTCATCCCGGGCGCCATCCTGCCCATCGGGGTGATTACCGCCCTTGTCGGTGTACCCTTCTTCTTCTCGCTGATTTTCGCAAGTCGGAGGAAATCATGGTAACGTTGCGTCTCGAAAATATCGGAACCCGTTATGGCAAGGTGCAGGTGGTATCTGATGTTACCACCCCGACCATCCAGCCTGGCACTGTCACTGCCGTCATCGGTCCGAATGCGGCCGGAAAATCCAGCCTGTTTCGCCGCGTGGCCGGCCTTGCAAAGGGCGATGGTATTGTTGACCTCGGATCACACCGCAAGGAACGCAATACGATTTGTTATATGCCTCAGGATACTGGCTCAACCGCGGTGCTGTCGGTCTATGAATCGATTATTCTGGCCGCCAAGCAGGGATCAAGCCTGCGCGTGCGGGCAGATGAACTGGCACGTATTGATGATATTCTGGCCGCCCTTCGTATTGGCGATCTCGCCGCGCGTAACTTGGGTGAACTTAGCGGCGGGCAACGCCAGTTGGTCGCCATTGCCCAGACGTTGGTGCGTGATCCGAAAATCCTTTTGATGGATGAACCGACATCAGCCCTTGATCTACATCGCCAGATGGAAGTCCTGTCCTTTATGCGTGATGTCGCCAAGGGCCAAAACATCATCGTCCTGATCGCCATTCACGACCTCAACCACGCCCTGCAATATTGCGATCAGGCCATGGCCATCCGCAATGGCAAGATGGTCGCATTCGGTCCGTGTTCTGATGTCATCGACAGCGACCTTCTGCGCGATGTCTATCAGGTTGATGGCCATGTTGAACTCAATTCGCTTGGCCATCCGCATATCGTCCTGCGCGGCCCGAGTGATGAAACCAACAGTCGGCACAACACGGCCACGGCCCGCAAGACCCTGACGGAGGTCGCACAGGCTGCACAATAGAAAGGCGCGCCTTTCCCTGTGATTAAAAACTTTGCATTTGAGGCATTTTCTGGTTCCATGGACAAATGATGATCATGCATCGCAACAGCGTCATGTTTGGCGCTGTTTTCCTTTGCGGACAGGTGCAAAAATCCCTGGCGATGTCTTTCATGCTTCAGGAGGCAGAACTTGCAGACCGGCGCGCCATTCAGTTTTGAACGCTTTACCTTTCCCGATCTGAAAACCCTGTTGGCAAAGGCAAGCCCGCTTCGGTCCGGCGATTTGCTGGCCGGGCTTGCGGCAAGCTCGGATGAAGAACGGGTGGCGGCGCGCTTTGCGCTGGCCGATGTGCCGCTTATACAGTTTCTGAGCGAGGCACTGGTCCCTTACGAGGATGACGACGTCACCCGCATGATCATTGATGATCATGATGCAGATGCCTTTGCACCGGTATCCTCGATGACCGTCGGCGATTTTCGAAACTGGCTTCTGACCGATGACGCCACCCCCGAAGCACTTAAACATCTGGCACCCGGCCTGACGCCCGAAATGGTCGCGGCGGTGTCAAAACTGATGCGTAATCAGGACCTGATCGCGGTTGCCAAGAAATGCCATGTGGTGACGGCCTTTCGCAATACGATCGGGCTGCCCGGCCATCTTTCGGTGCGCCTGCAACCCAATCATCCGACCGATGATCCTGCCGGTGTTGCGGCTTCGATCCTTGATGGTCTGATGCATGGCAGCGGCGATGCGGTGATTGGCATCAACCCGGCCACCGACAGCCCCGAAGCCATGATCGAACTTCTTAAACTCATCGACGAGGTCCGTGAAAGGATCGACATCCCGACCCAGTCGTGCGTTTTGGCCCATGTCACAACGGCAATTGATGTGATGGCGCGCAATGCCCCGGTTGATCTGGTGTTCCAATCCATCGCCGGTACACAAAAGGCCAATGAAAGCTTTGGCATCACCCAAGCCATGCTGGCCGAGGCCGAAGACGCCGCCAAGGGGCTTAAGCGCGGCACGGTCGGCAACAATGTGATGTATTTTGAAACTGGGCAGGGTGCCGCGCTTTCGGCCGATGCCCACGAAGGCATTGATCAGCAAACTGTCGAGGCGCGTGCCTATGCAGTCGCGCGCAAATATTCGCCGCTTCTGGTCAATACGGTGGTCGGCTTCATCGGCCCGGAATATCTGTTTGACGGCAAACAGATCACCCGCGCCGGGCTTGAGGACCATTTTTGTGGAAAGTTGCTTGGCGTGCCGATGGGATGCGATGTTTGCTATACCAACCATGCCGAGGCCGATCAGGATGACATGGACAACCTGTTGACCCTTCTGGGGGTTTCTGGCTGTAACTTCGTCATTGGCGTCCCGGGCGCGGATGACATCATGCTCAATTACCAAAGCACAAGCTTCCATGATGCGATGTATCTGCGTTCGGTGCTGGGTCTGCAACCGGCCCCGGAATTTGCCGCCTGGCTGCGCAAGATGGAAATCCTTGATCAGCATGGCCGAACCCGTCCGCAACTTGACGGGCAGGCAGCGCAAAACCTTCTGGCATGGTCGGGGGCCGCTTAAATGAGCAATCTGACCAACAAGAAAATCCCGAGCGGCCTTGATCCCTGGAATACGCTTCGTGCCCATACCGATGCCCGTATCGGCCTTGGCCGGGTGGGCGACGGGTTGCCGACCGAACGGCTGCTTGAATTCCAAATGGCGCATGCACGCGCCCGGGATTCGGTGCATATGGCCTTTGAACCCAACACCGTGCGCGACCAGCTTGATGGGCTGGATCACGCAATCCTTGATATCCATTCCGCAGCATCAGATCGACCGACCTATTTGCAGCGACCCGATCTTGGCCGGTTGCTGGACGAAGACTCTGTTGCAGCACTTGGCAAGCACGCCGGGGATTATGATGTTGCGTTCATTCTGGCTGATGGCTTGTCTGCCCGCGCCACCCATGACCATGCGGCCAATACCTTGAAGCTGATCCTTGATCACTTGGGGGAAAGCTGGTCGGTCGCGCCGATCACACTGGCCACCCAGTCACGTGTCGGACTGGGTGATGAAATCGGTGCTGCGTTGGGCGCCAAGCTGACCGTGATGCTGATCGGTGAACGCCCGGGGCTTTCGAGCGCGGATTCGCTTGGCTGCTATCTGACCTGGGGGCCAAGGCGCGGGCGATCTAACGCCGATCGCAACTGTGTTTCCAACATCCGTCCGGCGGGCTTAAACCCGGAAAAGGCCGCGAAAAAGATCGCTTATCTGATGGTCGAATCGCGCAAGATGGGTCTGTCGGGTGTGGCGCTTAAGGACAACTCATCCAATCCCGAGCTAATCGATAGGTAGAACATGGGTCTTGGCAGCAAACGCGCCTAGACCTCTAGCGCCTCAAGTCCCTCTGCCACCATCACTGGATCAAACTCGGTGATATGGTAATCGGCCAGATCATGTTGATGGAACGGATCGCGGGTCAGTTCATCTTCCAGTGCAGCACGATCACCCTTGGCAAGGATCACGCCGCCATCGCGCGGTATCTTGCGCCCAGATGCCAGAAACATGCCCTTGGCATAGGCCTGCTTTAGCCACGCGATATGGTCCTCGATATGCGCATCGACCTGTTCAAGCGGAACCTTGTAGGTCAGCGAGACAACAAACATTGCTGATTTTTCCTTTTAGATTCGAAGGGTTGAGGTTGCGCACAATCCGGCGTTTCGTTGCTGATCACAAATCACATTTTGGCGATCAAGCAGCTTTATGCACCGTCGGTTTTGCTCCCCATCCGGGTAAGAAGACGTTCGATGCGATCTGCATGGGCGGCCTCGACCCGTGCCAGGCTTTCAAACCATGCAGCGATATCTTCTAGGCCCTCTTCACGCGCGATGCGGGCCATTTCGGGATAAGCCGTTTCGGCCTCGTCCTTTTCCTGTGCGATCGCCGCTTCAAGGTTCAGGCGGGTGGTGCCCAGTTCTTTGCCAGTCAACGGATCGCCAGCCGTTTCAAGAAATTCCAGATGACCGAATGCATGGCCAGTTTCGGCCTCGGCCGCGGTGCGAAACAGCTCGGCTGCCTCGGTATAGCCTTCGATGTCGGCCTGCTGGGCAAAGTAAAGATAACGACGATTGGTTTGTGCCTCGGCGGCAAAGGCCGCGCGCAGGTTTGCCTCGGTACGTGTTCCCTTAAGCGCCATGTGCGCTGTTCCTTGTTATTGTTCGCCCAATACAGCGTTGTTGTATGAGCCAAAGTCGCAAAAATTAAGGCGACAAAACCAAGTGGTCTTGCCGCCCTTTATGTGTCGTGAAATCCGCCACCGTCAAGCAGAGCAGGGGCAATTGCACTGATCAGGTGTCAGATTTCATCTGCCTGTCACCTGCGCAAGGCTGCGCAAATAACGGCTGCGAGATGTCTTAGGCTGCGTCCTTCGC
The DNA here is from genome assembly GCF_059052855.1 of Thalassospira sp. CA1. NCBI lineage: Bacteria > Pseudomonadati > Pseudomonadota > Alphaproteobacteria > Rhodospirillales > Thalassospiraceae > Thalassospira > Thalassospira sp. CA1. The sequence continues at coordinate 71,633 of NZ_JBZCIA010000001.1, forward strand.
CGCCTGGTTGCGACGCAGTCGGAATACCAGATCAACCGATGCCAGTTCCGTGCCGTTGGGCATGTTCGGAATGTTGGCGATCTTGACGTCACCGGCCGGGATGTCAGACAGCATGCCGTCTTCTTCGCAATAGAAATGGTAATGCGGTTCGGTGTTGGTATCGAAATAGGACCGACCCGAATCAATCACGATTTCATTGAGAAGGCGCGCATCAGTGAACTGGTGCAGCGTGTTGTAAACCGTTGCCAGCGATACCTTGATATTGTTGCTCATGGCTTCGGAATGCAGCTGTTCTGCTGTGACATGACGATGGCCGTCATCAAACAGCAAACGTGCCAGTGCCAGACGCTGACGCGTCGGACGCAGATTGGCATCCTTGAGCCGGTTAAGCGCGTTGGTATATGGACGCGATGTATGTCCCATAGCTTTGCCCCTTTGTCGTGGTCGGGCCAAAATCATGATGGCCCTAATGAATGCTGGGGACAGACTAAAGAACCCGGACGCGTTGTTCTTTGATTTTGATCAACTATAATCGCGGGATGAAATACTGCGAAATACAAACAAAAAGGGCCGGTAAAAACCGGCCCTTTTTTATTTGGTCTGATGTCAGGATCAGTCGCCCGTCATGATGCGGTCGACCAGTTCCTTCACAGTCGGAATATTGCCGTTGGCGTAGAACGGGTCTTCGCCAAACTTGTAGGCATTGTGACCGGCAAACATCAGTTCATTTTCGACTTTGGCGCCATGGGCAATGCTCTGGAGCGTCTTCTGGATACAGAAGGAACGCGGGTCTGCACGCTTGCCAGTGGTGCCTTCATGCTGTTCCCAGTTGGAGAACTGGCACTGTGACAGGCAACCCATGCAGTCGATCTGATCTTTCTTGATCGTCAGTGCGCTTTCCGGGGTGACAAACACCATGGTGTCATCCGGGGTCGGCATGCCTTCGGTATACCCGGCTTCAAGCCAAGCCTTGACCTTGTCGGCATCGTCTTCACGCACATAGATCGGACGGCCACGACGGCCCAGCGGAATACCGACATGCAGATCCGCCTCGGCGGTACGCGAATAGCGTACCTGACGATCAGAACGCTGATGCAGATCTTCAAGGAACGCATTGCGCACAGCCGAGCTATAGAAGCCAGTCGGGCTGAATTTATGCAGCGACACGTCACCATTCCTAAGACTGGTCAGGCGCTGTTTCCATTCGTCGGAAATCTCGCTTTCCTGGGTCAGAAGCGGACGAGTCCCGAACTGGAAGGCCACCGGGGCCACTTCGGGGTTGTCGATCCAGTCTTCGAAATCACGCAGGAACCAGACACCGCCTGCCATGATGATCGGAACATCATTCAGACCAACGGAATTCATGAATTCACGAAGGGCTGCAACACGCGGGAACGGATCCTCGGGCACCAGCGGATCTTCGGAATTCGACAGACCATTATGGCCGCCAGCGCGCCACGGATCTTCGTAAACCACGCCACCCAGCCATTCGGGGGTCTTTTTATAGGCCCGCAGCCACAATGCACGGAAAGCACGGGCTGACGAGACAATCGGATAATAGTGAACGCCGTATTGCGCAGAAATCTGAGCAATCTTGTAGGGCATACCGGCACCACAGGTTACCCCGTGGATCAGGCCTTTGGCACCTTCAAGAACGCCGTGAAGGATCGGTTCGGCACCGCCCATTTCCCACAATACGTTCATGTGCAGACGGCCTTCGCCGTTCCGCATTTCATGTGCGATCTGTGCTTGTGCAATACCACCACGAATGCCGTAGGCAATCAGTTCCTGATGGCGGTCACTGCGGGTTTTTCCTGCATATTCGATCGGGACCAGATTGCCGTTCTCATCATAAGAATCGGCATTCACAGCGGAAAAAGTCCCGATACCACCGGCAGCAGCCCATGCGCCGGAACTTTTACCCGTCGATACAGCAACGCCTTTGCCACCTTCGATAACTGGCAAGACTTCTTTACCCGACATGACGAGCGGTTTAAGGGCTTTCAAATTCGTCTCTCCCATTCGGCCTTTGCCCGCGATGCTATGGCATCGCGCAGAGTGCCGGACGACGTCGCGTTTTTATCGTCGTCCGGCATCCCGTTTGTTTTATTCGGCGTCGCCTGCGTCGAGGTCGGCACCGGTTTCCTGGTCAACACGTTTCATCGACAGTTTGATTTTGCCGCGATCATCGAAACCGATGACTTTGACCTTAACCTGGTCGCCTTCTTTCACGATGTCCGAAACCTGTTTGACACGCTCAGGTGCCAGTTCGGAAATGTGAACCAGACCGTCACGCGCACCAAAGAAGTTCACGAATGCGCCGAAATCGACAGCCTTAACGACCTTACCATCATAGATATGATTCAATTCAGGTTCCGCAACGATGGATTTGATCCAATCCACGGCCTGCTTGCCTTTTGCACCGTCGGTATGTGCGACAGTGATCGAACCATCATCTTCAATATCAACCTTTGCACCGGTCTCTTCGCAGATTTCGCGAATGACCTTGCCGCCCGAACCGATGACATCACGAATTTTGTCTTTCGGGATCGAGAACTGGGTGATGGTCGGGGCGTTACCCGAAACTTCACCACGTGCTTCCGGAAGGGCTTTGGCCATTTCACCAAGAATGTGCAGACGACCATCGCGGGCCTGCTTCAGGGCGATCTGCATGATGTCCGGGGTTACCGAGGTGATCTTGATATCCATCTGCAGCGAGGTAATGCCGTTTTCGGTACCAGCAACCTTGAAGTCCATGTCACCAAGGTGATCTTCATCACCCATGATGTCTGACAGAACTGCGAAATCTTCGGCTTCCTTGATGAGGCCCATGGCGATACCCGCAACCGGGCGTGCCAACGGAACACCGGCATCCATCATCGCAAGCGAGCTTGCGCAAACGGTTGCCATCGAAGAAGAACCGTTCGATTCGGTGACTTCGGAAACGATACGGGTGGTGTACGGGAAGGCATCCTTGCCCGGCATCAGCGGGTGCAGGGCACGCCATGCCAGTTTACCGTGACCGATCTCACGACGGCCCGGCGAACCCATGCGGCCAGCTTCACCAACCGAGTAGGGCGGGAAGTTGTAATGCAGCATGAAGCTTTCACGGTATTCACCGTCCAGCGCGTCAACGATCTGCTCGTCCTGACCGGTACCAAGGGTAACAACAGCCAGTGCCTGGGTTTCACCACGGGTGAAGATCGAAGAGCCGTGCGAACGCGGCAGGACCGAAACTTCGCCCATGATCGGACGAACGTCAGCACCGGTACGACCATCGATACGCTTGCCGGTTTTCAGGATCGCACCGCGAACGATGTCTTTTTCCAGATCCTTGATGATCGAGGAAACTTTGCCTTTCAGCGCATCGGGAACTTCATCGCCAAGTTTCTCGACGATGTCTGCCTTGGCAGCAGAAACAGCAGCCGAACGCTCCTGTTTGACAACATGTGCATAGGCAGCGGTCAGGCTTTCGGTGCCCAGCGCAGCGATTTTTTCGACCAGTGCGTCGTAGCCTTCCGGAAGTTCTGCAACGTCACGCGGCTCTTTGGCTGCTTCTTCGGCCAGATCAATGATCAGGTCGAGAACGCCCTGGAACTGTTCGTGACCGAACTTCACGGCGCCAAGCATGATTTCTTCGGACAGCTCGGATGCTTCGGATTCAACCATCATCACGCCATCACGGGTACCGGCAACAACCAGATCCAGATCGCTTTCCTTGACCGCTTCGGTCGACGGGTTGAGAAGGTATTCACCATCCTTGTACCCAACGCGGGCAGCACCAATCGGGCCAAGGAACGGCAGACCGGAAATGGTCAGGGCCGCCGAGGTACCGATCATGGCAACCACGTCCGGATCGTTTTCCATGTCGTGCGACAGAACGGTACAAACGATCTGGGTGTCGTTGCGGTACTGCGGGTGGAACAACGGACGGATCGGACGGTCGATCAGACGCGAAACAAGGGTTTCTTTTTCAGACGGACGGCCTTCACGTTTGAAGAAGCCACCCGGGATTTTGCCAGCGGCAAACGCTTTTTCCTGGTAGTTAACCGTCAGCGGGAAAAAGTCGACATCCGGGCGCGGCTGTTTGGCGCCAACAGCAGTACACAAGACAACGGTTTCACCGTAGGTAACCTTGACGGCACCATCTGCCTGACGGGCGATTTTACCGGTTTCGAGAACCAGTTTGGCATTGCCCCACTGCATTTCCTTACGGACGACATTAAACATTATTTTCTCTTCCTCTTACAAACCTCTGGCGGACCCGAAAGTGTACACGAGTTCCGAACACATTACTCATGAGGCTTACATGACAGCGCCATGAGTAATGGGTCCGGCGTAAGCATCGGGTCGGCCCATCCGACCCTGCTTCTCGTGTTCCGATCCGCCGGAACAATAAAAAAACGACGGCGGAGGTCACCCTCCGCCGCAGTTCGATATCAGCGGCGAATACCGAGGCGTTCAATGACGCTCTCGTAACGCGACTGGTCTTTGCGCTGCAGGTACTTCAGCAGACGACGACGCTGACCAACCATCATGAGAAGACCACGACGGCTGTGGAAGTCGTGGTTATGTTCTTTCATGTGCTCGGTGAGGTTCTTGATCCGTTCTGTCAGGATAGCAACCTGGACTTCGGGGGAACCGGTGTCACCGTCTTTCTGACCGTATTCTTTGATCAGCTCAGCTTTGCGTTCAGCAGTAATCGACATCAGGCATCCTTTCGCCTTTAGAGATTAAAAACACGCACAGGCCGAATTTCGCCACCAGTGATCTCAGCCAACGCAACAGCGCGGTCATGGAGCATGGCACAGACGATTTCGTCCTGCACGACGGGGTTTTCAAGGGCATTGCGCTTTGCCACCGGCAACAGCCCGACAGGCTGGCCAGAGGAAAGGCGTTGCGCCTCGACTTCGGTCAGGGCCAGCGCCGGGATGTCGTCCAGCGCGGTCTCAACCGGAAGCAGTTTCTTCATCACCTCGTCCGGGTCCATATCCAGCAGTTCCTGCAGGGGAATGGCGTTCCCTTCCGAAAACGGCCCCGCCGATGTCCGGCGAAGCGCGGCGATATAGCCGACGGTGCCTAGGCGCAGCGCGATATCGCGCGCCAAAGATCGCATATACGCGCCCTTGCCTGACACAACGTCAAACACGGCGTGATCGCGATCTGGCATGTCGACCAGTCGAAGATCCTTGATCAGAATCGGACGTGGCTGCAACACCACATCTTCATCGCGGCGCGCAAGGTCATAGGCACGCTTGCCATTGACCTTGATCGCCGAAAACTTTGGCGGCACCTGCTGGATTTCACCGATGAATTCACCCAGCACAGCCTTGATTTCGTCTTCCGTCGGACGATGGTCGGAGGTTTCGATAACCTCGCCTTCGGCATCGTCCGTACTGCGCGCTTCGCCGAATTTCAACGTCACGCGATAACTTTTGCTGCCATCCATGACATAAGCAACCGTTTTAGTTGCTTCGCCAAAGGCAATTGGCAGAACGCCAGACGCCAGCGGGTCAAGTGTCCCGCCATGTCCGGCCTTGTTGGCATCAAGCAGACGGCGCACCTGATTGACCACGGTTGATGACGTGATCTCCAGGGGCTTGTCCACCGCCAGCCAGCCATTAATGCTTTTACCGCGACGGCGACGCGCCATCAGTCGTCCTCATCTTCCGGGTCGCCCGACCGGTCATCCACAAGATCCTGCGCAACATGCGGGTCGCGCAGCAGGGCACCAATATGGTCAGCGACATCAAAACTCTTGTCTTCGACAAATCGCAATGCAGGCACATATTTCATGTGAACCGTGTGGGCAACATGATTGCGCAGGTGACCTTTCTGACGCATCAACGCCTTCATCGACGTTTCTGCCTCTCCGCCGCCAAGCGGGGTGAAAGATACCATGGCATTGCGCATATCCGGTGAAAGATTGACACCCGTAATGGTTACCGGGCGCCGTGTCAGATCCGGATCGTAAATGTCTCCACGCTCCAATGCCTGCGACAGCGCCTGGCGGATTTCTTCCGCCACGCGGAGCTGTCGCTGACTTGGTGCTTTGGCTGGTTGCTTCGCCATTTCAGTTCCTCACCGTCTTACAGTTCGACGGCAATTTCCTCGTTCTCGAAGCACTCGATCACATCGCCCGACTGGATATCGTTATATTTGGCGAACGACATACCACATTCATAGCCCTCGCGGACTTCCTTGACTTCGTCCTTGAAGCGACGGAGCGTTGAAAGTTCGCCAGAGTGAATGACAACGTTGTCGCGCAGCAGGCGGACGCCTGCGCCACGTTTGACGATACCCTCGGTGACCATGCAACCGGCGATCTTGTTGCCGGAAATCGTAAAGACGTCGCGGATTTCCGCATAGCCCAGGAACTTCTCGCGAACTTCCGGGGACAGCATGCCCGACAGCATCTTTTTGATGTCATCTGCAACATCGTAAATGATCGAATAGTAACGAATATCAACGTTGTCACGGCGCGACTGTTCACGGGCCTGCTGGTTTGCACGCACGTTAAAGCCGATGATCAGTGCATTGGATGCACGCGCCAGTGTGACGTCGGATTCGTTGATACCACCTACGCCGCTATGCAGAACGCGGACCGAAACTTCCTCGTTACCAAGTTTCTGCAAGGTGCCGATAAGTGCTTCGACAGAACCCTGCACGTCACCCTTGATGACGATCGGCAGTTCTTTGAGGTCACCGCTCTGCGAGAACATGTTCTCAAGCGCGGATTTCTTCATTGCAGCGGCCTGGGTTTCACGAATACGGCGCTGACGGAAGTCAGAAACTTCACGCGCCTTGGCTTCGTTTTCAACAACCACAAAGTCATCACCGGCAGACGGTACACCGTTGAGACCATTCACCTCGACCGGCATACCCGGAATGGCTTCTGCGACACGGTTGCCGTGATCATCGATCAGAGCACGGACACGACCCCATTCCGGACCCGTGACAAAGATGTCACCGGTACGCAGGGTGCCGCGCTGGACCAGAACGGTCGCAACCGGACCGCGGCCTTTTTCCATACGAGCTTCAACAACAACACCATCGGCAACGCGTTCCGGGTTGGCTTTTAGGTCAAGGACCTCGGACTGCAGCAGAATGGCTTCTTCAAGTTCGGTCAGGCCGGTGCGCTGTTTGGCCGATACTTCAACGGCCTGAACGTCACCACCCATTTCTTCGACCACAACTTCGTGCTGAAGAAGTTCGGTTTTCACCTTGCTCGGATTTGCACCCGGCTTGTCGATTTTGTTGATGGCAACAATCATCGGAACGCCAGCCGCTTTCGCGTGGCTGATTGCCTCGATGGTCTGTGGCATGACCGAGTCATCGGCTGCAACAACCAGAACCACGATATCGGTAACTTTCGCACCGCGCGAACGCATTTCGGTAAATGCGGCGTGGCCCGGAGTATCGATGAAGGTGATCTTGGAGCCGGTTGCCATGGTGACCTGATAAGCACCGATATGCTGGGTAATACCGCCAGCCTCGCCACCGGCAACATCGGTGGAGCGCAGGGCATCAAGCAACGAGGTTTTACCATGGTCAACGTGGCCCATGACGGTCACGACCGGCGGACGGCCAACGAGCTTCGCGTCATTGTCATCTACACTGACCAGTGACTCTTCAACGTCGGCATCAGATACACGTTTGACGTTGTGACCGAATTCTTCGACCACGAGCTGTGCGGTATCCGGATCAAGCGACTGGTTAATCGTTGCCATGACGCCAAGACTCATCAGGGTCTTGATCACGTCTGCGGCACGTTCCGCCATACGGTTGGCCAGTTCCTGGACAGTAATAACGTCCGGGATTACCACATCACGCACGACTTTTTCCTTCGGTTTTTGCGGGCCCTGGGCACGCGCTTTGGCTTTGGCCTGCTGGCGTTTGATCGATGCCATGGAACGACGGCGACCACCTTCGTCACCGCTCATTGCATTATTGATCGAAAGTTTGCCACGACGACGGCCTTCGTCACCCTTGGTGCGCGCCGCACGGCCGGCTTCTTCTTCGGCACGTTTGCGGGCTGCCACGCGGGCATTTTCCTCGTCAATTTCCTTGCGGCTTTTGGATTTGCCATCTGCCGGTGCGGAACGACGACGTTCTTCGGGGACCAGCGGCTCTGCCGGTTCGCCCTGAATAACGGTTTCTTCGGCCTTCGGTTTGGCAGCCGGTTTCGGCTTGGAAGTCTTGCCTTTTGCCGTCGAAGCGGCAAGGCGCTGTTCGACTTCTTCCACCGAAGGAGAGTCGTTTTCAGACGCAGCAGGTGCTTCTTCCTGTTTGGCTTCGGCAGCAGCCTTGGCTTCTTCTGCCTTGCGTGCTTCTTCCGCGGCCTTGCGCGCAGCTTCTTCGCGGGCGCGGATTTCCGCATCCGCCTCGTCCTGCTTGCGGCGCTCTTCAGCAGCCTTCAAAGCAGCCATACGGGCAGCGCGTTCGCTGTCGGTCAGATTGCCATGATCATCAACCGCCGGACGCGGTTTCGGCTCTTCAACCGGCTCTTTTTTTGCTTCCGGTGCCGGCTTTTCTGCTGCCGGGGACTGTTCTTCAACGAGATCCTTCTTCACCTCACGGAAGCGACCGGATTCGTTCTTTTCGAAGGTACGCTTCTTGCGCACTTCGACGGTCACAGATTTTGACCGTCCATGCGAGAAGTTTTGACGAACCTGCCCTGCCTCGACCGTCTTGCTCAATTCAAGCTTCGATCTGTTGAGGCTCAGCGGTTTCTTCTCCTGATCGCGATCACTCATAATCCGTTCAACTTCCTCATTTCCTGCGGGATCGGGCACATACGCCGATCCTGTCCTGTCCGTCTGGCGCTCGTCTGATCTCAGACAGCGCGAAATCCTTCAAGCCGTTTGCACGAACGCCCCAACCGATTGGCAAGGCCTCCTGGCGCAACGGCCACATGTACTGCTTTTTCGCGACCAAAGGCCGCGCCGATTTCAGCAGCATCCAGAACGGAATAAATCGGCAGATCCCGGGCCTTGGCCTCGATCTTTGATTTTCCGTCTGCGGCACCATCGCGTGCCGCCAATACTAAGGCTGCGCCCTCGGCAATCTGGGCACGGGCCTTTTCAAATCCAGCAACAGCCTGTCCTGCACGCCGCGCCAGCGACAACAGATCGATGCATTTGCGCGTCAGCAGCTCTTCGATCCGGTCTGCAAGTGCGGTGTCGACCACGACTTTTTGTCGGGCCGCCCGGGCAAAGGCGTTCTTTGCACAGGCGGTATTTACCACATCCCGCGACGGGCACAACCATAATCCCCGTCCCGGCAGCCGTTCCTCAAGGTCGGGAACAACCGAACCATCTGGCCCGATCACAACCCTGAGAAGATCTTCCTTGTGCCGGACTTCGCCGGTGACAATGCACCGGCGTTCCGGAACCTCGGCTACCTTGCCGCCTTTACGATGCGACATGGCATCCTCCGATCGGCCTTAGGCCTCTTCGCTTTCCGCGGATTCTTCGGTCTCTTCTTCAAGACCTTCGAACCAGCCAAGCTTGCGACGGGCTTCCATGATCATGTCGTTGGCTTGATCCATGGTAATGGAATCGGCATCCCCGACATATTCGATCAGCTCGTCACTGGCGAGATCCGCGAAATCTTCAAGGTTTCTGACGTCGTTTTCACCAAGGCGAACAACAACAGCCAGCGACAGACCCGGGAATTCAACCAGATCATCGGCAACCTTAAGCTCTTCGCGACGTTTCTGAAGACGCTCGGCCTCTTCGGCAAGGAAGGTACGTGCGCGGTTGCGCAGCTCTTCGGCGATTTCTTCTTCGAAACCTTCGATCTCGGCCAATTCTGCCAGCGGCACGTAACCGACTTCCTCGATCGAGGTAAAGCCTTCGGCGACCAGGAGATGGGCGATAACTTCGTCAACATCAAGCGCCTTGATGAACATTTCCGCACGCTTGCGTGCTTCTTCCTGACGACGTTCGCTTTCGTCTTCCTCGGTCAGAATATCGATATCCCAACCGGTCAGCTGGGACGCCAGACGCACATTCTGACCACGACGGCCAATGGCAAGGCTCAGCTGATCGTCCGGAACGACGACTTCGATACGGTTGGTTTCTTCATCAATCACAACCTTGGTGACTTCGGCCGGGGCCAAAGCGTTCACAACGAAGGTTGCCGGGTCTTCCGACCACTGGATGATGTCGATTTTTTCGCCCTGAAGTTCGGCAACAACCGCCTGGACGCGCGAACCGCGCATACCAACGCAGGCACCGACCGGGTCAATCGAGCTGTCCGAAGACAGAACCGAAATTTTCGCGCGCGAACCCGGGTCACGGGCAACCGATTTGATTTCGATGATCCCGTCGTAGATTTCCGGTACTTCCTGGGCAAACAGTTTTGCCATGAAGGTCGGGTGGGTACGCGACAGGAAGATCTGCGGACCACGCTGTTCACGACGGACATCAAGGATCAGGGCACGAACCCGGTCACCCTGACGAACTGTCTCACGCGGGATCAGTTCTTCACGGCGCAGGATGGCTTCGGCACGACCGATATCGACAAGAACGTTGCCAAACTCGACACGCTTGACGACGCCGTTGATAACTTCGTCGGCACGGTCCTTGTATTCCTCGTACTGGCGTTCGCGTTCTGCGTCGCGCACTTTCTGCACGATGACCTGTTTCGCGGTCTGGGCGGCAATACGACCAAAATCAATCGGCGGCAGCGGATCAATCAGGAATTCACCAAGATTGATGTTCTCGTCACGAATACGTGCCTGTTCGAGCGACATCTGGGTGAAATCGTTTTCGATTTCATCGGTGACTTCGATGTAACGGGCGAGTTTGATTTCGCCGGTTTTGCGGTCGATATGGGCACGAATGTCATGCTCGTGACCATATCTGGAACGGCCAGCCTTCTGGATGGCCTGCTCCATAGCACCGAGAACCTCGTCACGATCAATGCCCTTTTCACGGGCAACGGCATCTGCGACCTGCAAAAGTTCCGGCCGCGGCATTCCCGAAGTTGCTTCCATATCCAACCTCTATTCTGCGTTATCGTCATTCCGGCGGTCGCCGGTGACGTGCGCGATCAATTCATCTGTCAGGACCAATTTCGCTTTTGCGATATCGGCCAACGGCAACAAGACACGTTCGCCATCTACAATCAGGGCGACCGCATTATCTTCAATCCCATCCAGCACACCGCTGAAACGGCGACGACCATCCTTGGCCATCACCAGTTCGACCTTTGCCTCAAATCCCTTCCACACGTCAAAATGCGCGGCACGGGTCAGCGGGCGGTCGATACCCGGGGAACTGACTTCAAGGTGATAGGCACCTGAAATCGGGTCCTCGACATCCATCAGGGCAGAAACCGTACGGCTGATTTGGGCGCAATCTTCGACGTTGATGCTGCCCTTCGCACCCGGACGATCTGCCATGATCTGCAGGATGTTATGGTCCTGACCTGTCATCGAAACCCGAACCAGCTCAAAGCCCAGCGCGTTGATTGACGGCTCGATAATCTCAACGATTTTCGCCATCAACGGGTCTTTTAACTGTTGTCCAATCAGCTCAGCCATAAAGCGATGCCATACCCCAAAAAGCACAAAAGAGCGGGCGCAGGGCCCACTCTTTGTCAGAATTTACAAAAAGCTTGGCGGCCTTATACAGCCGGTTTACGCAAAAATCAAGTCAGGATACCGGCTGCCGATGCCATTCAACCTAAGGATTCCGCCCGTGACAGCAAACCGCGGGCATGCATCACAGACGACACCAAAGCACCCACCCTCCATAGCCCGGCGGACACTGTGCGCTGCCAACCCGGCAAACGCCTGCACAGCCTGACTTTTGTCTCGTTCGAGGACGTCGGACAAAACATGTTTGGGGCGCATAGATACCTCATCCACGTCCAAACCGGTGGGACGAACATGCTTTGCCTATCTTCATGAAACAGTAAAGTCAGGGTGCCGTGATCAACCCGTCATGCCGGAATCGCAGCTCTGCCCTGAACCTGCCGACTCCCGTCAGACAGAATCCAATGCAGGCAAGGATCAGGACTGACGTGGCTTGCGGCGGAACCGGAGATAGTTGCACTTCTTGCCCTGACGCAGCGCCTTTTGCTCATAACGGGTTTTGACCCAATCGCTTGGCGGCGTACGCCAATCATCCGGACCTTCGGCCAGCCATTCGAAGTCCGGATGGTTATGCATGTGCTGCAACGTCCAGGAAATATACTGCATGTCGTCACTGGCGACCCGGAACTCGGCCCCGTCTTTCAGAAGACGGGCAAGCAGCGCCAGATTCTTGGGCCCGATAAAGCGGCGCTCGGCATGGCGCTTCTTCGGCCAGGGATCGGGAAACAGCAAAAAGGCCCGATCAAAACAGGCATCAATCAGCTTATAAAGCAGCGGGCGCGAATCATCGGCCACCACGCGCACATTGGTCAGATTACGCTCATCAAGATGGCGCAGCAGGCTGCCCACCCCGTCCATAAACGGCTCAGCACCAATAATCCCCACCGTCGGATTGGCCTCGGCCTGACCGGCCAGATGCTCCCCACCGCCAAAGCCGATTTCAAGCCACAGCTGTTTAGGCTTGCCAGCAAAATAAATGCTGGGGTCGACCCCGGCTGCGTCGGGATAGGTAATCCCGATCTTAGGCAGCATGGCATCCACAAGGGCCTTGCGAGAATCCTTAAGCGGACGGCTGCCGCGACGGCCATAGAAATTCGGGCGATCAGGGGTCGGAAGCGGACGGTCTTTGTTGCGCATGGTCGTTTCTGTCGATCAGGGTCGGAATTTGTGGATCAGGCGGACTGAAAATCAAAACGGGCGGCCCGAAATGTCCGGGCCGCCCGCCTCTTATCACGTCATGCGATTTTGGCAAATCGCACTTTTTAACGCGCTTTCTGCTAATCAGGCACCAAATGCCGATTTCAGGTCGCTGACCAGATCGGTGCGCTCCCAGGAGAAGCCACCATCTTCGGCCGGCTGACGGCCAAAGTGACCATAAGCAGAAGACGGCGTGTAGATCGGACGGCACAGCGACAGATGCTCGCGAATGCCACGCGGGCTGAGATCCATAAGCTGACGCAGAACATCACCAAGCTTCAATTCGTCAACATTGCCGGTGTCATGGTTGTTAACGTACAGCGCCAGCGGCTTGGAAACGCCAATTGCATAGGCGAGCTGAATGGTGCATTTTTCGGCAAGACCAGCCGCAACGACGTTTTTCGCAAGATAACGCGCAGCATAGGCAGCCGAACGGTCAACCTTGGTCGGATCCTTACCCGAAAACGCGCCGCCGCCATGCGGGGCTGCACCGCCATAGGTATCGACGATGATCTTACGACCGGTAAGGCCGGCATCACCGTCAGGACCACCAATCACGAAACGGCCTGTCGGGTTGATGTAGATTTCATCCGCCGGCGGCATCCAACCTTGCGGAAGGGCTGCTTCGATATAGGGCATAACCAGCTCATGAACATCGCGCTGCGAAAGGCCGTCGGCATGCTGGGTTGATACAACAACCGAAGTTGCCGCAACCGGTTTGCCAGCAGCATAGCGCAGGGTTACCTGGCTTTTGGCATCCGGACCGAACTGCGGCACCTTGCCGGAGTGGCGGTCAGCGGCCATGGCGCGCAGGATACGATGCGAAAACTGGATCGGGGCCGGCATCAGTTCATCGGTTTCGTTACATGCATAACCAAACATGATGCCCTGGTCACCAGCGCCAAGGTCTTTTTCACCAGCGGAGTCAACACCCTGCGCAATATCAGAAGACTGTTCATGCACATGGCATTCGATCTCGGCCGTCTTCCAGTGGAAGCCATCCTGCTCGTAACCGATTTCACGGATTGCCTGACGGGCCTTTTCGATCATGACCTCTTTGGTCACGCTTTCAGGACCGCGAACTTCGCCTGCCAGAACCACACGGTTGGTGGTGGCAAGAGTTTCGACGGCAACGCGCGAATCCTCATCCGCAGCAAGAAAAGCATCAACGATGGAATCGGAAATGCGGTCACAGACTTTGTCCGGATGACCTTCCGAGACGGATTCACTGGTAAATAGATAATCGGAAAGAGACATGATAAGACCTTCTCCGGTAATGGGTTTCCAAAACTGGACCGGAGGGCTCCCGATACGAGGCCGTATCGATAGCGCCCACTTAGCCTTTTTTTGTGTGGTGGCAAGCGGTCCAAATCCGTCCACAATGGTAAGTCCGGGTCGAACTGTCTCGTCGGTTGTGCCCGATCGCTATTTGAAGGTCAAGCATCATTGACGCAAAACCGTAATCCCGATGGCAGTGCATCCGGGGTGGTTGTGCTCAAAAGACAAAGACGTAATTCACGGTCTGTGAAATACGTCTTTTGCCCAAAACCATCGGTCGAACCGACTATTTCTGATCGGAATCAGTGCCCTGCAATGCACCCATCGATTTGACGAGTTCAAAGATTTTCTTGCGCTGGTTCGGATCGGTAATCCGGTAGTAGGCACGCACCAGTTCAAGCGTCTCGCGACGGTTCATCGGATCGTTGTCAAACGGGTCCGGACTTTCCGACATTTCCCGACGTTCATGCACCGATTTCGACGAAATCTCGTCGGGCATGTCGTCAAAGAAGAATGATACAGGCACTTCAAGAACCCGCGACAGGTCATACAGACGCGATGCACCAACGCGGTTGGCACCACGCTCATACTTCTGTACTTGCTGGAATGTCAGGCCGATCGCTTCACCAAGCTTCTCCTGGCTCATGCCAAGAAGAGTCCTGCGCAAGCGAACACGCGCACCAACGTGAATATCGACAGGATTTGGAGCACCACTTGCGGTCCGGCCACGGCCCCGACCGCGTGTGTTCTTTACCATCTTAGTTTCATCCTTAGGCGACATTTTATGGCAGTTCCTTCTCTCACTCCGGCCTATCCGTCCTTGTTTTGAGGGACAATTTCTGGACGGTTTGGCAAAATTTTCAGCCGCCTAGAGGGATTTTGCGTTGCGTTTATATCCCATAGCGAGAACGGCAAAGAAGGTAACAATACCGTAAAATAGCAAGTCACGCCACAAATAATATACTGTTGTATGGTTTTTGTTACTCGAAAGGGGGTGCACCAAGATTCCCCTCTCTCCTAAACCCAAGTCAGTAAGCTTGCGCCCGTAGGCGTCAAAGACAACCGATACCCCGGTATAGGCTGCCCTTACTAGGGGGCGACCCTCCTCAATAGTCCGAAAACGGGCTGCGGCCATATGTTGATATGGGCCTGCGCTGCGCCCAAACCACCCGTCATTGGTGACATTTAAGAGCCAGTCGGGTTGATGATCGTCGTCAATCACCGCTCCCGGGAAAATAACCTCATAGCAAATCAGCGGCGAGAAACTCGGCATACCGTTGACAGACAAGGTCTGCGGCCCCGGTCCGGCCGAGAAATCCGTCCGCCCCGCTGTTAGTTTCGGGAATGGCAGGATGGATCGGAACGGTACATATTCACCAAACGGAACCAGATGAAACTTGTCAAAGCTGGCGACAATATGTCCGGTGGCATCAATTACCTGAATGGCGTTCCAGACCTTGTATTCATCCGTGTCACGCGGATAGGTCCGGGGTGCCCCGGTAATCAGGATGTCATCAGGCCCCAACACACCGGCCATCTGCATGCGGGCCTGTGTCTGGGTCTCCACAAAAAAGGTCGCGGCCGTTTCCGGCCAGATCACGATGCGCTTTTGATCCGGACGCAGGGTTTCCGGTCGGCGCGACATATCAAGCAGCAGTGAGAAATGCTGGCTTTGCAGTTCGGGCAGCCATTTTTCCCGCTGGGGGATATTGGGCTGAACAATTTGCAAAATCGGCACGTCGGCTGGCAGCTCTGAAAGGGTCACCTCGGTCTCTGCGGGCCCAACCATCATCAGGCGCACCGCCCCGCCACCCCAAAGGGCCACCGCAATCATGACCCCAGCAAGCGCTGCTATCTTGCCGGACTTTCCGGCAACAAAGGCCGCGGGCAAGGTTGCAAAAAGGGCCGTGATGAAGGAAAGGCCATAAACCCCGACAACCGAGGCAAACTGCATGGGTGCCGCATCAATGGCCCAAACATGGCCCAAAAGGTTCCATGGAAAACCGGTCAGGATATGACCGCGCAGATATTCCGCAAGCACCCAGAAAACGGCCAGCAACACGGCACGCCGGATCAGGCCAGTCCCCAAACGCCAGCTCGCCCAAACGGCCAGCATCGGAAAAATCGCCAAACCGCCGCCAAGCCCCAAAAGCGCAAACGGGATCATCCAGCCATAGATTTCGGGCTGCACCAAAAAGGCATGACTGACCCAGTAAAAACCGGCGGCAAAATGGCCGGTGCCAAACCACCAGCCAGCAGAAAGCGCCCCCTTGTTGCAACGGACACCCTCAAGGCTCCAGAGCAAAACCGCAAAGCAAATTGGTAAAACCGGGAAGATAAAGAAAGGCGGCAGCGCTAAAACCGCCACCGCACCGGACAACAACCACACAAAACGCCTGCGCCAGCCTGAAAGACCGGCAAGTCGGCGCGCCATGGCCTCAATCATCCGCTTTTTCCTGCTTTTCGATGGCTGCGGCGGGATCCTCATCCTCCCGGCGTATCATATGAATACGCAGGCGACGGATGCGCCTTGGATCGGCATCAAGAACTTCGAACTGAATACCGCTTGGATGTTCAATCAACTCTCCGCGCGCCGGAACGCGCCCGGCCAACGAGAAGACAAGGCCACCAAGGGTGTCGATGTCTTCATCTTCATCCTCGTCAAGCAGTCCAAAGGACAGCTTCTCCTCAAGGTCTTCAACCTCGAACCGGGCATCAGCGATATAGCAACCATCCGAAAGGCGGATCAGTTTGGGGGTCTGGTCGATATCGTGCTCGTCATCAATCTCGCCAACGATTTCTTCCACCAGATCCTCGATGGTGATCAGTCCATCAATCCCGCCAAATTCATCAACGACAAGCGCCATATGCGTGCGCGACAGCCGCATTTCCGACAATAGATCAAGCACCCGAATGGCCGGCGACACGAACAAAACCCGACGCAGCAGTGACTGCAGGCTGAATTCCCGACCAGCAGCAACACAGCCCAGCACATCCTTGATGTGAACCATGCCGGCAATGTCATCAAGGGTATCGCCATACACCGGAAGCCGCGAATGGGCCTTCTTGACCATCACCTCGACCAGTTCTTCAAGTGCAATGGTCTTGGGAACTGCCACAATATCGGCGCGCGGGATCATGACGTCTTCTGCCGTCATGTCGCGAAGTGCAATGATGTTTTCAAACAGGGAACGTTCGTGCAGCGAGACCGGCTCTTCATCCTGTTCGGTCCGCTCGGCGAGTTCTTCAAGCGTATCGCTGAGCGAAGCTTCGCCGTTGCGGGACTTGCCTCGCTTGAACCCCAAGGCCGAGGCCACGTTATCCCATAAGGAGCCGTTTTCAGCGTCCTGAATTGTATCCTCGCCTGTGCGAGGGCGCATACTCTCGTGGTCGTCGTCGCGTTGACTAGAGTCGTTCATGGGTCGGTTTCGACATCCTATAATTCAAACAAACCGTGTGCAGGGCTACTAAACCGGTTCATCTTCAATCGGTTCGTAGGGATCATCAATCCCAAGTCCGGCAAGAATTTGACGTTCAAGTTCTTCCATCTCTTCGGCTTCATCATCAACCATATGATCGTAGCCGACAAGATGTAGCGTGCCATGAACGGCAAGATGAACAAGATGATTTTTCAATGGCTTTTGTTGTTCGATGGCTTCGCGCGCACATGTTTCGCGCGCAATCACGATATCACCCAGCATCAAGGGCATATCTGGCGCCATCATAAATGCATCGGCATCCTCGGCACTTTCAAGCGCGGCAAAGGACAACACATTGGTCGGTTTGTCCTTGTCGCGATAATCACGATTAAGGATCTGAACCGATGCATCATCTGACAAACGCACCCCGATCTCGATCACCGGGGCAACCGATAGAAGCGATGCACCATCGCCTTCATCTTCGGTCCCGTCGGTCGGCACCGCGTTGTCATCCCAAAGGGCACCGTCGCCAAGCGCACCATCCAGGGCCGCGATCACGGCGGCTTCGATGGCCGCGATCTCGTCCTGATGCCAGTCGCCCGCTTCAACCTCAAGGTCCAGTTCAAGCGGTGCCGTCATCACCCGCATCCTTGCCAGCGCTGTCCTTTTCACCGCGATAGCCCTTTTTCAGGCGATCACGCAGGGCATCCGCCGCGTCATAGGCTTGGACAATCTTGGTCACAAGGTGATGGCGCACCACGTCCCGCTGATCGAACTTGATCGTGGCAACGCCTTTGACATCACCAATGGTTTCAAGTGCATCGCGCAAACCTGATTTCGTGCCATCGGGCAAATCGATCTGGGTCATGTCGCCGGTCACCACCATGCGCGATCCTTCGCCCAGGCGGGTCAGGAACATTTTCATCTGCATCGGGGTGGTGTTTTGCGCCTCGTCCAGAATGACAAAGGCGTGCGAAAGGGTACGACCACGCATGAAGGCCAACGGGGCGACTTCGATCTCGCCACTTTCCATGCGCTTGATCACGACATCCCCCGGAAGCGTGTCATGCAGCGCGTCATAAAGCGGGCGCAGATACGGATCGACCTTGTCTTTCAGATCGCCCGGCAAGAAGCCAAGGCGTTCACCGGCTTCGACTGCCGGACGCGACAGAATAATACGATCCACCTGACCCAGAATAAACGCCTGCACAGCCATCGCGACCGCAAGATAGGTTTTGCCCGTACCAGCCGGGCCGATGCCAAAGATCAGCTCGTTATCAAGGATCGCCTCGACATAGTCCTTCTGGCGTTTGGAGCGCGGCGAAATCCGGCGTTTTTTGGTCTGGATCGTCAGACGCGATCCACCAAACATATCCTTGGTCTGGCCGCGCCAGGGATCGGTGTCGTCCGGTTCGGAAAGACGCACCGCACCTTCTACCGTTTCGACATCGATATGATCGATTTCCTTATCACGCAGGCGCGCATAAAGCTGTGCGAGAACCTTTTTGGCCTGTGCAACCTTGGCCGGATCACCGGCCAGCATCACCACAAGGCCGCGGCTTGAAACCTGAACACCGGTCCGTTCAGACAAACGCGTCAGGTTTTCGGCCTGCGGGCCGTACAACACTTGCGCAATCGCGTTGTCCTGAAACTCGATCTGATCGGAATCCTTGGGGGCGTGTTTGGTTTTGGTGTTGGTCTTGCTTTTCGTGGGGGTGCCGCTCACGCAACGTTCCTTTCAGATTTCTGGCCGTTTCGGGTGGCGTCGACCAGTTCGCCGCCAAGGGAATTAGGCAGCGCTTCGGTGATTTTCAAGCGAACGATCTGTCCAAGGGCTGATTCAGGCAAACCGCTGACATGAACCGGCTGCATATAGGGGCTTTTGCCCACCAATTGGCCTTCATACTTTCCCCGGCGTTCCAGAAGGACATCCATCTCCTTGCCGACACTGTTCTGGTTGAACACCAACTGCTGTTCAGCCAGCAGCGCCTGCAGGCGCATGATGCGTTCGGTTTTGACTTTTTCAGGCACCTGCAGCTCCATCGCCGATGCCGGGGTACCTGGACGCGGGCTGTATTTGAAACTAAACGCCTGAATGAAGGTGATGTCGCGCACGATTTCCATCGTGTCTTCGAAATCCTTGTCGGATTCACCGGGGAAGCCGACGATAAAGTCCGAAGACAGCGCAAGATCAGGGCAGGCATCCTTAAGCCGTGCGGCGATATCACGGTAATCCGAATTGGTATGTTTGCGGTTCATCGCCTGCAAAACGCGGTCGCCACCGGCCTGAACCGGCAAATGCAGGAACGGCATCAGCTTCTTAAGATCGCGATGCGCCGAAATCAGATCCTCATCAACATCGCGCGGATGCGACGTGGTGTAACGGATACGATCAAGCCCGTCGATTTCGGCCAATTCACGCAACAAACGGCCCAGCGTCCATTCGCCGCCATTCGGTGCTTCGCCGTGATAGGCATTCACGTTCTGCCCCAAAAGGGTTAGTTCACGCGTGCCATGGGCGACAAGTTGCTTGGCTTCGCGGATGACATCGGCACCGGGGCGCGAATATTCTGCCCCGCGGGTATAGGGCACAACACAGAACGTGCAGAACTTGTCACAGCCTTCCTGAATGGCCAGAAACGCTGAATAGCCCTGTTTGGAAACCTGCTCTGGCAGATGATCGAATTTTTCTTCAGCCGGGAAGTCGGTATCGACGATGCGGTTGCGGCCAACTGCGCGATTGGCGCGCGCAACCATTTCCGGCAGGCGATGATAGGTCTGCGGGCCAAACACCATATCGACCATCGGTTCGCGCTTCATCAATTCGGCCCCTTCGGCCTGCGCGACGCATCCGGCAACGGCGACAATCATCTTGTCGCCGCCATTGGCTTCCTTGGCTTCCTTGTGCTTGCGCACGCGGCCCAAATCAGAAAATACCTTTTCGGCGGCCTTTTCGCGGATATGGCAGGTATTGAGGATGACCATATCGGCCCCCTCGGCACTGTCGACCGGCTGGTAACCCAGCGGCGCCAGAACATCCTGCATGCGCTGGCTGTCATAGACATTCATCTGACAGCCATATGTTTTTACAAAAAGTTTCTTCGGTTCAGTCACGCCAGATCCGTTTCGCTCTCTCAAAACGCCGAAAAGCGGTGTGATCACTCACACCGCGCCTGAGTTCCGAACAATCGGTGATCGGAACTCCTCGGACATCTCGTTATCTGAAATCCCGGTCAGGTGAAACCGAATTTCACATCAACCGGGGCATTATACGGCAAAACGGTCAGGAGCCGAACTGTCGATCCGGACCAAACAGTCGAAAATCTTCCGAAATGATCGCAAGTGGCGAAAACCCAATCAGCTCGCCCGACAGATCACTGTCAATCAACTGAACCGGCACACCCTGATGCAAGCCACGCAACGCTGCCTGATGTCCCTGGGCAACACGGGCTTCACACATCCGGGCAAGTTCCTTGCGTGATCCGGCTGCATCTGCCAGCGTCACAGGCGGATGGACAACAATCTCAACCGTCACCTTGCCGAGCGCGAGAAACTGCCACAAATGCGGGGCCAAGTCCATATCCCCGTACCAGGAATAAAATGCCCGCAAGTCGCGACCGATCGGCGCACCGTCAAGACGGGTGGCGGCAATCGAAATCGGCTGGAATTTTACCGGCGATCCATCCGGCATCACACGCTCTGCCGCGGCAAACAGGGTCGACTTAAACGGCAACACACGGTTGCCGTCGTTGCTTGTCCCCTCCGGGAACAGGATCAGCTTGTCTCCATCGCGCAAACGCGCGCTCAGTTGATCGTTCTGTTCGCGAGATCGGGCCGCACGGCGTTCGATAAAGGTGGTGCGTGAAAGTTTGGCAAGCATACCAAACACAGGCCAATCGGCGACTTCGGTCTTGGCGACAAAGCTGCCACGGGTCAAAGCACCCAGCACCGGGATATCAAGATAGGATGCGTGATTGGCAACGATCACACCCGGCCCGTCCATCATGTCAACACCCGAAACCCGGACTTCGATATGCAGGATGCGCAGGCAAAGGGCGTGATAGAAACGCGGCAATTCTTCAGCCAGCTTCAATCGTGCGGCAATTGCCACCATCTGCACCGGCAACAAAACCAGTGTCAGAAGCACATAGGCCATCAGGCGGATGGCAGCGCACACATAGCAGTTCACGATACCCTCGCGGTGCGTTCGTAATGCTTGTAATAGCGATCGGTTACCTTTTCAGTCGGCAACACGATGCAGATGTCGGTGGTGTTGAACTGATGGTCGACCACTGCCCCGTCACCGACAAAACCACCCAGACGCAGATAGCCCTTGATCAGCGGCGGCAGATCACGAAGTGCCTGGCGCTGATCAATGCCATCGATCTCGGCACGCATCATCGGCTCGTAACGATCGGCAATCGCACGCGGACGCATATCTTCGGGGGCAAGGTGATTGTGATGCAGATAGGTCAGGACATCCTTGAAGGCATCCGGATCGGTGCCATGGAAGGATGCGCAGCCAAACATCAGTTTGATGTCGTATTTGAAAACATAGGCCGCAATCCCCTGCCACAAAAGCTGCAAGGTCGGCATGGTGCGGTATTCGGCTTCGACACAGGAACGACCCAGTTCCATGATCTCGCCGGTATCTTTCACCGCATTAAGCATGCTTTCGATATGGTATTCATCAGCGCTGTAAAAGCCGCCATGCTCGTTGGCTACTGACTGGCGCAACAGGCGATAGGTCCCAACAACCGCATCGGCACCGGCACCGCGATTGTGATCAAGAACAAGCAGATGATCGCAGAGCGGATCATAGTGATCGAAGTCGCGCTTTTCGGCTGCCATTTCCTCGGTCGGTTTGGCGCCGCGTTCTTCATAGAACACTTTGTAGCGAAGCTTCTGGCTGGCGAGAATTTCGTTTTCATTCTCGGCAAGGCGAACCTCAAGCCGCTGAAGCTGTTTTTCGTCACGCATGACAACACCCTTTCGTTCAACTGCACGGATTTTGCGCAAGAACGGCGTGAAGAGCGAGTGAAGGCTTTGTGAAGAACAGGTAACAAAATTATGAAGGCCACTTGCCTGTTTCAGCAAGTGGCCTTGAAAACTGTAAGTTCAGTGCGCGATTGAACGACGGAATTACTTGCCGTCTTTCAAAGGAACACCGTAAAGCTCAAGACGATGCCCCACCAGACGGAAGCCCAGTTCCTTAGCGATCTCTTCCTGAAGCTTTTCGATTTTGTCGTTCGAAAACTCGATCACCTCGCCCGAACGCATGTCGATCAGGTGATCGTGATGTTCTTCGGTCAGTTCCTCGTAACGCGCACGGCCATCGCCGAAATCGTGTTTTTCAAGGATGTCTGCCTCTTCGAACAGGCGCACGGTGCGATATACGGTCGCAATCGAAATCTTCGGATCAATGTCGGTCGCCCGACGATAAACCAGTTCAACGTCCGGGTGGTCTTCGGACTCAGAGAGCACACGGGCAATCACCCGGCGTTGGCCCGTCATTTTCAGGCCCGCGTCGATGCATTTCTGCTCGATAGTTGATTCTGCAAGCATTGTCTTGTTTCTCGTTTCCGTTTCCGGTTCCACCTGTCCCCAGCCGAGACGTGTCTCTGGCGTCGATCTCTTGTGGCTCAATATTGAAAAATCCGCCACATATCGCAAGGTTGAATTCGCGATAAATTCCGCTTCCTGTAGATCACCGGTACTAACACCCTGCAATCACAATCATATCGGCATTCTTCTGGCCACTTGCTACCTGCGATGAAGGGCGCTACTTCAAAGTTACGCATCAAGGCAGGAGACCAACATGGCCACCGCAACCCCCGACCATAAAATAGACATCACAAACGACGTCTGTCCGATGACATTTGTGCGCACCCGCCTCAAACTCGAAACCATGACACCGGGTCAGGTTCTGGAGGTTACCCTTGGCGCTGGTGAACCGTTGAAAAACGTTCCGCGCTCGGTAACCGAGATGGGCGACGAAGTCGTCGAACTGGCCGAAATCACTGATACACCGGGAACCTACAGGCTCATAATCCGCAAGGGATCATAAAACCGCCAGTTCCGATGCAGGCTTACACTACAACAGGTTGGCGCTCAAAACCACACTCATTATGTGGGTATAATCGATTAAAATTGTTCCAGATTACCTAACACCCTATTGGCAAACAAAAATTCCTGCCATGGATCGAAAAGGTCACCGACATCGAAAAAATTATCTAGATCAGTCGCTCGAGGACCAAGGCATCAACTTTTCGGCCACCGGGCCGGGCATAGTAGCCCTTGCGACGCCCGATTTCGGCAAAGCCGTTCTGACGATAAAGCGCAATCGCGCCATCATTATCGACTGCTACTTCCAGCAAGATACGGGTAACACCCGCCACCTCGAGGCGATCCTTGACCGCATCAAGCAATGCCCGTCCCACACCCATGCGCCGGGCATCCGGGGCAACCGTGATGGTATTAATCTCCGCCTCATCGAGAACAGTCTGCATCAGAACAAAGCCAAGTGGCTGGTCTTTCGCATTTTTGGCCTGATCACCGGGTCGATAAGCCAGAATGCCAAACGCACCGGGCACATCGAGCAACCGGATAATCGCATCCTCATCCCAGGCATCATCAAACCCCTTGGCATGTAACGCACTTGCCACCGTCGCAAATGCCGCCGTCAAAGGCACCAGCACAATCTGCGAGGCGTCATAACCAGAACTGCCATCGTTGGATTTGGCCGGGCTCATTTCTTTTTCTGCGGTCCCTGATCTTCAATGCGTCTTGCATCGGGGGCGCGCAGGTAAAGCGGCACCGGCGCCAGGTTTTCACCGGTTTCCCAACGCGCGGCCGCGATCCTTGCCACATTGCCCGCCCGCGGCAGGCCCGGTGCCGTGCAATCATAAAAGGCGTCCGGCGCATGGGCAGCAGCTGTCAGAAGGCGTGGGGTCGCATCCCCGGCAAGCAAGGTATCACCGGGTGGCGCCATCATCAGGGCCTGACGCGGGGCGACACATTCAGCATTGCTAAGCGGGCGTTTTTTACTGTCAAAAGCCTGGGCAAAGATTTCGTTTCGTTTGCTATCAAGGGCGACCAGGATATTGCGACCCTGATGATCGCGCTCCGTCACGCCATAGGCGACAGCTTCAAGCGAACTGACGCCGACCACCGGGATCTTGCGCGCCAGACCAAGCGCACGCGCCGTCGAAATGCCGATCCGCATACCGGTAAACGCCCCCGGACCAACCGTTACCGCAATCCCGTCAAGATCGGCAAAGTCGACTTTCACGATCTCAAGCGTCTTGGCAATGAAACCCATCAGATGCTCGGCCTGACCACGTTCCATATCTTCATAAAGTTCGCCTTTGACCTCGCCATTTATCAAGACGGCCGTCGAAAGCGACGTTGATGCCGTATCAATCGCCAAAATTGTCGGACCGGACTTTTCCGCCTTTGTCTTTGCGGCGTCTGATGCGCTATGGTCGGCGCCATCTGATATGCGCGACTGTCCAGTCAGCATCTTCTTTATGTAATCGGTGAACGACAAGAACAGGGAGCCTCCGGCGATGGCGCTGGTCGAAATTACGCCTTACGAATATGATGTCGAAATTGATATCGTCTATGCCACGGATCGCAATTTCACCGGGGCACCGATTTATACACGACCTGCCTGCTATCTTCACGCGGATGCCGCTGCCTGTTTGAAAAAGGCCGCCGCCATGGCGCGTCGTCAGGGGGTGAAATTGCGCATTCTCGATGCGTTTCGTCCCCAGGAAGCCCAACGGGCCCTTTGGAACCATTCGCCCAACCCCGATTTCGTCGCCAATCCGGATTTCGGATCGCCACACGGTCGTGGTGTGGCCATTGATCTAACGCTGATTGATCAAAACGGCAAGGAACTGGATATGGGGGCAGGGTTTGATGAAATGCATATCCGGTCCTATCACGGCTCTGATTTGATCTCCAAAGAAGCCGAAGCCAACCGCTTCCTGCTACTTGGCATCATGGTCAGCGCCGGCTTCGAATATTACGATCACGAATGGTGGCACTATCAGTTGCCCAATGCCCGCGCGCGCTATCCGCTGTTTTCCGACAGTTCGCTGCCCGAACCAATGATGGTCAAATAAACAAAATGGCGGTGCCGCAATGCACCGCCATTTTTCAAATCCAAGGCCCGCAAATGCATAAACTCAGCCGTGCAAAAGTGCCTTGCCCTTTTGCAGATCAAAAAGCGACATCCGCGCACCATCAATCACGACCCCGATATCTGATCCCGACTTGAAGGCGTGTTCCGGCCCGCTTCGGGCAGTCATTTCCGCACCCGCCACCGCCAAACGCACATATTGATCGGGGCCGGTCGGCTCCGCCAGCACGACACGCGCCGAAATTCCGGCGTCATCAAACATCAAATGTTCCGGCCGTGCGCCCAGCGTCATCGGACGCCCGAGCAGATCGCTGGCCTCGGCGGGGACATCAACCAGCGGCAATTTCCCGTTACCGGTATCGAAAAAGACCTGATCACCATCGCGAACAAGAGTGCCATCGACGAAATTCATCGTGGGCGCCCCGACGAAGCTTGCGACAAACCGGTTTGCCGGGCGGCGATATACATTTTCCGGTGTGTCGGCCTGCTGGATGCTGCCACGATCAAGGACGACAACCTTGGTTGCCAGTGTCATTGCCTCGATCTGATCATGGGTGACATAGACAATCGTGCGGCCAAGACGTTCATGCAGACGCTTAAGCTCGATCCGCATATCGGCACGCAGCTTGGCATCAAGGTTCGAAAGTGGCTCGTCAAACAGAAAGACTGCGGGCTCACGCACCAATGCACGGCCAATGGCAACACGTTGCTGTTGCCCGCCCGAAAGCTGCGATGGCTTGCGATCCAGAAGCGGCGTGATCTGCAAAAGTTCGGCCACTTCGTTCACCCGTTCTTCGATCTCGGGCTTGGGCATGCCCGCCATCTTAAGGCCAAAGCCGATATTCTTGCGCACCGACATCGTCGGATAGAGGGCGTAGGATTGAAACACCATCGCGATATCGCGCTCATCCGGCTCAAGTGCTGTTACATCGCGCCCGTTAATATCGATCGCGCCCCCCGTCACTGGTTCCAGACCGGCGATCATGTTCAGCAATGTTGATTTGCCGCACCCCGATGGCCCCAATAGCACCAGAAAATCCCCATCGGCGATTTCCAGATTGATGTTTTCCATCACCGTGATCCCGGCATAGGCCTTGGTCACATTGCGCAGTTCAACGCCATTCATTCCCGTTATCCTTTCACTGCACCTGCGGCAATGCCGCGCACAAACAACCGCCCGGACAGCAGATAAACCGCCAGTGTGGGCAAGGCCGTTAGCATGGTTGCAGCCATATCAACATTGTATTCCTTCTCGCCGAACTGGGATCCGACAAGGTTGTTCAGTGCCACCGTCATTGGCTGGCCGGAACGCCCGCCAAATGTCAGCCCCAACAGGAAGTCGTTCCAGATGTAGGTGAACTGCAAAATCATCGCGACACCCAGGATCGGCAGCGACAAAGGCAACATCACATGCCAGAACAATCGCCAGAACCCGGCACCGTCAATGCGGGCTGCCTTCAAAAGGTCCTGCGGAACGGTTTTGAAAAAGTTTCTGAACATCATCGTGGTAAATGCGACACCCCAGATGACATGCACCAGAATAAGACCCGGAATGGACCCGAAAATCCCCAACTCACGGATCATGATGATCAGGGGATAAAGCGTTACTTGCGGGGGAATGAACATGCCCACCAGAAGGGCTGCAAACATCACATTCGCCCCCTTCATCTTCCACACCGCCAGCGAATAGCCCGTCACTGCGCCCAGCCCGACCGACAGGAACAAGGCTGGGATGACGATCTGTACCGAGGTCATGAACGACGATGACAACCCGCCGCATTTTTCGCCAAGTGTCTGGGTGCAGTCACCAAACCAGGCTTTGCTCCAGGCGGCAAAGCTTGGGTCGGCTGGCAAGGTAAAGATGCTGCCATTCCTGATTTCATCCATTGATTTCAGCGATGTCGAAATCATGATGAACACAGGGGCCATAATCATAATGGCCGCCAGGCAAAGCAATCCGTAAAGGGCCCATCGATTATATCGCATGATCAATGCCCCCGCCCGCCGCGCTCTTTTTTGAGCTCGAAATAGATATAAGGGGAAATCACGGCAATCACGGTGCACAGCAAGACAAACGCACCGGCGGCCCCCAGACCAAGTTCCTGACGGTTCAGGATATGATCGACAACAAACCGTGCCGGCAGATCCGATGAGAAGCCCGGCCCGCCGCCGGTAAGGGCGACGACCAGATCAAACGCCTTCATCACAATCGCACTCATCAGAATAAAGACGGTGAAGAAAACCGTGCGCATCATCGGGGTAATGATGTGCAAATAAACCCGCCATACCGGGATGCCATCGACGCGCGATGCTTTCCAAATATTGGGATCAATATTGCGAAGACCGGCCAGAAACAGCGCCATGCACAACCCGACCTGTTGCCAGATTCCGGCAATCGCCAGCGTATAAATCGACCTGTCGGGGCGCACGATCCAGTTGAATTCAAACCCGGTCCAGCCAAGGGCACGCACGGCCTCTTGCAGGCCAAGCCCCGGATTCATCACCCATTGCCAAATCACACCGGTGACAATGAACGACATAGAAAGCGGCAACATGAAGAGGGTACGAAACATCCCCTCTGCCTTGACACCACGATCAATCAGAATCGCCAGAAAATAGCCAAAAACAACGCATCCGCCGATAAACAGGAACCCGTGAATTGCCAGGTTTTGCATTGCCGTCCACCAGCGTTCATTGGCAAACAGCCGGACATACTGCTCAATGCCGGTGAATTTATAGACAGGCAAAAGCCGTGAACGGGTCAGTGAAATGACGAAAGTCCAGATGATGAACCCGTAAAAGCAGACAATCGTGATTGTCATCGCCGGGATCAGCGCCATCCCCGCACTCCATTGCGGCCGCCAACGCTTTTTTCCAGACTTGAGTGTGAGTTTTCGATCTTCGGAACGCTGCAACACGTCCGGTGCCGGTTCGGCCATGACATTCTCGCCTATTTATGGAGGCGCCGCTGCACCCACATCCGTGGTTTCAGCGGCGCTTTTCCGCAATATCCGGAATTTCGCAAAATCGTTATTTTGCGTAGGAAATCGCTTGCTGGAATTGTGCCTGACCCTCTTCGGGGCCCATATCTGCACTGTTCCAGAAATTGGAGATGGTGTCATCAATCGCACCCGAAACCGCACTTGGCACACCGAACAAACCGGTGCTGACAAGGTGGGTTTTCTTGTCCTGAAGGGTTTTGATGGCGGTTTGGGCACAGACATCAAAGCTGTCAGCCGGCACATCAAGACGGGCCGGGATTGATCCCTTTTTCTTGTTAAAGGCAATCTGGACGTCCGGCTCAAGCATCACCTGTGCCATCAAGGTCTGTGCAGGCGTCGCGTCTTCACCATCCATGGCCGAGAAGGCAAAGGCATCGACCGTCATGATATAGGCGGTATCAATCGCCGGGGCGAAGGCACATCCGACTGTCGTGCCGGGTTCAATCCCGGCTGCGATGATTTCACCCTTGGCCCAGTCACCCATGAACTGGAAGGCGGCCTCGCCCTTGGCGACCATGTTGGTCGCTTCGTTCCAGTTACGCCCCGGGCTTGCTTCGTCAACAAACGGCTTGAGCGCGGCAAATGTTTCAAACACCTTGCGCATGGTATCGGATTTCAGAAGGTCATCATCAAGCGTGCTGTAAAGCTCGGCGTAAAACTCACGACCGGCAACACCCAGAAGCACACTGTTGAACATGATGCGTTCCTGCCAGGGCTGACCACCCAGGCCAATCGGGATCACGCCCGCGGCCTTTAGTTTTTCTGCCGCAGCAATGAAATCATCCCAGGTTTTCGGAACCTCGATCCCGGCCTCTTCAAGAACCGCCGTGTTGTAGAACATCCAGTTTTCGCCATGGATGTTGATCGGTGCTGCAATGTAGTTGCCATCATATTTCGCGGCTTTGACGATCAGCGGCGGCAGCTTTTCATCCCAGTTTTCTGCCGTGGCAACGTCGCCGACATTGGCCAGAAGCCCCTGATCAGCCAATTCACGCAATTGCTGACCAATGGAAAACTGAAATACGGCGGCCGGGTCACCACCCAGCATACGGTTCACGGCCGCTGCACGTGCATTGCCGCCACCAGCAATCGGGGTATCGACCCAGGTGCCGCCTTTGGCCTCGAACGCCTTGCGGATTTCGCCAAGGGCCGCCTGTTCACTTCCCGAAGTCCACCAATGCAGAACTTCGGCAGTCTGGGCATGAAGTGCACCGGCAGATACACCGACGCTCAGAAATGCCACACTTGCGGCAATCTTTGAAAATTTCATCATAACGGATGTTCCTCCCTAATGGACACGATCACGCCCGGCTTCTTATTAAGTGATATGACCGGAAAATCGTAACGTTACGATTTTTTTGATAAGCGCTTTATTCACCCTTGTCAATCACGAAAACCTTACCATAATAGGCCAAGATAAAAGTACGGAAGCTTTTTTGCTGTGCTTTTCGAAACGTTACGATTTTGGATGCGTTAAATAAAAGACATCCAAAGCTAGGGCAAGGAAGCGAACATGACCAAATCATTTCCTGACGGTTTCCGCTGGGGAGTCTCGACATCAAGTTATCAGATCGAAGGCGGCGCAAAAGATGACGGACGCGGTGCCAGCATCTGGGACACATATTGCGCAACACCGGGCCGCGTTGCCAATGGCGATGATGGCAGTGTCGCGTGCGACCATTACCATCGCTGGGCCGAAGACCTTGATCTGATCAAAGGATTGGGCGCAACCCATTACCGGTTTTCGGTGATGTGGCCACGCGTGATGCCCGAGGGCACCGGCAAGGTGAACGAAACCGGCATTGATTTTTACAGCCGCCTGATTGACGGCATGCTTGAACGTGGCCTGGATCCTTGGCTGTGCCTCTACCACTGGGACCTGCCGCAAGCGCTTCAGGATCGTGGTGGCTGGACCAACCGTGACATTGTTGACTGGTTTGGCGACTATACCGAACTTCTGGTCACCCGACTTGGTGACCGGGTGAAATCATGGGTCACCTTCAACGAACCGAATGTCGTTGCCTGGGTCGGCCATGAAGAAGGCCGCCACGCACCGGGAATTACCGATCCGCGTGCGGCAATGCGCGTTGCCCACCACCTTAACCTGTGTCATGCGCGTGCAACCCGGGTGATCAAAAACCATTATCCGGATGCGCCGGTCGGTTTCGTGTTGCCGATGCACAAGGGCTATACGCTTCCGCACCGTCGTGAACAGGATGCGCATCTGATTGACCTGTTCGAAGCCAAATGGAACGGCATCTTCTTGGACCCGGTATATTACGGCCGCTATCCGGAACTGATCATCGACCGGATGGAGCCCCATATTCAGGATGGTGATCTTGAAGCCATCAAGACCAAGGTCGATTTCCAGGGGTTAAACCAGTATTTCCCAAGCTACATTCACGCCGCCGAAGGCGCTGCTTGGCCGTTCAAACATGCCCAGCCGCCAAACTATTTCCGCCGGACGGAAATGGGCTGGGCGATTGACGGGGATTGCTTCTATCAGACCATGAAGATCCTTCAGGATGATTACGGCAACCCGCCTGTTTTCATTACCGAAAACGGTGGCGCCTTTACCGATATCCCGAAGGCAAACGGCCAGATAGACGATCAGGACCGCATCGCCTATTACACCGAATATCTCGAAGCCCTGCTTCGCGCGAAGTCCGAGGGTGCCGACATTCGGGGCTACATGCCATGGTCGCTTCTGGATAATTTCGAGTGGGCATATGGCTATGAAAAGCGTTTCGGTCTGGTGCATGTTGACTACACCACGCAGAAACGTACCCCCAAGGCATCCTATGATTTCATGCGCAAGGTGATTTCACAGAACGCATTGCCTTAGGCCAACCGGGCGCTTAGATTGTCCGAAATTTGAATGGAACGGACCTGTATATGCCTGCTGCTCGCCCCAATTTGCGTACGATTGCCGATCGCCTTGGTCTATCGATCACGACGGTATCGCGTGCGCTTAAAGACGGGCCGGAAGTCAAACCCGACACCGTCGCCCGCGTAAAGGCCGCCGCAGCAGAAATCGGTTATCAGCCAGATGCCCGTGGCGTCATGCTTCGAACCGGCAAAACCATGCAGGTTTGTTCCATTCTGTATTCCCCCGAAGTCGGTGATTACGGCGACCCGGGCTTTCTGGCACAGGTCGAAAGCCTGACCCAGGGTCTTGAAGCCGATAACTATTCCCTGTTGGTGCTGGCCCAGACCCGCGGCGAAGATCCGCTTGATCCGGTGCGCAAGGTCCATACCCAACGCCTTGCCGATGCCGTGGTATTTTCACGCACAACCTTGCAAGACAGTCGCGCGAAATACTGTCTGCAACATGACTTTCCGTTTGTCAGCTTTGGCCGCACCGAACTTCTGACCCCGCATGCCTTTGTCGACCACGATGACGAACAGGCTGCCTATGACGCGGTAAAACGGCTGCTTGATGATGGCCACCGCAATATCGGCATGATCGACCCGCCCGAAGCCCTGACCTTTTTCGGATATCGTAAACAGGGGGCCCGCCGGGCCATGGTTGATGCGGGGCTTGATCCCGACAGCCTGATCTGGATGCCGTCGGAAATTTCCGTGCGGGCTGCGCGCGAATCAACAACACGGCTTTTTGCCAATCAGCGCGATGTCACGGCTGTCGTCTGCGCAAGTCAGATGACGATGATCGGCGCGCTTGAGGCATTGATGGAACTTGGCATGGACACCATCCGCGACGGAATTGGTGTTGTCGGCTTTGGCGGCATGCCGTTTCGCATGCTTTCGAAACAAAAACTTGCCTATTACTACCAGCCGCAACGCCATGTCGGCGAAGTTCTTGCCCGCCACCTGCATGACCTGATGAACGGCACACCGCCCGAAAATCTTCAGACGCTCCTGCCCTATCACCGCATTGACGACCTTGCCGCCTTCCGCGAGGGCGAGGATTTTTAAGCGCAAACCCGCCAAGGCGGATTACCCCAACTGCCCGCTAGCTCTCCTTGGCGTCCTTGGCGGCCTCTGAATTGCCGACCCAGCGCACCAGCATGAGTTCGACCGGTTTCAGCGCTACCAGGATAATAAAGGTCAAGACGGTTGCAATAATCACGATATGCCAGGCCGCAAGCGCACAGGCGATGCCAAGCGCTGCCGTCATCCAGACGGTCGCAGCAGTGGTAAGCCCCGTGACCGACATGTTTTTTGGCTCGCGCAAAATAACACCGGCACCAATGAAACCGATCCCGGTCAGAACACCTTGCAAAATCCCCTGAACCACACGTGAAAGCGCATCGGGATGATCAATCAGATCCTGAAAATGGACCGCCACGACCGACACCACCGCCGCACCAAGTGACACAAGGGCAAGGGTGCGCATGCCGGTTGGCTTGCCATTCACATCACGGTTCAACCCGATCAACATGCCAATGACTGTTGCCGCAACCAGACGCGCAATCATATCGATCACGCCAATATCAAAGTATTTTTCCGCCGTGGCGAAATAGGGAAGGTCGGTCAGCATGCGATAAACCCTTGCCATTCAAACAATCCCCAAACGCTTGGCACGCAATCAATGTTCCGAGCTGATGCGCGGCCAACCAGTTCGCTGATCACAGTCAGGCTGGTGATATGGCATGCTCCATGTCAGTTGCCTTGGCCATCAACCAGTCAAAAAACAGCGCAACCCGCGGGTCACGCTTGGGCGGATCAAGCGTGATCAGGACATAATCATAGCCCGTCGGGGCCATGCCATGCGGCGCTATCAGCCGTCCGGACGCCAGATCATCAGCCACAAGCGGCAAGGGACCGATCGCCGTGCCAAGCCGGTTCACGGCTGCCTGCAGGGCGAAAAAGAAATGATCGAAATACTGCTCGCTTGCCGGGGTTGCCGTACTACCACTTGTGCGTTTCCAGTCATCCCAGGCATCGGGACGCGTTCGCGTATGAAGCCAGCGGGCGTTGGACAAATCCCTTGAAAGGATGGTTTCCCAGCATTCCGGATCGCAAACCGGCCCTGCATATTCCGGCCAAAGTCGGGTGGTGATGTAATGCTCGGAAATACCGTAATCCGCACGCCGAATGGCAACATCGCAGCCATCCGCCAACAAATCCACCGGCCCGCCCGCCAGCCTCAGATCAATATTCAGATCCGGGTTGGCCTCGCGAAAGTCGCCAAGACGCGGCATCAACCAACGCATCGCAAGGCTGGGCTCGCACGATACGGTCAATATCGGGGACGACTTGTCATGGCGATGGATATCCTCAATCGCCTGATCAAGCCCATCAAGCGCAACCGTTGTTGCCTTCAACAACCGCTCGCCTGCGGCCGTCAGCCAGACACGCCGATTGCGCCGAACAAACAGCTTAACGCCCAGACGTTCCTCGATTTGTGCGACCGCGCGACTGATTGCGCCGTGCGTCAGATTGAGCTCATCCGCCGCACGCGAAAAGCTCTGATGGCGGGCTGCGGCCTCAAAGGCGGGCAGGGCTGCCAAGGGTGGCAAACTGCGTTTTCTGTGAATATTACTCACAATAAATACCAGTATTTTTCGATTTTCCGGCGATCTGAACAGTTTGATACTGAATTCACTCACACATCAAATGAATTCATCATTCACAAGGGATCACATCATGCCGGAATGGACAGGCGATATCTTATCGATGGAAATCATTGCCGTTGGCATCATCACCGTTCTCGCCGTGATCAGCCCCGGTCCGGACTTTGCGATGGTGACCCGGATCGCCCTTGCACGCGGACGGCAGGCAGGCGTGCTTTGCGCCATCGGGATCGGCACCGGCGTTTCGGTGCATCTCGGCTACACGCTGATCGGGCTTGGTGTTGTTTTTGCCAGCAATATCTGGGTTTTATCGGCTTTGCGCTACCTTGGGGCGGCTTATCTGATTTGGCTTGGCGTATCGGCCCTTTGGCCAGATATTCGACGCCTGCTCGGCAGGCCGGATCACAGCAAAAGTGCTTCGAACGTCACAAACTCTGATCCGTCGGATCAAAACCAAACCAATCCGGCACAAAACAGCGGGTCGGCGTTTTGGATCGGTTTTGCCTGCAATGCGTTAAACCCCAAAACCATGTTGTTTATCGTATCGCTGTTCAGTCAGGTGATTTCACCAAACACCGCGGTGGCGCAGGAAGTCGCGTATGGGGTTTATATCGCGGCATGCCACATGATCTGGTTTGCACTTGTCGCAACAGCCCTGACCCTGCCATCGGTGCAGGCGCGCATTGCCGCGATCAAATCATGGATCGAACGTGGTGTTGGCATCTGTCTTGCCGGCCTGGGCGTCAAGCTTCTGGCAAGCTAGCGCGAACGTGAAGCTTAAAGATCAGATAAACAGCATCTCGCCATTCTGCTTGGCATCATTCAGGAACGTAACAACACCGCCGGTCTCGATTGCCAATTCTTCACGCTTTGCCTGATTTTCAAGGCCAAGGGCGCGCAGGCCCATCTCGCAGATCATGAATTTGGCATTGAGGCTGGCACAGGCCGACAACAGTTCTTCGAAAGTGCCGATGCCGCGCGTCGAATAACTGAGATCAATCGAGGTCGCCGTTGCCCCGTCAACCTCTGTGCGCAGATGGCGCCAACCCGACGGTGCAAACAGCGCCCGGCTGGCATCCATGGTGAAGAACAGTGTCACTTCACGGCCAGATGCCAAGGCGGCCGACGCCATTACGAGGGCGTAATGAACCTTTTCATAGGTCCCGGAAAACACCACCAGGGAGAGCTTTTTGGGCGTATCAGACTCAGTGCTCATGAATAGACAGGTCCTTGATTGTGGCGTTTTCTGAACAGGTCGGGCAGCCCGGATCGCGGGGCACCTTGATCTTGCGAAACGAGGCGGACAGCGCATCAATAATCAGAAGCTGCCCGGAAAGGCCATCACCAATGCCCATCAGTTCCTTAAGCACCTCTGTCGCCTGAATGCCGCCAACCATGCCAACGACCGATCCCAAAACGCCGCCCTGCGCACAGGACGGAATGGCGTCTTCGGGTGGCGGGGCGTGATAAATGCAGCGATAACAGGGATGCGGCGCGCCAAGATGGGCCTTAAAGGTCGATACCTGCCCGTCAAAGCGAAGGGCGGCACCGGAAACCAGCGTCTTGCCCGCCATATAGCAGGCATCGTTAAGCAAAAAGCGCGTATCGAAATTATCCGACCCGTCGGCAATCACATCATAATCGGCAATCAGATCCATGACGTTGCTGGCATCAAGTCGGGTGTTATGGGCCTGCACGGTGACTTCGGGGTTCATATCGCCCATGGTCGCCTTGGCACTATCGACCTTGGGCGTTCCGATATCCTTCATGCCATGCGCGATCTGGCGTTGCAGGTTTGAAAGTTCGACCGTGTCGGCATCGACAATGCCAATCGTGCCGACCCCGGCAGCCGCCAGATACATGGCAAGTGGGGAGCCCAGCCCGCCAGCGCCGACGATCAGAACCCGTCCGCGCTTGAGCTTCATCTGCCCCGTGCCGCCAACCTCCTTAAGGACGATATGGCGGGCATAGCGTTGCACTTCATTTTCGCTGAAATCGAAATCACTCACGCGGGCGGGCTTCCTGTCAGAACGTCGGTCATCAGATCAGATGGTAATCCGTTAGGCTTTTGCATATAGCCCATGGAACAGTGGCCTCAAGCAAAGATTTCATATTTATATCGAAACGAAATGCCTTGCTTGCTTAATCAGCCAAGCCAGAGCCCCGCATTCCACCAATGAAAAAGGCCCGGCACATCGTGCCTAACCCTTTGAAATCTTTGGTCTTTCAGGCTGCTTACTGCAGTCCTTCGAACAACGGGGTCGAAAGATACCGTTCGGCAAAGCTCGGTATGATCACAACAATGCGCTTGCCTTCGTTTTCAGGCAGCTGGCCAAGCTCGATCCCGGCCGCAACCGCTGCACCGGACGAAATACCGGTCGGCAAACCTTCGATGCTGGCAAGCTTGCGCGCAGTGGCAAAGGCGGTCTCGTTGCCGATGGTCATGACCTTGTCGATAACATCGATATTGAGGTTGCCCGGAATGAAGCCCGCACCAATGCCCTGAATTTTATGCGGGCCAGGTGCGCCACCGGAAATGACCGGGCTGTCTTCGGGCTCAACAGCAACGATCTG
The DNA here is from genome assembly GCF_059052855.1 of Thalassospira sp. CA1. Classification (NCBI taxonomy): domain Bacteria; kingdom Pseudomonadati; phylum Pseudomonadota; class Alphaproteobacteria; order Rhodospirillales; family Thalassospiraceae; genus Thalassospira; species Thalassospira sp. CA1. The sequence continues at coordinate 108,391 of NZ_JBZCIA010000001.1, forward strand.
GATGTTCGGGTTATGCTTTTTAAGCACTTCACCAACCCCGGTTAGGGTCCCGCCAGTCCCGACACCGGCAACAAAGATATCTACCTTGCCGGCGGTATCCTTGATGATTTCCTCAGCCGTGGTGTTGCGGTGGATTTCCGGGTTGGCCGGGTTGTCAAACTGCTGAAGCATGACGGCACCGTCAATTTCCGAAACCAGTTCCTCGGCACGGGCAACCGCACCCTTCATGCCCTTGGCTGCCGGGGTCAGATCAATCTGCGCACCCAGAAGCATCAGCATCTTGCGACGTTCCAGCGACATGCTTTCAGGCATGGTCAGGATCAGCTTGTAACCCTTGGCCGCCGCCACAAAGGCCAGGGCAATACCGGTATTGCCCGAGGTTGGCTCCACCAGGGTTGCGCCCGGCTTGATCTTGCCGGATTTCTCGGCATTCTCGATCATCGCCAGACCAATACGGTCCTTGACCGAGGCCAGCGGGTTAAAGAATTCAAGCTTGCCGATCAGGTCGGCTTTGACACCTTCGGCCTTTGCCAGTCGCGAAAGGCGCACTAGCGGCGTTGCGCCAATGGTGTCGATGATGCTGTCGTAAATCTTGCCGCGAAACTCAGTCATGTTTTCCTCGCACGTTTCTGTATTTTTGCCATCAAGCACATCTTTGATCTGTATTTATCTCGCTATTTATCCGGGTCAAACGGATTGAAAGATTTTTTACAGATCCTGTGACGGGCAACGTTCCATAAACTTGTAGTTTTACCTTCAATAGCAGCAGTTTCTTGTGCAATGACGATACACCAAACCGCTGCACCCCGATAAGATCAAATGATGAAATCCGGGGACTCTTCAATCCCGCTGCGCAGGCCCGCATCACGCGCGCGATTGCACAGGTCTTCGACCGTGATTTTTTCAAGCTGCTTCATCATTTCGTCCTGCAATTCCCGCCACAGCGGACGGACGACTTCCTTGCCCAGTGGCGATCCTGCCGGATCCTCGATCGGGTCATCGGAAGTTTCCATCGACCGGATCACCGACACGATATCGGCAAGCGTGATGCGACGGCGTTCACGCGCCAGCCGATATCCCCCGCGTGGGCCACGCACGCCCACCAGAATGTCGGCACGCACCAACTGCTGCAACGTCTGTTCAAGGTATCGTTTCGGAATGCCCTGACGCGCGGTGATATCCCGGCTCTGGACCGGCTCACCCGCCGCGTTATAGGCAATGTCCACGACCGCCTCGATCGCAAACAGCATCTTCTTAGAAAGCTTCAGCATCTTTTCACTCAACTCCCCTTGCGGTTCAGCCATCCCCCCAGACGGCATAACCAGATAGCGTCAAACCGGATCGACCAGCATGCTTTCCCTGGCCTATCGGGCCGGGCTGGCTGTTCCTGTCGAACCGAAACCACCCGCACCGCGCGCGGTTTCATCCAAGTCTTCTAAGGCATTCCATGTCACTTGCGTCACCGGTGCGACGACCAGCTGGGCAATGCGCATGCCGCGCTCGATTTCAAAGGCTTCGTCACCATGATTGATCAGGATCACTTTGATCTCACCGCGATAATCGGCATCAATCGTGCCGGGGCTATTAAGGACCGTGACCCCGTTTTTCGCAGCCAGGCCTGACCGCGGACGCACCTGTGCCTCAAACCCGGCGGGCAATGCGATGGCGATACCGGTTTCGACCATGGCACGTTTGCCGGGTGCCAGAACCAGCGTCCCGTCAATCGCGGCCTGCAAATCAACCGCGGCTGACTGCGCGGTTGCGTATTCCGGTAACGGCAAATCCGCCCCATGCGGAAGCTGTTTTAAATCAACGCTTAAAAGCGACATCGTCTATCCTTGTCTTGTCCCGGCAGGATCATCTGCCGGTCTAATCGTTCTGTCTGCCTTCCGGGCCAAGGTCCAAGCCAAACCCGTCAGGAAAAATGCTTGATAATGCGCGCACTTAACGCACGGGCAACCCCGGTCTTGCTTTGGCGTTCCCACCGTTCATCACTGGTTTCGTCATCGCCTGAAATCAGGCAAATCTCGTTATCATCACCGCCAAAGGTCCCGGTCGCGGGCGCCACATCATTGGCCAGGATCCAGTCACACCCCTTGCGTGCCCTTTTGGCGCGGGCATGGTCGGTTACATTTTCCGTCTCGGCGGCAAATCCGATCACAAGTCCCGGTCGCATTGGCCCGGCCTTGCTGATGGTCGCCAGAATGTCCGGATTTTCCGAAAGCTTCAGGTCCGGGATCACCCCCGATCCATCTTTCTTAAGCTTCTGACCGGCTTCATCAGCCGTGCGCCAATCGGCGACCGCCGCGGCACAAACGGCAATATCAGCGGGAAGGGCGGCCTGCACGGCACCCAGCATCTCGCGTGCGGTTTCGATGCGCACGACCTTCACCCCTGCGGGATCGGGCAGGGTCACCGGACCCGTCACCAGCGTCACATCGGCACCAGCCTGTACCAGCACCTCGGCAATGGCATGGCCCTGCTTGCCTGAGGACCGGTTGGCGATATAACGCACCGGATCAATCGGCTCGTGCGTCGGGCCGCTGGTGACCACTGCCTTTTTACCGGCAAGGGGTTTGGGCGCGTCTTGCTGTTCCAGGAAATCAACAACACTTGCGATAATCTCGGCCGGTTCGGCCAAACGGCCCGATCCAAACTCACCACAGGCAAGGTCGCCAGACGCTGGGCCGACGCGCAACACGCCACGGCTTTCAAGGGTGGCGATATTGGCTTGCGTCGCCGGATGGTTCCACATCTCGACATTCATCGCGGGCGCAATCATCACCGGCTTGTTGGTCGCAAGTAACGCAGTTGTCGCCAGATCACCGGCCTGTCCGGTGGCCATCTTGGCCAGAATATCGGCACTTGCCGGGGCGACCAGAACAAGGTCCGCCTCACGCGACAGGCGGATATGGCCCATTTCCGCTTCATCGGTCAGGGAAAACAGATCCTGATAGACCTTGTTTTCGGTCAGTGCCGCAACCGAAAGCGGTGTCACGAACTCGGCCCCGCCCTTGGTCAGGATGGCGCGGATATGGATCCCGCGATCACGCAACCGACGGATCACCTCAAGCACCTTATAGGCGGCAATGCCACCCGAGATGATCAGAAGGACACTCTTTCGATTTAAGTCACTTGGCACTGTGATTACCAATTAATTACGGTTAAGAAGTGTGGTTAACCTACATTGTCCCCTAATCGGGCGCAAGAACCCAATCAAGAACAGGATGAAAGCGGCACGATTGTTTGAAAAACGCCATGCCCGGTATCTGGACATGGCGTTGGTTTTATTTGGATTTCAGATCCCGACGTTGATTATCGGGTTTTAAGCCATCAAGCGGTTGCTTATGGAACGGTATAAAGCATCCCGAACCAGCGCCAGCGTGAATCTGGCCCCATGGCGGTGCAGTTGATCCGCCAGCGTCCGCTTGAAACCGGACCATCAAGGCGGATTTCAACCCGTTCTTCGCCAAGGCGCGACATGGTCGGCTCCCCTTCGGACGGATAACAGTTCATCGACGGAGCCGGTTCTGCCAGCGTAAAGCCAAAGGCCGGCGGATTGCGGGTCAGGGTGTAATCAGCCGGTGTGACATCACTGACCACAAGCGGCAGGGAATTCGCCGCCAGATTAAACCGGTCCATCGCGCCGTAATGCTCGTTTAGGGCATAACGCGGCAGATACATGAAATCGGATTCGCTATGCATTGCACCGCTTTGCTGGCCAAAGGCGGCGCGATACCCGGCTTCCTTGACCGCGGCAATCACCTCGCCATTGGCCTCCCCATAAGGATAAGCAAAGATTTCCGGCACATAGCCGAGTTCTTCCTCGAACCGGGCGGCAGAATTGGCGAGCTCTGCCTTGACGCGATCAATGTCGAAATCAGGCAGATGGGCGTGATTCTGGCTGTGACCACCAATCGTCACACCCGCCTTGGACAATTCGCGCACCATGTCCCAGGTCATGTAGTTGGCATAGCCCGAATCAAGTTGTTCGGTGGAAACAAACACGGTGAAGGGCAGGTTGTGTTCACGAAATACCGGCCAGGCCTTTTCGTAAACCGAACGATAGGCATCATCGACCGTAATGCCGATGGTGCGATCCGGAAGCCCCTTGCCATCGGCAAGCGCACTGACAATCTGCGGAACGCCCATGACGGTATAGGGGCCACTGGTCAGTTCTTTGACGTGCTGGTCGAACTGTTCCATCGTGATGTTGGTCGAAGGATATTCGCCCTCGCCAAAGCGATGATACATAAACACCACGGCCGATGTCGCGTCTCCGCTTGGCGCAACCATTTCCTGATCCGCATTTTGCGGCGCATCGGACTGGGTCGCGTCCTGTGCTGTTGCCTCGGTCGTCGGTACGTCCGGGGTTTCCGGGGTTTCGGCACCATCTGCACCCGTTACCGCAGGCTCCGCCGTGGTCGCCTCAACCGTTTCATCTGTTGCAGGTGCGCTATCCGACGCGATCTGGGCAAAGCCCGCCGTAGCACCAAAAGTAAGCCCAACCGCGAAGGAGACACCGACAATAAGGCCGTGCATCCTGCGCGGCGGTTTCACCCGCATCACTGCCGAAATTGCGCTGTGCCCTTTGGTCTCAACTGCCATATCTGTTTCCAGTATCTTGCGATCCACCCACGCCGGGGCGCAACTCATTCGCGCCCTCGGATCTCCCCCCAGTAGAAAACCCGGCTCCTGCCCCACGCAATGCGTTTTGCAGGGTCATTTTGACTTCGAAAATACCAGTGAACCGATTGTTTTTCCACAGTTCATATCAGCTCTTGCCAATTGTCCGCCACATTACAAATCTAATGGTAACCATATCGAACTTTTGGCAACCACTTCTGATTGACGAGGATGCATGCTTAATTCTGATGGACTTGACCTTCTTTTTCACAATGGCCGCACCCACAATGTCTGGCACGACAAACCGGTTGACCCGGCACTTCTCAAAAAGGCCTGGGAGCTGACCGTATTGGGGCCGACAAGTGCCAATTGCGAACCGATGCGCATTACATTTGTCACCACCGACGAGGCCCGTGCACGCCTTAAACCCTGCCTGGCAGAGGGCAATATCGAAAAAACCATGACGGCACCGGTGACTGCGATCATCGCCCATGACATGGAATTTTACGAAAAACTGCCCGATCTGTTCCCCCATACCGATGCCCGGTCGTGGTTTGCCGGCAAGGAAGAGGCCATCAAAACCACCGCATTTCGTAATGGCACGCTGCAGGCAGGCTATTTCATCCTCGCCCTTCGGGCCGTTGGCCTTGATTGTGGCGGGATGTCGGGCTTTGATAACGCCAAGGTCGATGCCGAATTCTTTGCTGGCACCCCGTATAAAAGCAACTTCCTACTCAATATCGGCTATGGCGATGGCAGCAAGCTGTTTGAACGCCAGCCGCGCCTGAGCTTCGACCAGGGTGCTGAAATCATCTGATCAGGCTTTTGATCACAACAAACATAGACCTGACCGGCGGGCGTTAAAACACCCGCCCGCCGGTTGGCGCAAACCGATACGCTCCCCACATGAGCATCTTGCCCAAAGGCGTTGGGCAGAGGACGGCATCGCCACGCACCCGACAGATATTTTCAATCACTTCAGTGCTTAGAAAACTGTCATCAAAGTTTTATTTGATCTTTACTGGCCCATAACCATTTTAGGTCCACTTTTGATCACACGCGTGATAAACCGCCGTCACCCCGTTTAAACAGGAGCGTTAATTGGGTTTCCGCCAATTGATACTTACGGCTTTGGCCGTTGCCTTTCCGGCAGGTGTTGTCTTTGTCGTCCTTGCGGCGATGGAGCAGCTTGGCTGGGGCACAGCGATCCTGTCTGCGACCGCCGCGTGGCTCGGGGCTGCGGCGATCTTGCGCATCTATTTTGGCGATCTGCGCCGGGTGGCACGCTATGCGACCGATCTGCGCGACCGCTATAAAGGCACCCCGCCGCAACGTATCAGCTTTGCCGCCGCGTCCGAGCTTTCATCGCTCTATACCCAGATTGCCACGGCATTTCGTGATCGCATCGCCCTGCTTGAGGCACAAACCAGCACCGATGCCGAAATCCTTGATCACCTGCCCAACCCGGTGGTGATGGTCAATCGCCATCGCGTGGTTACCGGGTTTAACCGGGCGGCCAAGGGCCTGTTTCATAACCTTGAAACCGGCCGTGATCTGACGCGCTTTATTCGCGACCCGATCCTGCTGGATGCCTTTGATGATGTCGCAAGCGCGCGCGAAACCATGAAGCATGCGGAATTTGTGCTGGCGGCTGACGCGCACCGTCACTTTGATGTGCTGACCGCGCGCCTGCCTGCTGCTGCAGGCGATCGGAACTTCGTTCTGACGTTCTCTGATCTGACCGAGCTTCGCAAACTTGAACAGATGCGCGCCGACTTCGCGACCGATGCCGGGCACGAACTGCGTACCCCGCTTTCGGTGCTGCTGGGCTTTATCGAAACGCTTGAAGGTCCGGCCAAGGACGATCCGGATGCGCTCAACCAGTTCCTGCCGGTGATGCGCGATCAGGCCCAGCGCATGCAGCATCTGATCGAAGACCTGCTGTCTCTTGCCCGGATCGAGCTTAATGAACATACCCCGCCCTCCGAAGATTGCGATGTTGGCAAGATCATTGGCAAGGTCGCCAAAAGCCTCGCCCTGAAGGCCGAAGCCAAAGGCATGAACATCCGTGTCACCAGCACGCTTGATGACACCGAAATGGTTGGCGAGGAAAAGGAACTGACCCAGGTCTTTGTCAATCTGGTCGAGAACGCCATCAAATACGGCCACGCCAATACCGATGTCGAAGTTTCAATCAGTCTGGCGAAAAACCCGCCGGGTGCACTTGCCCGCTTCCGCCATGACCGCATTATGGCCGTTGCCATCCGCGATCATTCCGATGGCATCGCCCGTGAACACCTGCCGCGCCTGACGGAACGTTTCTATCGCGTTGATACTGCACGCTCCCGCGCGGTTGGCGGCACCGGCCTCGGCCTCGCCATCGTCAAACACCTCGTGCAACGCCACCGCGGCACCATGCAGATCGAAAGCGAACAAGGTGTCGGATCGGTCTTTACGGTCTATCTCCCGGCCAAAACCGGCGACAATGTTCGGAAACTGCATTCCGCCTAAGCGTCTGGAAACATGCAAAAACAAAAAGGCCAGCAACATCGTGCTGGCCTTTTGCATATCTGGTCCGATTGAACGTTTCGGTTACAGAATAAACTTCGAAAGGTCGGTATCCTTGGCCAGGTCTTCGACCTGTTCGCGGACATAATTGGCATCGACCTTGAACGTCTCGCCCCCACGGTCGGTGGCGGTAAAGCTGATATCATCGAGCAGCTTTTCGAGCACCGTATGCAGGCGACGCGCCCCGATATTTTCGACCGATTCGTTTACATTGGCCGAAATACGGGCAATTTCATCGACCGCATCTTCGGTGAAGTCGAGTGTCACATCCTCGGTCTTCATAAGCGCGATATACTGTTTGATCAGGGATGCTTCCGGCTCCATCAGGATGCGGCGGAAGTCGCCCTCGGTCAGCGCCTTAAGCTCAACCCGGATCGGCAGTCGACCCTGCAATTCCGGCAGAAGATCAGACGGCTTTGCAAGGTGGAAAGCACCAGAACAGATAAACAGGATATGGTCGGTTTTGACCGTGCCATGCTTGGTTGAAACGTTGGTCCCTTCGATCAGCGGCAACAGATCGCGCTGAACACCTTCGCGCGACACATCGCCACCACGTTCGGACCGCGCGGTGATCTTGTCGATTTCATCCAGGAACACGATGCCGTTCTGTTCGACATTTTCAATCGCCTCGGCGGTGACCTTGTCATTATCAAGAAGCTTGTCGCCTTCTTCATCGATCAGGCGCTCAAAGGCTTCTTCGACCGTCATGCGCTTGGGCTTGGTATTGCCACCAAACGCCTTGCCGAACATGTCATTGAGGTTCAGCATCCCCATCTGTGCCCCGGGCATGCCCGGAATGTCGATGGTCGGCATTGAGGCCGCACTGCTTTCCTGCACGTTGATTTCGATTTCTTTGTGCTGAAGCTCGCCCTCGCGCAGCATCTTGCGGAACTTCTGGCGGGTCTCGGACGATGCATTTTCACCGACCAAACCATCAAGAATGCGTTCCTCGGCCTGCATTTCGGCCTTGGCGCGGACTTTCTTGCGCATGCTTTCGCGGGTCAGATCAATCGAAACTTCCACCAGATCACGCACGATCTGTTCGACATCGCGCCCGACATAACCGACTTCGGTGAATTTGGTCGCTTCGATCTTGATGAACGGGGCCTCGGCCAGTTTGGCAAGGCGACGCGCGATTTCGGTTTTACCGACACCGGTCGGGCCGATCATCAGGATGTTTTTCGGAAGCACCTCATTGCGCATGGTTTCGTCAAGCTGCTGACGGCGCCAGCGGTTACGCAGCGCAATGGCGACCGCGCGCTTGGCATCCTTCTGACCGATGATGTGACGGTCCAGTTCGGAAACAATTTCGCGCGGGCTGTAATGTTGGGTCATGATTTATTCCGTATCTTTTTGCGACGAATGCCGTAACAAGGCCCGGTTTGGCGCCTTGATTATTTCGCATCCTCAAGATCAATTTTTTCAAGCAAGACATTGCCATTGGTGTAGACGCAAATCTCACCGGCAATCGCCATGGCCTTGCGGGCAATTTCTTCGGCACTGAGGTCCTGATCAAGCAGGGCCCGTGCCGCAGCAAGCGCATAGTTACCACCCGAACCAATGGCGATAATGCCGTCTTCGGGTTCAAGAACATCACCCTGGCCGGTCAGAACCAGTGACACGTCCTTATCGGCCACCGCCATCATGGCTTCGAGCTTGCGAAGGTAACGATCGGTTCGCCAGTCCTTGGCCAATTCGACGCAGGCGCGCATCGTCTGGCCCGGATGACGATCAAGCTTGGCTTCAAGCCGTTCCAGCAGGGTAAAGGCATCCGCCGTTGCCCCGGCAAAGCCCACCATAATCTCGCCCTTCTGGCCGACCCGGCGCACCTTGCGGGCATTGCCCTTGATCACCGTCGGACCAAGCGAGACCTGACCATCACCGGCCACCACGACTTCATTGCCCTTGCGCACGGACAGAATTGTCGTGCCATGCCAGCTTTGTTGTTCGCTCATGAATTATCCTTGAATCTCATCGATTGCTTCGCCCAAGAGTTAGCACGGCAGACGCCCCGGTCAAGGGCAGAAGCCACCCGCAACCGCCGCTTCCGCTGACCGCGCGACCTTCATGTCGACCAAAACACAGTTTCAACGCTGAGATACCCAAAAAATTCAAGGCATACCCGCGCCACATGCTTTACCCTTGGTGATGGTAAAAGAATTTGATGGTAAAAGAATTTCAAGAAGACAGGACCAGAGCCCATGAGCAGCGATCTTACCCAAACCCATCTTGGCAAATGCATTCTTGCCGGTCAGGGCAAAATCAAGGCCGATCTGGTTCTGCGGAATATCGGCTTGCTTGACGTCATCACCGGCAAGGTCACCGAAACCGATATCGCCATTGTCGGCGACCGGATTGTCGGCACCCATGACAGCTATGCTGGCGAGACCGAGATTGATTGCACCGGCAAGTTCGCCGTGCCGGGCTTTATCGATACCCACCTGCATATTGAAAGCTCGCTCGTTACCCCGCTCGAGTTTGATCGTTGTGTGCTGCCCCATGGTGTCACCACGGTCCTGTGTGACCCGCACGAAATTGCCAATGTGCTGGGGTCCGAGGGCATCAAATACTTCCTGGATTGCGCCGAGCAGACCGTGATGGATGTGCGGGTTAATCTGTCATCCTGCGTACCGGCCACCGCGTTCGAGACCGCCGGTGCGCGGCTTGAAATCGAAGACCTTCTGCCGTTCCGGTCGCACGAAAAGGTCGTCGGGCTGGCGGAAATGATGAACTATCCCGGCGTACTCAACCTTGATCCGGGCATCATGGCCAAGCTCGAAGCCTTTCAGGATGGTCATATTGATGGGCATGCGCCGCTGGTGCGCGGAATGGACCTGAACGGCTATATGGCCGCTGGCATCCGTACCGATCACGAAGCCACCTCGGCCGAGGAAGCCCGCGAAAAGCTTGCCAAGGGTATGGCGATCCTGATCCGCGAAGGTTCGGTGTCCAAGGATCTAGAGGCTTTGGCAGAGATTCTTGATGAAAACAGCTCAAGCTTCGTCGCACTCTGCACTGATGACCGCAACCCGCTTGATATCGGCGAAGAAGGTCATCTTGATAGTCTTGTTTCGCGATTAATCGGTCATTTGAAGGCACGTAATTGCCCGATCCATCATGCCTATCGCGCGGCATCGCATTCGGCGGCCCGCATTTTCGGCCTGCGTGATCGCGGTTTAATCGGGCCGGGCTGGCGGGCCGATATCGCCATCCTTGATGATCTGGAAGCCTGCCACGTCACCGACGTCATCGCAGGTGGCCGCCTTGTCACCAAGGATCTGTTTGCCAAACGCAAAGAAATTGCACCGGTCGGTTTGACGTCGATGAAGGCCACCCCGGTCACGGCAGAGGCCTTTGCCTGCGATCCCAAACCGGGTCAGAACCAGACCCCGGTGATCAAGGTCAAACCGGGCCTTATCCTGACCTTCCGGGATGAAGCAACGCTTGAAATTGGCGAAAATGGCCTCAAACCCGATCTGGACAATGACGTGATCAAGGTCGCCGTCGTCGAACGCCACGGCATCAATGGCAATATCGGGCGCAGCTTCGTGCGCGGCTTTGGCCTCAAACGCGGGGCGATAGCCTCCTCCGTCGGGCATGACAGCCACAACATCACCGTGGTCGGTGCCAGCGATGCCGACATGGCAGCTGCCGTCAATCGCCTGATTGAAATGGGCGGCGGCTTTGCGGTTGCCGATGGCGGCAAGGTCACGGCCGAACTGGCCCTGCCGGTTGCGGGCCTTATGAGCCTCGAGCCGTTTGAAATCGTCGAGGAACACCTGATTGATCTGCGCAAGGCGGCCAAGGATCTGGGATGTGTTTTGCCCGAACCGTTCCTGCAAGTCGCCTTCCTGGCCCTGCCGGTGATACCGCACCTGAAAATGACCGACCGCGGCCTGTTTGATGTCGATAAGTTCGACTTTGTTTAGAATAACTCCGAATAACCATTGCGATTTTTTTTACCTGATCACTCAACGTATTGTTGTTTTTCATCGGCCGCGACTTAAATCTTTCAAGTATCGCTCTGTGAACAGGCGGCACTCTGTCGCCTGGCATGATGGATATACGATCAGGTGAAAATCAGGCTTCAGATTGGCGTTACCGCTGCGTTTACGACGATTGCAGTCGTGATGCTGGGGGTGACGGTTGCGTTTTTGTATAACAGCAACCGCAACCTTGCCCTGCAAACCGCCCGTGCCGAAATGGAAAGTGCCCGGCAGAAATCGATTGATGGCCTGATCAACGTGATCTTGCCTGTCGGACAGGTTGTCAACACCACCGCCAATATGATCACATCCTTTCCCGGTGCGATTGCCGAGCCCACCGGCGGTTCAGTGATGGCCAGCCAGATAAAGGGATTACCGCAAATCTATGGCCTGTTTTTCGGGTTCGAAGATGATGGCCGGTTCTTTCAGGTAATCAAGATTCCCGATGGCCTTAAAACCTTTGGGCCCCGTAACGCGCCTATCCCCAAAGACAGCAAAATCATCTATCGCACGATTGATGACGCCCTGTCGGGCGAAAAAACAGATACCTATCTTTATCAATCGGACTGGGGGACGGTTACCGGCAAGGAAGAAAGTGCTGCCACCTATGACCCCAGAACCCGCGCCTGGTACGAAGGTGCAAAGAACAAGGACGGTATTTTTGTCAGTCCGTTCTATACCTTCAACAGCACCAACAAGCCCGGCGTAACCTTTGCAAAGCGCGTCCTGAACCCGGATCGCAGCCTGATGGGGATCGTCGGTGCGGATCTGACTTTGGAAAGCGTCAACAAGATCCTTGGCAATATCCGGATCGGGGAACAGGGTCGGGTGTTTATGCTCGATGCGCAACAGCGGGTTCTGGCCTATAACGGACCCTATGGCGGCAATGACAACGAGACACTTTTCAAAATCGACAATCGAACTATCAGCGACCCGATTGTCAGCCGCGCCATCGTAAGCTGGACCAATAACCCCGACACCTTCTTTGAATTCATTGATGAAACCGACGGGAAAAAGTATCTCGGCTCGGCGGCACCGATACCGGAAATCTTTGGCGTCGCGCCGGTTCTGGGTCTGATCGTGCCCGAGGATGAATTTGTCGGCGACATCAAGGCGACAACTCGCAATGTGCTGCAGATCGCAACCGCGATCCTCGTCTTTACCGTCATCCTGATCGCCATCATCTCGCGGATATTAAGCCGCCAGATCAATGCCGTCGCCGAAGAAGCCGAAAAAATCGGTCAATTTGATCTCGGCGGTGATTTCGATATGGAATCCCACATCTACGAGGTCGATGCCCTTTCCAAGGCGATGGCGAACATGAAGCTCAGCCTCAAAAGCTTTGGCGCCTATGTTCCGGCAGATGTTGTCAAATCGATCCTGTCAAACGGCAATCCGGTCGAAATCGGTGGCGAATCCCGCGAATTATCGATCATGTTTACCGACATCGAAGGCTTTACCGCCAAAACCGAAAACTATTCACCGACCGATCTGGCGCTTGAGCTTTCGAATTATTTTGCCGCCATGGAGCAGCAGATCACCATCAACGGAAATGGCACCATCGACAAATATATCGGCGATGCCATCATGGCGTTCTGGAATGCGCCAACCGATGATCCCGACCATGTGGATCATGCCTGCAAGGCGGCACTCGCCTGTCGTTTGGCCGGTCGCCGCCTGAACTCGATCTCCCGGGATTCCCGGCTGTTTCCCCTTTATACCCGCTTTGGCCTGCACACCGATCAGGTGGTTGTCGGCAATGTCGGCTCCGAAAATCGCCTGCAATATACTGCCCTTGGCGAGGCGGTAAACCTTGCCTCCCGGATTGAGGGGCTCAACAAGATTTACGGCACCCGTATTCTTGTCAGTGACGCCGTTGCAAAGCGCGCATCCGACACCTTCCTGCTTAGATATGTTGATCGCGTGGTTCCGCTCGGCACATCCCACCCGATTGATCTGTTTGAACTCATCGGTGATCGTGACGATACCTCAAACGCGCTTGTCGACATCGCCCGGCAGGAAACCGAAATCGCGGCATGGGATGCCTGTATGGACCTTTATCACCAACGGAAATGGGCCGAGGCACATGATACCTTCAAGGCGCATCTGGACGCTGCAACCACACCAAAGCTGGTTGAAATATACATCGAAAGATGCCGGGAATTTATCGATCATCCGCCCGAAAAAAACTGGGATGAAGTCAATCACATGACCCGTAAATAGCCCCAATATCACCGCACAGCCCGATTGGCGGCCTGATCCGGGCGCTAAAACCACTGTTTGCGGCCATTGCATAGCCACCTAGAACTGGCTTTTGTCGGACTTTATTGCTACATACGACCCGTCATATGCATCAATATCTGCAGGAAAGGAGCTTTGCATGCGCAAGGCCCGCGTTGAGCGTAACACAAACGAAACCCAGATCATGGTTGAACTGAACCTTGACGGGACCGGCGTTTATGACGTCGAGACCGGGGTCGGGTTCCTTGATCACATGCTCGAACAGCTTTCGCGTCACAGCCTGATGGACCTTAAAGTCCGGGCCAAGGGCGACCTGCATATTGATTTCCACCACACCACCGAAGATAGCGGCATTGCAATCGGCGAAGCCTTTGCCAAGGCGCTTGGCGACAAGAAGGGCATCACGCGCTATGGCAGCTGCCTGCTACCGATGGACGAGGCGCTGACCCGTGTCGCACTGGATATTTCAAGCCGTCCCTATCTGATCTGGAATGTCGAATTCACCCGCGACAAGCTGGGCGATATGGATACCGAGCTGTTCCGTGAATGGTTCCAGGGCTTTGCCCAGGCGGCTGGCATCACGCTGCATGTCGAGAACCTGTATGGTGAGAACAACCACCATATCATCGAAAGTGCCTTCAAGGCGCTTGCACGGTCCCTGCGCGTGGCAATCGAAATTGATCCGCGCAAGTCCGATGCCATCCCCTCGACCAAGGGCACGCTTGGCGGCTCCTTGTAAGCAGGTCAGTTCGATCTGATCGAAAATACACCGGTGGCACAGCAGACAAAACTCTGCCACCGGCCCAGAGAACCGGTTTTCGATGAAGGTTTACACAGTCCATACCCATCCCGGCGATGCCGACCCGATGGAGAACGCCATCCTGATCCGCGAAGGCTTCAATTTCTGGGCCTTTCTGCTCTCGGGCCTTTGGGCGTTGTACCATCGGCTTTGGCTGGGATTTTTCGGCCTTGTCGCGGTTTCGTTTCTTTGCACCTTTGCCGTCGAGCTGTTTGACGGCGGACCTGAAATGGACTTTGCCCTGGCGCTTGTGACCGGCATCGGCTTTGGCCTGATTGCCAATGACCTGCGTCGGCGCAAACTGGCCGCAAAGGGCTGGAAGATGGTCGATATCGTCGCAGGCCATGATGAGACTGACGCCGAACATCGCTGCTTTGAGCGTTCGAAGAATTCCCGGCTGCGCGTCCCACACTCCGCAGCTGCCCTTACCTCCACCCCCTCAACCGGGAGCCCATCCTACCCATGAGTGTTGCGATTATTGATTACGGTTCCGGCAATTTACGTTCATGCGCCAAGGCGTTCGAGCGTGCTGCACGTGAAACCGGCTTTTCTGACGAGATCATTGTCACCGATGACCCGGAAAAGGTCCGCAACGCCAGCCATATCGTGCTTCCGGGCGTTGGCGCCTATGCCGATTGCCGTGCGGGCCTTGATGCCGTGACGGGCATGGTTGATGTCCTCACCGAACAGGTTATTGCGGGCGGCAAACCGTTCTTTGGCATCTGTGTTGGCATGCAGTTGATGTCGACCGTCGGTCGTGAATTTGTCGTCACCGATGGCCTTGACTGGATTGCTGGCGAAGTCGTCGCGATTGAGCCCAACGACCCAATCCTTAAAATCCCGCATATGGGCTGGAACGAGCTGGTTCTTGATCCGGCGGGCAAGGCGCACCCGGTCCTTAAAGGCATTTCCGATGGCGATCACGCCTATTTCGTGCACAGCTATCACATGCATGTCACCAACCCGGATCAGCGACTGGCATCTGTTTCCTATGGCGAGAACATCACCGCCATGATCGGGCGTGACAACATGATCGGCACCCAGTTCCACCCGGAAAAAAGCCAGAAAACCGGGCTGACCATCATCGGGAACTTCCTGGGGTGGAAGCCATGATCGCACCATCTGATACCATTCAGCCGGGCGTCATTGCCGAACGCGTGACCGAACTGTCCGCAGGTGACATTTCCGATATCGTCGATGCCTGTACGCAGGCGATTGTCGAAGGCGGCGGCTTTGGCTGGCTCACACCGCCGGACCGTCCGGACATGGAAAAATACTGGCGCGGTGTGTTGCTGATGCCAGGGCGACATTTGTTTGTGTCGCGCGTTGATGGCATCATTTCCGGTGCCGCCCAGTTGATCGAAACACCGGCCAACCTCGAAGCTCAACGCCATTCCGCCCAGATTTCCGGCCATTTCGTCGCCCCTTGGGCACGCGGGCGCGGCAACGGCAAGGCGATCGTGCGTTCGATTGAATATTTCGCCCGTGAAGCGGGCTACAGCGTTTTGAAACTCGACCTTCGCGAAACCCAAGAAGCCGCCATCGCACTGTATAACGGGCTTGGATATGTCCGGTGGGGCATCAACCCCTATTACGCGATGGTCGATGGCAAGATGGTCGAAGGCTATTACTACACCAAGAAAATACAGGACACCGATCAGTGAACCTTTATCCCGCAATTGACCTGAAAGACGGCGCCTGTGTGCGCTTGCTTCGCGGCGACATGGACAAGGCAACCGTGTTTAACGATAATCCGGGCGCTCAGGCCGGTGAATTTGTGCAAGCGGGCTGCCATTGGGTTCATATCGTGGACCTGAACGGCGCCTTCGCCGGGGAGCCGGTCAATGGCGCGGCTGTGGACTCCATCCTTGCCGCCGTGTCGGGAAAGGCCCAGACGCAGCTTGGTGGCGGCATCCGCACCATGGAAACGGTTGATTATTGGCTAAACAAGGGCATCACACGTGTGATCCTGGGTACCGTCGCCCTTCGCAATCCGGATTTCGTCAAGGAAGCCTGTGCCAAATGGCCGGGCCGGATCGCGGTCGGCATTGATGCGCGCGATGGCTATGTCGCGGTGGAAGGCTGGGCGGAAACGTCTGAGGTCACCGCCCTCGAACTCGCCAAGAAATTTGAGGATTGCGGTGTGGCGGCGATCATCTTTACCGATATCGACCGTGATGGTGCGATGGGCGGCCCGAATATCGAGAGCACCGTGGCCCTGGCATCGGAAATCTCGACCCCGGTGATCGTCTCGGGCGGGGTTTCGTCGCTCGATGATCTGATCGCGGTCAAGCAACACACAAGCTCGGGCATTGATGGCGCGATTTCCGGTCGTGCGCTTTATGATGGCCGCATTGATCTGGCAGAGGCCATCGCGGCCCTTTCGTAACCGACCCAACAGGAAACAGACCATGCTGAAAACCCGTGTCATTCCCTGTCTTGACGTCAAGGACGGCCGCGTCGTCAAAGGGGTCAATTTCGTTGATCTGATCGATGCCGGCGACCCGGTCGAACAGGCGCGCATCTATGATGCAGAGGGTGCGGACGAGCTCTGCTTCCTCGATATCACCGCATCATCTGACAACCGCGATACCATCTTTGATGTGGTTGCCCGCACGGCCGAGGCCTGCTTTATGCCGGTCACCGTTGGTGGCGGTGTGCGAACCCTTGAAGACATCCGCAAGCTGCTTCTGGCCGGTGCCGACAAGGTTTCGATCAATACGGCCGCCGTCAAAAACCCCGATTTCGTGCGCGAAGCCGCGCGCAAGTTCGGATCGCAATGTATTGTGGTCTCGATCGACGCCAAATCGACCGGCCCCGACAAATTTGAAATCTTCACCCATGGCGGGCGTGAGCCGACCGGGATCGATGCCGTTTCGTTTGCAAAACAAATGGTCGAATATGGCGCGGGTGAGCTTCTTGTCACCTCGATGGATCGCGATGGCACCCAGTCGGGCTTTAACATCCCGCTGACCCGTACCATTGCCGATGCCGTGCATGTACCGGTTATTGCTTCGGGCGGGGTAGGGACGCTGGATCACATGGTCGAAGGCGTGCGTGATGCCCATGCATCGGCGGTTCTGGCCGCCTCGATCTTCCATTTCGGCACCTATCGCATTCGCGAGGTCAAGGAACACATGAAAGCCGCCGGTATTCCGGTACGTGAGGACTGAGATCATGGCCAACGCTGATAAAAGCCAACACATCCTTGATGCGCTTTACGCGACCGTGGCTGCCCGTAAGGGTGCGGACCCGGAAACCAGCTATACCGCCAAGCTATTTGCCAAGGGCACACCCAAAATCGCCCAGAAAGTTGGCGAAGAAGGCGTTGAGACCGTCATCGCAGCCCTGGCCGAAACCCCCGAAAAGGTTGCATCCGAAAGTGCCGACCTTCTGTATCACCTGACTGTGCTGTGGGCCGATCAGGGGGTAAAACCGGATGACGTCTGGAAGATCCTCGCCGAACGTCAGGGCATTTCAGGTATCACTGAGAAAGCATCGCGCAGCAAAGAGTAGATTTCTAATATTGGAAGGTGGAGAATTGAATGACTGATAAAGGTCCAATCCATGGCAGTGGCAAACTCCACCAAGAAGTTAAAAAGCTTGAGAAAATCTCCGAGAATGGCCCGGTTCATCTAACGGAAGACGAACACACCGGAGACCGTTTTTTAATTTATTCTGATGCCCATGGTCTACAAGTGCAGATCCATTTTGAGGGTGATGCTCTTTGGATGACGCAGGCTCAATTAGCTGCATTATTCGGTCGCGATGTGTCTGTTATTTCAAGACACATCAACAATATCTTGGAAGATGGTGAACTCGACAGCGAAAGCAATTTGCAAAAAATGCAAATTGCTTCTTCGACAAAACCTGTAACACTTTACAGCTTGGATATGGTGATATCGGTCGGATATCGCGTTGCGTCCAAAGAAGCAACGATGTTCCGAAAGTGGGCAACCGAAAAGCTTGTTCAATTTGCGTTGAAAGGCTTTGTCGTCGATGTAGAACGCTTGAAAAATCCGGATCAACGCGACCATTTCGCAGAACTTCGCGAAATCATTCGCGAAATCAGAGCATCAGAGGCGAATCTCTACAAAGAAGTAAGACAAATTTGTTCCCTTTGCAGCGACTACCATTTGCAAACAGAACAAGACAAGAACCTGTTTTTTGCGACCATTCAAAATAAGTTGCATTACGCTGTAACGGGCATGACAGGCGCTGAACTCCGAATGCATCGAGCAAACGCAAATTTGCCATCGATGGGTTTGAATTCTTGGTCAGGTGAGCATCCGCTTTCAAAAGATATTTACACCGCGAAAAACTATCTGGGTGATGCCGAGATTAGAGATCTCAATCGGTTTACAGGCATGCTTCTAGATTATTTCGAGCAAGAAACAGATTTACAGCGTTTGGTCACGATGGACGATGCTCGTTCTTCTCTGGACAAATTTATTCGCAATAACGAACGTCCTCTCCTAACAGGACCGGGTACAGCATCGAAAATAGCTGCGGATGAATATGTAAAAGAACAGTACAAGATCTTTGCTGAAAAAAGACGTAACCTCTCCAGCGATTAGCAAGACAAAAAATTGGTCACAAATTCAAGACAACGTTCAGGAGTCCCAGCATGGCCGTTCAGCCCTACGATCCGGAAAACACCTTTGCCAAAATCCTGCGCGGTGAAATCCCGTGCACCAAGGTCTATGAAGATGACCATGTGCTGGCCTTTAACGATATCGCGCCGCAGGCCCCGACCCACGTGCTGGTCATCCCCAAGGGCGCTTACACCAGCTATGACGACTTCGCACAGAATGCCTCGGACGCCGAAATCATCGCCTACACCCGCGCAATCGGCAAAATCTCCAGGGAAGCTGGCGTCGTTGAAGACGGCTACCGCCTGATCGCCAACACCCGCGAACACGGCCGCCAGGACGTCCCGCACCTGCATGTGCATATCCTGGGCGGTGAGAAACTGCCGCGGATGCTGCCGGGCGCCTAAGCGACTGGAAACTCATTAAAAAGGCAGGGCGCGCAATGCAAGACCCTGCCTTTTTTGTCCCATAATGGACCTACGATCACCGATGGCATCCAACATCCCCACAGCAGCCGAGATTTTCCAGACCCTAGCAGGCAACTGGACACTGGTGCGCGATCTAGGGGAGTCCGGGCAGTTTACCGGGAATGTCACGTTTCACGCTGCCGACCCGGACCAGCCGAATGTGCTGCGCTATCGCGAGGAGGGGTTTTTAACCCGCCCGGATGGCAAGCGGTTTGATGGCTATCGGGAATATGATTTTGTTTTGCACGAAGACCCGGCGGCGATCGAGCTTCTGTTTCGCGACCCTCTAAGTTTCGGCAATCGATATGTGTTGCTGCAATTTGGAGAGGAGGGTGAAGAAGGGGGTTGTGCGCGTGACATTCACCCCTGTGGGGATGACTTTTATCACCACTGCATGATCTGGAACGGGCCAGATCATTTCGAAACAAAAATAAAAATCACTGGTCCGAAGAAAGACCACCTGCTGCACAGTGTCTATCGACGCACCGAATAACCTGAATTACAGAAAATACATTCATCTTTTCAATATTTTGCAACGCCACCCTGACAATTCAGATTAACCATGGCGCGTTCCAAACCCGGAACTTCTGAATTTACCCGCCGCATTCTGACGTATTAAAGTGGTTCTAACACCACATCGTTGGATAATCTGGATAATCTTGGAGATTGACCATGTCTTCGCCATCTCTGCCCCCATTCCATCTGGCCTTCCCGATCAAATCGATATCTGACACCCGCGCGTTCTATATCGATATCCTCGGCTGTGAGGAGGGCCGCTCGACCGAGGCCTGGATTGATTTTGATTTCTTTGGGCATCAGCTTTCTGCCCATGTCCGCCCGGAGGCAGGTCAAAACAAGGGATCCGGTGATGTCGATGGTGATGCGGTGCCGATCCCGCATTTCGGGGCGGTTCTGGAATGGGAAAAATGGCACGCACTGGCCGACAAGCTTAAGGCGGCCAATGTCAAATTCCTGCTCGAACCCAAGATCCGCTTTAAGGGTGAGCCGGGCGAACAGGGGACCTTCTTTGTCGAAGATCCGGCGGGAAATGGCCTTGAATTCAAGACCTTCCGCGATCCAGCGATGATCTTTGCCCACTAAGTCTGCGCAAACCTAGTGCCGACCCGGCCTTGTGAAAGCAGGTCGGTCCGTGACAGACTGTGATTGACGCGCCAATTAACGCGCCGGAACGCTTTACGCTCTGGCGCGTTTGATATGCGCAAACCTTTTTCATCGCCCCAACTTTCGAAGCTTTGACCAGGAGACCCCGATGGCAACCACCAACGCCCCGCTCAATATTCTGATTTCCGCTGCCGGCGACGATCAAAAGTGGAAAAGCGTGATGGTTGACCGCCTGCCGGACGCCAATATCGTGACCGAGGAAGACGATTACGATCCTGAAACGATTGACTATGCCCTGTTCTGGAAACAGCCACAGGGCCTGATCAAGACGCTGCCAAACCTCAAGGCCATCTTCTCGCTCGGTGCCGGGGTCGATCATGTTGTTTCATCGCCCAGTCTGCCAATGGACTTGCCGGTCATTCGGCTTGAGGATGCCGGTATGGCCGATCAGATGGTGCAGTATCACCTTTATGCCGCGCTTCATTTCATGCGTGACTTTGATGTCTATAGCGCCCAGCAGGCCAAGGCCGACTGGACCCAGCATGACGTCGCGCGTATTTCGCAATGCCGGGTCGGTGTCATGGGGCTGGGCGCGCTGGGCTCGGCGGTTGCTGTGTCGCTGTCCAATCTTGGCTTCTCTGTGTCGGGCTGGAGCCGCTCGATGAAGGCTATTGAAGGCATTTCGACCTATGCCGGCAAGGAAACGCTGGCCGAATTCCTGGGTCAGTCCGATATCCTGATCTGCCTTCTGCCGCGCACTTCTGAGACCGAAAATGTGCTTAATAGCGATACGCTTTCCTTCCTGCCCAAGGGGGCTGCGATCATTAATGCCGCCCGGGGTGCGATGATCAACGAGGCCGATTTGCTGCGCGCGATTGATACCGGCCATCTGCGCGGCGCGTTTTTGGATGTCGCGGCGACCGAACCGCTGCCCGAAAGCCATCCGTTCTGGGATCACGGGAAAATTCGCATCACCCCGCACATCGCAGCCGCCACCCGGTTTGAAGAATCGGTCGATCAGATCGCCGAAAACCTTGATCGTCTGGCCCGCGGCGAAACCCCGCGCGGTCTAGTCAATCGCGACATCGGCTATTGACCTATTTCTCGCCAAAGTGGAATTTTATTCCTGTTCGACCACGTTGCGCATGTTTTGGCTAAAAACAGGGGAAGAGAATGAGGTTTTGGCAAGGGATTCGCTTTTTGTGCTGGTTGTCAGCATCTGGCGCGCTTTTCTGCTTCATCCTCGGAATGCTGAGATCAGCAAGCAACGTCCAAAAGACTGCGCAGATGTCTGCGACAAACTTGCTCGTTAGTTTTCAGTGGGAAACTGTTGCAGCAGGTCTGTTCGGTCTTGCAGGCGGCCTAGCCGTCATAACAGCAACCCAGCGACAGATGACACAAACCCGGATTGCGGACGCGAACCGGGAACTTGTTGATGTTGACTTATTGTTGGAACATCAACGGAAAGATATTGAAGAAATTAAGAAGCACGTCGAATATTGGCAACACCGCTATAATTGCAATATCGATTTTGATCCGAGAGTTGCAAAAGATACCCTAAAGCATCTCAAGAATAACATCGTCAATGATAAACTATTCAAACTCGTTGAAGGTAATCCAAGACTTCCAGAAGACCTTAGAGCGTACGCAAAAATCGCCCACGGTTCGCCAAATGCACTGTCGCTTTGTCGATACAACAACGATGGTGAGAACTTTGCTGAGACATTGAACAAAGTTGATATTATTGCAAAGGATTATAAAACCAAACGCCAGAATTTTAAGAACTCACGGGACCAGTTCTTTTCTTTTTTGGTGAATAGATAAGCAGATTCATGTCAGCCAAAACCTTTGTTGCGCTTCGCGTTGACTGTGACGCCGCCACTGCCTTTGACCAGTTCACGGACCAGACTGATCACTGGTGGAAACAGGGGCCACGCAACCGCCTGCTTGGCAATCGTCCGGGCATCATGGAATTTGGCGAAAGTGATGGCGTGCGCTATTTGCAGGAAGTCGATAAACGCCGCCCGGATTTCATCGTCCGCGCCGGTAAGGTCACCAAGTGGGAACCCGCCAAGCGCCTGAGTTTTGAATGGAACTGGCCGATGGCCGATCCCAAGGAACCGGCGACATTGGTTGATATCCGCTTTGGCGGGCAGGGCGATTACACCCGCATCACGCTGGAACATCTTGGCCTTGAAAAGCTTTCGATGGCCCATCCCGGGCGCAATGGCCTGAATGACAACCGTTTCAAGCCGATGATGACCCATTACTGGCAGGCGCACCTGGTTTCATTACGAAATCGGATCAAACTGCTTTCACGTGACTCAAACCCGGCCTGACCCGGCAAAATCAAGCCCCGCCAGCAATTCAGTCAGCCAGTCGACAAATACCCGCACACGCGCCGAAAGCTGCCGGTTTTGCGGATAAAGGACCGAAACCGGCATCGGATCGGGCGGGCAATCGGGCAGGATTTCAATCAGTTTGCCGGATTTAAGGTCATCGGCCACGCGATAGCGCGGCACCTGCACAACCCCCAATCCGGCGGCTGCACATGCGGCATAGCTGTCCGCCCCGGTCACTGAAATACTGGCCGGCAGCATGATCTCACAAAGCTTGCCATCCATCCTGAAATCAAGCGGGATCGGCTTGTCATCGGCACCGGATAAAAAACAAACCATCTGATGCCCCTGACTTTTCAGGTCGGCAAGGGTTTCGGGCATGCCGATGCGGGCAATGTAATCGGGGCTTGCAACGGTGGCCTCGTGCAAAAGCGCCAAGCGCCGCCCGATCATCGATGAACTGGCCAGATCGCCACTGCGCAACACGCAATCAAAGCCTTCATGCACCAGATCAACAAAACGATCGCCATCGGCCAGTACCAGATCGATCCCCGGATAGCGATCCCGAAAATCACCAAGGGCCGGGATGATAAAGGTCCGCGCCAGCGTGCCTTGCAGATTAACCCTAAGCAACCCTTTGGGATCGGCATTGGTAAAGCTGCCATCGGCTTCTTCGAGATCGGCGAGAATCCTGACACAGCGCTGATAATAGGCCTCCCCGTCATGAGTCGGATTGACAGTCCGCGTCGTACGCTCCAGCAACCGGGTGCCCAACCGTTCTTCCAGCCGCTGGATGGAATTGGTCATGGTGGCACGCGGGATCAAAAGATCGCTCGCCGCCTTGGTAAAGCTTTTGCGCTCTACCACGCGCACGAAATTGCGCATTTCCTCAAACCGGTCCATTCGCCATCCTGATTGTTATTCAATTTCGAATAATGATGTCGAATATAACCTAATTATCCAAAAAGTCATCTTGGGCATAGTGGGCCCATGCCCTTGAGGCCCCCGTAACCACCAAGGAAACTTTTGATGTCTGCCAATCAAAACAAAACCGCCATTATCACCGGCGCATCACGCGGCATTGGCGTGGCGCTTGCCAAACGTCTGGCGGCGGATGGCTTTAACGTTGTCATCAACTATGCCAGCTCTGCCGCGCCCGCCGAAGAACTGGCCGAAACCCTGAAATCCCAGGGCCACAACGCCATCGCAATCAAGGCGGATATTGCCCGGCCGGATGCGGTTAAGGCCCTGTTTGATAAAACCATTGCCGAATTTGGCGGCGTTGATGTCGTTGTCAATAACGCCGGTGTCATGACGACCACCCCGATTGCCGACATGGACGATGCCACCTATGACGCGATGATGGACATTAATGTCCGTGGCACCTTCAACATGCTGCGCGAAGGCGCAAAACACCTGCGTGACCATGGCCGGGTGATCAATTTCTCGACCACCGCCCTTCATCTCAAACTGCCGGGCTATGCCATCTATAACGCCACCAAAGCCGCGGTCGAGGCAATGACAGGCGTTTTCGCCAAGGAACTGCGCGGTCGCCAGATCACGGTCAATGCCGTTGCGCCGGGCCCGGTTGCAACCGAACTGTTCCTGAACGGCAAGACCGACGAACAGATTGCCAATTTCGCCAAAATGCCGCCTCTCGAACGGCTTGGTGAACCCGATGACATCGCCGGTGTGGTGTCCTTCCTGGCCGGACCGGATTCCGGCTGGGTGGATGGTCAGACCATTCGTGCCAATGGCGGTCTTGCCTGACCCCCATAAACCCTGCTTGCCGGGGTCCCTGGTTGGATATCGGCATGATTTCCCCCATCCCCGTGCCGATTTTCTGAGCTGGCCCCGCGATGCTGGCAATGATGTCGCCTGCGATAAAACAGGCGGCGTCATTGCCATATTGCCTTGATCCCCGGCTTTGCCCATGATGGCCCGCCATCAGCAAAGGGATCCAACAATGTCAAACGCCGCCACCACCATCACAAAATCCGATGACATCACGTTTCGCTATGCCACCCGCGATGATCTGCCTGCCATCGTTGCCCTTTTGGCCGATGATGAAAAAGGCAAAACCCGTGAGAAACTTGGCGATCCGCTTCCCGATGCCTATTACGCCGCATTTGACGCGATGGAATCGCAATCAACCAAAGCGCTGCCCAACAAATATCTTCTGGCCATCAAGGACACCGATATTGTCGGCTGTTTGCAACTGACCCTGATCGCCGGATTGTCGCGGCGCGGCCAACTGCGCGCGCAGATCGAAGGGGTCCGGGTGGCAAGTACTGCCCGCGGTCAGAAGATCGGCGAAAAATTGATCAAGCAATCCATTTCGATTTCGAAATCACTTGGCGCGGCTTTGATACAGTTCACAACGGATAAAACCCGCAAGGATGCCCATCGGTTTTATGAACGGCTTGGATTTGTCGCCAGCCACGAGGGCATGAAGATGGCTCTTGATCCGAAATAGGCCTTGTTTACTGCCAGATTGCGCACACGCAAATACGCCGGGCGCATTTCGTGATAGGGTCTGATGATTGTTGGCCTTACGGCTGCATCCATCGAACGGAGGACCATCATGAACTTGAGCGAATTACAAGATCTGGCCCGTGAACGCGGCTTTTCGCATGTTTTCAGCGCATCGGAAAACCATGTCACATGCGATGGCAAACAGGCGAAATATAGCGCCGATGATTTGACGATAATCGATTCCCGTTCTGTCGATGCCGGAACCGACCCGGGCGATGACGCCACCCTTTACATGATCGAGGCCAGCGATGGGACGCGCGGTATGCTGATTGTGCCCAACAGCTTTGATACCGACCGCAACAAGGCCGACCTGATCGACAGTCTTCGCCGCAAGCACAGCTGATTTCGGAACAAGCGGCCAGGATTTGCGTTTTGCCTTTATCAGACAATTTTTGATCGAGGAGGCCCGCAATGACCTTGGCTGATCTTCAGGCAAACGCCAAAGAACACGGTTTTGAACATCATTTCATGGCCGAGGAAGGCGGTGTACGCAGTGACGGCACCGGCAAGCTTTATACCCCGGACGAGCTGCGCCTTGTCCATTCCAACAGCACCGACCAAGGCACCGATCCGGGTGACGAGGCAACGCTGTTCATGATCGAGGCCAATGACGGCACCAAGGGTGTGATGATCATGGCCGATGCATTTCATGCCGATCCGCACAAGGCCGAAATCATTGATGTTCTGCGCCGTAACCGGGCTGCGTAATCAATTGCGTTGAACGCCACCTCGCACGTTTCCACATTCCCGGATGGACACGTTGCCGGGTGGCATTTCGCAAAATGAACACAAATAAGCGCCCGAAGCGACATAAAGGGTAGGCAGTTTATGCGCTCTCCCTTTACCAAGTGGGGCATTTCATTCGATGTCGGACTTTTTGCCTTTCATTCGCGCCTGGGTCACCGATCCCAGAAAAATATCCGCCATTTCGCCCTCAAGCCCGGCGCTGGCGCGGCTGATCACATCCGAAATCAACACCCAAAGCACCCCGGTTCTGGAACTCGGACCGGGGACAGGTGTGTTTACCCGTGCACTTCTTGATCGCGGCTTGCGTGAAGATGACCTGACATTGATCGAAGCCGGACCGGATTTCTCCCGCCTGCTTTCTGAACGCTATCCAAGGGCGCGCATCCTGCAAATGGATGCCTGTCGTTTGGGTAAAAAGGGCCTGTTTGGCGCTGGTGAACTGGCAAGCGCGATTAGCGGCCTGCCGCTTCTGTCGATGTCACCGCGCCAGATCATGGGAATCTTGTCGGGCAGTTTTGAATATCTGCGCGAAGACGGCGCATTTTACCAGTTCACCTATGGCCCGCGCTGCCCGGTTCCTGAGGCCATCCTGGCCCGGCTTGATCTTCAGGCAACGCGCATCGGCACCACGGTACGCAATGTCCCGCCCTCGTCGGTCTATAAGATCGAACGCAAAAGCCGCCCGGAAATGCTAAGCGAAGTCCGCAAATCCGCCTGAAACGCAAAAAGGGGCACCAACCGTATGGTGCCCCTTTTTCTATATCATCGCCGTTTAAGGCCGATGGAAACGTGTGATCACCACAAATGATGAACGTGCGGGGCGATGCGTTGCTCATAGATGTCGCGCAACTCACCGATCACCTCTGAGGGCAGCGGTGCCACATCACTTG
Source organism: Thalassospira sp. CA1 (assembly GCF_059052855.1). NCBI lineage: Bacteria > Pseudomonadati > Pseudomonadota > Alphaproteobacteria > Rhodospirillales > Thalassospiraceae > Thalassospira > Thalassospira sp. CA1. The sequence continues at coordinate 135,303 of NZ_JBZCIA010000001.1, forward strand.
CCGCCGCATTCGCCGCGGCCTGGGCTGCATTCTTTGCCCCCGGAATCACAACACCAACGGCTTCTTCCATCAAAATCCAGCGCAGGGCGAACTGCGCCATGGTGATATTTTCCGGAACCAGACGGCGGATTTCCTCGACCGCTTCAAGCGCAACATCAAACGGCACACCGGCGAATGTTTCGCCCTTGTCAAATTCCTCGCCATTGCGATTGAACGCCCGATGGTCATCGGCGGCAAAGGCGGTATCCTTGGTCATCTTGCCGGTCAGAAGACCGGACGCCAGCGGTACCCGCACGATAACGCCGACATTTTTTGCTTTTGCCTCGCGGAAAAACAGTCCCGACGGGCGTTGGCGGAAGATGTTGTAGATGATCTGAACCGACGCAACCCCGGGATATTCGATGGCTTTCAGCCCTTCTTCGACCTTCTCGACCGAAACACCATAATTGCGGATTTTCCCGGCGGTGACCATTTCCTCCATCACCTCGAACACATCCGGGCGATAGAAAACCTCGGTCGGCGGGCAATGAAGCTGCACCAGATCAAGACAATCCGTCGCAAGGTTCTTAAGGCTCCGTTCAACAAATGCCGTCAGGTTCTGTTTGTTGTAGCCCTCGGACACATGCGGATCGAGGCGACGCCCCGCCTTGGTTGCGATGAACGGACGTTCGCCACCGCGTTCTTTCATGACATCGGCGATGATTTTTTCCGAACGGCCATCACCGTAAACGTCGGCGGTATCGATAAAAGTCGTGCCGTTATCAAGGGCAGCATGCAGGGCCGCGCGCGCGTCAGCCTCTGAAACATCGCCCCAGGCGCCACCAATGGCCCATGCACCGAAACCGACTTCCGAGACCGTGCGTCCTGTCTTCCCAAATTTTCTGTAGTTCATATATCTTTGCTCCTAAGGCATTAACTGGCCGCCATTGACCTCGATGATCTGGCCTGTGATGTAGCCCGCCATTGCGTTCGAGGCGAGAAACAGGAACGCCCCGACACATTCATCGGGCCGGCCCACGCGACCCATCGGGACTGTTGCACTTTGCGCGGCAAGAACATCTGGCGGTGTATAGCGGTCATGAAATGGCGTCTGGATCAGGCCCGGCGAAACGGCGTTCACGCGAATGCCGTCCGCCACAAATTCCTTTGCCTGTCCGCGTGTCAGGCTGCTGACAAAGGATTTTGCCGCCGCATACAGCACAGCACCACCCCCGCCACCATTGCGCGCGGCAATCGATGTCGTATTGACCACAAAACCGTTTTCCGACGCTTTGAGGTAGGGATACGCCGCCACCGTCGCTTCCCAGACCGATTTGCCATTGAGCGCAAAGACACGGTCAAGATGCTCGGGTTCGACCTCGGTCGTCGGCACACGGCCAAGCATGCCACCGGCATTGTTGATCAGGCCATCCAGCCCGCCAAGCATCCGGGCGGCTTCCCTGACAACTTTCGTCGGTGTACCGGTTACACTCATATCGCCCTGAACAGCTACGACATGCTTGGGAAACTCTGCCTGAAGGGCGCGTGCTGCATCACCGCTTTCATTGTAATGAAGCGCAACCTTGGCACCCTGTGCGGCAAACCCCCTGACAATCTCGGCTCCGATCCCGGTCGAGCCCCCGGTTACCAAAACACGGCGCGACATCAGGTCGGGAATCCTGACTGCCTGAATATCACTCATCGTATTCCTCCGGCTGAATTGTCTGACTTTTGGTCAGATTACTTGTTGCACCGCCCCGTGTGGTGTGGTTTTTCATGAAATGAAATCATCCACAAAGTGAATAGAGTTCAACTTGGCTGGAATCGACCGCGCAGAGTTTGCCGATCTACGCCTGTTTCTGGCGATTGTCCGCCGCCAGAGCTTCAAGGCTGCGGCGATTGAATTCGGGCTTTCGCCGTCGGCGGCAAGCCACGCGATCCGCCGTCTGGAACGCCGCCTTGGCGTAAAGCTGATCAATCGAACCACCCGGTCGATCGTGGCAACCGAACTGGGCCAGGACCTTGCAACCAAGCTTGCCGAGGGCTTTGATAAACTCGATGAAGCACTCCAGACGCTTGATGCCCCCGGTGCCGCCAGCTTTGGCGAGGTCCGCATCAACGCCTTTTCCGATGCCGCGCACCTTCTGATCGCCCCGGCATTGCCGGAATTTGCCAAAACCTTTCCCGATGTCAGCCTCAGCATAATCGTTGAAAACCGGCCGATTGATATCGTCGCAGAGGGATATGATGCCGGCATCCGGTTCGGCCATCTGGTCCCCGAAGACATGGTTGCCGTCGCACTTAGCGGACCGCAGCGCTGGGTCGTGGCCGGCGCACCGGATTATCTTGCCCGGCACGGAAAACCCGATACCCCTGAAGATCTGCGCAATCACACATGCCTGCAGCTTCTTCTCGGCGACAATTCACCATTTCCCTGGGAGCTTGGCACTGGCCCCGATCAGAAAAGCTACCGCGTGCCGGGCCACATCACCATTCAGGACACGGCAACCACGATCTCGGCCGCCAAGGCCGGGCTTGGACTGGCCTATTTGCTGGAATCGCGCATTGCCGATGAGATTGCCAGCGGACAGCTTGAAATCGTGCTGGAAGACCATGCATCATCTGATGATCCCTTCCACATGTATTACAGCAGCCGCCACAACAATCATCCGGGCTTGCGCGGTCTGATCAACATCATCCGCAAACAGAACGGCCTGTCGCGCATTTGATCACACCCGGGTCGCCCAATGACGAGGGATTAGCGCCGATAGACCATCTGGCGGTAATTCAGCGCCTCGGCAATATGGCTGCGCTTGACAGTCGCACTTCCGGCCAGATCGGCAATCGTGCGGGCCACCCGCAAAATCCGGTGATATCCGCGGGCTGACAGCTTCATCTGGCGCGCTGCATCCTGAAGCAATCCGCGGCCCTCGGTATCAAGGGCGGCGGCATCCTGCAGGACTTCACCATCGGCCAGCGCATTGGTCGATATACTTTCGTTTTTATATCGCAACATTTGCAATTCACGGGCGAGAAATACGCGTTCGCGCACCGCCTGACTGGTTTCGCCTTTGGCCGGTAAATCAAGGTCTTCGGGCTTCACCGCCGGCACTTCGATTTGGATATCAAACCGGTCCAGAAGCGGCCCTGAAAGCCGTGCCTGATATTCCTCGCCACAACGCGGGGCGCGGGTGCAGGCCAGCTCGTTATCCCCCAAATAGCCACACCGGCACGGGTTCATCGCCGCAACCAATTGCACACGTGCCGGATAGGTCACATGCGCATTGGCGCGCGCAACCGACACCTGCCCGGTTTCAAGTGGCTGGCGCAGCGCATCAAGCACATTGCGCTGAAATTCCGGCAATTCATCCAAAAACAGAACGCCATTATGGGCCAGTGAAATCTCGCCCGGCTTGACCCGATGGCCACCACCGACAAGGGCCGGCATCGAGGCAGAGTGATGAGGCTGGCGGAACGGACGGGTGCGGATCAGGCCACCTTCGGGCAACATTCCGGATACGGAATGGATGACCGTGGTTTCCAGTGCTTGTCTGGCATCAAGGTCTGGCAGAATGCCGGGCAAGCGGGCCGCCAGCATCGATTTTCCCGATCCGGGCGGACCGGACATCAAAAGGTTATGGCCGCCAGCCGCTGCGATCTCAAGCGCGCGTTTGGCACTTTCCTGTCCCTTGATATCGCGCAGATCACCATGGAAATCATTGATCTCGTCTGCGTCGCGCCGGATCGGGCGGGGCAGAATTTGCGTGCCTTTGAAATGATTGATCAGGGCCACAAGGCTTGCGGGGGCCAGGATCTCAAGATCACCGGCCCAAAGGGCCTCTGCTCCGTTGGCGTTCGGACAAATGATGCCGCATTCCTGCATCCCGGCTTCCATGGCGGCGGGCAAAACCCCGCCAACCTTGGTGATGCTGCCATCAAGCCCCAATTCACCCAGCACCAAGAACCGTTCGATATCGTCATGGCCGATGACATCCATCTCGGCCAGAATGCCCAGTGCAATCGGCAGATCGAAATGCGATCCTTCCTTAAGCAAATCTGCCGGGGCCAGATTAATCGTGATGCGTTTGGGCGGCAGGGCCAATCCCATGGCCGAAAGCGCAGATCGCACCCGTTCACGGGCCTCGGACACCGCCTTGTCGGGCAGGCCAACCACCGTAAAGGCCGGAAGGCCACTTGCCATTTGCACCTGCACGTCAACAGGGATCGTTTCAATCCCGGCAAAGGCAACTGTGGTAACCCGCGCTGTCAATTTGCCTGACCCCCATAACCCCAAGTTGCATCACTTTGACGGGAAACGGGGATCAAGGCAACATATCGTTCAAGGACAAGGTGTTGGCAGATCGCGATGCCTATGCCGGTTCCATGTCGGTATTGACCATCCAGGGTGTGCCGAACTTGTCCGTCACCAGACCAAAGCCCTTTGACCAAAACGTTTCTTCGAACGGCATGATGACTGTGCCACCCACCGCAAGCCCGTCAAAATACGCACGCGCCTTTTCGGCAGTCGGGGCATGAATGGATATGTTCATGCCTTTCATCGCCTCGAAATGTTCAGATGGGCTGTCAGACGCCATGATGTTCCACCCATCACCGACAAGGCAGGCATGGGCCATTTTGTCGGCCATGGCGGGCATTTCTTCGGCCATCGGGGTTTCGCCATAGGACATGGTGATAAGCTCACCCCCCAGAACAGACTGATAAAACTCCATTGCCGGGCGGCAATCACCATCAAAGTTCAAATAGCTGATCACTTTCATCGGAGGCTTCCTGTGTAAGAGTGCGTTGGTCGGCACGGCTTATGGTTCAAGCCCGAACTGGGGCTGACAATTTTCAAAATCAAACGGCACGGAAAAATGTTCATGCGCGATGCGCCACTGGCCATCACGCTTTTCAAGCTGAGTGCTTGAACGCATCCAGCTTGAGTTTTCGGTGCCGTCTTCATCACGCATCCCGCAACGGATCAGTAAATGCGCAAAGCCTAGATGGCCTGAGACGCGAATGTTTGGTGTTTGCATCTCGATAGTCATTTCAGCATCTTTGGGCAGACATTTTTCCCAATGGGCGCGGTAGTCGGATATTCCGTTAAGTTGCAACGGTCCAACCGCGTCGTAGGAACAGATATCGGCGTGATAAAGGGCGATAATTGCGTCGATATCCTTGCTGCGAGTGGCAGCCGCCCAACGATCAAACAGATCGGCAATCGCCTGGCGATCTTTGGCTTGTTTATCTGACATCAGACATATCCTTGTGTTGGTGGTGCGAGGGGTTTGGCTTCATGAGTGCTCAGGCCCGATCAGCCGTCGGCGACGGCACGTTCAAGTGCCGCGATATCAATCTTTTGCATTTTCATCATTGCGGTTGCCGCGCGTGCGGCGATGGCCGGGTTCGGATCGCTCATCAATTCAATCAGGCGGGTCGGTGTGATTTGCCAAAACACCCCAAACCGGTCTTTGACCCAGCCGCAATCGCGTGGCTGCCCGCCGTCCGACAGGCAATCCCAGTAATAATCGACCTCTGCCTGATCCTTGCAGTCGACGACGAAGGAAACAGCTTCGGTAAATTTGAAGTCAGACGGAAAGTTAAGCGCGACAAACTGTTGACCGAAAAGTTCAAAGCGGATGGTCAGAATGCTGCCCTCCCGATCGGCGAAGGCAGAACTTCCGCGCATGGTTTCACCGACTTTGGCATCGGCAAAAACCGAAACATAGAAATTCACGGCTTCTTCAGCGGTTTGATCAAACCATAAAAAAGGACTGATCTTCTGCATGGGGCATTCTCCTTGCCGGGCAGAACGGATTTAACGCGGTGACGATCAAAACGGGCGATTTATCAGCATTTTCTTGTTTTCCCATTTGACAAATACGTTGATATCAACATAATTTATCCATGTCAAAAAAAGATTTCAACCATAGCGATCAGATCGTCCCCTATGCCGATACCATAATGGTAAGGGACTCGTGCCTTTGCCTGCATGTCCGGCGTGCGGCACGCACTGTTGCAAGGCGGTTTGATGACGCCTTTCGCCCCCTTGATCTGACCAGCGGGCAATATTCGCTTTTGATGTCGTTAAACCGTCCGCATCCACCGCACATGAAAGATGTCGCCGACCTTCTGGCGATGGATCGCACCACCCTGACGGCCAATCTCAAACCGCTTGAACGGCGTGGACTGATTGAGATTACACCCGACCCCAAAGACAAGCGCGGCCGCCTGCTGGCGTTGACCAAGGACGGCTTACACCTTCTCAGTCGCGCCTTCCCGATCTGGCAGGAAACCCAACAACAGCTGGAAAATCAGGTCGCCGACACGCACCCAAAGCAGCTTCTGGCAGCGTTAATCAATCTGTCTCACGATCAGGATCACTAAGCCTTGCCGGCCAATGGCTGGGAGCAGGGCTTGGCCTCACCCTCTCTATCTTTGGATCATTCGTTCTTGGTCGGTTGTGGTGCAATGCCCGCAAGCACCTGGTCTACCAATGCATCAACATAATCCTGTGTAAGCGGCGCGTACGGGATCATCAGCCGGTAGTAGACCGCGCCATACAAGGCGTCCAACGCGATGTCCAGATTGGCGCCAGGCCTGATTTCACCAAGGCGAACTGCGCGTTCCAGCACCGCCTTTCCCATATTTCGGCGTGGCAGGATCCATTCATTCCAAAACGCACTGGCCAATGCTTCGTCCTTTTGCGCTTCGCCCAATAGATGGCGCAACAAAATCCCGCGCGGTCCGTTCAACGCGTCGACAAGATGACTGATCGATCCAGTCAAAACTTCTTTGACCTCGCCCTGATCGGGGTACTCGATCAATGGTCCCAGTTCTTGCAGAAATGCAGCCATCACGACCCCGGCTGCATTGGGCCACCGACGATAGATCGTGGTTTTGGCCACGCCCGAGCGCCCGGCAATACGTTCAATCGTTGCAAAGCTGACGCCACCTTCCTGTGCCAGTTCCAGTGCGGCTTTCAACGCAGCCTTGGAGGCTCTCGTGTCCCGGGGACGCCCCACACCTGATGTCGTCTCCGAAGCTTGTTGGTGGTCAGAAGTATCAAGTGTCATTGGACTTTGTTCGTTGCTGGCGTGCATGTGATGGCCCTCAAATTAGCTCTTTCCCCCGCACAGGCCAACCGTGAACCACATCGAGAGGATTGACTACGCAGCGTATCGTAATTAAGATTAGATACGTAGCGTATCGAAACATACCCGATATCGGTCACGCAAGGAAAGGTCGATCACATGCCTGAAAAGAACACCCAAACTGTTTCTTACCTTTGCACCACAGGAAAGGTAGCCGGATCGACGCGGTTGTTGAGCTCGGACATGCTGCTTGGCCATCTGCGTGACGAACGCCGTCTTCGCGGCACCAAGGAAGGATGCGCAGAAGGCGATTGCGGCGCATGCATGGTGGTAATTGCAGAACTGACAAGTGATGAGACCAGTGTTGTCTACAGAGCCGTCAACTCCTGCATTCTCCCGCTGCCCGCAATCACCAACCGTCTCGTATTGACAGTTGAAGATCTCGACGATGGTGAAAACGGCCTCCATCCGGTTCAAAAGGCTCTTGTCGAATGCCATGGTTCGCAATGCGGTTTCTGTACGCCGGGCTTCGTGATGAGCCTCTATGCGCTGTACCTCAATCATGATGTCTATCCCGGACGAGCAAGTGTCAATGAAGCGCTGTCTGGCAATCTGTGCCGATGCACCGGCTATTTGCCCATCCTTGAGGCTGCAGAACGCATGTATGCCTACCCGCGCTGCGCACGCGATCCGGAAGTTGATGCTGCAAGATTAAAAGACATGCAGCAAAAACCCGCAGTGCAAAAGCCGCAGGCGGCATACGATACCGCCGCCCAACCCAGAACCATCGCCGAGGTTTGTGAGATTCTTTCCAAAGACAACGATGCGCGAATTGTTGCCGGTGCCACTGATTTGGGTCTTGAGGTAACCAAGGACCTGAAATCTTGGTCCCGCACGGTTCACCTTGATGACGTCCGCGAATTGCAAGAGATAACGCAAACCGCGCAGGGCTTAAGCATCGGCGCATCCTGTGTCCTCTCGGAAGTCTTTCCCCTGATGGCAAAGACTTATCCTGAGCTGAGTGATTATTTTTATCGCTTTGCCTCCTTGTCCATTCGCAACCGCGCGACCCTGGGAGGCAATATCGCAAACGGTTCCCCCATCGGGGACAGTATGCCGGTTCTGCTCGCCCTTGATGCAGACCTCGAAATAGCCCGCACCGCAGAACGCCGTGTTATGGCACTAAGTGACTTCTATCTTGGCTATCGCAAGCTTGCGCTGAAGCCTGCAGAACTGTTGGCCCGCATCTTGGTGCCGCCAAGACCGGAAGATCTTTTCTTAAGGGCCTACAAGATCTCCAAGCGGCGCGAGGATGACATATCGGCTGTCGCGATGGTGATCGCGCTGACGCTGAAAGATGGCATCGTCGAAAGTGCAAGGATTGCCTTTGGCGGTCTGGCTGAAATGCCGCGTCGGGCCACAGGTGCCGAGACGATATTAGAAGGGCAAGCCTTTGGTCGCGAAACGGTCAATGAAGCGGTCGCCTCGATTGAACGTGAATTCAGCCCGATTTCCGATCACCGGGCCAGCGCCTCCTATCGGTTGCGCGTCGCGGGTAATCTTCTCAGACGCGCATTGGCCGAGTTTGAAGGCAATCCAATCACCCAGACAACTCAGCTGAACTGCGAGGTGGCGCTTTGACCCAAGAGATCAAAACCACACGACACTCCGAGATTGGCAAGGAATGGGCCCATGAAAGCGCCCATCTCCATGTCACCGGGCATGCGGAATATGTCGATGACATCCCCGAACTCGAAGGCACACTGCATGCGGCCCTTGGACTTTCGACGGTTGCGCGCGGACACATCAAATCAACGGATTTCACCGATGTTCTTGCATTGGACGGGGTCGAGGCCGTCCTGACCGCCAAGGACATCCCGGGTGAAAACCGTTTTGGCATTATTATCGACGATGAAAGTCTTCTGCCGGACAGCCGGGTTGCCTATTGGGGGCAGCCGCTTTTTGTGGTTGTCGCGCAAACTTACGACATCGCGCGACGCGCGGCACGGCTGGCGCGCATCGAATACGATTCCGAAACGCCATTACTTGCCGCCGAAGAAGCCATAAGCCGATCGGAAACAGTTGTTCCAGCCCGCACGGCAAGGGATGGGGAGCCGGAGCCCGCCATCCGGGCATCTCACCACGTCATTTCCGGTCACTTGAAGATCGGCGGACAGGAACATTTCTATCTTGAGGGACAGGCTGCCTACGCCATTCCGGGCGAAGACAGGCGGATGACCATTTTCACCTCATCACAACATCCAAGCGAAATGCAGGCCTTTGTTGCCCGGATTCTCGGATGGCCATCCGGACGGGTCACAGCGCTTTGCCGACGCATGGGCGGCGCCTTTGGTGGCAAGGAATCGCAATCCTATTATTTTGCCTGCTTGGCCGCCCTTGGCGCCTTCAAGCTCAATCGGCCGGTGAAATTGCGGCTCGACAGAGACGACGATTTCATGATTACCGGTAAAAGACATGCGTTCGATATCGACTATATGCTCGCCGCAAACAAGGCTGGCCAATTAACAGCCGCCGTGTTCGAGCACCGCGTATCCGCAGGGCACTCGGCTGACTATTCCGGTGCCGTGTCCGACCGGGCCATGTTTGATGCCACAAATGCGTATTTCGTGCCCAATTTTACCTGCACATCCCATCGGGCGCGCACCAATATCCAGTCAGCGACCGCCTTTCGCGGCTTTGGCGGCCCTCAGGGCATGCTGGGGATGGAGGTCGCCATGGAAACACTCGCCCTGAGGCGTGGTGAAGATCCCCTCGATTTGCGCAAGCGCAACCTTCTGACGCACGGCACCAATGCCCGGCTACACTATGACCATGTAATCGAAGACAACGTGTTGCCAGACCTGATCGAGACGCTGGAGTCCACAAGCGACTACCGCCGTCGCCGCACCGAGATCAATGCCCACAACGCGACCAATTCCATCATAAAAAAGGGAATTTGCCTTTTGCCCGCCGTGTTCGGGGTGGGGTTCGGGGCAACATTTCTCAATCAGGCTGGCGCATTGGTAAACATCTACGCCGACGGGTCCATTCTGGTGAATCATGGCGGCACAGAAATGGGTCAGGGCCTCAATACCAAGATGTTGCAAATCGCATCCAATGTCTTGGGCGTGTCGCCCGAAAAGGTCATTGCCAGCACCACCGACACCAGCAAGGTGCCCAATACGGTTTCAACGGCTGCCAGTAGCGGGACGGACCTGAATGGCATGGCTGTTTACAATGCTGCCGTCTGTCTCCGCGAACGGTTGGCGACACTGGCAACCCAACTATTCGGTGGCAAGCCGGAAGATGTAATTTTCGCCGATGACAAAGTCCATTCCGGCAGCGAGAGCATCGACTTTTCGGCTCTCTGCGAAGCGGCCTTCTTCCATCAGATTTCGCTTTCCGCAACAGGGTACTACCGGGTGCCCAAGGTTGGATACGATTTCGAAACATTTAAAGGCCGTCCGTTCCACTACTATGTATATGGCGCTGCCTGCTCCGAAGTCGCCTTGGACACGCTGACGGGCGAAACACGTGTGTTAAGGGTCGACATGCTTCAGGATGTCGGCAAATCCATTAACCCCGCCCTCGACCGCGGGCAGGCCATCGGTGCCTTCGTTCAGGGCATGGGATGGATGACGACCGAGGAACTGGTGTGGCGTGATGACGGGTTCCTCGCGACCCACGCACCACAAACCTACAAAATTCCCACCGGCGGCGATGTGCCCGAAGACTTCAGGTTTGCATTCTTCGACAACGAGAATCGTGAAGAGACGATCTACAAGTCCAAGGCAGTCGGCGAACCACCGCTAAAACTATCATTGTCTGTCTTTCTCGCAATTTGGGATGCCGTGGCTTCCTCAACCGGACGCAACCTGCCGCCGCAGCTGAGCGTCCCGGCAACACCCGAAGCCGTTCTCAATGCGTTGGAGATTGTGGAAAGAAACCGAGGAGTTTGATTTGAATATTTGTGTTTTTTGCGGATCAAGCGACGGTGCGCGACCGATCTACAGGCAGGCTGCAAGTGACCTTGGCCTTGCGCTTGCCAAGAAAGAATGCGGCCTTGTTTACGGCGGTGCTAGCGTCGGGCTTATGGGCGGCGTTGCGGATGCCGTATTGAACGCGGGTGGCAAGGCAATCGGGGTTATCCCGAAAAAGCTGGTCGATAAGGAGGTCGCCCACAAATACTTAAGCGAACTTCATGTGGTCGACACCATGCATGAACGCAAAGCCTTGATGGCGAACCTCTCTGATGGATTTGTCGCCATGCCCGGCGGCATCGGCACCCTGGAGGAAACGTTTGAGATCTGGACCTGGATGCAACTCGGCTTTCACGCAAAGTCAACGGTTTTGCTTAATATCGATGGCTTTTTCGATGGGCTGTTGAGCTTCCTCGATGACATGACCGCGGAAAAATTTCTAAAGCCAGTGCACCGGCAAATGGTTGCCGTGACATCCGATCCGGCGTCCGTTCCAGATTTGGTCGCCAATACAAAAACAGTCTACCAAGACAAATGGATTTAGCCGATCTCAAGCCGGAACTTTTGAAAGCAGGCCCCGTCATGGGAAACCGTTCCTTCGAACACGGCACCAAGGCGCCTTAAGGCGGCGAGCTTGGTGCGGGTCGGTGGCAACAGGAAGGTCACCGACGAAATACGCGGATCGGATCGTGCAAATTCAAGTGCCTTGTGCGTGATCGCCATGCCAAGACCGAAGCATTCAGGGCGCAGCACCAGCCCATAATCCCAGTCATCGCCTTCTTTCTGAAACCCGCCCCAGCCGACATAGGTGCCATCATAAAAGATCGCCCAATGCCCCAGGCCATCGCGCTGCCAATAGGCCTTCTTGGCGGCCATGAACCGGGCGACGTCATCCTGATCCCACGGACCGTTTAGCAACGGCATATGCTCCGCCATTCGCGGATCGGACATCTGGGCAATCAGGGTTGCGGGCGCGATATCGTCAAGCGAACCAAACGAAATCGCATCGGATCGGGTTGTCATCGGGCAAGACCAAACTAGGCAAAGAAAAAGGCGCAAGAACCATCGGTTCATAGCGCCCTTCATCGGCCACTTTGTCAATCAAGCCCACCGGCATCGGCCATCACATTTGCGATAGCGGCCTAGTCCGAGGTTTCGTCATCCGTTTCGCGCGGCGGAAGGAATTCCTTGCGGCACGGCACGGCAACCTCATCAACCACGGTCCAGCCGAAATTACGGAACTTGCCGAAACTGGCCTTTTTCATGGTGATGCCGCTTTCCTTGTGCTTGCGCACTTCCTTGGGGTCTTCGCCCTCAATCCGTTCTGCACGGACCCAGGCGCGTTCACGCATGGCTTTGGTAATGGTCGGTTCGGTCATCGGCTTTTCGCAATTCAATCTTCAAAAGGCGGCGATAGCATGTCTGGCGGCGTTTGTCGCAGGTAATCGTTGGATTTTCTGATCAATCACCGTCATGGGGCAGGTGGAAGGTGGTCTCGGTAAAGGATTCACGTTCCGACATGATCGCCATCCAGTCGCGCACCCGCACCGGGATATCAAACCGCCGGTCCGGCCAACGGAAATCAATGTAATAAAGTGCAATCAGCACCGACCAGGTACCAAGATGTGGCTCCTCGGTGCGAAGCGCCGGCAGGCCATCGAGGATCGCCTCGATGCCCGATGTAATCGCCTGCGCCTGTCTTTCCATTACGTCTTCGGAACGATCACCGTCTTCGCGTTGGGAGTCGGCATAAAGTCGGGCGGTTGCCGCCATCATGCCATCGGCCAATCCCTGCCATTTAAGCGCGCTTAAGCGGGCCGGGCCGCTTTCGGGGATCACACCCTTTGAAATGCCCTGGGATTTGGCAAGCTGATCAAGATAATCACAGATCACGGCCGATTCAAAAACCGCCATGCCATCCTCAAGGATCAGGGTCGGCACTTTGGCAAGCGGGTTATGGGCACGCAGCGCCTCATCCGTCCACGGATCAATCAGGATCTCGCTGATCTGTTTTTCCAGACCCAACTCACGCAAGACAACGCGCACCTTGCGTGAAAAGGGTGAAGTCGGCGCGTAATAAAGCTGCATCATGATCCAAAGCCCCTTGCCATCGGCACATTTCCGTCGGTTACGCTTCGCGTTCAAACGCGCAAATCCGGCGTCCAGCCAATTCCTTCGAGATGCCATTTGGCATGCCAGTTGGTGTCGTTGCGTGACAGTGTAAGGTAATTTCGCGCCGCACAATAGGTACCTTTGCGTTCCGGCAGCGGTTTTAACTCTGTCGGCCGACCCGGAAGCGGGTTCTCCCCGATCCATGCCAAAAGGCCCAAAACCCTGGCAAAGGTCGGGGGTGGTGCGGTGTGCGAAATGCCCGATGCCACCAGTTGATGGATGGTTTTACCCTTGGTTTCGAAGGTGCCCCGGGTTGCGACATGGATTTCCCCCGAAAGCAGGGTGATCTCATGGTCATGCGCGTTGGCGATTTCTTCGATCAGTTCAAGGAAGCGGCACCATTCGCGCCGGTGCCAGCGGCTTTGCCACTGATCGCGCAGGTCATCCTCGTATTTCTGGGCACGGGGGGAAAGATGCAACACCATCTCGATCAATGATAGTCGCGGCCCGATCACCGGCACACTCGACATCAGCAAAATCCGATTGCCATCCGGCACGGTTTTGAGCATCTCGGGCAAATCGCGCCAGCCATGCGCCCCCATCACGTCATTTGGTGTCCGTTCGGATCGCAAATCGGGCGCAACAATACTGACGCCGGGAAAATCGGTGCGCCAGCCAAGGCTGATGCCATCGCGATCCTTGACCATATCGGGCAAATCATCGGGTGTGCAGCCAAGTTGCATCAGGCAAAAGGCATGTCGTGCGCAGGCAAACATGCCCTTGGCAACGGCACTGCCCTGAAACCACTTCTTGTGGCTGCCCCAGCCATCAAAAATGTCATGGTCATCCCACATCATAAGCGACGGCACGCGTGCGAGCATGTGGCGGATCTGCGGTTGGCCATAAATCGCCAGATAATGATCAAGGTAGAACTTCAAAACAGCATCGCGCATGACATCGGAAAAGGCGGTCGCCAACCGTTCACTGCGCCCGGCCTTGTCCCAGGCAACGATATCCTCGTGACATTCCCAGACGCCGTCGGCGTAAATCTGATCGCCACCATGCAGCAAAAGCGAGAAGGGCTGTTTTGCGTGCTCTTTGCCCAAATCCGTCCAGAGCGCATTGCGGTCTTCAAGCGGCCGGTCCAGATCGCCGTCTTCCTGTCCGTTGCACGATACAAACCCGATGCGAAGATCACCCCCAAGATCGGTGCAAACTTCGTATGTTTCGTTTGCGAAACTATATGATGCCGCCCGGTTTGACGGCAGTTCAAAATCAAACCGCCAGTAGCTTCGGCCAAACAGGCTGGCAAGCTTCGAGGGTGCAATGACATCACGGCCATTAGCCCGAAATTCCGGGATTTCTGCACCATCATCGGCAACCACAAGGGCGGCGAGCTTTGCCGTCTTGGCATCAGCACCCCGGGCAAACAGGAACGGCCCGAAAAGATCCTGATCGGTGATTTTTGTCGCCTCGGAGCTGGTCATGCGCTGTTACTACCTGCCAAAATGATGTGAACTTGACCCTTGAAACATACGTTTGATCGCCGCGTTAGTTCCAGCTTAGCGGAACCGGACGGCGACGGCATCGTCAAAGTCACACAACAGGCCGACATAAAAAAGGCAAGCAGCATGAGGGACTTGTCGCTATCATTGCCGGGTTAACCGCAAAAATTGGAGAACCCCAGTGACTGCACAGCGCCCCAAAGCCATTCCCACCGTTCAGGTCGATGACGATGCCGTCAAGGTGACCGAATGGCACTTCCCGCCCGGCTCCGAAACCGGTGATCATGTTCACGGCATGGATTATGTCGTCGTGCCGATGACGACTGGCACCCTGACCATTGTTAATGATGACGGCACAACGTTTCCGTCCGACATGACCACCGGGAAATCCTATGCCCGCAAGACCGGCGTGTCCCATAACGTGATCAACAACAATGACTTTGCCATCACCTTTGTCGAGGTCGAGGTCAAGGCGCGCTGATCAAAGCGCTGATCAAGGCCGGGCTCAAGCCCCACAAAAATCACCCAACAAAAAGGGCAGGTGATGATCACCTGCCCTTTTTTAACTTCACGGCAATGGGGTGCTCGGCCTAGCCAAGCCGCGTTTCAATCGCATCCCAGATCAGGCTTTCAAGTTTGGAGCCGTCAAAGCGGTTGATCTCCTGCAAGCCCGTCGGCGAGGTGACGTTGATTTCCGTCATGTAATCGCCGATCACGTCGATCCCGACAAAGATCAGATCGCGTTTCTTAAGCTCCGGCCCGATGCGATCGCAAATCTCGCGTTCGCGCGGGGTCAGCATCGATTTCTCGGCAACCCCGCCGACATGCATGTTCGAACGTGCCTCACCCTCGGCCGGCACGCGGTTGATCGCACCCACCGGTTCGCCGTCGACCAGAATGATGCGTTTGTCACCCTTGCGGACGTCCGGCAAGTAGGCCTGCACCATCAGCGGCTCACGCGACTGGGCGGCAAACAGTTCCAACAGGGAATTGAGGTTCTCGTCACCGGGTTTGAGGTGAAACACACCCGCCCCGCCATTGCCAAACAGCGGCTTGACGATGATGTCCTTGAATTCTTCGCGGAATTCCTTGATGCGGGCTGCCGACCGCGTGATCAGGGTCGGCGGCATCAAATCGGGAAATTCGGTGACAAAGATCTTTTCCGGCGCATTGCGGACATGTCCCGGATGGTTGACCACAAAGGTTTCCGGGTGGATCGCCTCAAGCAAATGGCTTGCGGTGATATAGTTCATGTCAAACGGCGGGTCCTGACGCATCAGGATAACATCGGTTTCGCGCGCCAGATCAATCACCCGTGCTTCGCCCAGATCATGGTGGTTGCCATGTTCGTAGCGCAACGTCATCGGGCGGACTTCCGCCTTGATCCGGCCCCGGTCATAGAACATGTCATCGGGATGATAATGCAAAAGATCATATCCCCGCGCCTGGGCTTCAAGGCCCATGACAAAGGTCGAATCCCCCTTGATATCGATGCTCTCGATCGGGTCCATCTGGATGGCGACGATACGGCTCATTAAACGTGTTCTCCTGCTTGCCGGTGGTCAAATGACCTGCAATTAAGGCTCAAAACGGCCAATTAAGGTCATTTGCGGGCATGGCTTGACCCGGCTGGCCTTCCCGGCCAAATGATGCGATACGTTACTCGCAGTGAGTGGTTACTATTTGGCACGATTTTTATCATCCGCCATTCACCTTCTGCAATCGCCATGATTGCGATCAACGAATTGTTACGAACACCGGTAAGACACATGACCCGTTTGAACCAAGAACCGAAGACTCGCTGGAAATTGTTTGGCAAGAAAGGCCGCGCCGTTCTTGCGGCAAGTGTCATTGCATCCGCCATCGGTCTTGGTGCCGTCACCAGTCTGACCCTGTTGCCAAGCACAGCCCACGCGCAAGCAAGCGATCAGATCACGCCTGAGATGATCGAAAAGATCGAAAACTATCTGGCCGGGATCACGACGCTCAAGGCCGAGTTCGTTCAGATTTCATCGGATGGCGGTGCGGCCGAGGGCGATCTTTACATGGAACGCCCGGGCAAGATGCGGTTTGAATATAACCCGCCAGCGCAGATCCTGCTGGTCTCGACCGGTCATGATTTCATCTATTATGACAAGGAAATCAACGCACCGACCTATTTCGACATTGATGAAACCCCGGCCGGGATCATCCTGGCGGAAAACATCTCGCTGACCGACAAGGTCAAGATTGTCGATTATCGTCGCACGGCCGAAACCGTGCGCGTTGAACTGGTGCGCAAATCCGATCCGGGTGCTGGAAGTGTAACCCTGGTGTTTACCGAAAAGCCGATGCAGCTGCGTCAGTGGAGCGTCAAGGACCCGACCGGGGTCGAAACCACGGTCACCCTGTTCAATACCGAAGAGGGCATGCAGCTGGACCCGGAACTGTTCAAATTTGAACGCATCTGGCCAAATCAGCGCAACTAGCCCAAAAAAATTTCCCATCCGATTTTGATGTCTTTGAACCGCCCGTAAACCGGTGCCGGATCAAGAATATTTTCTGATTCAACTGCTTGGCCAAGTGGTGAATGTTATTGTGTTTTCGTAACGAAATCACTGCGGATTGGAATCAGCGAAAAGTTTCAAAATTTGTCGGCTTTTTCGGGCCCAAACCCATGGCATGGACGTCCTGTGCTTCCTATATGTGAGTCTGTCACAAGGTTCCCCTAAACGACGGGAACCCGGTGTGAGGAAAAGGTCTCCCCTACCTTTCCTCACGCTCCAGATTATCGGAGCGCTGGCGTCCGGTTCTCCCCCCTGGCCGGACGCCTTTTTTTTGCCTGATGCCTGCGATAGATGTCGCATTCTTGGGAAATCTGCAAAGCCGCCCCCTGATTTCACAGGCTGTTAATTTTAATTGCCTACTAAACTAATGCATGATTCCCTTGCGGATATATTCCGCACACTCGACACATGACAGGACAGGACCGACATCTTCCATGATCAATGACTTTCTGAAATCCGTTGCGCAGTTTTCCGACCCGCGTTTTCGCAAAGTTGTGCTGATTGGTGTTGCCGGTGCGCTGGCAACCATTGTCGGGTTGTGGGTCCTGATCTGGTTCGGTCTGAATTCCGTCACCTTCTTCACTGATGGTGGCTGGCTTGAAACCGCCGTGGACTGGCTTCTGGGCATTGGTCTGACCCTTCTTGTCCTGTTGCTGTTTCCCGCGGCCACGGTCCTGATCTCGAGCCTTCTGCTCGATCAGATTGCCGACGCGGTCGAAGACAAGCACTATCCGACCCTGCCCGATACCCGTCCGCAGCCGATTATTGATGCGCTGATCAGCGGTCTTAAATTCGCCCTGACGGCTTTGGCGCTTAACATTCTGATTTTGCCGCTTCTTCTGGCTGGACCGCTCTATGTCATCGCGTTTTACGGGATGAATGGCTATCTTTTGTCGCGTGAATATTTTGAACTGGTTGCCGCACGCCGCTATGATGCGCGGACGGTTGAGGCCATTCGCAAAAGCCGCCAGAAAAAGCTTTGGATTGCCGGGGTCGGTTTGACCTTCCTGATGACCATTCCCTTGGTCAATCTGGTCGCACCGATCATCGCCACCGCCTTTATGGTCCACTATTCTGTGCGTCTTGGCACCTATGTGCCCGAGACCGCCTGACCGGTAACCGCAAGGCCGATACACCTAGACCAACATCGAAACTGCAACTCTAAGGATCTGGTCATCCCATGTTTGGAAAGAAAAAAGCCAACAAAACAGTCGACAGAAGTGCGACTTCGTCAGATACATCTCGCCTGGATGGATCAGACAAGCTTTCCGGGACGATGACCTCGGCCTCTGATGCTGCATCTGACAAAGCCAGCGAAACCCGCACGTTCGAAAAAACAGAAAAACGAACAGAGCCGCGGCTCTTCACCCAACCGCGCACAAAGGATGAACCGCAAATGTCCAGCAAACCGCACTCCACCAACTTCCGCCCGGAAATCCCGAAGCGCCCGCTTGAAATCCCGACCCGCGGCAGTTCCGGTCGCCCGGGAGGATCGGGTAGCCACTCTTCCGAGGGCAAGAAACTGACAGTTGGTCGTGACATCACGCTCAAAGGTGAAATCGGTTCCTGTGACGTTCTGGTCGTCGAAGGCGTTGTCGAAGCCCAGATCAAGGAATGCTCGCGCCTCGAAGTTTCCGAAGGCGGCAGCTTCATCGGTTCTGCCCAGGTGGATGAGGCCGAAATCAGCGGCAAGTTCGAAGGTGAACTGACGGCTGGCCGTGTGGTTGTCGTCCACTCGGCTGAAATCAGCGGCAAGATCACCTATGGCGCGCTTCAGATTGAAAATGGTGCCCGCATCAAGGGCGAGCTGGAATATGTCGAAGGTGCTGACACCGGCATAAGCCGCGGCGGCAGCACCGGCGCAATCACCATCCCGCGCAAATCTGACGATTCCTGATTTTTAGCGCGCATGATTGCTCTGACCCAAACCTCACCCCGAACAGACGTCACCCGTCCATTCGGGGTGATTTTGCTTCTGGCGCTCATTGCCATGGGTCTTTCGGCCTGTGGCGGCGGGTCGTCAGTGCCACCGGGTTCGACAAATACCAATTACGGCGAGCTTAATACCAAGGGCAACGTCACCACGACCCAGCCCGAAGCCCGAAGGCGACCGGAAAATTCAAAATCACGCACCACAACGGCCGCCATCCCGTTCAAGCCGGTGCCCAACGCATCGCTCAAGGGTCTGTCAGAACCGGAAGTCGAAGCCAAAATCGGCGAACCGGAAATGATCCGCGGCGAAGGTGACATCCGCGTCTGGCAATACAGATCCGATCAATGTTCGTTTGATGCCTTCTTTGCCCCGGCAACCGAAGGCGCGCCCCGTGAACTCCGTCACATGCTGGCCCGCATGCGGCGCGGAAATCAGCCGATCACGGTTCAGAATTGCCTGGATCAGGTGGTCAAAAAGAATCTCGCGCGCGGCTGACACCTGCCGATCAATTTTAGTGGTGTGACAACGGTTTACCGGTAATCCCGTCAAGAAGCGCATCACCACCCATGGCGGGCGTCCGGCGCCATCCACAGAATAATTTGTAAAATTTGCCTGTTCGCACCCGGTTGGACGCATTCCTTGGTTTAATCTTTACCTTTTGGCGGCAATCTCGGAAAACGAACCTCATAAATTTGCCATATCCTTTGGATTTTATGCGTCCTAACGTGGTCCGGTCGGACCGATCCCGAAACTTCAGACACGATACGCGACCTCATGAAAAAACACGCCCATCGTCTCGTCAGAAATTCGTTTGCCGCCGCTTTTGGCGCGGTTGCCTGTCTGCTTGCGCTTGGTTTTTCGACCAACGTGGCACAGGCCCAGAACTCCCCGCAGCTGATTGATGTTTACGGCAAGTGGGAAGCCTACACCTATTCCGAGGATGGCCAGAAAGTCTGCTATATGGGCAGCCAGCCGACCTCGGCCAAAGGCGACTATACCCAGCGTGGCAAAATCTATGTCATGGTCACCCATCGCCCGGCACTCAAGCTGCTTAATGAAGTCAGCTTCATCACCGGCTATACCTACAAGTCGGGCAGCGAGGTCGATCTTCGAATCGATTCCAAAAGTTTCAAGCTGTTCACCCATGATGATTCCGCGTGGGCGGTAAACAGCGAAGAAGATCGCAAACTGGTCAGCGCGATGAAAGCCGGATCGACCATGGTTGTGGTTGGCTATTCGTCACGCGATACCAAGACCACCGATACCTATTCGCTGTCGGGCTTTACCAACGCCTATAACGCGATTTCAAAGGCCTGCAACACCAAGCCGGTCAACTGATCCATATCTGATCAAACCGGTTGGTGGGGCCGTCACAGCGTGCTTTGCAACCGTGATTGCAGTGCTGTGATAGCTGCAATGTGAAATTTATCGTTTCTAAATCGACCCGGCCCCGCTATATGCGGGGCCAAGCATTTTTGCATCATTTCTGGTATAGTCCCGCTGACGCCAGAACAAGACGGCCAAAAACCGTCTGGCAAACCCACACTACGCAAAAGAGAGAGCCCGGGATGACCGACGTCCTGACCGAAAACGCACCCCTGACCGATGCCCCTGCCAAGCAAGGTGGGCCGTCGCTGTCCGACTTCGTTTCGCGCGCCGCCAATGGGCAGGCTGCCGACGGGCGTCGTGATCTGGTCGGCATCACCCGCGAAGAACTGACCGAACTCATGGCTGGCATGGGCGAAAGCAAGTTCCGCGTCAAACAGCTTTGGAACTGGATCTATAACCGCGGTGTCACAGACATCGAGGACATGACCAACATTTCCAAAAAGCTGCGCGATCGCCTGGCTCAGGATTTCTATGTCGGGCGTCCGGTTCTGACAGCCGATCAGAAAAGCAACGACGACACCCACAAATGGCTGATGAAATTCCATGACGGCAACGAGGCCGAGACGGTCTATATCCCCGATCGCAACGAAGATCGCGGTGCTGTCTGCATTTCATCGCAGGTGGGCTGTACGCTGACCTGCAAGTTCTGCCACACCGGTACCCAGCTTCTGGTGCGCAACCTGACACCGGGTGAAATCGTCAGCCAGTTCATGGTCGCACGCGACAGCTACGGCGAATGGCCGACACCGGCCAATGGCATCCGTCGCCTGTCAAACATCGTCATGATGGGCATGGGCGAGCCGCTGTTTAACTATGAAAACGTTCGCGATGCCCTGCGCATTGCCATGGACGGCGAGGGTATTTCGATCTCGCGCCGCCGGATCACGCTTTCGACCTCGGGTGTGGTGCCGGAAATCGTGCGCTGTGGTGAAGACCTCGGCGTTGGTTTGGCGATCTCGCTGCATGCACCTGATGATGATCTGCGCAACGAAATCATGCCGATCAACAAGAAGTATCCGCTGAAAGAACTGATGGATGCGTGCCGGAACTATCCGGGCATGTCCAATGCGCGTCCGATCACCATGGAATATGTCATGCTGAAAGGCGTGAACGACAAACCGGAACATGCGCGCGCGCTGGCCAAGCTGGTCAAAGGCGTTCACTGCAAGTTCAATCTGATCCCGTTCAACAAATGGCCGGGTTCGGATTACGAATGCACGCCGACCAACGATATCAAAAAGTTCGCGCAAATCCTGCTCGATAACGGCTACGAAGCGCCGATCCGCTGGCCGCGCGGCCGCGATATTCTGGCCGCCTGTGGCCAGCTCAAATCCGAAAGCCAGCGTCAGCGCAAATCACGCTTTGGCAGCACCGGTGATGCAGGTGGTTGCGGCAAATCGGATGCCGGCAACGAAGGCATCGTTGCCGCCCAGTAAGTCTGGCACCAACGACGACCAATATCGATCAACACCGGATGGCCTTGCTGTCCGGTGTTATTCTTTGCGTTACGCTTTTTTCAGATCCTTGCGCAAAATTGTCGCCATGACATTGTTTTGATTGTCCGGCTGCACGGACGGGCATAGCGTGAATTTCGAATCGTATCGCAAGGGATTTGATCGCATGTCCGTCGGGCAGTTTTCCGCCATTTTACTGGTCGTCACCATCTGGGGGGCGAATTTCACCGTGATCAAGCTGGGTCTGGGTGAAATGCCGCCGATCCTGCTGTCATCCCTGCGCTTTGCCTTTGCCGCATTACCCGCCGTCTTCTTCCTGCCGCGCCCAAAATGCCATTGGAAATACGTCGTCGGCTTTGGGGTCGTTCTGGGCTGTATCAAATTTTCGTTGCTGTTTCTGGGGATGGATCTTGGCCTGTCGGCGGGAATTTCATCGCTGGTGCTGCAACTTCAGGCCTTCTTCACCCTGTTGCTGGGCATCTTTTTACTCGGTGAAAAAGTCGGGCCGCACCGGGTTGTTGCCATGCTGGTGGCCTTTATGGGCGTCGGGCTGTTGTTGTTTGTTTCGGATGGATCGATCACCCCGATTGGGCTTGCGCTGGTGATTGCGGCTGCCGCCGCCTGGGGGCTTGCCAATATCATCATGAAAAAAGCCGGATCGGTTCAGATGCTGTCCTTTGTCGTCTGGGCCAGTCTGGTGCCACCGATCCCGCTTTTCATCCTGTCGATGATCACCGAAGAGCGCGCAAACCTTGCCATGCTGCCCGATCAGATCAGCTGGATCGGCATTGGTGCGATCCTCTATCTCGCCTATCCGGTGACGTTGCTGGGCTTTGCGATCTGGGGGCGGTTGCTGTCTACCTTGCCGGTCGGGCTGGTGGCACCCTTTACGCTTTTGGTGCCGATTGTCGGCATGGCGACATCCGCACTGGTGCTGGACGAAGATTTCGGGCCGATCAAAATCATTGCGGCCCTTCTGGTCATGACCGGATTGCTGATCAATGTGTTTGGTGGAAAGCTAATACAGAGATTTTCTGCCAAGAAGCCGGATTTATCAGGTATATAAGCTCATTTGATGTGATCTATTCTATATCCAGCGCAATTCCGGCTTCTTGTCCGATCCCTTGTCAGGCGTATGAATGTCATCGACATTAACGCTGATCGCAAGAATACCGCCAAGGCCGCCTTCGGTCATTTCCGACAATCGAATGCCGATCCAGTCCTGATCAAGGCCGCGCACATAGGTGTCGCGCGCCGCCAGATCAGTAAAATCAATGGTAATGGCATGGGTGAATCCCTGACTAAGGCCACTTCCGGTCATCTTTGGTCCGCCGCTAAAGGCCAATGCGCCCGGCACTGAAAAGGCAACTTTTTCAAGTTCGCCGATCATGGTGTCGATGTCGCTTTGCGCGATGTGGCTTGGGATCTGCAGCAACACAATGTGACGGATCATGAAGTGCCCCCTGTCTGAGTATCCGCATCCTGCCAGCTTGCCGGATCGATGCTGTTGGGCAACAGGACATATTTCCGGCCCTGCCGGTTCATATGACCAGCATAAAGGGCCGCGTCCTCGCCCGGGCCAAAGAAGATATCACCGCGCACCGGCCCGCGAATGGCCCCACCGGTATCCTGGGCCACCATCAGGCGACGGAATGTACGGTCCGCATTCATCGGATCGCTGGTTTCAAGCCAGACCGGAACCCCCATGGCGTGGAACCTGCGATCCACTGCCAGTGACCGGCCGGGCTCCAACGGCACCCCTTGCGATCCCAGCGGCCCTGCTTCGGGGTCGTTCGGATCAACCTTAAGCGGCTGGAAAAACACATAAGATGCGTTGGTATTCATCACCGCATCGGCTTCGCCCGGATTGTCATGCAGCCATTTACGGATTGATTGCAGCGATACGGTTTCGCGGCTCAAGGCCCCGCGCGCAATCAATTCACGCCCGATGGCAAAGTAAGGATGGCCGTTGGTCGCGGCATAGCCCACCCGAAGCACGCTGTCATCAGGCAGAACCACCCGACCAGACCCCTGAATTTGCAGGAAAAAGGCATCCACCGCATCATCGACCCACACCAGTTCAAGACCGCGGTCCGATAACGCCCCTTCCTCAATCGCTTCGCGGTCGTAATAGGGTTTGATTGCATCACCCGCGATCCGCCCGACCAGCTTGGTACCTTTCAGATCCTCGCGGAAATCGCCAAGATCGATCGAGACCATGTCATTGGGCTTAAGATAAAGCGGCGTCTGATACGCCCCGCCACGGGTCAGCTGGCCTTGCAATTCCGGCTCGTAATAGCCGGTAAAAAGGCCCTCGGCCGTATCGCGATTGCCACTGAGATAGGGTCTGAAACCACTTTCAAAGAACGCACGCGCGTCTTCCTTGCGAAGGCTTTCAACATCAAGGGAAACTGCGGTTGCGCAACGATCGCGCCACTGGCCGATGGTCCCCATGCGCGGATCGGGCCCGACGGGTTTGTCATCACTGCGTCTTAGCATCGCCTGGCACGAGCGGGCAAAGGCCCGCACGGTGCCGCGCATATCATCGGTCTGCCAGCCATCAAGATCGGCGAAAGTCGCCGGGCGCAGGGTCAGTTTGTCTTCCACCTCGGCCGGGGGTTCGATCTGTCCAGTGATTTGTGGCCAAAACATCCAGATCAGGGCGGCAGCCGCACCGACCAGAACAGAAACAAGGGACAGGCTGCGCGATAAAACCAGTCGTCTTTTCAAGATGGAAACCCGTATTTAGCCAATTCGAACGTCACCGTTTTTGTAACGGTTCTACGAAAACCCGATTTTGCCCCTGACATGCTTAACAAGCCGATAATTGCGTGTGCTCGTTACCATGCGGACATGAAAAAAGGCGACCCGGTTTATCGGATCGCCTTTGATATGTTTGGTCTTTGCGAAACCCGCGTTAATCGGCGGTTTCTTCTTCCGGGGTTTCGGTCGCAACCAGCTGCCAGTTCGGATCGCGGCTTTCGATATTGCGCGCGAATGTCCAAAGATCTTCGGCCTCGACCACCTTGTTGGGGTCGCCATCGACAACATCACCCTCGGCATTGCGAATGACCGAGACTTCCTCGGACACGAACTTGACCGTGACATAGGCGGTGCGGCCTTCAAGGCTGGCGTCATGGATCGACGCGCTCTTGATACCGACCAGGGTGGTTTCCTCGTGCTCGCCCTTTTCAGCGCGGGCATCGATGGCAGCGGCGAAGTTCTTGTAAACCTCGGCCGAAAGCAACGGGTTCAGGCCATCCTTGTCGCCCTTGGCAAAGTATTCGACGATCATTTCGAACGCCATGCGCGCGCCATTCAGGAAGTCCTGCTGGGTAAAGTTCGGATCATACTTCTGGATCTCCTGCAGGGTTGCAAACGTGCCCGAAGGAACATCTGCCGCATCCTGATCGTTACCGGAGTCCGGCAGGCGATAAACATTATCGGTCTGAGCTGCGGCGTCTTTCTGGCCTTCATTGTCATGAGTCTGACGGCCAAAGATATCGGACGGCCCCTGCTTTTCATTGCCGGTGCGACGGCCAAGCACGCCACGCAAACGCAGCACAAGGAAAACCGCAATCAGAGCGAATAAGAATATATCGAAATACTGCAAGACGGTCTCGTGATCCTAATGGTTTCAAACTGGTTGTCTGTATATCACAACCGTGGTGGAGAGATGGTATGAACTTAACCAAATGCAAGGGCAACTGCCGATTACCCGGCAAGATGTGATCATCTTCACCCTTCACCGGTGCGATATGCGCCGGGGCCAGGCCAAGATGACGATCTGCCGCATTTTTGTCGCGTTGTCACATTAGCGTTCCCACCAACTAACCAACGAACTTAAGTGTGCAGATTAATGAGAAATCGCTGAAAACCAAGTTGTTTTCTGCAATAGTTTCAGCAAGACGTCAGCTTTGGCCGTAAAATGCATGTGATAATACGACATTTGCGGCACATACAGGCAATCCATCGCCAGTAAACGGAGAAACAATGGGCTTTTACTTTCTCGCGATATTCGTCGCCATGCCAATCATCGAAATCGCGGTATTCATTCAGGCCGGCGAACTGATCGGGCTATGGCCGACCATTGGCGTGGTTGTTCTGACAGCCATCATCGGTACGTCCCTGATGCGTGCCCAGGGGTTGCAAACCCTGGCCAAGGCGCAAAGCCAGATGGATCAGGGCGAAATGCCCATTGGTGCCCTGTTTGACGGCATCTGCATTCTGATTGCCGGTGTATTGCTTCTGACGCCTGGCTTTGTCACCGACACCTTTGGCTTCCTGTTGCTTGTCCCGCCGCTGCGCCAGCTGATCGGGGCCAAGGTCATCATGAAGCTGGTCCAGTCGGGCAATATCCGGACAAACTTCCGCGGTGCGACCTATTCCAGTGGTGCGCAAGGCGGGCCAAACGGGCGCGGACCCAATGGACCCGGCGGACATGGCACCGGTGGACCTGGCGGAGCACGGCCGCGCGGGGCCGGGCCGATCATTGATGGCGATTTCGAAGATGTCAGCCCGAATGATCCGTCAAACGACACCGACAGGAGCAATGATCCGGGCGACAATCCCGAAACACCGCGCAATTTGCCGCCGCGTGACGAGACGCGCTGAATTCATACGAAAATCACAAAATCAGAAGGTTGACCGACACCCCCGGTCAGCCTTCTTTGAGTCAAAGGCCTTTGGCAATAATCAGGACAACCAAACCCCCGGAAACGCGGGCTTTGATAAGGGCTTTGACCCGCTCTGATTGGCTTGCCCGTGCAGGCCAGACGTGCTAGGCCAACAAGTCCAATTTATCTGCCGCAACGGGGCGGCGTCAGTAATAAGCATTTCAGCCAAGGCAAAGCCTTCAAGCCGAAAGCTTTTTTCTGATCAAGACGAAATGACCTCTAAGGGAGCTAGACTTTAATGGCCGAGAATACCACCGGTGCAGAAGGCGCAGCAGAACAGAAGCAGCAGCCGGCCGCAAATCCAATCACGATCCACACCCAGTACATCAAGGATCTGTCGTTCGAAAACCCGAACGCACCGGAAAGCGTTGCCCTGCAGCAGCAGCCGAAAATCAATATCGATGTCGATGTTGAGGCTCGCACCACCCAGGACCAGAAACTTCACGAAGTCACCATCAAGATCAATGTCAAAGCTGACGTTGGCGACAAGGTGGCCTTCATTGCCGAACTGCAGTATGGCTGCGTTGTGACGCTGAATGTTTCTGACGAACACCGCCTGCCGGTTCTGATGATCGAAGTTCCGCGCCTGCTGTTCCCGTATGTCCGCAAGATCGTCGCAGACCTGACCGCAGACGGTGGCTTCCCGCCGCTGATGATGCAGCAGATTGATTTTGCTGATCTTTTCCGCAAGAAATTCGCATCCAAGATGGAAGGTCAGCCGGCTGGCAACGCCTGATTGACCTCATCCATCGGCTTTTGGTTCGATACCAAAACGATGACAAAGAAAAGGCCGCCAGTTTGGCGGCCTTTTTATTTTAAAATCGAAACGTTTTTACTGATGGGCCGTCAAACAGACCCGATCAGAAGGGCCGTGCGATCACCATGAAGACGACAACGATCATCAGGATCGTCGGTACTTCATTGAAAATACGATAGAATTTCTGTGACTTGGTATTGGCGTCCGCTTCGAACGCCCGGCGATAACGGGCCATCATCATATGCGCGATGGTCATCAGAACCACACACAGCAGTTTCACGTGAAACCAGCCTTCGGTCATGACGCCCGCCGCATGGATCAGATAGCCTCCAAAAATCCAGGTCGCGATCATTGCCGGGTTCATGATGGCCCGCAAAAGGCGGCGTTCCATCACCTTGAATTTCTCGCTGGCTTCCGAGCCTGGCGCGACTTCGCAGTGATAGACATAAAGCCTTGGCAGATAAAGAAGACCCGCCATCCAGGCAATCACGCTGATGACATGCAGGGATTTGATAATGCTGTAGCTATCCATCTCTCTCTTCTCTGGATGTGACGGTCAGGATCGGCAGGTTAAAGCCCGCGCAAGCGGCGAATTTTTGAAATTTTCCAGACCTTAACAGCAATCAGGCCGATTCAAAAACAGAACCGGCCCGATTGGCGTTGTAACTGTGATCTAGGCCAATTCAGGCCCCGGCAGGTTTGAGCGATGGCTGCTTGGCCACCGCACAGGAATGTTCATCCGGGCACCACCAGCCGCGCGTCTCGACCGTGTAGTCATCCGGGCCTTTTTCATCGAGCTCGTCCTGTGTTTGTTTTACAACCGAAACAAGTCCGGCAATAAACTTCGGATGGGAACAGACCGTGCACACGCGCTCATAGATCGGCACGTGTTTTTCATGCGCCAGTTCACCATATTCGATATCAAGCTCGACCAGGGTTTCCGAATGCTCGGTGACAAAGGCAATCGGCACCACGACGATACCCTTGTTTTCCTTGCCAGCACGCGCGATCTCGTCCTCGGTCGATGGGCCAATCCATTCCATCGGCCCGACCCGGCTTTGATAACAAACGTTCCAGTCCAATCCATCGATCGCCATTTTTTCGACCACGGCGGCCGATGTTTTTTCGATCTGTGACTGATAGGGGTCACCGCGCTTGGTAATCACGGCTTTCGGCACACCATGGGCGGAAAACAGGATGCGCGGCTTATCAATGCCAAGTTCGGTGGCCTTGGCCAGGGCGCGCTCATAGCCCGCCTTGATCATCTCAGCCGATGCTTCGACAAAGCCCGGATTGGTCGGATAACAGCATGCGGTCTTGATCGGGGAGGTCAAGCCAACCTTGGCACAGGCCCTTTTCCAGTCCTTGACCGATGATCCGCTGGTGGTGGTTGAAAACTGCGGATAAAGCGGCAGCAGGATCTGTTCATCTGCCCCCCATGCCTTGACCTCGGCCGCGGTATCATTGGCAAACGGTTTCCAATAGCGCATGGCGATAAAGCAACGGTTTTCATAACCGTCATCTTCGGCATTGAGCGCAATCTGAAGCGCATCGGCCTGTTCCTGGGTCAGTTCCAGAAGCGGCGATTTACCACCGATATGGTCATAAATCTCGCGCGCGATCGGTGCGCGACGACGTGAAATCAGCTTTGCCAGCAAAAAGCGGAACGGATTGGGCAGGCTGATGATCGCCGGATCATTAAACAGGTTGAACAGAAACGGCTCAACAGCTGCCGGACTGTCCGGCCCCCCCAGATTGAAAAGAACAATGGCGCGTTTCTTGCGCGTCGTCTCGGACATTTGGCTATCCTTCATGTCAGATCGTGTCTGGACCGGTTCCCGACAAACCGGGAATGATGTAAACCCGTCGCGCTCCGGCGCCTATTTTGGTCAAACCGGACCCAAGCGCAACAGGCAACGCCCATCATACGCATTGAATTTTTCAATCGATTTGATTGATTTCAAAAATCACAAAATAAAATGCAGCAATTGCCGACATTTACCCTTTGTAATCCCGAATGAAGTCGACCAGCTGGCCAACATGTTCCGGCGGTGTTTCCGGCGTGATGCCATGGCCAAGGTTAAAGATGAACGGCCCTTTGCCCAGGGTATCAAGGATGCGCTTGGTTTCATCAAACATCGGATCACCGCCGGTGATCAGCAACATCGGATCCAGATTGCCCTGTACGGGCCCCAGTTTCTGAAGGTTTTCTGCCACCCAGTCGAGTTTCACCCCACTATCAAGGCCAACCGCGGTCACACCGGTTTTCTGTTTGAAATCGACCAGATGCAAGCCACAGCCACGCGGGAAGCCAATGATCGGCAGATCCGGGTGGACTGCGCGCAAATTGGCAACGATCTGTTTGGTCGGCTCGATCACCCAACGATTAAAGCCGGTCTCGGACAACACCCCGCCCCAGGTTTCAAACAGCTGAATGCATTCTGCACCGGCCTCAACCTGCTTCAGAAGGTACTGCGTGGTTGCCTCGACCAGAATGTCGATCAGTTTGGCAAAACCATCCGGATCGCCATAGGCAAAGCGGCGGATATTCGGGAAGTCCTTCGATCCCTTGCCCTCGACCATGTAGGTCGCAACGGTCCAGGGCGCACCGGCAAAGCCGATCAGTGCTGTGCTGGATGGGATGGCGTGTGAAAGCTTTGAAACCGTCTCATAGATCGGACCAAGCGTGTCATGAATGCCTTCAACTGAAAGCTTGCCAAGGCCTGAAGCATCTCTGATGGCCTCAAGCTGTGGGCCTTCTCCCTGCTTGAAGGCTAAATGCTGTCCAAGTGCCTGCGGTATAACGAGGATGTCGGAGAACAATATCGCCGCATCGAAGTCAAAGCGCCGCAGGGGCTGCAACGTAACTTCGCAAGCAAGATCAGGATTATAGCAAAGATCAAGGAAAGAGCCTGCTTCTGCGCGGGTTGCGCGGTATTCTGGCAAATAGCGGCCAGCTTGGCGCATCAGCCAGATCGGCGGTACCGGAAGAGTTTCTCCGGCAAGGGCACGCAAGAAGGTCTTTTGGGTGTTAGGCATCTGGTTTCCTGTTTCTCTTCCCGATCGCTTTTTTGATCTTTGGCCTGACACGTGGCGTTCGGCCACCCGTCAGAACCGGCTTTGTTATTTCGTGAAATGTGCCCTGGGGCCTTTGCCAAGACGTTTTCCACGTTCTGCCTAACAAAACCTTATTTAATAAAAAAGGATGTTGTTTGTGAGTGGTTCCCTGTGGATAACAGGGATTAAATTTCACGCACAGTTTATTCACATTCCGACTCGGGAAAAATGATTCATCTCAACCGGCCTTGGGGAAAACTGTGTACGACTCCGAACGACTCCCGGACTCTGCCTTGGGAAAAGACGTTTTTGAATAATGGGGATAAGGTGAATAAGTCTGGTTTTTGCAGTCTTATCCCTGTTATTACGGGAAAAATTTGGCACTTATCCCGCTCGGGACAGAGCACTTGAGAAACTTTGTATGAGCGGGAGGATAATTCCTGTGGAAAAAATCGGGCCGGAGTCGCACCCGTTATCCACATTTATCCACAGGGCCGACTCCGATCCGCTAACTTCGGGTTGCGATAAAACTCTTATCCATCCGGTTAGTGATCGGTATTTTGAACAGCCGTAACGTTGTTTGAATAAAGTTAGAAAAATCGTTTGGTCGGCAAAAAGTGGATAAGATTCTGCTTGGGTCGCCAAAAATTGACCAAAGAAACGGACAGGCATGGTCGGGACTGACAAAATTTTCCATCTTCATCTGGTCTCGGACTCAACCGGCGAGACGGTCGATGGCATTGCGCGTGCCTGTGTCGCGCAATTTCCCGATGTCCGTGCTCATGAACATGTCTGGTCACTGATCCGGACCGACGCGCAGCTCGCCCGTGTCTTGGCCGATATCGAACGTAATCCCGGCATCGTTCTTTACACCGTTTTTGACAGCGACATCCGCCGCAAGCTCGAGGAAGGCTGTCGCCGCCTGCAGGTGCCCCACAGTCATGTGCTTGATAATACCGTCACCATGATGGCGGGGTATCTCGGCCAGCAATCGCACGGCCGGACCGGTGCGCTCCATAAAATGGACGAGGAATATTTCAACCGGATCGAGGCGATCGATTACACCCTGACCCATGATGACGGCCAATCGGGCTGGGATCTGGAAGACGCCGATGTGGTGATTGTCGGTGTCTCGCGCACGTCCAAAACCCCGACATCGGTTTATCTGGCCAATCGCGGGATCAAGACCGCCAATATTCCGTTTGTGCCGGGCTGCCCGTTGCCGCCGGAACTTGATCAGCTCAAAAAACCGCTGGTGGTTGGCCTGATCAAGGATGTTGATCAGCTGGTCTCGATCCGTAAAAACCGCCTGCGCCAGATCGAACGCGGCGAGGGCGGCGATTACGTTGATCCGGTCGCAGTCCGCGACGAAGTTCATCAGGCACGGCGATACTTTACCGAACGCGGCTGGAAGATCATTAATGTCACCCGCCGGTCCATCGAAGAAACCGCCGCCATCATTTTATCGACCATGTATGACCGCCGCGGTCATTAAGCTGCACCAACAGGATAAACACATGCCCAGCACCCATCGTCTTATTCTCGCATCCAGCAGCAAGGCCCGCCATGCCATGTTGACCAATGCTGGTGTCAATTGCGAAGCCGTCGCCTCGATGATTGACGAGGACGGCTATAAACAGGCGATGAAGGCCGAGGGTGCGACGGCGGCCGAAGCCGCAGAGACCTTGGCGGAAATGAAGGCGCTGCGCATGTATCGCCAGCAACCCGATGCGATTGTGATTGCCGCTGATCAGATGCTGGAATGCAATGGCATCTGGTTTGACAAGCCGATGGACCGTGACAATACCAGCGCGCAGCTTCTGGCCCTGCGGGGCAAAAGTCACAAGCTTGTTTCGGCGGCTGTTATATATAAGGAAGGCTCGCGCATCTGGGGCACGATTGATACCGCCCATCTGACCGTGCGCAACTTCACCGATGAATGGCTCGAAGAATATCTCGATGCCGCCGGCGAAGAGATTTATCACTGTGTGGGCGGCTATCAGCTTGAAGGCCTTGGCGCGCAGCTGTTTACCGAGGTGCGCGGCGATTACTTCACCGTGCTGGGCATGCCGCTTCTGCCGCTGATTGGCTTCTTGCGCGATCACGGTGTTCTCAAGGCATAATCACAAAAACGCATCAAAAACCCATCTGGCAGGAAACAGCACGCAATGACCTCGCGAAATCCTTATCGCACCCTATCGGGCACATCGCGCCTTGCCGGCGTGATGGGCTGGCCGGTATCGCATTCGAAATCGCCGCGCCTGCATGGCTATTGGCTGGCGAAATACGGCATTGATGGCTGTTATATGCCACTGCCTGTGGAGCCGGAAAACTTCCAGGCCGCCTTGATTTCGTTGCGTAATCTGGGATTTTCCGGGGTTAATGTCACCATTCCGCAAAAGGAAATGGCGATGCCCGAATGTGATGAACTATCCGATCGCGCACGCCGCATCGGGGCGGTCAATACCGTGACCTTTGCCAAGGATGGTCGTCTTCTGGGTGACAATACCGACGGCTTTGGCTTCCTTGAAAACCTGCGTCAGGAAGCACCTGATATCGCCTTTGCCAGCGGTCCGGCGGTGGTGCTTGGGGCAGGCGGGGCGTGCCGTGCGGTTTTGGTCGCCCTGCTGGATGAAGGCTGCCCGGAAATTCGTCTGGCCAACCGGACCCGCAAACGCGCCGAAGACGTCGTGGCCGAAATCAAGGACCCGCGGATCAAGGTGATTGACTGGCCGGTTGCACCTGATGCCCTTGAGGACGCGTCGCTTGTCGTCAATACCACAAGCCTTGGCATGGTCGGCCAGCCCAAGCTTGAGATCGACCTGTCCGGTCTGCCGCAAACCGCCCTTGTCACCGATATTGTCTATGCGCCGCTGATGACCGACCTTTTGGTGCAGGCCAAAGCCCGCGGCAATCCGATTGTTGATGGCCTTGGCATGTTGCTCCATCAGGCACGACCGGGTTTCCATCGCTGGTTCGGGATCGATCCCGAAGTCACCCAAGAACTGCGCGATTTCGTTCTTTCGCCGGATTAAGATCTGAATGGTAATCTTATCATGAAAATTCTTGGGTTAACCGGCTCCATCGGCATGGGCAAATCAACCGCGGCGGCGATGTTTCGTCACCTTGGTGTGCCGGTTCATGATGCCGATGCCACGACCCATGAATTGATGGCACCAGATGGCCTTGCCTTTGACCCGATTGCCAAGGCCTTTCCCGATGTGATCGTTAATGGCCGGATTGATCGGCAGGCATTGGGCAAGATCGCCTTTTCCGATCCGGATGTTCTAAAAACGCTTGAAACCATCCTGCATCCGCTGGTGCGCGCAGCTGAAAACCGGTTTCTTGCTGCCCAGCGTCGTTTGGGGCGTAAGCTGGTCGTTCTCGACATCCCGCTTTTATATGAAACATCCGGTGAAAAGCGCTGTGACCATGTTGCGGTTGTATCGGCCCCGCGGTTTATACAACGCCAGCGTGTTCTTTCGCGAGAAGGGATGACGGAGACAAAATTTTCCGCCATTCTGTCCAAACAGATGCCAGATATCGAAAAGCGAAAGCGCGCTGATTTTATCATCCCGACCGGGTTGGGGCGTGCGGTCACTTTTCAATATATTCAGGGTATTATCGACCAACTCAGTTGATGACTGGATAACGACTACATGCGTGAGATTGTTCTTGATACCGAGACCACCGGCCTTGATCCCTATGCTGACCACAGACTGGTTGAAATCGGCTGTATCGAACTGATCAATCACATGCCCACCGGGCGGCAATATCACCAGTATATCAATCCCCAGCGCCCGATGCCCAAGGAAGCATTCGACGTTCACGGTCTGGGCGATGACTTCCTCAAAGACCAGCCGGTCTTTGCCGAGGTTGCCGATGAGTTCATCGAATTCATTGGCGAGGATTCGGTTCTGGTCATTCACAATGCCAGCTTCGACATGAAGTTCCTCAATGCGGAGCTTGAATGGCTTAACAAGCCGCGCATTGCCATGGAACGCGCCCTTGATACCGTTCAGATGGCGCGCAAGAAATTCCCCGGATCCCCGGTCAGCCTCGATGCGCTGTGTCGTCGGTTCAAGATCGATAACTCAAACCGTACCCTTCACGGCGCACTTCTTGACTCCGACCTTCTTGCCCAGGTCTATCTCGAACTTCTGGGCGGCCGTCAGCATGGCCTGTCGCTTGATCCCAATGCGCTAAACGGTGATCAGGATGAAGATAACGGTGGTCGTCGGGTTCTGGGCCCGCGGGGCAACCGGCTGGAACCAAGGCCGCATGTGATCAGCGAAGAAGAACTTGCCGCCCACCGCGCCTATATCGAGGCCAAAGTCAAAGACGCGCTCTGGCTGACAAGGCAAGATGCCTAGGATGGGAAAACAGCGGTGTCCATCATTGCGGTTTTCCGAACTTACAGTTTCTCAATACGCCAATCGCCTCCTTGCGATGCTGGTTTTGGTCTGTGCGCTGATCACGGCTTTAGGTAATCTTCGCGCCCAGACACTCACTGACGAAAAAGCTCCAGAAAACTCCACGTTTGACGGCACCTACATCATCCATTTGTCTGAAAGCAGCCGGGTTCAGTCATCGGGCCGGCCGGAGCCAGGCTACTTCGATACGCTTGCCATCGAACTGTTTACCAAGGCCGGTCTGGCTGTTGAAATCGTGCCGCAGATGCCCTGGAAACGGCAGATGGAGCTGGCCGGACGCGAAGTCGGCCACGTAATTTACCCCACCACCCGAATTGATTATCGCGAAGATGTCTTCCAATGGGTGGGTCCGGTCAGCCGGACCTTCTGGAACCTGTTTGGCTTTATCGATACCGGTTGGTCGGACATGGCGTTCGAAACGCTTTTGCGCGATGCCCGCATCGGGGTTCTGATGGGATCAGCGCGTGAAGGATATCTTCGTGATCGCGGTGCCAAGCAATTGGTTATGGTGCCGCGTGAAGAACTTCTGTTGCCGATGATGATGGCTGATCGCGTCGATCTGATTGCCATCGGTGGCAATATCCTGCGCCATTATCTTGATAAGGTCCGTGCCGAATATCCCGAGGTCAGCATTCCTGATGTGACTGGTTTCAAGCCCTATCGTACCTGTTATCTCTATATCGCGATCAGTGGTGATGTGCCCCAAAGCGATATCACAAGGCTGCAAACCCAGCTTGATCGCTTCAAAACCGACGGCTTTTTTATTGAAAACCGCCGGATGCACGGGCTTTCGACCAATCTCGACAGTGCGTTTCTCAAGGCGATGCTTGATCTTGATAATAATGGCGTCACCTGTGTTGATCTGACCGACATCGATACCTGAAACCCAACCCTGTCGGGCCACCTTTCCCGGTCTGGCCTGCTTTTCTGGCAAACTTATTGTTGCCGTGACAGCGAAATGCGCGACGGGCGCGGTTGCGCGAAAAGCAATGACACGGCAATATGCCGCGAACATTTCTTTGGGTGACCGGGCTGTTGCAAACAGGTGATATCGAATGGACGATAAAGCCTCGCGTATATGGACCGCGCCGCTTGCATATTGTCTTGGTCGATGAGTCATAAGAAACCAAATAAGCGACGCCGCACCGTCACGGATGACGAAAAGACCCTGTGGGAGGTCTTTACCCGTGACGTCAAACCTTTGCGCAAGAAAAGGCGCAAGGCCGGCGATGACGTGGTCGCGTCTGATGATGACATCCACACCAGCGATACCGCGATTACCTTGCCCGATAATCTTGGCGAAAAACTTGAACAGTCCGAACAAAGCCGGGCTGCGCGCAATTTGCCGTCGGCCCGCCATGCCGACCGTGGCCCAAAGATCAAAAAACAGAACCTTTCTGAACTGAAACCCGGTGTCACCGACGGGATTGATCGATCGACTGCCAACAAATTCCAAAAGGGCAAGATGTCGATCGACGGGCGCATTGACCTGCATGGCATGACCCAGGAAGTCGCCCATAATGCGCTCAATGCCTTTATCGAGGATAGCTGGCGGGCCGGAAAACGTTGCGTTCTCGTAATCACTGGCAAGGGATCGCGGGCCGACGAATATGGCCGTACCGGTCTTTTGCGCGAACGCACCCCGCAATGGCTGAGTGCGCCAAACCTGCGCAATCGCATCCTTGCCATTCATCAGGCCCAGATCCAGCACGGTGGCGCCGGGGCCTTTTATGTCTTGTTGAAACGGAGACGCCGGTGACACCTTTTGGCAATCGCATCCGGGAACTCCGTGCGCGCAACAACGTGACGCTGACCGATATGGCAACAGCACTTCAGCTGTCACCGGCCTATCTGTCCGCGCTTGAACACGGTCATCGCGGGCGGCCCAGCCCCGGTCTGGTGCAGCAAATCTGCGGTTATTTCAATCTGGTCTGGGACGAGGTTGATGACGTCAAACGTCTGGCCCAGCTCTCGCATCCGAAAATCACCGTCGATACCGCCGGACTGGAACCCCAAGCCACCGAACTGGCCAACCTGCTGTCGGAACGCATCGCCGGCCTGAGCGAGGATCAGCTCAACCGGATGCTTGAAATTGTGCGCGAACAGCATCGCTCTTCGTGAAACAGGATTTCCCGAACGCCTTTTAAGTTGAAACGTAACCATTGAATTTAATCCAAGGGTTACAATATCCAAACGTGCCGCGCTGATTATTTTGCGCCGCACAAAGTCCAGGCGTGTCACCACACCAACAATAAAAGGCAATTGATACGATATCGTATCAATCCAGAACCTGCGCGCCCCGGGAGTTGGAAGAACGCATATTTGGCGGCCTCGCATTCCACAATGCACGGGGCTTTACATGTTTGCGAATATTCAGATTGGCAAGAAGCTTGCGATTTCTCTGATCCCACCTTTGTTGGGACTTGTTGTTCTGTCCGGCGTCATTATTTCCGACCGCTATCGGGAAATGGATGAACTTGGCAAAATTGGCGGCTTGACCGAACTTGCGGTTCAGATCGGCGCAACCGTACACGAATTGCAAAAGGAACGGGGCGCATCGGCGGGCTTTATCGGCTCCAAAGGTGAACAGTTCGGACCACAACTTGCCGATCAGCGCAACTTGTCGGACGCCCGCATTCAGTCTTTGCGCAATGCGTTAAACGACTTTGATCTTTCCGCCTATGACCCGGGTCTGGCAGAGCAGGTTGGCGTCTTTGTCGGGCTGCTTGATACCGTGCCCCAGACACGCGCCAAGGTTTATGCGCTGGATATCGAACTTGGCGAGGCGGTTCGGTTCTATACCTCGATCATTTCCGGCATGCTCTCGACCGTCAATGTCATGAGCACAATCAGCAACGATCCCGAACTGGTCCGCTCAATCGCGGCCTTTAATGATTTCATGCAGGCCAAGGAACGTGGTGGGCTTGAGCGCGCCACAGGTGCGGCCGGGTTTGGTATGGGCAAGTTCGAACCCAACCTTTATCGCCGATTTGTCGAGCTGATCACGCTTCAAAACGCTTATCTTTCTGTGTTTGAAGAAATGGCCGCACCAGAGATCAGGGAATTTTACGACCGCGCGATGCAGGATCCGGCGATTGCGGCGGTCAACAAGTTGCGCGATGTGGCGCTCAGTTACCCGGTAACCGGAACCACCAATGGCATTGCGGGGACGGACTGGTTTGCGACCATCACGGTAAAGATTAATATTTACAAGATGATAGAAGACCATATTGCCCAAAGCCTGGTCACCCTCTCGGCGCAAAAGCTCTCTGAAGCGCAGCTTTATTTTTATGGCACATTGGCCGGTTTGCTGATCATTATCGCACTTGCATGCACATTGGTTGTCATCGTCGGTCGAGATATTTCTGCGCCGATCCGCGCCATGACCAAAACCATGAGTGATCTGACCGCAGGTGACCTGTCGGTCAAGGTGTCCGGGGCCGCACGCGGGGATGAGGTCGGGGCCATGGCCCGTTCGGTGCAGTTTTTCCGCGACAGCCTTGTCGAGAATAGGGAAATGGCCGCCCAAAGTGAAAAGGAACAAGCCGCCCGATTTGCCCGTGCTGAAAAAGTCAGCCGGCTGGCCGAACGGTTTGAGGCCAGGATCAACGAATTGCTGGGTGATATCGGCCAGTCGACTGATGGTTTGCGCACCACATCTTCAGACATGACATCGGCCATCGACAAGACCCGCGAAAAGGCCCGCCTGGTGGCAGATGACGCCAAATCAGCATCCGAAAATGTGTCCGCGGTTTCATCGGCAACCGAACAGCTGGCCAATTCGATCCTTGAGATTTCCCGACAGATCTCTGCGTCGTCGGACAATGCGACCGCCGCGGCCGACGAGGCCCGCGAGGCCGAAGTCATTGCAACGGCGCTGAAAGAAGGTGCTGAAAAGATCGGCGAGGTGATCGGTCTGATCCGCGATATCGCCGAACAGACCAATCTTTTGGCGCTTAATGCGACAATCGAAGCCGCCCGTGCCGGTGAGGCCGGCAAGGGATTTGCCGTGGTCGCCAACGAGGTCAAAAACCTTGCGACCCAGACATCGCGTGCAACCGACGAAATTTCCGAACAAATGGGCAATCTGCAGGACGCGACAGAACGCGCGGTTGATGCCTTTTCCCGGATTGGCGAAAAAATCGGCCAGATTGATGCGACCTCGTCCTCGTTGGCAGCCGCGGTCAATGAACAGGAAGCCGCAACCTCGGAAATTGCCAATAATATTGATCGTGCCTCGCAAGGCACGACCGAGGTTTCGGGCAATGTTGCCGGTATCCGCGAGGCGACCGACAATGCCGGCGAGGCCGCCGATCACGTTATCGTCGCCTGTGATCAGGTTGCCAATGTCGCGACCAGCCTGCGCAAGGAAGTGGCCGATTTCCTTCAGTCCGTGCGCGAAGCCCAGACAGTTTGATGCAAAAGCATCGATGACAAAGGACACGGGATTCTGGCTCAAACCAG
Source organism: Thalassospira sp. CA1 (assembly GCF_059052855.1). Lineage (NCBI taxonomy): Bacteria > Pseudomonadati > Pseudomonadota > Alphaproteobacteria > Rhodospirillales > Thalassospiraceae > Thalassospira > Thalassospira sp. CA1. The sequence continues at coordinate 174,682 of NZ_JBZCIA010000001.1, forward strand.
GCTTCGACCAGCGGAATGCGGTCGGTCGCCGGGGGCGAGATGTGATATTTTCGTATCAATGGCTGCAAAATTGCCCGGTTCTTTCGAATCACGGTTTGACTATTGCGATTTTCAAGGGTATCAATCGGGGGTGTTTCGATCCAGAAACATGAAAAGACCTGCCTTTCTTGCAACTCCAAGGTTTCGAACCGTCCGCACGCCCCAGCAAAAGCCTGAGCGCCTTGCCTGACGGTCAACCGCACATTCTCTTTTCTATCTCCATAAAATCTTCGCCCTTTCGGCAACCACAGATCATTAAACGCACATATGCATCTTCAGGACCTTAAAAAGAAATCTCCGACCGAGCTGCTTGCTCTGTCTGATGAACTCGAAATCGAAAACGCCAGCACGCTCCGCAAGCAGGAGCTGATGTTCGCGATCCTCAAGCAGTTGGCCGAGAACGACCACGCCATCTTTGGCGAAGGCGTTCTTGAAGTTCTGCCCGATGGTTTCGGCTTCCTGCGCAGCCCCGAGGCAAACTACCTTGCCGGCCCTGACGACATTTATGTCAGTCCGAGCCAGGTGCGGCGTTTTAGCTTGCGAACTGGCGACACCGTTGAAGGCCAGATCCGCTCGCCGAAAGAAGGCGAGCGTTATTTCGCCCTGCTCAAGGTTGATAAGGTCAATTTCGATGCGCCGGAAAAAGTCCGTCAGCGCGTTAATTTCGATAACCTGACCCCGCTCTATCCTGATGAGCCGCTCAAGATGGAGCGTCAATCCGATCAGGAAGGTGCCAACAAGGACACCACCAACCGCGTGATCGAACTGGTTTCGCCGCTTGGTAAAGGTCAGCGTGCCCTGATCGTCGCACCGCCGCGCACCGGTAAAACCGTGATGCTGCAAAACATTGCGCACGCGATCGAGGAAAACCACCCGGAAGCCTATCTGATCGTTCTTCTGATTGATGAACGTCCGGAAGAAGTGACCGACATGGACCGTTCGGTAAAAGGCGAAGTCATTTCCTCGACCTTCGATGAACCGGCCCAGCGTCACGTTCAGGTCACCGAAATGGTTCTGGAAAAGGCCAAACGTCTGGTCGAACACAAGCATGATGTTGTCATCCTGCTGGACTCGATCACCCGTCTGGCACGTGCTTACAACACCGTGGTGCCGAGCTCGGGCAAGGTCCTGACCGGTGGTGTTGATGCCAACGCGCTGCAACGCCCGAAACGTTTCTTCGGTGCGGCCCGTAACATCGAAGAGGGCGGCTCTCTGACCATCATCGCGACCGCCCTGATCGATACCGGTTCGCGCATGGACGAGGTCATCTTTGAAGAATTCAAGGGTACCGGTAACTCCGAGCTTATCCTGGATCGCAAACTGTCTGACAAACGTATCTTCCCGGCGATTGATATCCTCAAATCGGGTACCCGTAAGGAAGAGCTTCTCGTCGACAAGAGCGTTCTGTCCAAGATGTGGGTGCTGCGTCGTATCCTCAACCCGATGGGTCCGCAGGACGCGATGGAATTCCTGCTTGGCAAGCTCAAGGGCACCAAGAACAACGACGACTTCTTCGATTCCATGAACGGCTAAAGCCGCGCGGGCCTGCTTGGGCCTGTGACAGGGATCGTCAAATGATGAATGGGGCCCGGTTGGGCCCCGTTTTTTATTTCAATATCGAAATAACCGTTAAACAACCTCTATCCAAGGGCCAGTGTCACCTCTGCCAGGTCACTCCCCAGTTTCTGACGATCCACACGGGCATCACCTGGATCGATGGAAAAATTGTCGTCGCTCAGATGAATGCCGATATGGCAGGTGCCGTAATTGAGCGTAATCGCCAGTGTGTTGGCAGCCGTGATTTCGCACACCACCGTTTCACCGGCCTCGATCCGGTTGGGCGGGGCGCTTTGCCAGCCATCCTTGGGGGCAAGGGCGCTCAGATGCAGCGGGGTCTCGGCGTTTTCATTCCACAAGGTCAGTTTCAGGCGCATTTCCTGTGACATTTTTGGCGTCTCCCGCTTGATGGTAGAGAAATCAGTCTATCCTGTTTGCCGCTGTTTTTCACGGCTCTGCATGATTTTCACAGGCGTTGGCTGCATGAAGGCTTGAAACCACGCAAAAGCCGTGGGACTCTACGCAACCCGTTCACGATTATATCGCGCTTTATGCAGCTTCTACTCAAATCCGTCGATTTCGCCGCCCGTGCCCATCGCGACCAGCGTCGCAAAGGGGCCGCCCAGGAACCCTATATCAATCATCCGATCGAGGTTTCCCGCCTGATTGTCGAATGCGAACCGGGGACCGGCGAGGATATTCTCTGTGCCGCCGTTCTGCATGACGTGATCGAGGATTGCGGCGCGACCCGCGATGAAATCGCCGCCTGTTTTAACGACATCATTGCCGACATCGTGCTCGAAGTCAGTGATGACAAGGCCCTGCCAAGGGACGAGCGCAAGGCAAAACAGATCGATACCGCCCCAAGCCTGACCAACGGTGCCAAGCTTGTGCGACTGGCCGACAAGGTCGCCAATGTCGGTGCGATGCTGACCGACACGCCGGTTGGCTGGGATGAAAGACAGATCCTGGACTATGTCGACTGGGCCGAAGCCGTCATCGCCCCCTGCCGCGAAGTCAGCGAAGGCCTTTCAGAGCGCTTCGACGCCATCGCGCGTGATGTACGGACTTTCCACCAGAGCGAACTGAAAGAGGCAGGGAAATAACCCTGCCTCGATCCGGAAATCTATCAATGTATCAGGGCATTGAACGCCGTGATCAGACTGTAAAGACGATCGAACCGTTGGTTTTGCGGCTTTCAAGGTCGTCATGCGCCTTTGCAGCATCGGCAAGCGGGTAGGTCGCGGTGATATCAATCGTGACAATGCCCGATTTCAAAACATCAAACAGCTCATTCGCACTGGCCAGCAGCTCTTCGCGGGTGGCGTTGTACTGGAAGATGCTCGGCCGGGTCAGGAAATAGGCTCCCGGGGCAAGCTGGGCCAGCGATACCGGCGGCACCGCACCCGATGACTGACCAAAACTCACCATCATGCCAAGCCGTTTGAGGCATTTAAGCGAATCCTCGAACGTGTCCTTACCAACCGAATCGTAAACAACTTCAACGCCTTGGCCATTGGTGATTTCCTTGACCCGCTCTGAGACGACCTCGTCGCGATAGAGGATCGGATAGTCACAGCCCTTGGCCTTGGCGATGTCGGCCTTTTCCTTGGAACCGACCGTCCCGATTACGGTCGCCCCCAGATGCTTGGCCCACTGACACACAATCTGGCCAACGCCACCAGCCGCCGCGTGGATCAGGATGGTGTCGCCCTTTTTGACGTTATAGGTCCGGCGCAGAAGATACTGTGCTGTCATGCCCTGAAGCATGGCGGCCGCGGCCAGCTCAAAGCTGACATCATCGGGGATCTTGACCAGACCCTTGGCCGGCATCACGCGCGCCTCGGCATAGGCACCAAGTGGCTGTGCGGCATAGGCCACGCGATCGCCCACGGCCAGATCCGTCACACCGGGACCAACTTCCTCAATGATACCAGCACCCTCAAGACCAAGGCCGGACGGCATGCTCGGTGCCGGATAAACGCCGGAGCGGAAATAAATATCGATATAGTTCAGGCCAACGGCCTTTTGCGCCAGGCGGACTTCGCCTTCGCCCGGAGTACCGACGTCGACGTCTTCAAATTTCAGGACATCACTGCCGCCGGTCTCGTAAAATCGGAATGCTTTGGTCATGGAAGACCTCCCATCTTTGCGTTTTCCAACGCCTGTTTCGTTAATGGGAGGAGTGTAGGTTAATCGCGATTGCTTTGCAGCACAGGATTGGAAGAATTCCATCCGAAACGACGTGATTAATCAATCCGATCGGGCAACCCTTTGCCGTTGTTCCACCAGCGATTGGGGTTGTCACTTTGCGGATTGTAGGCGGCGCGACTTGCCCAGTCCTCACGGACAAAGATCACCGGTTCCTCGTAGTGATGCGCATAGATGATCGCGTCCATGACTTTGGCGAGCGCCTTCTGGTCGCGATCAATCGAGATTTTGAGCTCGACCATCGGGTAGGTCTCAGTCGAACCGGCCGCAAATCCGTCAACATGTGTTGTGGTGGTCGATCCCGGTTCTGGCTGCGCGGTTTCTTTTCCCACTGCGGAAATGCTCGCATTGCGCTGATACCGTCCAAAGCCAAGCGGATGGACCTTCATAACTTCGTCAAGAATGCGATCCGTATCTTCGGGCAATGTCTGCACCTCGATGGTGAAAACCGGCACAAGTGTCCCGGATTTGGCGGTGTATCCTTGCAGGCTGTCCATCATGGCTCTCCAGTTGTTCACTTTATGTTCTATGCAACCGCATGGATTAATGCAATAGTGAACAGACCAAAAGCCCAATGCCCATAACCCGGATTGCCCCATGTCAGTTATCAGCCACATCACCCTCGGAACCAATGACAAGGCCCGCTCAGCGAAGTTTTACGACGCCGTACTGGGAGCGCTGGGCTTTGATCGCTTGCCAAAACCGTCGGATAAGCCGTTGGCTTATGAGCGGGATGGACAGATGCCAACGATCTATATCTACAGCCCGGCAGATGGGCGCCCGGCAACCTGGGGCAATGGTACTCATATCGCGTTTCAGGCAGACCAACGTGACATGGTGGATGCCTTTCACGCAGCAGCGCTTGAACATGGTGGCATGGATGAAGGCCAGCCCGGCCTGCGCGCGCATTACGGACCAAACTATTATGCCGCCTATGTCCGCGATCCGGATGGCAACAAGCTGCAAGCCGTGTGCTATGCCGAAGAATAATATTAAGCCCTTGAAAAACAGGACTAAAACGGAAGATTTCCCTGATCACTCGGCAGCAGCAAATCCACACCTTCGATCTTTAAAAGCGCGCGCTTGGTTTCAAGCCCGCCATGGCCGGAATAGCCGCCCGGCTTGTCGCCAGTTGCCAGAACGCGGTGGCAGGGAATGAGGATCGGGATCGGATTAAGGCCGCATGCCGTGCCAACCGATTGAAATGCCTTGGGCGATCCGGCCATGGTCGCCAGTTCCTTGTAGGTCGCGGTCTTGCCCATCGGGATCTCGCACATCGCTTGCCAGACGGTTTTCTGGAAATCCGTCCCGTCCGGGGCGAGTGGCAAATCAAAGCTGTGCAAGCGCCCTGCGAAATAGGCGTTCAGCTGCTTTTGGGCTTCTTCAAGCACCGGTGTGCTTTCAACCTCGTCAACAAATCCCCAGTCAAGCGCAACGATTTGATCTTCAAACGCGAAAACCGTGATTGCGCCCACAGGGCTGTTGAGTGAGATTTGCGGCATCGGGCTAGGCCGCCTTGGCGGGCAAATCTGCCAGCATTTCGGTCAATTCTTCGACTCCTGTGACGGGCGCCGAACATACCGGCCCCTGACAGATATAGGCGGTTTCCTTGCCGTCAATCGCGGTCTTGCCCTGGGCCGGATGGCCGTCGGGCAGGGGATCACCATCAGACAGGATCGTGATCGCCCGGTTGGGCAGATACGCGCCAAAAATGGCGCGGCGCATATCAAGATAGGTCTGGCTGCGCTCCTTGGCGATCAGCACGATCTGCACCGGATTTTGCAGCATTTCGGCCGCCATCATAAGGCCCGGCATATTCGGGAATTGCTCGCCAATCCGCCCGCCAAAGGCCGCAAGGGTGATTTCCGCCTGATCACGGTATTGCGCATCGCCAGTCAGGGCATAAAGCTTGGCCAGATTCTGGGCCATAATCGCATTGCCCGATGGCACGGCATTATCCATGAAGGGTTTCTGACGCACGACAAGGTCGCTGGCATCCGATGCGGATTGGAAATAGCCGCCTTTGGCATCGGAAAACAGGGTTTCGACCGCGGCGGACCACCGGATGGCTTCATTAAGATAGGCATCCTCGCCAAAGCATTCATAAAGCCTCAAGGCCGCGCGGATCATATGCGCATAATCCTCAAGCATCCCGGCATGCTGTACGCGACTATTACGATAGCTGTGCAGGAAGCGGTCATCCTTCATCAAAGTGTTGATCACAAAGCCATAGGCAAGCTTGGCATAATCAAGCCAGTCGGCGCGGTGGAAGGTCATGGCGGCCTCGGCAAAGGCGGCAATCGTCATGGCGTTCCAGTCGGTCAGCGCCTTGTCATCCCAGCCCGGGCGAATGCGTTTTGCCCGTTCGGTCAGAAGCTTGGCACGAAGCTCCGCCAACTTTTCCTCGGTCGCATCATCGGCAAGGGCCAATCCCGAGGCGGTGCGATTAAGGATATTATTGCCTTCCCAGTTGCCACCCTTGGAAACGTCATAGAATTTCTTGAACAGTTCGGCGTCCGCGCCAAGGATCTGATCGATTTCATCCTCTGACCAGACATAGAATTTGCCTTCGACCCCTTCGCTGTCGGCATCCAGGCTTGCGGTAAAGGCACCCCCGGGAATGCGCATTTCGCGCAAGATCCAGCCGATGGTTTCCTCGACCCGCTTGGCATAAAGCGGGTTCGGATTGACCCGCCAGACATCACACAGAAGATCAATCAGCTGAGCGTTGTCATAGAGCATCTTTTCGAAATGCGGCACCAGCCACTGGTCATCGACCGCGTATCTGGCAAATCCGCCGCCCAGATGATCATAAATGCCGCCCTGGCACATGCGATCCAGGCTGTGTTTGACGATGCGTTTCAGCCCGGCATCATCGGTGCGCACACCGGTCCGCCAGATATAGGATAAAAGGCTGGGCTGCGGGAATTTCGGCGCGCCGGATGTACCGCCATTTTCCCCGTCCATGATCTGCAAGCAGCCATGGCCGCAGCGATCAATCATCTCAAGGCTGGGGATCGCGCCAACTGCCGCACTGTTCATCTTGATCAGGGCATTGGAAATCTGGCTGACATTGTGGCGGACATCATCGGGTTTCTCAGTGTAAATCTTGGCAACGGTCTTAAGCACATCACCAAAGCCCGGCCGGCCATAGCGCGCTTCCTTGGGGAAATAGGTCCCGCCCCAGAACGGCTCGCCATCCGGGGTCAAGAACATGGTCAGTGGCCAGCCACCCTGTTGGCCGAGAAGGGCCAGCGCATTCTGATAAAGCGCATCAAGGTCGGGGCGTTCTTCGCGGTCGAGCTTGATATTGATGAAAAGCTCGTTCATCAGGGCGGCAATACCGTCATCCTCAAAGCTTTCATGGGCCATGACATGGCACCAATGGCACGCCGCATACCCGACCGATAGCAGGATCGGTTTGTTCAATTCCTTGGCTTTGGCGAGAATTTCAGTACTCCAGGGCTGCCAATGCACCGGGTTGTCGCGATGCTGAACAAGATAGGGGCTGGTTTCCGAACCAAGATTATTGCGTGCGAGTTCCATTTTGTGTCCTGTGCCATCCATTAAGCCGATGGCTTTATCGTTTGCGGTAGCGCGATCTGCAATCACGCGCCAGTCATCAGTGCTGGCAATGCTTTATAAGGCTGTTTGCGCGATTCTAAGGGTTATGGCCTCATTCATAAAGGCAAATGGCCGAAATCTTTTATCGCAATATTGTGAAAGTTGCGGTCGCCGCATCCGCTTGCTTCCCATATGGTAGGGGGAGCTTGGCGTTATTGTGATTGCGAAGGCGGTTCTGGTGGGGATAATGGGCCAGCCATGCAAACAGCCAGTCACGCAAATCACGTAAAGTGACAGAGACCAAAAAACAAAACAGATCAGGAGACCAGGGCGATGAAAGTAACCGTGAACATTGATTGCACGCCGGAAGAGGCACGGACCTTCTTTGGTCTTCCTGATGTTCAGCCGATGCAAAAGGCGATGATGCAAGATATCGAAGACCGCATGAAAGCCAATCTGGCGGCGATGGATCCGGAAACCATGCTCAACACCTGGCTGCCGCAGGGCATTCAGAACTGGGAACAGCTTCAGAAAGCCTTCTGGGGCCAGTTCAATGCAGGTACCGGCGGTACCGGTGATAAGGACAAAGGCTAGGCAGACCTGATATTATGCGTGAACACTACTATCAGGCACATGTCTTCGTGTGCCAGAACGAACGCCCGGCCGGCCATGAACGCGGTTGCTGCAATTCCAAGGGCGCGACCAAACTTCGCAATTACATGAAGGTGCGCGCCAAGGAACTTGGCCTGCCACAGACCCGGATCAATACTGCCGGCTGTCTCGATCGCTGCGAACTCGGCCCGGTGATGGTGGTCTATCCCGAAGGCACCTGGTATCGCTATGAGACGATGGAAGACATCGAGGCGATCCTCAATGATCATCTGATCGGCGGGCAGGTGGTTGAACGGTTGATGCTTACGCCCGATCAATAGGCAACAGATTTCAAACAAACCGGCCCGTGACATGCGCGTGGCCGGTTTTTTGTGCCTTGCTGCATATAGATTCCCGCCTGCGCGGGAATGACGGGTCTTTTCGGCATTGTGGCCCAAGATGAGGCTGGATGCCCGCAGCAGAAACGATATCGAGCTGCCGCCTGCAATCCCCAGCAATACCGTCACCCCCGCGCAGAGCCTGTGCCCGCGAAGGCGGGTACGGGGTCCATAACGGGGCAAGGGCGGTTGCCAAAGCGCACCCAATGATCCGATCAACCAACACAAAGCTCATTAAACCCCTGTTGGTTATTTTCTGCCATATGTTGACCTTTGCCGCTGTCTGGACGATATCCTCCTCTGCCACGCAACAGCACACATTGAGAACTGACGGATCCGCCATGATTGCCAGCCGAGAAACCATTTTTGCCCTGTCCTCCGGTGCGGGGCGTGCCGGTGTTGCCGTGATCCGATTATCCGGGCCGCGTTCGGGCGAAGTGCTGTGCGCGTTATTGGGCCGCGATACCATGCCCAAACCGCGCCATGCGATCTATGCGCCGATCCGAGATCCGCAAAGCAATGAGCGGCTTGATGATGCGGTGGCGATCTATTTCCAGGGCCCGGCAAGCTTTACCGGTGAAGACGTGGTTGAACTTCATGTCCATGGCGGGCGGGCCGTGATCGAAGGGGTGCTGGATTGCCTGTCGCGTCAGGACGGATTGCGCGTGGCCGACCCCGGTGAATACACAAGGCGGGCGTTTGAAAACGGCAAGATGGATCTGACCTCGGCCGAGGGGATCGCCGATCTGATTGATGCCGAAACCGCCGCCCAGCGCCGCCAAGCCGTGCGCCAGATGGCCGGTGAGCTGGGCACGCTTTATGAAGGCTGGCGTGCGCGCCTGATGAAGGCATTGGCCCATATCGAGGCCGATATTGATTTCCCTGATGAAGATTTGCCTGACGGCATTGTCCCGGTGGTGCACGGCGATTTGCGCGCCGTAAATGACGAGGTCAAACGCCATCTGGCCGATAACCGCCGCGGCGAACGGCTGCGCGAAGGGTTTCAGATTGTCATACTGGGCGCGCCCAATGCCGGGAAATCAAGCCTGCTCAACCGGCTGGCCCAGCGTGATGCCGCCATCGTGTCCGAAATCGCCGGGACCACGCGCGACATGATCGAGGTCCATCTCGATCTGGGCGGCTTCCCGGTCACTATGGTCGATACCGCGGGCCTGCGCGAAAGCGGCGATGTGATTGAGTCCGAGGGTGTGCGTCGTGCGACGGAGCGGGCCGAAAACGCCGATCTGCGTCTGGTGGTGATTGATCGCAATGACTGGCCCAATATCGATCCTGAGGCTGCCCGCCTGATCGATGACAAGACGCTGATCCTGATCAACAAGGTCGATGCAACCGATAGCAGCACCATTCCGGCAAGCTGGCAGGGAACATCGGTCGACGGGCGGGCGCTGGAGCTTCCCGTTTTACCCATATCGGCCATGACCGGGCAGGGGATGGAAAGCCTCTTGCAACTGCTGGAGACTCGCGTAAAAGAGGGGCTCGATTTTGCCGGGCCCGTGCCGCTGACACGGCTGCGCCATCGGCGGGCACTTGAAAGTGCCAGCGATCATCTGGATCGCGGATTGCAGACCGATATCGCAGAACTGGCGGCCGAGGATGTACGCCTTGCTGTCCGCGAAATCGGCAAGATTACCGGACGTGTCGATGTGGAAGATTTGCTCGATATTATCTTCGGGGATTTCTGTATCGGCAAATAGAGTTAGGGAAGAGTCGTTAGACTTGGGTCCTGCGAATGTTTCACGTGAAACATTCGTCACAAGGTTGACCATATACACCTATTCGAACCAAACAGGGTTCACACCCGCCGCGTGATAAGCAGCGGGGATTGAGTGAGGAAGTCGATGTCACAGAACGTGCCAAATAACCGCTTTGACGTCATCGTGGTCGGTGGCGGCCATGCCGGATGCGAAGCCGCTGCTGCCGCTGCGCGCATGGGCGCAGCCACGGCATTGGTCACGCACCGTGCGGATCGCATTGGGGAAATGTCGTGCAACCCGGCCATCGGTGGTCTGGGCAAGGGGCATATGGTGCGCGAAGTTGATGCGCTTGACGGTGTGATGGGCCGTGCGATTGACCGCGCGGGCATCCAGTTCCGTATGCTCAATCGTTCCAAGGGCCCAGCCGTGCGCGGCCCGCGTGCGCAAGCCGATCGCAAGCTGTATCGTCAGGCCGTGCAGGATATCCTCGCTGAACAGGAGAACCTCACCATCCTTGAAGGCGGTGTCGAGGACCTGATCATTGATGACCAAAACCGCGTTAAAGGCGTCATCACTGGCGATGGTAAAGAATACCTTGCCGGTGCGGTGGTGCTGACTACGGGTACGTTCCTTAATGGTCTGATCCATATTGGCGAGAAATCCGAACCGGCCGGTCGCATGGGCGATGCCCCGGCAACCGGTCTGTCTGACACGCTGGCAAAATATGATTTCCGATTAGGCCGTTTGAAAACCGGGACGCCGGCCCGCCTTGATGGCCGCACCATTGATTGGTCGAGCCTTCAGGAACAGCCGGGTGACACTCCGCCAGAGCCGTTTTCGTTCCTGACCCGCGAAATTACCGTGCCGCAGATCCCGTGTCACATGACCTGGACGACAGAGGCGACCCACGAAATCATTCGCGCCAACCTCGACCGTGCACCGATGTATAGCGGCAAAATCAAAAGCAGCGGTCCGCGCTATTGCCCGTCCATCGAAGACAAGGTCGTTCGCTTCGCCGAGAAAAATCAGCATCAGATTTTCCTCGAACCCGAAGGGCTCGATGACCCGACCATCTATCCGAACGGCATTTCCACCTCGCTTCCCGAAGATGTCCAGCTTGCCATGCTGGCGACCATTCCGGGGCTGGAAAAGGTCGAGATCTTCCGTCCGGGTTATGCGGTGGAATATGACTTTGTTGATCCGCGCGAGTTGCGCCATACGCTGGAAACCAAAAAGGTCGCGGCGCTATTCTTTGCCGGTCAAATCAATGGCACCACCGGCTACGAAGAAGCCGCCGGGCAGGGACTGATCGCCGGTGTCAATGCGGCCCTGATTGCCGGAGGTGCTGAGCGCGAATTCGTTCTCGATCGCGCCGATGCCTATATCGGTGTGATGATCGATGATCTGGTCACGCTTGGCACGCGCGAACCTTATCGCATGTTTACCTCGCGCGCGGAGTATCGCCTGATGCTCCGCGCCGATAACGCTGATCAGCGTCTGACTGATCGGGGTCTTGATATTGGCTGCATCGCATCGACCCGCGCGCAGGCATGGGATGCCAAGAAATCGGCATTGAATGCCGCCAAGGCAGAAGTATCCGACCTGACCGAAACCCCGAATGGTTTGGCCAAGTTTGATATCAAGATCAATCAGGACGGCGTGCGCCGGTCGGCCTATGACCTGCTGGCCTATCCCGATATTGATTTCGATACCCTGACCAAGGTATGGCCGCAGCTGGGCGAACTTGATCCGGCGATCAAGGAACAGGTGTCGATTGATGCCCAGTATAAGGGCTATCTGGATCGCCAGGCGGCGGACATCGCGGCCTTCCGCCGGGACGAGGAATTGCGCCTGCCGCGTGGGCTTGATTTCGATAAGGTCGGTGGCTTGTCGGCAGAGATCCGGTTGAAGCTTAAAGAAATCCAGCCGGAAACCATCGGTGCCGCGTCGCGCATTCCGGGTGTTACCCCGGCGGCGGTGACCGCACTGCTCGGGCATATCAAAAGCCACAAGCATCAGACGGCCGCCGTCAGCAAGACCGCCTGATCGGTCTTCGTCCAAACACACTATATAATGCGTCCGATCTGGACGCTTCTTGTCACGTTACAACGCCCGGCCAAATTCACTGGCCGGGCGTTTTGGTTTGGCCGGGGCGTCGGGTAAGGGCAAGCGGATGAGGTAGCCGGGTCATGTGGAAGTATGCTTGGTCATCACCGGCTTCTGCCGAGTCGCTCGGGATTTGGGTTGGTTAGGGTGGTGGAGTCGGCTCTGCGGTGTCGGTGGGCAGTCAAATTTCACCGAATGTGCGGTGTTTTGGGTCTGGAGCGATGCGTTTTGGATGTGCGAATGTTTCACGTGAAACATTCGACGCTGTTTTGCGGTGTTTTATCGCATCCGACGCGGCCAAAAACACAAAAGGACGAAAATCAAGACTGGAGTGTTTTTTGGGCAAGGCCTATAACTCAAACATGCAGACAATTTCCATACCCGTAAAAACATGGTTTGAGCAGGATTTGAATGTTTCACGTGAAACATTGGATCGCCTCAACCAGTATGCAGACCTTGTCGTGAAGTGGCAGCTACGGATTAATATCGTTGGCGCCAGCACGGCAGACGACGTTTGGGGACGTCATTTACAGGATTCTGCGCAGCTTTGGCCCTATCTTCAGGACATCGCCGCAACCGGCAAAATCGTTGATTTTGGGTCGGGTGCAGGGTTCCCGGGTATCGTTCTGGCGATCCTTGGCGCCGATAATGTCACCTTGATGGAATCCAACACCAAAAAGACGGTCTTCCTGATGGAAGCCGCCCGGGTGTGTGGTGTGCTGGGTCAGACCGAAATTGCCCGTGAACGGATCGAGGCTGCGGCGCCACGCCAGGCCGATGTGATTACGGCGCGCGCCTTTGCCCCCTTGCCGAAGCTGCTTGAGTTGGGGCAGCGCCATTTGAAAGACGGTGGCCATTATGTGCTGCTGAAGGGACGTGCCTTTGAGGATGAGCTGGCGGACGCACGTGATGCCGGTTGGACATTTGATGTAACCACGCATGCCAGCCTGGTCGATCCGGACGGTGTCGTGATGATCTTAAAAGGAGTGGGCCGGTGACGGATGTTATTGATTTGCCGCTTTCGACGAAATCTGATGGTGCCGCGCATCGTCCGCGGATTATCGCCGTGGCCAACCAGAAAGGCGGGGTGGGCAAAACCACCACGACGATCAATTTGGCAACGGCACTGGCCGCTGTGAACCAGCGGGTTTTGATCGTCGATCTGGATCCGCAGGGCAATGCCAGTACCGGCTTGGGCCTGCGTCCGTCCGACCGCGAAATCAGTTCCTATGACGTACTGATCAATGGCAATACCCTTGAAGAGGCGCGCAAGGAAACCTCGATCCCGCGGCTGAGCATTGTGCCGTCGGGCATGGATCTGTCGGGGGCGGAGATCGAGCTGGTTGATTTTGAACGCCGCGAGATGCAGCTTAAGGAGTCGCTGGGCAAATTGCCGCAGGATGTTGATTACGTCCTGATTGATTGCCCGCCGTCGCTGGGTCTTTTGACCCTGAATGCGCTGGTGGCGTCCGATGCGGTTCTGGTGCCGTTGCAGTGCGAGTTCTTTGCCCTTGAGGGTATCAGCCATCTGGTGCGCACCATCAAGCGGGTCAAAAAGGCGTTCAACCCGAACCTTGAAATCCAGGGTATTGTGCTGACCATGTATGACAAGCGCAATAACCTGTCGGCCCAAGTCGCCAATGATGTGCGCGATTATTTCGGGGATGTGGTGTATCGCACGGTGATCCCGCGCAATGTCCGCGTTTCCGAAGCCCCCAGCCACGGAACACCGGTGCTGGTCTATGATATGAAGTGCCCGGGTTCACGGGCCTATCTGAATCTTGCGAGCGAAGTCCTGAAACGCGAAGGGGTGAAAGCATGAGCGAAGCAAAAAAACGCGGGTTGGGCAGGGGACTGTCTGCACTTCTAGGGGAAGAGGACGAAGAAGTTGCCGTTGCCGCCAGTGGCGATAATGCCGAGGCGGCTCATCCCGGACCGGGTGGGACGACGCAGCATATTGCGATCACCGATCTGAAACCGTCGCCGTTCCAGCCGCGTATCAATTTTGATGATGACGCGATTGATGATCTGGCGGCCTCGATCCGCGAGAAGGGCATCATTCAGCCGATTCTGGTGCGGGCGTCCTCAACCGGCGAAACCAAATACGAAATCATCGCCGGGGAACGTCGCTGGCGCGCAGCCCAACGGGCACAGCTTCATGAAGTGCCGGTTCTGGTGCGCGAGTTTGATGATCGCGAGACGGCCGAGATTGCCCTGATCGAAAACCTGCAGCGTCAGGATCTGTCGCCGCTTGAAGAGGCGGAGGGCTATAACCGCCTGATGAGCGAGTTTTCCCACACGCAGGAGGCACTTGGTCAGGCACTGGGCAAAAGCCGCAGCCACATTGCCAACAGCCTGCGTTTGCTGGGCCTGCCAGCCCCGATCAAGCAGATGCTCTCAGACAAGGTTCTAAGCTCCGGCCATGCGCGCGCATTGCTTGGTGCGGATAATGCCGTCGAACTTGCGGCCCAAATCGTCAAGAAGGGTCTGAATGTTCGTCAGGCGGAAAAACTGGTCAAGACCGACGGCGGCAAGTCTGCGCGTCCGAAGAAATCATCGGGCCGGTCTTCGATTGAAAAAGACCCAGATACGGTGTCTCTGGAGCGTGACCTTAGCAACATGTTGGGGTTGGCGGTCAATATCGACTTTGACGGATCGGCGGGTAAAATCTCGATCCGTTATGAAACGCTAGAGCAGCTTGATGACATCCTGCAGCGCCTGACCCATGGCAAGGCCGCCGACATTTCCGATGACGCCGCCGCTGCGCCCGGCCCGGATGAGAACGAATTTGATTCGATGTTTATCGAAGATGACGAGTTTGACGCCGAATCGGTCGATGATGCGGAAAACGAAGACGAGGATGCGCTGACCAGCGAGCTCGAATCGATTGCCGATGCGGTTGATGGCGGCCGTGATCTTGACGGGATTGATGACGACAGCCTGATGATCGACGATGAGCCCGAGGGCGACATGCCGATTGCGCAGGAAGAAGTCGACGAGGATGTGCTGGAGGAGGTTGCAAATGGCACGGGAAAAAAGCCTTAACCAGAACCAGCATGAAGGATCTTGATCGCAACAAGATCAATCACCTGAAAAAGCTTAAAGAAGAAAAAGCAAAATCCCGCTGGGGATCGGTTGAGGTGAAGCGAATCCTTTAGATATTTGACGCGGTGCGGGGATGATATCCCGGACCGCGTTTTTACGTTTTAAGTGCGTTTTGGACGCATTCCAGTAATGCGCGGCCATATGGCATCGGCCGCAGTTGCCGCGATGGCGCTGAAGACTGGCGAATCGGGCTAGCGGTTAGCGTCTGACCTGTTTCTGGCGGGCAACCGCGACCTTGATCATGGCACGGTGCGCAATGGTTTCGGGGATGGCCAGGCCGCTTTTGCAGTCCTTTTCGGCTTCGAGCAGGATTTGCAAGGCACGCTGCAGGTTATTGACCGCCCAGTGGTTCAGGTTGGCGCGAAACTGATCAGCGGCCTTGAAAAACAGCGGCGGGCGGAGCGACTTCATCGCCTGATCGGCGCTGGTACCTTGGGAAACCTGTCCCTTGACCAGATGAAGCTTCTGAAAATAGCTGATCATCATGCGAAGTGCGCCGACCGGGTTGAGGCCCTCTTCAACCAGCCGGGTGAGCGCAGCATCAAGATTAACCACATTGCCTTGTGAGACCGCCTGAATGACATCGTCATAGTGGCGGGCGGAGCTATCGCCAACGCAGGCCATGGCGTCTGCCAGTGTGACCTGGCCGTCCTTAAGCGCATAGAGGGCGAGCTTTTCAAGCTCGCTTCGTGAAATCATGCGGTCCGAGCCGAGATTGGCGACCAGATAGCTTGTCGCGTCGCGGTCAATGCGCAGTTTGTGTTCATCCATGATCGAATGGATCAAGGCCTCAATATCGCGTGCGCCATCGGCATAGCAGGGCAGCGCCATGCCAATACCGGCCTTTTCGACTGCCTGACGTAGTTTGGAGCGAGTCGGAAGGCTTCCGGCTTCAATCACAATCAGGGCATCGCCGGCCGGATCGCCGAGGAAATCGGCAATGACAGGAGCCTGCGCATCACCGACATCGCGGAGTCGGATCACACGGCGCCCGCCGCCAAAGCTCATGGCAGCAGCCTCGTCGCGCAGGCGGCTGGCATCTTCCTTGAGCTGGGCCGCGCCAAGTTCGATCACGCGGAAGGGATCCTTGAGGTCCTCGACCACGGTTTTGGCCAGTTTGGTCGCACGTTCACGCACAAGACCTTCGTCCTCACCGTAAATCAGGATCAGCTGCGCCTTCGCATCCGGGGCGCGCAAGAAGTTTTCAACCTGTGCTGCCTTGAGCTTCATGATGCGCCTTGTGGTTCGTTGGGGAGTGTGCGTGACGTGTGGACGGTTCGGAGAACGACGTTATTGTGACCGCAGGCCAATCGCGACCTGGTTGGCCAGCTGCTGGGCGAGGTTTTGCGCAGCATCTCTGCGCGCAGCATTTTTGGCCTCGATGCTGGCAAAATCCGAATCGACGATGTTGTAGCTGGTGCGGGCGCGAACCGATCCTTTGCGCAGGACCTTGGTATCGTTTCGCCGGACAAGTTCGTATTGTGCGTTAATCAGGAAATCGGCAATCGTTGCTTCATTTTCCTTGGTAAAGCCTTGCTCACTCGTCGACTCGGACAAGGTGACCTTCAGGTCATAGAGCGGATTTGTGCTTTGACCGCGCGGGGTCAGCGTCTCAAGCATGGCATTGCGGGTCAATTGTCCGACACGGTCATTGATCACGGCGACTTTCACCTGGGCCATATTGGCCGCGGTGTTGTAGTCGTCACCCGCCGTGGCATAGAGCGGGCGAAATCCGCAGGCGCTGAGCGTTGTCAGAGCCATAAGTGCGAGAATCGGAAAAACCGCGCGCAATGTCATTCAACTATACCTTCTTTATCTTTGGTCCGGGACCGGATGATGGGATCCTGTTCAATCCGGCCCTGGCGCCACAATAGTTCGGTTGCGATGAAAGGGCAAAACAGAGATAGGCTGTTCAGGAAAGAAATGTACAGCCCGGCATTGTCGGGCTCCTGCAGCACCTTTTTGAACAGATTGCGCAGCTCTGCGATGGCAAGATTGTTTTTGCCGCTTCGTAATGCCTTTGTCACCGCGTTCCGGGTATCCATGGTTGCCGTACACTGTGGGCGCGAGGATCCTACACGCCAAACGTCACGTAACCAACGCCAATGACCAATCAGGCTGTTTTGTGTCAGGTGTAGGGGTCGGTGGGCTGGCACATCGGCCAGCAAAGCGAGTGACATGATATCAAACCCGACTTCACGATAGAGCTGTGCGCCATTGCCCACTGTTTCGTCAGTTGTGACCTTGGCCGGACGATAGGGCTGTGAGGGTAGTGGCGAAAAATCCAGTAGTGATGCCTTAAGAACTGAGAAATAGAGTACGGTACGAATCGTCGCAAGATTCTCTGGTATCACCTGAAAAACATCACGTCGTTCTAGCGATACAACAAACCCCCAGTCGCGTTGCAGCGAATGGGGGTTGTATTCAGGCGATATATAAAGCGTGCCTTGCGACATCAGCCTTATTGAGAATTTGCACTGTCAATGCGCAGCTGACGGGCGCGGGTCAGGATAGCGTCTTCCATGGATGTCACGGTGCCCGGCTCAACAACCGCATCCTGCCACTGGTTGGGGCCGACATTGACCTGACGGAAGACGGAAACCTTGATGGCATCCGATCGCAGGGCGGTGCCAAGGATATAGGCAGTCAGCTTGAAGCGTTCATCGGAAGATTCCGGCGGCGTGTACCAATCAGTAATAATAACACCCCCAAATGGATCCGCAGAATTCAGCGGCATAAAGGAAAGTGTATCGAGCGATGCACGCCATAGGAAGCTGTTCACGCCGATGCCTGAACCGCCACCTTGCTGCGACTCTTCACCACCGAATATGTTTAGGCCCCCCTCGCCGAACACAGAGCCTTCGTTTTTCAAATCAGCTCGCGTCGCTTTACGACCATTCACCGTTTGATCACCAGGAGCCGAACCCGGAAAGCTGTCATAGTCGGCTGTGCCGTAAGAGCAGCCCGCTAGAATGAGGGTTACAGCTATCCCTGTGGTTAGAGATTTGACCGAAGAAAAGGTTAGCATTTCCTGCCCTTGAGAGAATTGTGTTCAACAAGCAAACCAGATTTTCAGCGAATATAGGCGGGAAATCAGAGATGAGCAAAGAAAACCGGTGTGTTTTTTTTGCCACACTAATTTGCGAATGTGCCATTTTGGTCACAGCTTTGGTTGACGCGGGACTCATTTGGTGGCTCCATCACCAACGAACCGGGCGGCAAAAGCTGTCCAAATATTTGTATTGCGTAAAACGCATTCAAAGACGTTGAGGGAAAAGATGAAAAAGATTCTGGTAGCTTCCAGCGCACTCGTCGCTGTTGGTTTCGCAGGTGCAGCTCAGGCTTCTGAGCCGATCAGCCTGTCTGTAGGCGGTTACATGGAACAGTATGTCGGTATCGTTGAAAAAGACAACGAACTTGGCCGTTCCCAGAACAAAATCCAGTCCGATACCGAAGTTCACTTTAAAGGTTCAACCACTCTTGACAACGGCATCGAAGTTGGTGCGGTGATCGAGCTCGAAGGTGAAGCTGGCAACAACGTTGACGAAGAATACCTCTTCATCAACGGTGGTTTCGGTCAGGTTAAACTTGGTTCGGAAGATGGTGCAGCTGCTGACATGGCGATCCAGGCTCCGGGCGCTGGTGGCTACGGTTCGAACGACGGCGGCCTCGAAGATTGGAGCAACATTGGTCCGGTTGACACCAACAACTTCTCTGGTGACGCACGCCGTGTAACCTACTACACCCCTGTTATCGGTGGCTTCCGTGCCGGTGTATCTTACGCCGATGATTCTACCTCGGAAACCGGTGACACCGGTGTTAAGAACGACCTCAGCGCTGCAATCTGGTCGGGCGGTGCAGAATTCCGCAACGATTTCGACGGTTTCTCGCTCGCAGTTTCCGCTGTTGGTGAATACACCAACCCGCGCGCTGGTGATACCCTGCAGACCACTATCAATCTGGACAACGGCAAAAGCTACAGCGTTGGTGCAAACGTTGGTTTCGGCAACTTCACCGTTGGCGGTTCCTATGGTGCGTCTGACGAGTGGTACAACCTTTCGTCGAACACCCGCTCGGTTACCACCTTTGCTGGTGGCACGACCACCCAGCAGAACGTTACCGGTGGTACGGATCGTAAAGGTTACGATTTCGGTGTAAGCTACGCAATGGATGCAGCAACTGTTGCTATCAACTACGCATCTGAAGATCGCGACAACTACTCGGTCACCGGTGGTACCCTTACCAGTGCTGGCACCGAAACCGAGATCGATGCGCTTGTGCTTGGCATGAACTACACCTTGGGTGCTGGCGTTGTCTGGCAGGCCAACGTATTCTGGACCGAGATTGATGCAGCTGGTACGGCAAACGACGGCGACGCTTACGGTGCAATCACCGGCCTGAAGCTGAGCTTCTAATCCTTAAAAGATTAGAGATTGCTACAAGGAGAGAGGCGCAAATTGCGCCTCTCTTTTTTTGTTTATCTATTCAAATTGTATGTAACTAGACGATTGTTCCAACCTATCTGCAACTTATCTCTTTCAAGAGATACGAGCTTAGAAGCGGCGACTAATGCCTTAAAATACATATTTATCGCTACAGACAGAGCCTGATTGCGCGCCGTTCCGCATGGATGCGGTAACTGTCAATTAACCAATCTCAAAAAAATGCGCGTACCTACTGGAAGTGCTCTTTGAACTTACAAAGGAAAATTTATTCTTCAGTCGAGCGACCGCACTTAGTTTGCATAACTTTTGTGAGTTTGAAGTTGAAAACTATCTGTTTCTTGCCCAAACAAATGATTTTCAGCCTTCTGAAGATTCTGACTCGAAAAATGATAGACGCTCTCGGTGTTCCCTAATAGATGACCAGTGAGTATTTACGTGTGAAATATCTTAGTTATGTATCCGGAATGTTTCTAGAATAGAGAGAGTGTGGCATCTTTGACACAGTGCACAAGTAAAAGAATCGTGGTCATTTATTGAAATTGACCCGCGTTCATTTCGCTGCGATAACACGGAATGAGCCCAACGGGGGTTCTTCGCAATACATTTAGGGAAATGTAGTCATGAAAAAGATTTTGGTAGCTTCCAGCGCACTCGTCGCTGTTGGTTTTGCCGGTGCAGCGCAGGCTTCTGAGCCGATCAGCTTGTCCGTCGGCGGTTATATGGAACAGTTTGTTGGCGTCGTGGACCAAGACGACGCTCTGGGTCGTAGCCACAACAAAATCCAGTCAGATACCGAAATTCACTTTAAGGGGGCAACGACCCTCGACAATGGTATCGAAGTTGGTGCAGTAATTGAGCTTGAAGGCGAAGCCGGTAATAACGTCGACGAAGAATACCTCTTCATCAACGGTGGTTTCGGTCAGGTTAAACTGGGCTCGGAAGACGGTGCGGCAGCTGATATGGCAATCCAGGCTCCGTCTGCAGGTGGCTATGGTGTAAACGATGGCGACCTCGGTGACTGGACCAACATCGCAAATATCGACACCAACAACTACTCTGGTGATGCGCGTCGCGTAACCTACTACACCCCGGTTATCGGTGGCTTCCGCGCTGGTGTGTCTTATGCTGATGACGCAACCTCCGAGACCGATGACACCGGCGCTAAGAATGACTTCGGTGGATCAATCTGGTCGGGTGGTGTCGAATACCGCAACGACTTTGATGGTTTCTCGCTTGCTGTTTCCGCAGCTGGTGAATACACCAACCCGCGCGCTGGTGATAGTCTTCAAACTGTTGTAAATCTCGACAACGGAAAAAGCTATACCATCGGTGCAAATGTTGGTTTCGGCAATTTCACCGTCGGCGCTTCCTATGGTGCATCTGACGAGTGGTACAACCTTTCGTCGAACACCCGTTCAGTTACTACCTTTGCTAGTGGAACGACTACCCAGCAGAACGTTACCGGCGGATCCGATCGTAAAGGTTTTGATGTTGGCGTCAGCTACGCGATGGATGCAGCAACGGTTGCCTTGACCTACGCAGCTGAAGATCGTGACAACTACGGCGTCACGGGCGGCACCTTGACAGACAACGGTACTTCTACCGACATTCAAGCGCTGTCACTTGGTATGGACTACACTCTGGGTGCAGGTGTGATTTGGCAGTCCAACGTGTTCTGGACCGAGCAGGATACGACCGGTTCCGCTGATGCAGATGCATACGGTGCGATCACTGGTCTGCGTCTCGTTTTCTAAGGAACACGAGAGTCCGGCTATCTGACATCGAATTCGTTTCGCTGTAAGCTTGCTGGTAAACCCCGTCCCTCTGGGCGGGGTTTTTTCTTTCTGGCGAAGTCAGAACAAGCCATTGAGCCATTAGGAAAAATTCTCAGGCTCTTGTGCCCTGAAATGGCTATGCTTACGAAGGAACGCACATAGTTATCATATGAACATAAAAAGAGTCTTCCACTGTAATTAGTCGATAGCTCTCAATCTCCAATTCCGGAAAAGCTAATCCCGGCAATTGACGTGAAATTTGAAAAACGTAATTGATTTATACTCTTAGCTGTTATTCCGCCAAGTGCGATAGGCTGGATTGAACTCGCAACACAAACACAACTCATCTGTAGAGCTTGGATAATTTCAAGGTGACCAAGGTTAGGATGGCTCTTTGTCGCGAACAAAGGAGAAATTAATAAGCCGTCAGGGCGAGTACATTTTGGCAAAGCTCTCAGCTGATTAAGCACCTTTGTGCTGTGGCAAGCTGAAGTGAGAATCAGGCGTTCCGGGACCTGAGCGAAAACTGCGCGATTGGATAAAACTCGATACTCTGGAAAGTGAATCCCGTCGGCATCGAGCTGGAGTGCGAGCCCAACATCATTCGCGACCAAAAAAGGGATGCCCTTTGCGCGGCAGATGGTGCGGAGCTTTGCACCGAGTTTCGCGCGCATCGGATGATCGTAGTGGCGGAAAATGACCATGCTGTCGCGGGGCAGGGCGCGGATGGCGGGTTCCGGATCGGGCAGTCTTTGATCATCGGTCATCAGGACAAGGGGCGGAATCGGGCAATTTGGGCCGCCATTGCGCAGATTGAGCCTGCGTGCCTGCTTTAACAGGGCCTTATCCATTGATACACTCCCGACTTGGCAGCTATACCTGCCGTTCCTGAATGCGTTACCGATGAAGGACCACCCTCCATGAGCCATCATGATCTGTCATCTGGCAAAACCGATGTTGCCGTCAACCTTGCCGAAATCCAGAGCAATATCAATGCGGCATGTGAAGCCGCCGATCGTGATCCGGGGGATGTGAAGCTGGTCTGTGTCAGCAAGAACCACGATGGCGATCATGTGCGCAAGGCGCTTGTGGATGGCAGGCGGGTATTTGGTGAAAACCGCGTGCAGGAAGCGGCCGGGAAATGGCCGGGATTGCGTGCCGAGTTTCCTGATATCGAGCTACATCTGATCGGGCCGCTTCAGACCAACAAGGTCAAGGATGCGGTTGCCCTGTTTGATGTGATCGAAACCGTGGACCGCCCGAAACTGGCCAATGCATTGGCCAAACACCGCGATAAAACCGGTGCCTGCCCGGACCTGTTCATTCAGATCAATACCGGCGAGGAAGAACAAAAGGCCGGCATCGCGCCAAAGGATGCCGATGATTTCATCAAGATGTGTCGCGAGGAGCTTAAACTGCCGATCATCGGCCTGATGTGCATTCCCCCGGTCGATGAAGAACCCGCCCCGCATTTCACCCTGCTTGGCAAGATTGCCGATCGTCATGGTCTTGAAATCAAAAGCATGGGCATGAGCGGCGATTACGAGGCTGCAATCCGGTTTGGTGCCACCCATGTGCGGGTTGGGACGGCAATTTTTGGCTCCCGGGGCTATTGATTGGCCTTAAAAGGCCTAAATTTCGGTATCTAAATCGATATTCGGGGCGAAAACTTGTAAAAATGCCGCGTTTTAGGTCGATTTTGTGTATTTAACGCCCGATTGGATGATTCGGGCCGTTCTGTGGATAATCAGGGCGATAACATAGACGCCGCAACCCGACATCTGTGACAAAAAAATCCCGCATCAGCGGGATTTTCTTTTGGTGGGTTCTAAAACCGTTTTCCGATCAGGGGATTAGCTTGTAGCCGCCCGGTTCGGTAATCAGGATCACCGCGTTTGACGGATCCTTTTCTATTTTCTGACGCAGGCGATAGACATGGGTTTCAAGCGTGTGAGTGGTCACACCGGCGTTATAGCCCCAGACTTCGTCCAGCAATGTTTCGCGGCTGACCGGTTTGTCGCCGGCCCGGAACAGGAATTTCAGGATCGAGGTTTCCTTTTCCGTCAGGCGGACTTTTTTCTCGGTCGCGGTTTCGATCAGGATCTTGGCACTGGGCTGGAAGCTGTATGGGCCGATGACAAAGACGGCATCTTCGCTTTGTTCATGCTGGCGGATATGCGCACGGATGCGGGCCAAAAGCACATTGAGGCGAAACGGCTTGGTGACATAGTCATTGGCACCCGATTCCAGACCGAGAATGGTGTCAGAGTCACTATTGGCGCCGGTGAGCATGATGATCGGTGATTTGACATTGGCGCGCCGCATCAGTTTGCAGACATCGCGGCCATCCATATCCGGCAGGCCAACATCAAGCAGGATCACATCAAAATAGGAATCCTTGGCAAGATCGAGTGCTTCTTTGCCGCTGTTGGCAACCACGCATTCGAAATCTTCATGAAGTCTGAGTTGTTCCGTCAAAGACTGGCTGAGCGCTGCATCGTCCTCAACCACCAGAACCTGTTTACCTGTCGACATTCACCATCCCTTGCTGCTTGTCAGATCCGCCGTCATATCCGGGGTCTGCGCCTGATGTTGATTTTACCGGCTTGTTTTTGTGGCGCTTTCGGGTCCGGCCCGCCATATATGCATTAAGTATCCCGCGCCGAACCATAGGATCAGCATCTTAAGTTGTATTTTCAAGAACAAACTGTTTTCTGTTTGGTCCTTTAACTCCCGGCCCAACCGGATTAGGTAGTAGGGGCGATTTGTCTGCGAAGTCGTGTCGTAAAATCTTGAAAGATGTGCGTCTTCCTGCGATTTTGCGCATCACCGACCAAACTGGTTCGCATCGCCTGATGCGCTTATATGAATTAAACCGGGTCTTTATCCAGCCCCATAGCCACCGGATCGCGATGTTGTGATCACAAAGACAAGATGCCGATGACCCAAAGCTCCGCCGTGACGGCCCAAAATGACAGCAATCTGATCCCGGCAACCGATCTGGTAACGGTTTCCCGCGCCGTGGCAGATTTGCGCCGTGGCGAGATCGTCCTGGTTCAGGGGCATGATGATGGCGAAGCCCACAGTGTTGCGGTGATTGCCGCCGAGCCGCTGTCACAACATGGTTTGCAACGTTTGTGTGACATCGCCGGAAGCGACACATCACCGGCAATCGTCCTGCCGCGTGTGCGGGCCAAGTCGCTTGGTCAGACGGCCAAGGATGATCCGTTTGTCGCCTTTGTTTCTGCCGACCAATCGGCTGTTGATGCCAATCGTCTGGGTGAGATTGCCAATCCGTTGCTTGATCTTGATGCGTTGCCTGCGGGCGATTGGCGACCGGTCAGCATGGCGGAAAATGCGGCCATTCGTTTGGCAAAGCTCGCGCGCCTGTTGCCCGCCGTTGTGACGGTGCCGGTCAGTGCCGATCAGCTTGAAACCCTTGCCCGCGCCCAGAATTTGCTGGTGTTGCAGTCTGAAAGCATCAATGGTTATGAAAATGCCTCGGCCGCATCCTTGCGCCAGGTCAGCGAAGCGCGTGTGCCGCTTGAAGATGCCGAAAACGTGACTGTGATTGCGTTTCGCCCGGAAGATGGCGGGCAGGAACATCTGGCCATCGTCATTGATGAACCGGCCAAGGACAAACCGGTGCTGATCCGACTGCATTCTGAATGCTTTACCGGCGATCTGATCGGGTCGCTACGCTGTGATTGCGGACCGCAGCTGCGTGGTGCCATTTCGGAAATCGCCAAAAGCGGGCAGGGCGGTATTGTGCTTTATCTGCGTCAGGAAGGGCGTGGCATCGGGCTTGTGAACAAGTTGCGCGCCTATGCCCTGCAGGATCGCGGGTTTGACACCCTTGATGCCAACGAGGAACTTGGCTTTGACGCCGATGAACGTGTCTATCGCCCGGCGGCCGAAATGCTGCGTCAGATGGGCTTTGAAAGCGTGCGTTTGCTGACCAATAACCCCGAGAAGCTGACCGGTCTTGAAAGCTGGGGTGTCACGGTTTCCGAGCGTGTCCCGCATAAATTCCCGTCCAATGGTCATAACGAGTTTTATCTGCAGACCAAGAAGGACCGGGCAGGCCATTTATTCTAAGCCGCTCTGATAAGCGGCGGGTCTTTAAGATGCCGATGCTACCCGGCAGAAGATTCCGACAGGCAAGTCCGGCGAAATTCTTTCCCAAGAAAATATCGATAATTCAAAGCGTTAGCATGCACTAAAACTGGCACTCCTTTTGCAAAACTATTGGCAAGAGGAGGACAGACATGTCGATTGGTGAAAATTGGCGGCAAATTTCGCCCGGTAGCCTATCCGGTAGCGCGGGCGGTGCAGGTGGCACAAATGGGGCGGCAAACGGCAAGTTTGCCCAGTCCAATGCTGCCGACCAGCTTTCTGGCACGTCCGAAGGCCGGACATTCTCGCAATATATGTTTGGCGAGGATGGCTTTGAATTCACCGATTTCCTCGATGTGATCAATCCTTTGCAACATATTCCCGGCGTCGGGATGATTTATCGCTCGCTTACCGGCGATGAGATCGGCAATGGTGCCCGCGTCGCGGGTGGTGGCCTGTTTGGCGGGGTGTTTGGCCTTGCCGGGGCGGCGATTGACGCCGTGGTCGATGCGGTCACAGGCGACGATACCGGCACCCACTTCATGGCGATGATCGAAGACGGATTTGGGGGCAGCGGCATTGATGATGGCACGGCGGTGGCCGATGCAGGCAATGCGAACGCACCCACCAATCTGGCAACCACGGTCGCGCAGAACGGCGCCTATCAGGGCGATCTGGTTCTGCCCTGGATGACCGGCCCGCAATCACAATCCGTCAGCCCAGCCGAACAGGCCACGATTGTCCAGTCCGCACCAACGGCCCCGGTTGATCAGGCCATGCTGGCATCCAATACTGCGACCGGCAGCACGGGCGTTCGGGCCTCTGATTTGAATGTGCCGTGGGCACAAGGTGCGCAAGGTGCACAAGGCGCGCAAGTTGCGCAGAACACGCAGAATGCCTCGCCAGTTGCACAAGCTGCGCAAAGTGCAGCATCAAAACAGCCTGAGGCAGAACTTGCTTCGGCATCTGTCCCGCCCTCAACCGATCCGGCAGAACTGGCCGTTGCCATGGCATCGGCGGGAACGGCGAACCCGGTATCTGCCTTCAACCGGACCGTCGCATCCAATTCGACGGCAACCGAAACCGCACGTCGACCGGTCACCAGCACCGGTGACGCCAATACCGTCTGGGCGCGTGCCGCCAGCAGCGGCCGGCTTAGCCGCCAGACCACTGGTTTTGCGATTTCCGCTGAAATGGCCGCCCATGAAGCCAAATACGCCAAACTGAATGCCGTGAAGGCCGAGACCGCAGAACGCAAGGCCAGCGACATACAGACGACGTCGCCAGATGGTACGCCGCTTTCGGCAGCCGAAATGGCCGCCCGCTTTAACGCTGCCCTTGGTCGTGACAAGGCACAAACCATGGCGGCAGATGCCGTCGCCAGCAGCAACGCGGTGGCTGATGACCGCCCGGCAAATGCCCATGACGGATACGATGTCGCCAATGCAGATCAGGGTGGATCGGCCATTTCCGCCAGTGCACCGGCTGATGACGCGTCGGCTGATCATCCGCTTTTGCAGCAGGCGTCTGATCACCTGAATGGCGATGCGCCGGTGGGTGCATGGTTCAGCCAGACGATGATGGATGGTCTGAAGAAATATCAGGCGATGCAGCAGAAGCCTTCACCGTCTGGAAATGCGATCTGATAAAGAATATTTCGAAATCAAAACAAAAAAGCCCGCCTGGTTTACACCGGCGGGCTTTTTGATGTTCAGATGCTTTGATGCGATCAGCTGTTCAGGAAACCGACGATTTCCTTGACCTCTTTGAGGATCGGCTGGGCGATGCCATTGGCACGTTCGGCACCCTTGGCCAGAACCTGATCGATATAGGCCGGATCGGCTTTGAGGCGTGCCATTTCCTCGGTAATCGGTGCCAGATTTTCGACAACCACGTCGGTCAGCGCCTGTTTGAAGCCAGAGAACTGGGTGCCACCATGTTCTGCCAGAACCGCATCGACCGTGTTGTCGGTGAGGGCTGCATAGATGGTGATCAGGTTCTTGGCTTCCGGGCGGCCTTCAAGACCGGCGACCTCGGATGGCAGCGGTTCCGGATCGGTTTTTGCCTTGCGGATCTTTTTGGCCAGCGTTTCGGCATCGTCGGTCATATTGATGCGCGACATATCGGACGCATCGGACTTCGACATCTTTTTCGAACCGTCACGCAGCGACATCACACGCGTTGCCGGACCGAGGATCAGCGGTTCGGGCTGCGGGAAGAAGCCTTCGACCTCGTAATCGGTGTTGAATTTCAACGCGATGTCACGGGCCAGTT
The DNA here is from genome assembly GCF_059052855.1 of Thalassospira sp. CA1. Taxonomy (NCBI): domain Bacteria; kingdom Pseudomonadati; phylum Pseudomonadota; class Alphaproteobacteria; order Rhodospirillales; family Thalassospiraceae; genus Thalassospira; species Thalassospira sp. CA1. Next base: position 202,578 of record NZ_JBZCIA010000001.1, read on the forward strand.
CCAGATGCTGTTTCTGGTCTTCGCCGACCGGCACATGGGTTGCCTTATAGGCCAGAATGTCAGCGGCCATCAGGCTCGGATAAGCATAAAGGCCAAGCGACGCGTTTTCGCGGTGTTTGCCTGCCTTTTCCTTGAACTGGGTCATGCGGTTCATCCAGCCGATGCGCGCGACACAGTTAAAGATCCAGGCCAGTTCGGCATGGGCGGAAACCTGACTTTGGTTAAACAGCACCTGATTTTCCGGATCAATGCCCGAAGCAATCATGCTGGCCGCCAGTTCGCGAATGTTGGAACGCAGTTCCTTGGGGTCTTGCCAGACCGTGATGGCATGCATATCGACCACGCAGAAGATGCATTCATATTTCTTCTGCAATTCGACCCAGTTGCGGATCGCGCCAAGATAGTTGCCAAGGTGAAGGTTACCGGTGGGCTGAGCGCCCGAAAACACACGTTCCATAACGTCGTCGTCCATTTCAATTTATGTTTAACAGGGCCTGCATACTCCGCCAGGTTTTGGACACCCGCCGGCGGACGAGCATGCAAGCAAACAGCGCGCGAGTTTAGGGTCTGGCCCGATTTGGTCAAGCTGCTTTCGGGAAATGCCCGGAAATATTCAGATCAGGCAGGTTTTCCGCGTTTCAATGTTGCTTTCAGCTCGGAAAAGCTGGTCGCACCAAGCAGTTGGGCCGCAATCGCATAGACGGCCATGCCACCGGTCACAATCACCGCCATGGTGATGATGCGTGTGATCGAAAGCGCGTCATTTTGCCATAAGGCATCAATCGCAAACCAGAGTGCCAATCCCATCAGTGCGGATGCGACAAGGATGCGCGGTACGCGCCGGGCAAGGCGGGTATCAAAGGTCAGGTCGCCCCGCCGATGCAAAATAAAACCAAGCGAGGTCGCATTGACCCAGACCGAGACCGACGTTGCCGCCGCAATGCCAAGATGCCCGAACCATGGCATCAGCACCACGATCAGAATGATGTTCAGCACCATGCAGGATATGCCAATGCGGATCGGTGTTTTGGTGTCTTCGCGGGCAAAGAAACCGGGTGCGAGGACCTTGACCAGAACCGAGGCCGGCAGGCCAAAGGCAAACACGGTCAATGCCATGCCGGTCATGAGGGTTTCTTCCGCGCCGAAGGCACCGCGTTCAAACAGAACGTTGATCACCGGCAGGCCCATGACACCAAGGGCGATGGCGGCCGGAAGTGTGAGCAAAAGCGCGATTTCAATGCCGCGATTCTGGCTATACATCGCGGTTTTGGCATCATCGCCCTGCAATTGGCGCGATAATGTCGGCAAAAGCGCGGTGCCAATCGCAATGCCAATCACACCGAGTGGCAATTGTTGCACGCGATCTGCGTAATACAGCCAGGAGACCGCGCCATCAGAGACGAGGGAAGCCAGCATGGTGTCGATCAGAAGATTGATCTGATAGACGCCGGCGCCAATCATGCCGGGGATCATGCGTTTGCCCAGAAGCTTGATGCGGTCATCAACACGCGGCATCTGCCATTTGATGGCAAAACCGACCCGTTTACACGCAATCACCAGCATCAGGAACTGCGCCACACCGGCAATCGCCACCCCCCACGCCAGGGCATGGGCAGGGGTTTCGGTCACCGGTGCCAAGCCGAGCAAGGCCGCAATCAGGCAGATATTGAGAATGATCGGGGCGGCGGCGGCGGCGGCATAGCGATGAAGCGTATTCATCACACCCGACATCAGGGCGACGGCGGATATGAAGGCAAGATAGGGAAACGTGATGCGCGACAGTTCGACGGCAAGTTCGAACTTTTCGGGATTTTCGGCAAAGCCCGGCGCAAACACATACATCGCCCAGGGCATCAGGATTTCAATGATCGCCACCAGAAAACCGGTGATCAGGATCAGCATCGACATGGCGCGCGCGGCAAATTCGCGGGCTGCGTCCATACCGCGTTTTTCAATGTCACCTGCCAAAAGCGGGATGAAGGCCGCGGAAAACGCACCTTCGCCAAACAGGCGACGAAACAGGTTGGGAAACTTGAACGCCACAAAGAACGCATCGGCCATGCCGCCCGCACCGAGCATCCCGGCAATCAGAATATCGCGGCAAAATCCCAGAAGGCGGGATAACAGCGTAAAGCCACTCACCGTGGCGATAGAGCGGACAAGCGACATTCGAGAGCGTTCCGTATTTAAGCGTCACCAAAGGGCGCGATTCTGCCGGTGATGACGTGCGATTGCGGTATTTTCACGTTTGATGCACAGGAATTTGACAGTCGAAGGTGAAAATAGTCGTAATTTTTGAGGCCCAAAACCGCGGCGTATATCGCATTTTTGTGAAAGTGATTGAATTAGGTGATTTTTTTTGGGGTCCCTGTGACAGCCGTCACAGAAAAACAGTTGCAACACCCGCATATTCACATTCGCTGAGGGTTCGTTGGGACGCGAGCCTCATATTGGACGGGCGGGGAAATACGGTATCCACCTCAACCTGCTGCACTCCGAGGATTTCGACACCGTGAATAACAGGTCACGCTGTCGGGTTTGGTTTTACCCTTCCTCGTCCGTCACAATTTCCAAAGAAATATAATTCGAGCAGTTTACTGGCCCTAACGGCTGGTACATCCGGATCTGATCCATACCGTGGCGTTGCCTAGGGTAGCGCATGGGTATTGGATCGATCCGGTTTGTTTGTTTTGGTGCTGAGAACAACAAGCTAGTCGTTGCGAATCGCCTGGGTCAGGGTTTCCTTGACCTGAACAAACTTGGTGCGGCTGTCGATCTTGAGCCCGAAGACATCCTTGACATAGAAGACGTCAACCGCGCGTTCGCCAAAGGTGGAAATGCGCGCAGAGGCAATCTGCATCGAAAGATCACGGAGCGCACGCGTGATGTCATAAAGCAGGCCCAACCGGTCACGGGCGGTGATTTCAATCACCGTATGGGTGCGGCTGGCCTTGTTGTCGATAATGACATTCGGTTCGACCTTGAAGACCGCGGTGCGGTGCTTGTTGTCCTTGGTCTGGCGGCGTTCGATTTCCTGACTGGGGCGAATCTGCCCGGAAATGACCTTTTCCAGCGTGTCGCGCAGGCGATCAAGTTTGGTGGAGTCGTTAAACGCCTCGCCATTGGTGTCCTGCACGAAAAAGGTATCCAGCGCCATGCCATCTGCAAGGGTCAGGATCTTTGCATCGACGACGTTGGCCCCGCACAGCGCCATTGCGCCGGCAATCTGGGAAAACAGGCCGGGATGGTCGGTGGTGTGGACGGTGATTTCAGTGGCATCAATTTCGGTATCGATGCGGACATCGACTGTGATCTCGGCCCCGGAGTTTCGGGCGTCGCGGGTCAGATGGGCGTGATGGACGTGGATGTCGGTATCAAAGCTCAGCCAATAGGACGGATAGCCGCGTTCGATAAAGTCCTCGATATCCTGTTCGGGCCAGTCTTTCAGCGCATCGCGCAGCGCGTTTTGCGCATTTTCGACGCGCGAATCGCGGCTATCGGCATTAAGACCACCTGACAGCATATCATCGGTGGCATAGTAAAGTTCACGCAGCAGGGTGGCCTTCCAGCCGTTCCAGACATTGGGACCCACCGCGCGGATATCAGCCACCGTCAGGCACAGCAACAGACGCAGGCGTTCCTGAGATTGTACCAGATCGGCAAAGGCGCGAATGGTGCTGGGATCATTGAGATCACGCTTGAACGCGGTCAGGCTCATCCACAGATGCGCCTTGACCAGCCATGCGACGGCCTCGGTATCGGCGGGGGACAGACCCAGCCGCGGGCAGAGCTTTTCGGCGACTTCGGCCCCGAGCTCGGAATGGTCGCCGCCACGGCCCTTGGCAATGTCATGGAGCAATACCGCGACATACAGCACACGGCGCGAAATCACCTGACCCATGATGCGGGTGGCAACCGGGGCGTCTTCGGCAAGTTCGCCGGACTCGATCTGATTAAGCACGCCAATCGCCCTGATGGTATGCTCGTCCACGGTGTAGGTGTGGTACATGTCATATTGCATCTGGGCAACGACACGGCCGAAATCGGGGATGAAACGCCCCAGAACACCGGCCTCGTTCATCTTGCGGAGCGTCACATCCGGGCTGTCACGCTGGGTGAGGATTTCAAGGAAAACCTCGTTGGCGTCCGGATCGTTTTGCAGCTTGTGATCAACATATTTCAGGCTTTGCGTGATCCAGCGCAGCGTTTCGGGATGAATGCCAACCCGGTTTTGATGGGCAACCAGAAACAGGCGCAAAATCTTGATCGGGTCGTTCTTGAAGACATCAAGGCTTTCGACCGTCAGGCGTTCATTGCGCAGCTCAAACCCGTCAATTTCCTTGGTACCAAACAGCTTGCCCGGAAAACGGATCAGCGGGCGGCGCTGATGGCTTTCTTCAAGGGCGGCACAGAAGATGCGCGTCAGGTTCCCGACATGCTTCACCATCAGATAATAGTGCTTCATGAAGCGTTCGACGCCCGATGCGCCGGCATGATCGGTATAGCCAAGCCGCTCGGCAATATCGCGCTGCATATCGAACGTCAGGCGGTCTTCTTCGCGATCAGACAGGTAATGTAACCAGCAACGCACCGCCCACAGGAAGTTCTGTGCCTTAAGAAAGCCGCGTGCTTCCTTGCGCGTCAGGACCTTGAGATCGACCAGCTCCATCGGGGAATTGACGCGATAAAGGTATTTGCCAATCCAGAACAGGGTATGGAGATCGCGAAGCCCGCCCTTGCCGTCCTTGACGTTGGGTTCGACCACATAGCGTGAATCGCCCATGCGGGTGTGGCGTTCGTCGCGTTCACCAAGCTTCTTTTCGATGAACTCGATGCCGCTGCCCTTGACGAGCTCTTCCATGAAGCGGGTGCGAAACAGTTTATAGGTTTCCTCATCACCCCAAACGAACCGGCTTTCAAGCAGGTTGGTGCGAATGGTGATGTCCTGTTTGCCCATGCGCAGGCAATCATCGACGGATCGCGTCGCATGACCGACCTTAAGCCCCAGATCCCACAGCATATAAAGAATGAATTCAACGACCTGTTCGCCATGTGCGGTCTGTTTGTAGGGAAACAGGAACAGGATATCGACATCGGAATGCGGCGCCATGTCACCGCGGCCATAGCCGCCGACAGCGACGACTGACATGCGTTGTTCATTGGTCGGATTGTGCAGCGTATAGACGAACGTGGTGGCAAAATCATGGATCAGGCGGACGATCTGATCCATCAGGAAACTGTTGGAAAAGACGGTGTCCTGCCCGGAATTGCTTTCTTCAAAGCGTGCGCGGATAACAGATCGCCCGGCCTCAAGTACTGATTTCAGCTTGTTGAGAACGGCGGTGCGCTGTTTGAAGCTTTTGAGTGCCGGATCGTTGGCGATGGCCTCAAGCTCGGCAAAGACCTTTTTGCGGTCGATGATTTCGCGCTGCTTCTTGATCTTGTAGGTCACGTTGGTCGGTTTCCTCGGTCCTGGCGTGCGGTCTGTCGGCGACAGGGTTTATATATCAATTTTCTTAACAGTTGCCGCACCATAGCGCCAATTTCATCTATCCGCATCAAATGCGTGCGCAAGTCCGATCGGCAGACACGCACTTGATATGGGGATAGACCGCCTGTTTTGCCGGTGATCAGCCCTTTAGCGACTGAAGACGATACAGCGCATCAAGGGCTTCGCGCGGGGTCATGTTATCGGGATCAAGATCGGCAACCGCATCAAGCAGCGCCTTTTGCGCATCCGAAAGCGCCGGGGCGCTTGTGCGTTCCTCCTTGGCGGCCTGTTCGATGGCAACCGCAAACAGCGGCAGGTCATCGGCAAGCTTGGAAACAGCACCCCCCTGTTCGCCCTTTTCGAGCGTTTTCAGGACCTGTTCGGCGCGCTTGATCACGGGCTTTGGCAGACCCGCCAGCTGGGCGACGTGAATGCCATATGACCGATCCGCACTGCCCGCACCGACTTCATGCAGGAAGACGACCTCGCCCTGCCACTCCTTGATCAGCATGGTGTGGCACGACAGGTGTTTGAGCTTGGCCGCCAACGCCGTCAGTTCGTGATAGTGGGTGGCGAAAAGACCACGGCACTGATTGATTTCATGAAGGTTTTCAACCACGGCCCAGGCGATCGACAGGCCATCAAAGGTCGCGGTACCACGGCCGATTTCATCAAGGATGACCAGCGAACGATCGGTTGCCTGATTAAGGATCGATGCGGTTTCGACCATTTCGACCATAAAGGTGGATCGGCCGCGCGCCAGATCATCGGCCGCCCCGACGCGCGAAAACAACCGGTCAATCACGCCGATATGGGCCTTGGCCGCCGGGACGAACGCGCCGATCTGGGCGAGTACCGCAATCAATGCGTTCTGGCGCAGGAAAGTCGATTTACCGGCCATGTTCGGACCGGTGATCAGCCACAGGCTTTGTTCATCTTCAAGGCGGCAATCATTGGCAACAAAGGGTGCGTCACCGTTTTCACGCAAGGCGGCCTCAACCACCGGATGGCGGCCAGCGGTGATGTCAAAGGCAAGGCTGTTATCAATGTTGGGGCGAATGCAACCCTGATCACGGGCGAGTTCGGCCAAAGCAGCCGATACATCAAGCCCGGCCAGCGCAGATGCACATTTGGCGATGTCATCGGCCTTGGCCAGAACGGCTGCCACCAGTTCATCAAACAGTTCAAGTTCAAGCGCAAGCGCCTGATCACCTGCCTTGGAGACCTTGCTTTCAAGTTCGGACAGTTCGACAGTGGTAAAGCGCACCGCATTGGCCATGGTCTGGCGGTGGATAAACTCATCCATCTCCATCATCTTGTCGGCGGTTTTGGCCGATACTTCGATGAAATAGCCAAGTACGTTGTTGTGCTTGACCTTAAGATTGGAAATCCCGGTTTGCTCGGTATAGCGGGCCTGCAGATTGGCGATCAGCTTTTTGCTTTCACTCGATAGCATGCGCAGCTCATCAAGCGGCGGGTGATAGCCCCCGGCAATGAACCCACCATCGCGTGCGAGAAGCGGCAGGCTTTCGGCGATTGCCCGGCGCAGCAGATCAATCAGATCGCCGTGATGGCCCATCATGGTCAAATGATCAGAAAGGGCTTCCGGCTGGGCAGTCAGGCCATCATTGCCGCCATCGGGTTTGTTCAGCAGGTTGCCAATCGCAAAGGCGCAGGACAGCCCATCACGCATCGCGGCCAGATCACGCGGGCCACCACGCCCGACCGACAGGCGCGACAGCGCGCGTTCAATATCCGGGCATTCTCCAAGGGCGGCGCGCAGATCAGACCGCAACCCATCGCGATCATGGAAATATTCCACCAGATCAAGGCGTTTATTGACCTCGTCCGCATTGGTCAGCGGGGCAGACAGGCGGGCTGCCAGCAAACGTGCGCCGGCACCGGTGCGGGTGCGGTCAATGACGGACAGCAACGATCCCTTGCGCTCGCCCGACTGGGTCTGGATCAGCTCCAGCGACCGACGGGTGGCGGCATCGATTTCCATCGCCGCCCCTTCTGCCACGCGGGTTGGCGGGGCAAGGCGGGGCATCTGGCCCTTTTGGGTCAGTTCGACATAATCAATCAGCGCCCCGGCAGCCGAAAGCTCTGCGATCTCAAAACCGCCAAAGGCATCAAGGGCCTCGACCTCATAAAGCTTTTTAAGCCTGAGCTGGGCATTTTCAGCATCAAAGCGCGCGGTCGGCTGTGGGGTGATGATGTTTTTATATTCGGCATAGATGTCGAACACTTCAGAGCGGTTCAGCATCTTTTCCGAAAACAGGATTTCACCCGGATCAAGCCGGGCAAGGGCGGCACCAAGACCGGCCATTTCGCAAGGCTGCACAAAGAAATCACCGGTCGACATATCAAGCCAGGCCAGCCCGATCTTGCCACGGACTTCCGATACGGCGGCCAGATAATTGTGGCGCCGTGCATCCAGCAGGCTGTCTTCGGTAAGGGTGCCCGGCGTGATCAGGCGGACAACACCGCGTTTGACCACGGATTTGGCGCCGCGTTTTTTGGCCTCGGCCGGGTCTTCCATCTGTTCACAGACGGCAACCCGAAAGCCCTTGCGGATCAGACGTTGCAGATAGGTTTCGTGACTATGGACGGGAACACCGGCCATGGGAATTTCGTTACCTTGATGCTTGCCGCGTTTTGTCAGGGCAATATCAAGGGCTTCGGCGGCCTTGACCGCGTCGTCAAAGAACAGCTCGTAGAAATCGCCCATCCGATAAAACAGCAGGCAGTCCTGATACTGTTCCTTGATTTCAAGGAACTGCATCATCATTGGCGTCGCGCCGTCTCTGGAAAAAGAAGGTGCGGTCGGTGTGGTATCGGATTTATCGGCGATCTGGTTCATAATGACTTGATAGCAAACCCTGAAGGCAAAGACGAGAGCAGGAAACTGGCGGGGTGATAAAACTTGATCTATGCCATTGCAACGCCTGAATTTCTGCGAATATATAAAGATCGTGACCAACAACCAACTGTCGTTTTCGGCGACAGAATAACAGTGAGCAAGGAGCGTACAAAATGGCAGAAGAACAGACCATCCCGCAGGCCCCGGAACTGGTCGGACTGTTTGATACCAAGGACGGTTTCGATGCGGCTCTGCGTGCGCTCCGCGATGCCGGGTTTGAACGCACCGATCTGTCGGTTTTAAGCTCCCACGAATCCATTGATGTGGCAGGCAAGGATGGTCGGTCCTGGTCCGATGTGCTGACCGCACTGGTCGGTGAAACCAAATATGAAGTGCCGCTGGTGGCGTCCGGTGCGATTGCCCTGTTTGGGGGCGCTGCGACAGCGGCGGCTGCGATCGCGGTCGGAGCCGGTGTTGGCGCAGTAGCACTTCGTGAATTTATCGAAGAAGTGACCTCCACCCCGCATACCGAGGATTTCGCCCGCGCGGTGGACGCCGGATCAGTCATCCTGTGGGTGCGGATCGACCCGGACCATGAAGGTGCCGAGGCCAAGGCACGCGCCATTCTTGAACAGAACGGTGCGACCAACATCCACCTGCATTCACCAAAGTAATCCGCACGTTTTGGTGTTGCGGGCAGCTGCGTGACAGAGTCCGTCGAAAACGATTGAATTTGCCGGTAAGGCAACGCGAATACGGGGGCATTGGCCCCCGTTTTTCGTATCGTGGAAAGTTCATATTTGTGCCAATCGGCGGGTCGGTTTGCGCGGCGCAATAAAAACCGCAAGCCCAAGAGCCCTTTGTGCATGCGTGATTACATCTCTGAAAAACCAACACTTACTGGCGGTCACGGCGGTTGGGTCGATGGGGCGGGCGTGTCCGCTATTGCGTTTGTGGATGTGAAACGGGTCGGATCAGAGGTCAATGTTGCGCCGCAACATACGGAAAACGCTACGTAATTTTGCGGTTGCCGTTAACGTCGCCTTTGACCCGGGGCGCGAAGCCTGATTTATTGGGCGGTCCGACAAGACGGTCCCACGCCGCAAACTTGTCGATCAGGAAAATCAGAACTTAAGAACAAAACAGACCGTACAGGTTGCTTTCCATCTCACCACGCAAGCGTCAGTGAAAAACACAATGTCAGATACAGAAATCAAGGTTCGTGACCGTGAAGCGCTGCTGTTTCATTCCAGCGGCCGCCCCGGCAAAATCGAAATCACCGCATCCAAACCGCTGACCACTCAGCGCGACCTCTCGCTGGCCTATTCGCCGGGTGTTGCGGTGCCGTGTCTTGAAATCGCCAAGAACCCGGCGACTGCCTATGATTATACCTCCAAGGGCAACATCGTTGCGGTCATTTCCAACGGCACCGCCGTGCTTGGCCTTGGCAACCTTGGTGCACTGGCCTCCAAGCCGGTGATGGAAGGCAAGGCGGTTCTGTTCAAACGCTTTGCCGATGTGGATGGGTTCGATCTTGAAGTGTCGACCGAAGATGTTGACGAGTTCGTTAATTGCGTGCGTTTCCTCGGCGCATCATTTGGCGGGATCAACCTTGAAGACATCAAGGCGCCGGAATGCTTCATCATCGAACAGCGCCTGCGCGAAGTTATGGACATTCCGGTGTTTCATGATGACCAGCATGGCACAGCGATCATTGCGGCATCGGGGCTTATCAATGCCTGTGACCTGACGGGTCGCAAACTTGAAGACATCAAGCTTGTCATCAACGGGGCCGGTGCGGCCGCGATTGCGTGTTGCGAACTGGTCAAAAGCATGGGTGTTGCCCATGACAACGTGATCATGTGTGACTCGCGCGGGGTGATCTACAAGGGCCGTGAAGACGGCATGAACCAGTGGAAATCGGCCCATGCGGCCGATACCGATGCACGGTCGCTTGACGACGCGATGAAGGGCGCGGATGCGTTCTTTGGCCTGTCGGTCAAGGGCGCGGTGACGTCAGCCATGGTCAAAAGCATGGCCAAACAGCCGATCATCTTTGCCATGGCCAACCCGGATCCGGAAATTTCCCCGGAAGACGTTGCTGCTATTCGTGATGATGCGATTTGCGCCACCGGGCGTTCGGATTATCCGAACCAGATCAACAACGTTCTGGGCTTCCCGTATATCTTCCGCGGTGCGCTGGATGTTCAGGCATCCACGATCAACGAAGACATGAAGATTGCCGCAGCCCATGCAGTGGCATCGCTTGCCCGTGAAGACGTGCCCGATGAAGTGGCGGCGGCCTATTCCGGGCGTCGTTTGCAATATGGGCCGGAATATATCATCCCGGCCCCGTTTGACCCGCGCCTGATTACGGCCGTGCCCAAGGCGGTTGCCCAGGCCGCGATGGATAGCGGTGTGGCGCGTCGTCCGATCATTGATATGGAAGAATATGAAAATCAGCTGCGTGGTCGTCTTGATCCGACGGCAGCCCATTTGCAGCTGATTTCCGATTACGTCCGTGCGCACCCGAAACGCATCGCCTTTGCCGAGGGCGAGGAAGAAACGGTGATCCGCGCAGCGGTGGCGTATCGCAACTCCGGCTATGGCACGCCGATCCTGATCGGGCGCGAAGACCGCATCCATGAAAGCGCCAAGAAGCTTGGCATTGAAAGCCTTGATGGTGTTGAAATCAGCAACGCGGCCCTGTCCAAGCATAATGCGGAATATGCCGAGTTCCTCTATCAGCGCTTGCAGCGCAAAGGCTTCCTGTGGCGTGATTGCCAGCGCATGGTCAACCAGAAGCGTAACGTCTTTGCATCTGTCATGGTGGCACAGGGTCATGCCGATGGTTTGATCACCGGGCTTACCCGGAACTTCAATCGCAGCTTCGCCGATGTTGCCGGTGTGATCGATGCCAAGCCGGGTGAAATCCCGATGGGGCTTTCGATCGCGATTGCCAAAGGCCGGACGGTGTTCATCGCCGATACCCGTGTGCACAATCTGCCCAATGCCGAGGAACTGGCCGAGATCGCCATTCAGGCGGCCGCCAAGGCCCGTCAGATGGGCCATGAGCCGCGTGTGGCGATGGTTTCGCACTCGACCTTCGGCAACCCGTATAGCGAGGATACCGACCGTATCCGCGAAGCCGTGGGCATCCTTGAAAGCAGCAATGTCGATTTCGAGTTCGATGGCGACATGGCGGTTGATGTGGCACTCGATACCGAGCTTCTGAAGCTTTATCCGTTCTGCCGTCTGTCAGGTCCGGCCAACGTTCTGGTGATGCCAGCGCTCCACGCGGCAACCACGGCCTCCAAACTGCTTGATAAGCTTGGCGGTGGCACGGTGGTTGGTCCGGTGATGATCGGTCTGGAAAAACCGGCCCAGATCGCCCAGATGGGGGCAACCGTGAACGATCTTGTGAACCTGGCCGCCCTTGCCGCCCACGAGGCAGAGCACGGCTAAGCCGAGCCAAAATCAAAGATCAGAAAGGCGGAGCTGATTTTTCAGGCTCCGCCTTTTTTGTTCGGATATCCAGATCTGCCGAGCGGCTTTTCGCGGCGGCCAGATCCACGGACCAATGCCGCGACATAATTCGGTCTGCGTATTTTGGGTGGATGGGTGATAACCTGACAGTTGGATGCGCATATAGACGTTTGGGGGCGTGTTCTGTGACATCCGACCCGATTTTTGCCACATCACAGAGGCAATAGTCCGCAATTCAAGCCAAAACCCAGAAAACAGGAATCGCTTATGGGCCAGTTGACCCGGTTTTTCGCCGTTATCATGTTTTTGCCGCTGCTTACCGCCTGCGAAGATGAACAGGTCAGCGGACCGACAGCCGATGAAATCACCACGGCGGTGATCGAACGGTTTCGCGATGATCCCTATGCCAAGGTCGGCCATGTTGAAAACGTGACCAAAACCAACAGCATTTCTGAAGACGATGACGAAGTGCTTGTCATGGTGCGCTATGAGCTGGTGTTTGATCGCACGGTTGCCGATTTTGCCGATGACGTGACCGAAAAGGGCAAGGCGGCCGGGACGATGGATGATGTTGGCAGTACGGTGCGCGATGCGCTTGATCTGGTGAAAACCAAGATGCTGACGCTCAAGGAAGGCGAATACAAGGTGGGCGACCGTCGGGTGGTCGAGGATGAAATCCGGTTGCTGAAATCGGAAAAAGGCTGGATTTATCGTGGACGGCCATAACTGGTTCTTGTGATATCAGAACCAAAGAAAAAGGGACCCGCTCGGGTCCCTTTTTATTTGGTTATCTGGCTTGGTACCTGATTTATCTCTTTTGTCCCTTGGGATTATTCCTCAAGGGCGGCGAGCACCTTTGGCGGCGGCGGGACGTCGCCTGCCGCAAAATCAAGACCATCAAGCTCGTTCAGCCCGTTCACACTCATGATCGCATGCAGGCTGTCGACATATTCCTCGCCGCGCTCGGAATATTTGGTCAAGGTTTCGGCCAGTTCCCAGCCACTGATAAACTTGCCGTCGGCGCGAAGGGTTGCGCGACGTTCGCGCAATTCCTGATAGGCCGGGTGCGAGTTGATGTTGCGTGCATAGGCCCGCACACTGTCCATCAGGCTGCCAAAGGCCTTGATGACGTGGGTTTTGCCATCTTCGCGATCCTTCGGCACGATGCCTTCATCGTCGCCCCAGGCCCATTGACCAAACAGGGCGTTGCCTTTGCGCACAAAGCGTGACGTGCCCCAACCACTTTCCTCTGCCGACTGGGCAAGGATCAGGGAGGTCGGGATCACATCAATGCGTTCAAGCAGGGCGTTGATACCGCCATCAGTCACGCGATAGCGCTTCATCAGCTGATTGACCCATTGCTGATCGGCCTGGCTGACCGGGGTGCCGGAAATGCCCTTGGCCTGAATGGCCATAAGACGTTCACGGCGCGCGGTGATTTCTTCATTCACGCGCATGGCCAGCGGCAGCATGATTTTCAGGAAAAGCTGTTTGCGCTCTTCAACCGATGCCAGTTCGCCAAGGCCTTCGGGCACGCGCTTGATATAGACGCGCGGAACTTCGCCCACCTCATTGAGGTGATAGCCGATGCTTTTGAAATACTGGCTGAGTGCGATGACTTCAGGACCGCGGCGATAAACCGTTTTCTTCTTTTTGATAACGGCTTCATCTGCCGTGACTTCGACGGTTTCTGTCTCGAAACCTTCCGGAGTTGGAGAAAGATCAATTCCGGCGAAAAGCCCAATATACAGGAAAACAACCGCTCCGAAAATCGAAGCGAGCGCAACATTCCTGTAACTGTTTGTTTTTGCGCTAGTCATTGTTGAATCTCCAGGATCAGTCGAACTGTCCATCCCAAGTGGAGGTTATCTATGCCTGCCGCGCGCGATGATCGCAACGGGCAATATCTCCGAGAGTTGAAAACGCCAAGAAAACCTTTTCGTTCAGCGCATAATTTTTACGCCCGGCGCGGGTTAAAGTTCACGCCGGGCGTCTGAATTTGTTAACGACTCGTAAATCCGTGCGCGGTCAGTTCACCGGATGGTCGGACGCCATCTTGTCGATGAGGTGTCTGAAAACCGGGTCAGGCTCAGTCAGCCATGACCGGTTCGACGGCCTGAACTTCGGGCACGTAATAACGCAGCATGTTTTCGATGCCCATCTTGAGCGTCGCGGTGCTGCTCGGGCAGCCGGCGCATGCACCGTGCATTTCAAGGAAGACCACGCCATCTTCGAAACGGTGGAAGACGATGTCACCACCATCCTGTGCCACGGCCGGGCGCACGCGGGTATCAAGCAGTTCCTTGATCTGGCTGACCAGTTCATCATCGCCTTCGGCCGCAGAGCTGGTACCGGTGGCGGCGTTGGAATCCTGATCGAGAACCGGCTGACCGGACGTGTAATGTTCCATGATCCCGCCAAGAATCTGCGGTTTCAGGGTCTGCCAGTCCTTGGAGTCATCCTTGGTGATGGTGATGAAATCACCGCCTAGGAAAACACCGGCAATGCCATCAATTTCAAACAGCTTGCGTGCAAGCGGCGATTTGATGGCTTCGTCACCCTTAACGAAGTTGGCGGTGCCAAGACGGCCCATGACTTCTTCGCCCGGAAGGAATTTGAGTGTCGCCGGATTCGGGGTCGGTTCGGTCTGAATGAACATTTTCGGCTTGTCCTCTCACTCTGATCGTCGGGACTTATGCTGCCCACTCAACAATCTCTATTTCATTTGGTTAGGCCCTAAATGGGGCAAAAACCACAAAAGATCAAGTCGCAGCGCGCAACTCAGGTATTCTGGATGGCGTGTTTCGTAATCACATTGACGTCAACGTTGCAGAATGCTGCTGATTTCGCGCATCTGGGTACGGGCCCGCAAAAGATAGAAACCAAGCCCCGCCAGATGGTTAGGGAAGACGATGCCATCGGCCGAGCCGTTCACAACCACCATCGGGTCAAGTGCGGCCGCCGCTTGCAGGGATCCGATCATTTCTGCCCAGACCGATGCGATCTGGCGTTCATTGATGATCTGTTCGAAGTCGGTGCCAAGATCGCGCAAGATCAGGCTATAGGCATAAAGGCGACCCTTGGTGGCATAGAAAACGTCATCGGCCGTGCGATCAAAGATCGACGGATTTTCCACCTTATCATCAATCAGGGCAGAGGCCGAGCCAAGGTCATTGGCAATGCGGTTCAGTGTTTCCTGAAGGTTGTCTGCACGGCGTTCAAAAACCGCATTCCCGTTGGTCAGACGGGTATTGTAGTTTTGCAGGGACCGGATTGCCTGACGGTATTGCTGCTCAGACGTGACACCGGGCAGCAGCGAAACGCTGGGATCAAACACCCATTTGTCGCCACGGAATTTCAAAAGGCCGGCGGCGTCATCCAGATCCGGGTCAACCTGACTTGACCCACGGGCGCGCCCGATCTGATCGGAAAGCTCGATCGCAAAGCGCGACAGGGCATAGACAATCCCGGTCTGGAAGTTCGGCATGTTATCAAGGGCTGCACTTGGCAGGAAGAACGGGTCGTTGGCGGTCCAGCGGTTCTGGTTGACCTCGCGATCAATCAGGGCTGCGGCGGTGTTCACCGCGTGACTGCCGCCCTTGTAATTGCCGATAAAGTCGGGGTTGTCATCGATACGATGCACAATCGCCATGCCTGCCGGATAATAGATCACGGCAATCAGAACGATCACACCAAGGCTGCGCACCCAGAACTTGCCCGAACCGAAAATAGCTTTCAGTCGGGAACCAAATCCTGCAACGCCGCCATTTTTATAGAGATAATCGTCTTCAATCATGACTTGTCCTGTGAATTGATCCGGCAATTGAACCTAGGCGCTGTCCACCCAAACGGCAAGTCCATGATTTTACGCAGTGATGGTGATGAACGTCTCAAAGGTCGCCAGTTCAAGCAGTGTCTCGAGATCCTTCTCGGCCAAGGCAACACAGCCTTCGGTGCCGGCATAATCGGGTTTGGCGATATGCATGAAGATCGCCGATCCCTTTCCGGGCACGGGCGGGTCATCATTATGGCCCAGAACGACGATGATGTTATAGAGATCATCCTTGCGAAACAGCTTTTCATGGCTGGCATCAAACGGCAGGCGGACCGGGCAGTTATAGTCGGGATGACCCGGATCATCACACCAGCCGTCGGAAAATGAAATGGTGGTGACCGGAAGCTTGGTGCGCGGGCTGGGCCTGCGATCGGCACGATACATCACATAGCGCAGCTGCCAGCGACCGGCCGGCGTTTTGCCATCGCCTTCGGTTTTCTGGTCGGCATCAATCACGCCATTAATCCCAAGGGCACAGCGAAATGTGTGTTCACCCACGCTCAGCACTCCGTCTGGCGAAGCAAACAGTTCAAGCGGTTGGGACGGCGAAGGTGCAGCAGCGTCGCTTTGCATTCTATTGATGGACCTTATCGAATTCGATCATGTGCTGGCACGCAGCTTCAATATGCTGACGCGCCAATGGTGAGAAACAACAAAGGTAAATTTGTGGCATTTGCGCCAATTCGCCAGTCAGCTCACAAATCGTTGATACGGCGATTTTGGCTGCCTGGTCTTCTGGATAGCCAAATATCCCGGTGGATATGGCAGGAAACGCCACAGAGGCCAGATTGTTCTCGACCGCCAGCAAGATTGATTGGCGATAACAGCTTGCCAACAAATCGGCCTCACCATGGTTCCCGCCTTGCCAGATCGGGCCGACGGTGTGGATGACGTATTTGGCCTTCAGGTTAAATCCCGGTGTGATTCGGGCGTCACCCGTTGGGCAGGGGGCAAGCGGTCGGCAGGCGTTTGCCAGTTCAGGACCCGCCGCATGATGGATCGCACCGCACACACTACCGCCAGGCAACAGGGCCTCGTTCGCGGCATTGACGATGGCATCGACATCAAGTGTGGTGATGTCACTGAGGGTAATTTTGATGGCATGGGTTTTGTCGGGCGCGTTTTTGTGGGTCACGAATAGTATCCTGAAACGTGAATTCTTCCCTCAATACCAACCTGTAAGGGTGGCACCCCTGCACCAAAGTAGTGTTGCGCGACCAATAAGTCAAAAAACAACGCTCCGCCAAATCTGACGGAGCGTTGCATTCTAAATCCGGTACCTGTCCGAAGACGGGTTGAATGCGGCTTATTTGCCGAGGCGGGTAACACCTTCTTCGATCAGTTTAGCGGCCTTTTCAGCGCCTTCCCAACCGGTGACTTTGACCCATTTGCCTTTTTCGAGGTCTTTGTAACGCTCGAAGAAGTGCTGGATCTGATCGCGCAGGATCTGCGGCAGATCTTCGTGGGATTTGATGTCGGTGTAATACGGGTCGATCTTGTCATGCGGAACGCAGATCAGTTTTTCGTCCTGACCGGCTTCGTCTTCCATGATCAGAACACCTATCGGACGCGCACGGATGACAGAACCGGCAACGACCGGCTCGCGGAACATGACCATGGCGTCAACTGGGTCGCCATCTTCGCCAAGCGTGTTGGGGATGAAGCCATAGTTGACCGGGTAATACATCGAGGTGTGCAGGAAACGGTCCACAAAGACAGCACCGGAGTCTTTATCGACTTCGTACTTGACCGGTCCACCCTGCGGAATTTCAATGACGACGTTTACGTCCCACGGAACATCCTTGCCAACGGCAATCTTGCTGAGATCCATCTGGGAAAATCCCTTTCGCTTTTTGAACGCATGCCCCGATCACCAGGGCGGCTGATATGAGCTTCTAAGATGCAAAGATGCATCCGAAGGAAAATGATGCCGACCTTTTATCGCGAAACGCCGTCGTATCCAAGGGGGTCGACGTGCTTCCTTGGTCGAAAAACGCAAGATGGTTTATTCGCCTGCTTCCAGAACCTTTTCCGGTCCAGATGCAGCACCTTTGCATGCGGTCAGGGGTAGGTAACGCTCGGCGTCAGCCAGCAGCATGTCGTTAAAGAGTTTTCCGTTGTTATTCGCACCTTCATGACGCTGGGGTATCTTGCGCTCATGGAAAAGATGCAGGACCGGCGAGCAATATTCGACATTCTTGCGTTTCAGCCCGGAACGTAGAAGACGCAGAACAAAGTCTGAATCCTCCAATCCATGGCCTTCGTAACTTTCATCGAAGCCATGAACTCTGTTGATGTCGCTTTTGAAAACGGCAAGATTGCACGTTTGCGCCTTTTGCCAGCATTTTTCATGTTCCCAAAGCCACGGGCCGTTATGCGGCAGTCGAACGAACTGAAACGGCCGGTTGGCAAAACCAAACAGGGCGGTTAGAAACAGGAGTGGACGCGGCCATTTGTGAAAGGCCCATTTGCGCGCGAGCAGGGTATTGGTCAGCCGTTTTTTAAGGAAGACCCGTTTACCCGATACAAGGCAGCCCTTGGTTGCGGCCTTGCGGTGACGTGTGATGAAATCGGGCATCACACAGCAATCACCATCAATAAAGATAACCAGATCGCCTTCACATAATCCGATCGCACCATTGCGCGCCTTGGCTACGCGAAAGCCCATGTCTTCGTGCCAATAATGTTTGACCGGAATCGGATTTGTGGCAGCAAAGTCCTTGATGACCTGTGCGGTTTCATCACCCGACCCGTCGTCGGCAATAACGATTTCGAAATTGCGATCCTTTTGATCGGCAAGCGATTTCAGCACCAAGGATAGTGCTTCGGGCCAGTTATACGTCGTGACCACGACTGACACCAAGGATGTCATCTTCCCCACATAACCCCATTTTTTGGCTTACGGCTTTTTTTGTGCCCAAACCCTAACCTTTCGCGCGTCCAAGGACAACGACAATGGTGTTACATCACCTTTTTGCGCGCAAGTGATGCGGTTTTCGGGTTGATCAGTTCGCGGATCCAGTTGGCGGCTTCGATCACAATCGGGTCTTTTTCGCGGGCCGGGCGGATCAGCAGGCGATACCACCAGTGCGAAATGAAATCCGGGAAATTAAGCGGCACCAGTTCACCGCGCTCAACGTAATTGCGGGCAACAACATCGGTGCTGGCAACGATGCCCTGCCCGGCACGTGCGGCCTCAAGTGCCCAGATATGGTGGCTGAAGGTCCAGCAATCAGCCAGCGAGAAGCTGGCATCCTTGAACCATTGTTCGATCTGGGAGAACTGTTCGCTGTCGCTGTCGATTAACAGGATATCGCGCGGGCCGAGTGTCGCGACGTCAACGTTGCTGGCATCATAGCCGCGCTTGGCGAGCCATTCCGGGGCGGCAAATGCAGTATAGACTTCAGGGGTCAGAAGCTCGGTAATCCAGTCTTCGGGGCCGGGCAGGTCCTTTGGCGCGATCTGAAGGGCGAGATCAATTTCAAGCGGATCAAGACCGTCATCAAATTCAATCTTGCGAAATTGTACGGGAATGTCGGCGGGCAGCCGGTCGCGCAGGTTATCAAGCTCATACAACAGCACGGTGAGTGCCGGGGTCGCCAGCGCACCGATGCGGATCGCCTTGCCCTTGTCCGGGCCGACTTCACCAGTGATGTCGGCAATGCCATCAAGCGCCTCGGTCAGGCGCGGCAAAAGAAGCTCTGCCGACTTGGTCAGGGTCAATCCACGGCCCTTGCGGGTAAACAGCACTACGCCAAGGTTTTCTTCAAGCTGGCGGAGCTGATGACTGATCGCACTTTGCGTGACATGCAATTCTTCTGCGGCCCCCTTCACGCTTTGATGGCGTGCAGTGGCTTCAAAGGCGACAAGGGCGCGCAACGGTGGGAGCTTTCTGCGCATCGTGGGTTTCCATCCGGAGAGCATTACTGTCTTTTATTCTGTCTATCAGGCCTGATCGAAAAGTGGGCCAAAAAAATCTCAACAATGGCTGAAAAAGCTTCATTCGTATTTTTCCAAACAAGCAGGCAATATCATTGTCATACAGGGTTTCCGGCCGTAATGACTTATGCCTCCTTGCGCCACCACGTAAGCAGCCTCCCCCCAACTGCCGGAAACCCCAATATTCCTTTCGAAACCGGGATTGACCATGACCGCAACGCGACTGAGCGGAAATTTCCGCGGTGTCCTGTGGATGACGGCTGCCATGGCATCAGGCGTTTTTGTCGATGTTTGTGCCAAGCTTGTCTCGCACGATGTGCCGACCTCGCAGATCCTTGCGATGCGCGCCCTGACCACCGTTGCGGTGTTCCTGGTCATCATCATGTTTATCGGCACGCGCCAGATCCGTACGCGCCGCCCGGTGGCGCATATTGCGCGTGGTGTTTTGTGGTACGGGTCGCTGTTCTTTGTGTTCTTTGCGCTGCGCCAGATGAGCATCGCCGAGGTCAACGCCTATCTGTTTATCGAAGCCTTGCTGACCGTGATGTTGGCGGTGGTGATTTTGGGCGAGAAACTGACCCCGCGCAAAATCATCGCAACCCTTCTGGGCCTTGTTGGCGTGTGGGTGATGTGTTTCCCGCGGATGGATGGCTTTGGCGTGCCTCTGGGTGTGGCCGCGGCCCTGATCGGGGCGTTCTGTTTTTCGGCCCAGACTCTGTTTGCCAAGGTGCTGACCCGGACCGAAACCAATTTTTCCATGCTGTTCTGGCCTCAGATCATCGCGGTTGCGATCTGGGTGCCGGTTGCGATGATTACCTGGTATCCGGCGTCATTGGCCGATTGGCTTTATGCGTCAGGTGCCGGTTTCTTTGCCATGCTGACCAACTATATGGTGTTGCGCGCCGTGCGGGTTGCGGATGCCAGTGTGGTGTCGCCTGCGGCATACACCGCCCTGCCATTTTCGGTCGCGATGGACCTGATCTTTTTCGACATGCTGCCGGTGCCGGTGATTTTCATCGGGGCAGGCATTGTCGTGCTGGCCGTGATGCTGCTTGATTACAAGGGCGGTGCCAAAGCGGTCAAGGATGCCGTGGAAGAAGAATTTGCCGAATTTGCCGAGAGTAGCGAAATCGGGGATGAAGAAGCATCCCCGAAACCGGCAAAGGCCTGAGCCCCGATAATCGACGTTACAGATCAGCGATCATGTTGCGCGCGGGAATCATCCGGGGCCTGATCACGGTCATGAAGGCCGTAATCACGGATCACACCGGCCACCCGCAAACGGTAATCTTCAAAGATCTTGTGTCGCCCCTTGATCTGGGCGGTACGGTGCTCGCCCAGATTGCGCCAGGCGGCAATTGCGTCCTCATCGCGCCAGAAGGACAGCGATAGAACCTTGCCGGGATTGGTCAGGCTTTGAAACCGCTCAATTGAAATAAAGCCATCCATGGTTTCAAGCACGGGTTTGAGGTCACCGGCAATCGCAAGGTAACCGTCATAGTGCCCTTCGCGTGGTGTGACCTCGAAAATCACTGCAATCATGGTTTGATCAGCTCTGTATGTGGCGTCGATGCGAGTTTCAGAAACTGGCGTTCTTCGCGCAGGATGAATTTTTCGCGCTGGGAAAATTCGTAGTTCTCGCGGCCCAGCGGATCGTCCTTCAGACGCGCGCGATAGGCTTCATAGGATGCCAGATCGGGCAAGTGATAGATACCATAGGCGGTCGAGACCGATCCTTCATGCGGGGCGAAATAGCCGACAAGGTCTGCCCCGCAGCGCGGGATGGCCTGCCCCCAGTTGCGGGCATATTCCATGAAGGCGTCTTTTTTATACGGGTCGATTTCATAGCGGATGAAGCAGGTGATCATGACAGCGTCCTTTCAGGAGAAACATCTTGTTGGGTGACGCGACCCATTATCCCGATTGCCGTGCATTAATGCTTCGATTAGCATCGAACTATGAAAGAAGGACCCGATATCGCCCGCGTGGCCGCATTGCTTGGCGATCCGGCGCGCGCAAATATGCTGACAGCCCTCATGAGTGGTCGGGCATTGACCGCGGCCGAGCTGGCACAAGAAGCCGGTGTGACGCCACAAACGGCAAGCTCGCATCTGGCAAAGCTTGAAGCCGGTCAGATCGTTTTGCCGCGCAAACAGGGGCGGCATCGTTATTTCACGCTCAGCGGCCCTGATATTGTCGAGGCACTGGAAGTCCTGATGGGGATTGCCAATCGGGTCGGGCATAACCGGGTTCGGACCGGGCCCAAGGACCCGGAACTGCGCAAGGCACGCGTTTGTTATGACCACCTGGCGGGTGACATGGGGGTGGCGCTGTTTGACGGCCTTGCCAAACGCAAACTGATTGAAAGCGACATCAATGGTGTTGCCCTGACCCCGGCCGGGATCGATTTTGCCAATGGTTTTGGTATTGATCTGGAAGGTCTGCGGGCCAAGCGCCGACCGCTCTGTCGGGAGTGCCTTGATTGGAGTGCCCGGCAATCGCATTTGGCCGGATCATTCGGGGCAGCCTTGCTCGACCGGTTCTATGATTTGGGTTGGGCCCGACGGATGCCGGAGTCGCGCATTGTGCGCTTTAGCGATGCGGGCGAAAAATCATTCCGTGATTTGATCAATCCTTAAGGCCAGATATCAATCACCGAGCAGGGCAGAAACAAAGGCCGGAACCAGTTCGGTGGCGAGGCCATAGCGGCTATGATCAAACAGTGTCGCACCCGAACTGGGTTCGAGATTGAGCTCGACCGTTTCAGCGCCGGCTTCTTCATGGGCGACCTGAACGAACCCGGCCGCCGGATAGACATTGCCCGATGTCCCGATCGAGATGAAAAGCCCGCAATCGCCAAGGGCAGCGTAAATGCGTTCCATCTCGAGCGGCATTTCGCCAAACCACACCACATGCGGGCGCAATCCACCGGCTTTGCCGCAACTTGGGCAGGGGGTTTCCTTGGCAAGGTCGCCCGGCCAATCGGTGAGCAGATCACAGTGATTACAGCGGATTTTCAGAAGTTCACCATGCATGTGGATGAGGTTTTTGGACCCGGCCCGGCCATGCAGATCATCAATGTTCTGGGTTACCAGAAGCACATCAGCGGGCCATTCGGCCTCTAGCTGTGCCAGGGCCAAATGGGCGGCATTGGGTTGAACCGCCGGGTCATGCAAGCCAGCGCGCCTGTCATTATAAAAATGATGCACCAGATCGGGATTACTCACGAAGGCCTCGGGCGTTGCGACCTCGGAAATATCGTATCTCGCCCAGATGCCATCAGGATCGCGAAAGGTATGCAGGCCGCTTTCCTTGGAAATGCCAGCCCCGGTCAGGATGACAATCGGGGCGTTTTCATCGCGCAGGATGTCAATCAAGTCGGGGCGAAGCGGCATGGTGTGCGGTCCTGTGCTGGTGATCAGTAAAGGTAGCCTAATGCAAACAAAACACCCCCGCCAAGTTTGTCTGGCAGGGGTGAATGCGAAACCGATCCGCTAAAACCGGTTTATCTGAAATTTTTCTGTCGATCAGGCAGAGGTATCGACATTGCCGCCCGGGGTGTCGGTCTGGCTTGGTTTTTCACCGCCCGGATTTTTGGTTACACCGACCATGGCGGGGCGCAGCAAACGGCCCTTAAGCACGTAACCGGCCTGCATGACCTGTGCGACGTGGCCGTCCGGATATTCCGGATGCGGCAGTTCAAACACGGCCTGATGTTTGTTCGGGTCAAGCTTTTCACCAAGCGGTTCGAGCTTTTCGATGCCGTTCTTTTCAAGCGCCTTTTGCAGGGCCTGTTCGGTCATCTCGACCCCGTCAAACAGGGTTTTCATCGCCGGATCGGCATTGGACGTATCGCCCGCAGCATCAAGCGCGCGGCGCAGGTTGTCGCTGACATCCAAAAGGTCGCGGGCAAATTTGGTGATGGCGTAGTTGCCAGCATCCTCAACGTCTTTTTTCGCGCGGCGGCGGGTGTTTTCCACCTCGGCGGCCTGGCGCAGCAGACGGTCTTTCAGTTCCGCGACTTCGGCTTCAAGTGCGGCGATCGGGTCCTGGGGGGCGGCGTCCTCAACAACTTCCTCGGTCGCCTCTGCTGCGACCTCTTCCGAAGCGGTTTCCTCTGCATTGACGTCCTGCAGATCTTCCGGAGTGTTCTTTGCGGTTTCCGACATGGCTAACCTTGCTACTTTCACGTTATGCGGCCTGACACGCAGCGCCGCGATTTATCCAATCAGTCGACCGACCAGCTTGGCGGTGTAATCGACCAGCGGAATGATCCGGGCATAATTGATCCGGGTCGGTCCGACAACCCCGATTGCACCCACAATGCTGCCTTCAGCATTCTGATAGGGCGAAATCACCATCGAAAGACCCGATCCGCCGAACAGTTTATTCTCCGACCCGATGAAAATCTGAACGCCTTGGGCATCCGTCGTCACATCGAGCAATTCAATCATCTGATCGCGGGCTTCGAGCACGTTAAACAGGCGGCGCACGGTCTCAAGCTGTTCAATCGTATCGATATTTTCCAGCAGCTGGGATTGCCCCTTCACAATCAGGGACGATCCCTTGACCCCGCCGGCCCATGTTGCCAGGCCCGCATCAATCAGATTGGCGGAAAGCTCATCAAGCTCCTGCTTGAGACGATCACGCTCCTTTGTCATCAAAAGGCGCGCATCATCAAGCGTCTTTCCAGCCAACCGGGTATTTAGATAGTTTGCCGCTTCTGTCAATGCTGAGGCGGGCAAATCAGGCGGAACATCAAGGATTCGGTTCTCGACACTGCCATTATGGGCTACCAGCACGGCCAGAACCTTGCCCGGCGACAGGGCCACGAATTCGATCTGTTTTAAGCGAATGC
Source organism: Thalassospira sp. CA1 (assembly GCF_059052855.1). Taxonomy (NCBI): domain Bacteria; kingdom Pseudomonadati; phylum Pseudomonadota; class Alphaproteobacteria; order Rhodospirillales; family Thalassospiraceae; genus Thalassospira; species Thalassospira sp. CA1. The sequence goes on from NZ_JBZCIA010000001.1 coordinate 227,050, forward strand.
CATCGGTCTTGGGCGCAACTACCAGCCCGGCACAGCGCGACAGGCCCGACAACATCGTGGTTGCTTCGCCCAGCATCTGATCCAGTGAATAGCCCGCCTGTTCGCAGTTCTTGGTCAGTTGGTCACGCTCGGCATTGGGAAGGTCACCAACCTCCATCAGGGCATTCACAAACAGGCGCAGGCCCTTTTCACTGGGCAGGCGCCCGGCCGAAATGTGCGGCGCGACCAGAAGACCCATTTCTTCAAGGTCGGACATGACATTGCGAATGGTCGCCGCCGAAAGGTTTTCCGACATGCGACGCGCAATCGACCGCGACCCGATCGGCTCGCCGGTTTCGACATAGGCATCGACAATCTGGCGGAACACTTCACGTGACCGCGCATTCATGTCGCCCAGCAATGTATCGTCAAAATGCGCCATGTGTTGCGTGCCAATTGATCCAGATGGATGAAGCGTAAACGTGAGGAGAATTTAGTCAGGCAAACGCATTGCGTCAATTGCACGGCCTATTGCTAAGCCAAGCTTGTAAATTTGGTCGAAGTTGTTGGTTTAACTGCTTTGCGCCAGGATTGCACCAGAACAGATAAAAACATCCGGGGAAACTGCTGGACGTTTGGTGGGGCACATCTTACTTTGGGCCAAATTTTTCAGGACAGTTTCGCTTCGTGCGCGGGCAATCAAGTCGCCACGAACGCTAGCCCAGACAACCAAGAGGTTCCTTCTCATGCGCCCTTCCGGCCGTACCCCCGATCAGCTTCGCGATGTAACGATTGAAACCGGCGTTTCCAAGTATGCCGAAGGCTCATGCCTGATCAAGTTCGGCGACACGCATGTGATCTGTACCGCCACGGTCGAAGACAAGGTACCGGGCTGGATGCGCAATTCCGGCAAGGGCTGGATCACCGCTGAATACGGCATGCTGCCGCGCGCAACCGATAGCCGCATGCAGCGCGAAGCCGCGCGCGGTGGTCAGTCCGGCCGCACCCAGGAAATTCAGCGTCTGATTGGCCGTTCGATCCGCGCGGTTGCCGATATGAAGGCGATGGGCGAAATGCAGATGCGCCTTGATTGCGATGTCATTCAGGCCGATGGCGGTACGCGCACCGCATCGATCACCGGTGCTTATGTTGCAGCCCATCTGGCGTTTCAGGGTGTGCGTCGTCTCGGCCTGATCAAGGAAATCCCGCTGACCCAGCCGGTCGCAGCGATTTCGTGCGGTATCTATGAAGGTGAAGCGGTGCTTGATCTTGATTACGCCGAGGACAGCAATGCTGGGGCTGACGCCAATTTCGTGCTGGCCGACAATGGCGGCATTGTCGAAGTACAGGCAACCGCCGAAGACGTGCCGTTTGATCGTGCATCCTATGATAAGATGTTCGCGTTGGCGGAAAAGGGCTGCAAGGAATTGTTCGCCAAGCAGCGCGAAGCGCTTGGGCTTTAAGGCACCATAATATGAACGGCGGGCATCGGGCCTGCCGTTTTGTCGCATCAGTTGGATATCGCAGTTTCAGGCAAGACCATGGCCCGTCGTTTCACGGAAAAAAAACTCGTCATCGCCAGCCACAACAAAGGCAAGATCAAGGAAATCGCCGAACTTCTTGAACCGTTTGGCATCGAGGTCTTCTCGGCCGGTGAGCTTGACCTGCCCGAACCCGAAGAAACCGAAAAGACCTTTATTGGTAATGCGCAGCTGAAATCAACGGCGGCGGCCAATGGGGCCAATCTTCCGGCCCTTGCCGATGACAGTGGTTTGGCGGTTTCGGCCCTTGATGGAGCACCGGGGATTTATTCCGCCCGTTGGGCCGGCCCGGACAAGGATTTCGACATGGCGATGGAAAAGGTCAAGAACGGTATTGGTGATCATCCGGACCGCCGGGCATCGTTCATCTGTGCCCTGTCGCTGGCCTGGCCGGACGGGCATGTCGAGAATTTCGAAGGCCGGGTTGAGGGCGAAATTGTCTGGCCCAAACGTGGTCCGCATGGCTTTGGCTATGACCCGATTTTCCAGCCCAAGGGTTACGGGGAAACTTTTGGCGAAATGGACCCGGCGAAAAAGCATGAAATGAGCCACCGGGCCGATGCCTTCCGCCAATTGGTCAAGGCCTGCTTCGAAGACTAATTTCAGGTTTAACCACCTGCATTGAACTTATGCACGCATCGCGGATGTCATCATCGGCGGTGCGTGTTAGTTTATCGGCCAACATTCCCGCGTTTGAAAAGAGTCCCGCGTGTCCGCAGCCTCAAGTGAAACCGTGCCGTTTGGCATTTATATCCACTGGCCGTTCTGCCTGTCGAAATGTCCGTATTGCGATTTCAACAGCCATGTCGCGAACAGTGTTGATCACGCGCGCTGGCGCACCGCACTTCGGGCTGAGCTTGCCTATGGTGCGGCCCGCCATCCGGGGCGGACAGTGGGATCGGTGTTCTTTGGCGGGGGCACGCCATCCCTGATGGACCCGGAAACCGCCGGGGCCTTGATCGAGGACATCAAATCTTTCTGGCCTGTAACGGATGATCTGGAAATCACGCTCGAAGCAAATCCCGGTACGGTCGAGATTGACCGGTTTTCGGCCTTTGCCGCGAACGGGATCAACCGGGTTTCGATCGGTATTCAGGCGCTCAATGACCGTGACCTGAGGTTCCTTGGTCGCCTGCACAGTGCCGAGGAAGCCATTCGGGCCCTGGATGTTGCGACATCGGTGTTTGATCGTTTTTCGTTTGATCTGATCTATGCACGCCCGGAACACGATCCCAAGGCCTGGCGGACGGAATTGCGCGAAGGGCTTGGCATCGCCAATGGGCATATCTCGCTCTACCAGCTGACCATCGAGCCGGGTACACAGTTCTATACCCTGCATCAGCGCGGCGATCTTGTCGTACCGGACGAAGACCTTGCGACGGAACTTTACGAGATCACCCAGGAAGAGACCGAACGTGCCGGCTATCGATGTTACGAGGTGTCCAACCACGCCAAGCCGGGGCAGGAAAGCCGCCATAACCTGGTTTACTGGCGCTATGGCGATTATCTGGGCATCGGACCGGGCGCACATGGCCGCGAGGCAGTGGTTGGTGCCGATGGCAACACGACACCGATGGCAGTACGGCGTCACCGTGCGCCTGATATCTGGCTGGACCGGGTGGAAAAGCATGGCCACGGCACGCAGGAAGAAACAGCGCTCGAGGCTGATGAACGTCTGCTTGAGATGGTTATGATGGGCCTCAGGCTTAACGAAACCATCCCGACGGAACGCTTTAACCGCATTATCGGCAAGGGACCGGGTGATGTTCTGGCGTCGGATCGGCTGGAAACCCTGATCGAGTCCGGTGATCTGATCTGTGATTCTTCGGGACTGCGCGCCACCGATCAGGGCAGAAACCGTTTGAACGGTGTTCTGGCCTATTTATTCGACCACGCGGTGTAAGGCCGAAACCCACTAAATGCCAAGAAAAACCGGGCGATTGGCGGGGACCTGCAATCGGGCGCAGGAAGTTTCACCAAACCATCAAAAAGTTGGTTGACACTTAAGCCTGACCGCGTATATTCCGCCCCGTTCCGGCGGACACCGCCCGAACAAATACCACAAGCCCCTATGCCCAGGTGGCGGAATTGGTAGACGCGCTGGCTTCAGGTGCCAGTGGCCATTAGGCCGTGGAAGTTCGAGTCTTCTCCTGGGCACCATACCCCAGCACATTTCAGATGTGCTGGGGTATTGTCGTTTTGGGCCGGGTTTGCGTTTTAGTCTTTTCGAGACAAGCTTGACTGGTTACAAGCAGAAATCGACTTAAAAATGAGCTGCGAAATCATGCAACCCGAAGTCAGTTTTGTTCTGCCGGTCTATAACAAAGAAAATGCTCTTCGTTATTTCTTTGCGTCTTTATTGGGTCAGACTGGCGAAATACCTTTTGAGGTTGTTTTCGTAGATGACGTGTCGACAGATAATTCTCTGGCGATCCTTGAAGAATTTTCAGCGAAGCACGATTTTGTCCGGGTAATTCGCAATACAGTCAATGCGGGTCCATCAATTCGGCTCAACCAGGGAGCCGAGGCCGCAAATGGCAAATATCTGGCGCTCTTTGACTGTGATGAAATTCTTGCGCCAAATGCGCTTGAGATGCTGCTTTCACTTGCAAAACAGCATAATGCAGACATGGTGCATGGCCATTGTCGCAAGACGAACGAACCAATCGATAAAGTGGTGGCCCCTCGGATTTCAGAAGATTTCAAGCTTAGCGTCCACCGGGATCCGCTCGAGAGGGTCCTTGGTCGCGGTATGGTGCGGATGACTTGGCTTGTTGAACGGGATGTTTTTATCGCCTCAGGTGGGTGCGATGAGGCGGTCTTTGTTCAGGATGAATCGTTGCCATTGCGACTTTCAGCACATGCAAAGTGCCTTCTTGATACGGACATGGTTCTTACGATAGTGCCGGACGTCGGAAGTCACATTTCGCAAAATACCTTGCAGCTTAATCATGATCGATTTTTGGTCTATCTGAACTTTCTGGAGGCCCACCTAGAGTTGCCGCACGAAACGCGCGTGAAGCTTTATCGCAAGTGTGTTTCGGCGATAAAAAAGGCGCGCCGCGATGGGGCACCTATTCCGATGATACCTTTGTTTGTTCGCTACGTTGCTGGGAAACTCGGATTTGTTGATCCCGACCCCGCAGCACTGCAATCCTACCGGAATATTTTTCAAAACTTATCAAACATCCGCCAAATTAAAGAAGTGAATTGCTGAAGATGACCTCGCTTGATCGAAAGTTGCACCTCGCGGCCAGTTTTTTGCTGCTTTGCCTGCCGGCATTATTGATGTTTTCCCGTGCAGTTGCCGATATTTCGGTTGTCCTGATTGGGGTGATTTTTTTGGTGCGATCTTGGTCGGTCAAGGATTGGTCTTGGGCGCGCGAAAAAGATATTCTGGTTCTTCTGGTTATCTTTGTCTTGATGAATGTCTTTGTCTCTCCTTTTGCTGAGTATGTCGGCAAAAGTTTCGGGCGTTCGTTAAGTTGGATCAGGTTTATTATCTTCTATGCGGCAATAACCCGCTGGATCTTGACGGATGAGCGTACGATCCGTCGATTTATTGTTGTTGTGCTATGTACGATGGCAGTGGCGGCACTTGATGCACTGTACCAGTTTTTCGTCGGTGTTTCGCTGCTCTCCGGGCAAGCTATGGATGCTATGGGGAACCGTCTAACCGGGCCTCTCGACCGGCCAAATATCGGTATGTACCTGGCTAAATTGGGTCTTGCGACCAGTGCGTTGGGTTTCGTTCTTTACGCTCGTAGGCAATCCAGCAAGCTTTTCCTTGCAGCGTGTTGTTTGTCACCGCTTTTGCTAACGGTTGTATTTTTGAGTGGTGAGCGAGCAGCGAGTGTGCTGACATTGTTGGCTCTTTTGCTGGTAACTCTCAGTCTACTTCTTTCTGGAAAGCTTGCGCGTAGGATAGCGATTGGCTTGTTCTTGTCTGGAGGGGCGGCATTGACATTTCTGCTCTTAACGAGCGAGCGCATATGGGGGCGGGTTGAGGAACTGGCCAACGTGCTTTCGGACTATACCGACTCAATTTATGGTCAGCTTGCATTACTGGGATTGCGCTTCTTTGGTGAGAACCCGATAACCGGGACCGGAATGGGGAACTTTCCCTTGGTCTGCGAAGATTATGTGCAGCAAGGATTGGACAGCGCGCTGTGTCACCCGCACCCACACAACTTTTACATTGAATGGTTGTCGGACACCGGTTTGATTGGCACCATTCCATTTACCATTTTTATGGTGATTTTGTACTGGAACGGCGCGAAAGCCCTATTCGGCCCGCGTGATACCAGGCTGCTTGGCGGGCTTTATTTGGGGGTCATGGTGATGTCGCTATTTCCCCTTTCAGTGACGCAAAGCCTGTTTTCAAACTGGCCAGCGATGCTGGCGTGGTTGTCGATCGCAAGTGCTGTCGCAGCACTCAGGTTCGCAACACAAAAGTCAAACTGAGCAGAGCGTTCTTCTTTCGAGCTAAACAGGGGCGACTTTTGCGGTGCGATGCGCGGTTTGCTGTGTTAAGAACAGGCAAATTTTGACATTTGGAGAACCGCGATGACCAATTTCCTCCATCTCGGAGATCTGCCCGATGACCTTGACCTTGGAAAGGTTGTGGCCATTGACAGTGAGACCATGGGCCTTAACCCGCACCGCGACCGTTTGTGTGTCGTGCAGCTTTCAAGCGGGGATGGCAATGCCCATCTGGTCAAGTTTGATGGGGAAGATTACAGCGCGCCGAACCTGAAAAAGCTTCTGGCTGACCCGTCGGTGTTGAAGCTGTTTCATTTCGGGCGTTTTGACATCGCGGTGATGGACAAATATCTCGGTGTGCGTTGCGCGCCGGTTTATTGCACCAAGATTGCCTCCAAGCTGGTGCGCACCTACACCGACCGTCATGGTCTGAAGGATGTGCTGCGCGAGACCGTCGGGGTCGAGATTTCCAAGCAGCAGCAGAGCTCCGACTGGGGTGCTGCCGAGCTTTCCAAGGAACAGATCGATTATGCGGCCTCGGACGTGCTGTATTTGCACAAGGCCAAGGAAGAGCTTGATCGTCGTCTGGCGCGCGAAGGGCGTACCGAGATCGCGCAGGCCTGTTTTGACTTCCTGCCGACCCGCGCGACGCTTGATCTGGCGGGCTGGGAAGAAACCGATATTTTTGCCCATTCATAAGGTCGGCATAAGGCCGGTTAACCGTCTGTGAAGATTGGCGGTGTATGGGGGTGCAATAGAATTGACCCCCACGCCAACCGGGTTCATAGTTTTGGCCCAATGATCTTGCAAGATGGGTCAAATAGCCTATCTCCGGGCGGGAAACGCTAACAAGAAACAGATGACAGTGACCCCAGTCTCAAAAGACGTCTCAAACGAGTCCCCCAAAGTGCCAGCACCGGCGAGTGACGCCGATCTTGCCATCGCGCGCCGTGTTCTTGATATCGAGGCCAATGCGCTGCGCGAGCTTGCAGACTCGCTTAATGGTGAGTTCTGCAACGTTATCAACCTGATCGAGGGCCTGAAAGGCCGCCTGGTTGTTACCGGCATGGGCAAAAGCGGCCATATTGCCAAGAAAATCGCCGCGACCTTTGCCTCGACCGGCACCCCGTCCTTTTTCGTCCATCCCGCCGAGGCCAGCCACGGCGATCTTGGCATGATTGGCAAGGATGATGCGGTTCTGGCCCTGTCCAATTCCGGTGAAACCCCGGAACTGTCCGACATTATTGCCTTTACCCGGCGCTTTAACGTGCCGTTGATCGGCATGACCCGCAAACCGGAAAGCTCGCTTGCCAAGCAGTCCGACTGCCCGCTGGTCCTGCCGGCAAGCCCGGAAGCCTGCCCGAACAAGCAGGCGCCGACGACATCAACCACCGCTATGTTGGCCCTTGCCGATGCACTGGCGGTGACATTGATGGAGCGGCGCGGCTTTACATCCGAAGATTTCCGCACCTTCCACCCCGGTGGCAAACTGGGTCAGCGGTTGCTGCATGTTCATGATGTCATGCACGGGGTTGATACACTGCCGCTGATTTCGCCCGATGCCCTGATGGCCGAGGCGCTTGTCACCATGACCAGTCATTCGTTTGGCTGTGTCGGTGTGGTTGATGATGCCGGTGTCCTGGCCGGGATCGTGACCGATGGCGATTTGCGCCGTCACATGGCCGATAATCTGGTGGCGATGAAGGTCGGTGATGTCATGACCACTGGGCCGAAAGTGACCAGTGCCGATGCCCTGGCGGTTGAGGCACTTGCCATCATGAATGACCGTTCGATCACATCCCTGTTTGTCTTGGATGATGGTGGTGTGCCGGTGGGCCTTGTGCATATCCATGATCTGTTGCGCGTCGGGGTGGCATAACGCATGAGCACAGAGGGCACGCCACAGGTCGAAGACCGCGAAAAAAGCCAGAAGGAGGCAGCGCATGACGAACGTCAGGCGCGCCATGAGCGTGGCTTTTCGCGTGATCGCATGCCCTCGGCCCGGCGCAATGTGCGGATCAATCCGTTCCGCCGTGTCATCGTCAATATGCTGAAATTCGTGCTACCGCTGATCGCAATGACGATCATGGCACTGGTCGTTTTGTGGCCGCAGATCGAACAGGTTCAGGATAGTGGTTTTCGGCTTGGCTTTTCGACCTCGCCCGAGGATCTGATGGAAAATGTCGCGATGAGCAATCCGCGCTTCTTTGGCGTGGATGGCAATCGCCAGCCCTTTACGGTGACCGCCAGCGAAGCGGTTGAAACCGACGCAACCGAAACCCGGCCCGATCATGTCTATCTGTCCGGTCCGCAGGCCGATATCACGCTGAATGACGGATCGTGGATCGCGATGACCGCCAATGAGGGCTTCTATACCGAAACCGACGGGATGCTTGATCTGGTGGGTACGGTCAATATGTACCACGATAACGGTTTTGAAATTCACACCGAGGAAGCTGAAATCGCCATGAATTCCGGCAGTGCCAGCGGTGATGTGCCGGTTGACGGACAGGGGCCGTTTGGCACCATTGCATCGGATTCCGGGTTTGAGCTTGAAGACAAGGGGGCGGTGATCCGCTTTTTGGGGAAATCCCGGCTGGTGATTTTCGACAGTGCATTGAATTCGACGGAGCAATGAGAGGGAAGTCATGATTGCGATGCCGCATCTCGCCCGCAAGACTGGAACGCTGCTGACACCCCTTATGCTGGGGGGCCTTATGCTGGGTGCGGCCGCGCTTGGCCTGTCGGCCATGGCCAAGGATGCTGCGGCCAATCCGTTGGGTTTGGCCCAGAATGGCAGTGGCGGGCTTGAAGTCGAGTCTGATAACGGCATCGAATGGCGCCGCAATGAACAGATCCTGATTGCCCGTGGCAATGCGGTGGCCAAACGGGGTTCATCGCGCGTCGATGCCGACGAGTTGCAGGCGCTCTATCGTGATCGCGACGGCAATAGCGAGATTTACCGCATCATCGCAGTTGGCAATGTCAAATTGTCGTCCGATACCGATGTCGCGGTCGGTGATCGTGCAGTCTATGACATTGACGAGGCCGTGGTTGTTCTGACCGGTGATAACCTTAAATACAGCACACCCAATGAAACCCTGACCGCGCGCGACAGCCTTGAATACTGGGAGACAGAGCGCGTTGCGGTTGCGCGCGGGGATGCGGTTGCGGTATCCGAGGATCGCACGCTGCGCGGGGATGTTCTGACCGCGCGCTTTGAGGCCGGTCCGGATGGCGCAAATGAATTGCGCCGCATTGACGGGCAGGGCAATGTGAATATTCGCACATCAACAGAGTTTGTTGTTGGCAATCAGGGTGTTTATGATGCGAAAACAGGTATCGCCACCCTTATCGGATCGGTTAAGATCACCCGCGGGGAAAACCAGTTGAACGGGGATCGTGCCGTGGTCGATCTGAATACCGGGATCAGTCGTCTGACGGCTGACGGTAATGGCGATGGCAAAACCCGCGTTCGGGGCCTTCTGGTTCCGCAAAAAGACGAAAACAACAGCCCGGCCGATGCCGGGACCGGTAACTGAGAAAGGTCGGTCATTTGTTCTGGTCGCGCAAAAGCGTAAAATCCGACAACGCAAAGGCGACAGCTGTATCTGGCAGCGCACAGCCAACTGACGGCGGGGCAAGCGGCCCGCGCCTGATCACCACCAACAAGGGTCTTGTGGCGCATAATCTGGGCAAGAGCTTTAAAAAGCGCCCGGTGCTGAAAGATGTCTCGGTTTCGGTGCAGCGCGGCGAAGCGGTCGGTCTTCTGGGGCCGAACGGGGCTGGCAAGACCACCAGTTTTTATATCATTACCGGCCTGATTGCCGCAGACCGTGGCACGATCTCCCTTGATGGGCGCGATATCACCATGATGCCGATGTATCAGCGTGCGCGCATGGGAATCGGCTATTTGCCTCAGGAAGCCTCGATCTTCCGCGGCATGACGGTTGAACAGAACATCATGGCCGTGCTTGAAGTGGTCGAGGATGACCGCATCAAGCGCGAACAGTCTCTTGAAGACCTTCTGGCAGAATTTGCCATCGAACATTTGCGCCGCACACCGGCCCTTGCCCTTTCGGGCGGGGAACGCCGTCGTTGCGAGATCGCGCGTGCCCTGGCAGCCCATCCGAACTTTGTTCTGCTTGATGAACCACTTGCCGGGATTGACCCGATTGCAGTGGGGGATATTCGCGATCTTGTACGTCATCTGAAAGATCGTGGCATTGGGGTCTTGATTACTGACCACAATGTGCGCGAGACTCTAGACATTATCGACCGGGCATATATCTTGCATGATGGTCGGGTTCTGATGGAAGGTGGTCCTGAGGAAATCGTCAGAAACGACGATGTACGAAGGGTTTATCTGGGCGATCGTTTCAGCCTTTGATAACACCCACCAGACCGTCAACCAAGTCTAGGGGGAGTTCGGATTGACACGGGGTAGTGCATAAATGGCCCTGAAGGCGCGTCTGGATCTACGCCAGTCCCAGTCACTTGTCATGACTCCCCAGCTGCAGCAGGCAATCAAACTGCTGCAATTCAATAATATTGAGCTTTCCAATTTCATCGACAGTGAACTGATGGAAAACCCGCTGTTGGAGCGGGCCGATCCCGGCCAGACTTATGCCGAGGCCGGTGATGGTGCGGTTGGCAATGGCGATGAAGGCCTTGATAGCCGATCAAACGACAATTTCACTGACCGCGATGACCGGTTCGGCACGGATCGCCTGACGTCAAGCGAAACCATGGGCAGTGATGACGGCCCACTTGATGTTTCAAGTGACGCGCTTTATGGCGGCGAAGGTGAAATCACTCGTAACGGCGAACCGGTTTCAGGCAGTCATGATTATTCCGCGCCCTATAGTGGTGGGGCCGGTGGCGGTGCTGGCGGTTCGGCCGCGGGTGGGGATGACCTTCCGGGGCTTGAGCAGACGCTGGCCGATGAAGCAACATTGCGCCAGACCCTTGATGATCAGCTCAATATCGCCTTTGCCGATGCCACGTCGCGTATGATCGGCAGTTACCTGATCGATATGCTTGATGAAAATGGCTATATCAGCGGCGATCTTGATGAAGTTTCCGAATCCCTTGAATGCGATATCGCGGATGTCGAACGCGTTCTGAAGGTCATGCAGGGCTTTGACCCGGTTGGCATTTTTGCCCGCGATCTGGCTGAATGTCTGGAATTGCAACTGCGCGAACTCAACCGGTTTGATCCGGCGATGGCAGCCCTTCTGGCCAATCTTGATTTGCTGGCCAAGCGGGACTCTGATCGCCTGCGTCGGGTATGCGGCGTCGATTCGGATGATCTTCATGACATGATCGCCGAGATCAAAACCCTTGATCCGCGCCCGGGCAAGACCGCCGATGGCGAAATCGCAACCCCGGTGATCCCGGACGTTTTGATGCGTGCGGCGGGCAATGGCAACTGGCATCTGGAACTGAATTCCGAAGCCCTGCCGCGGGTTCTGGTCAATGAAGACTATGTCGCCCAAATCGGCTCGGGCCTGCGCGATCGCGAAGAGCGCGGCTTCATGAGTGAGAAGCTGCAAAGTGCCAACTGGCTGGTCAAGGCGCTGCATCAGCGCGCGACCACGATCATGAAGGTGGCCAGCGAAATCGTGCGTCAGCAGGACGGGTTCTTTACCCACGGGGTTGCGCATCTGCGGCCACTGATCCTGCGCGACATCGCCGAAGCAATCGGCATGCATGAAAGTACGGTTTCACGTGTGACCAACGGCAAATTCATGTCGACGCCGCGCGGCATGTTCGAGCTGAAATATTTCTTCACCACGGCAATTTCATCTTCAGATGGTGGGGACGCCTATTCGTCCGAAGCAGTGCGTCATCGGATCAAGTCCTTGATCGACAACGAAGAACCCAAGAAGATTTTGTCGGATGACAAACTGGTTGAGCTTCTGGGCAAGGAAGGGATCGACATCGCGCGTCGAACAGTGGCAAAATACCGCGAAGCGATGCGCATCCCATCGTCAGTGCAGCGTCGGCGCGAGAAAAAATCACGTGCTTCCTAGCACGAATTTATCGAAAAAACGCACCTTAAGGTGCTGTAATTCAAGGGAACATACCCATATCTTGACTTGGTAATGACGAGGGAATATGGTGCGCCCACCTACGAGAGGGGCACCAAACTGGTATGTCACTCAACCGGGGATAGGCGATCCATGCAAATTACGGTTATCGGTAAGCAACTTGACGTTGGCGATGCTTTTCGCCAGCACGTCGTCGAGACCTTGGGCCCTGCAGTAGAGAAGTATTTCGATCACGCGATTGAAGCCACGGTGACCGTCACCAAACAGGCACATCTCTATCACGCGCAGATTTCGGTCCATGTCGGCAAGGGCATGATGGTTCAGGCCAAGGCATCAGCGAACGAGGTTTATCCCGCGTTTGATGCCGCCTGTGACAGAGTGGCCAAACAGTTGCGGCGTTATAAACGGCGCCTGCGTGATCATCACGCAACCCGTGACCACTATGAGGAGGCTCGCCTGGAGGCGATCCACTATGTGATTGCACAGGAAGATGAAGATCAAACGGACGATAATCACACAAATGGCTTCGAGCCAGTGATTGTTGCCGAGACACCCGATCGCATCGATACGCTTTCCGTTGGGGAAGCTGTCATGCGGCTCGACTTGGGGGACATTCCGGCACTGATGTTCCGGAATGGCAAACATGGCGGACTGAACGTTGTCTACCGTCGCTCGGACGGAAATATCGGCTGGTTGGACCCAAACGATAATGAAGCGAGTGGCGCGTGACAGACACAGATTCCGAGCCAAACAACGCAACGCGAAAAATGGACATATCATCTATTCTTACTCCGTCCGGAGTTATTCCGGCACTGCGTGCCGGTGCGAAGAAGGCTGTGCTTGAGGAACTTGCCGAAAAGGCCGCCGAAGTTACCGGCCGTCCTGCAAGCGAGATTTTCTCTGTCCTGCTTGACCGTGAAAAGCTTGGCAGTACCGGTGTCGGTGGCGGTGTCGCGATTCCGCATGGCAAGCTCAATGATCTGGACCGCCTGTATATGGTCTTTGCCCGTGCAGGCAATCCGATCGAGTTTGACGCGGTTGATGAACACCCGGTCGACCTTTTCTGCATGCTGATTGCGCCCGAAGAAGCCGGTGCCGATCACCTGAAAGCACTGGCACGGATTTCCCGTCTGCTGCGCAATCAGGGCATGTGCGACAAGCTCCGCGGTGCCGGATCTGCAGATGCGATTTACGCATTGCTGACCCAGGACGAGGCCGAACAGGCCGCCTGAAAAGGTCAGTGAGTGGCGGGTAACCCCCGTAACAGACACAAGATTTAAAAAACCGGACGCCTGATTGGGCGTCCGGTTTTGTTTTGGGATAGTGGACCCGTCGGTGGGCCGGATTCGGTTTCTGATCTGATCAGGCTTCTGCGGTCTTGGGCTCTTCGGGGTCCTTTACGTCGGTCAGGCGCGCGGCCAGAACAACAAGATAAAGCACCGGAATGCCGATCACAGCTGTGCCGATAAAGAACCAGCAATATCCGACCGCATCAACCACCGTGCCCGAGAAGCCGGCAAGGATTTTAGGGAACAGGGTCATGATCGAACTGAAGATCGCGTACTGCATGGCCGTGAACGAGATATTGGTCAGGCCCGACAGATAGGCGATGAAGGCTGCCGTTGCGAGACCACCCGACAGGTTATCGGCCATGATGACAACGACAAACATCGTGGTGTCCGGGCCAAGCTGTGCCATGAAGGCAAACAGGATATTGGTGATCGCCGATAACAACGCGCCAAGAAACAGGATCCGCACCACGCCATAGCGGACAGACAGAACACCGCCCAGGAAACTGCCGCCAATGGTCATGAACAGGCCGAATGTCTTGGAAACGGCGGCGATTTCTTCCTTGGAATAACCAAGGTCGGTGTAAAACACGTTGGCCATCACGCCCATGACGATATCGGCGATGCGATACACCCCGATCAGGGCCAGGATGACGATGGCGGCCTTGCCATATCGGTCAATGAAGTCCTTGACCGGCGAGATGTAGGTTTCCTGAACCATGCCGGTCGGTGTCAGGCCAACCCGGGTGGTGAGCCAGGCAACAAGGATGGCAAATCCGACCGAAATGGCCAGTTTGACAGTACCGGCAATGAAGCCTGACAGCTCGCTGATCATGCCGCCGTCAGTCAGGGCGGTTTTCAGCGGATTGGTGATTTCCCCGGCATAGACATTGGCAAGAATGAAGGCGATGACGGTAAGCGCGAACATCGCCAGAAACCGGACATAGTCAGATGTTTCGTGGAAATATTTGCTGTCGAGCTTTACGACCTTGGGCTCGCTGACAAGAAGGGTGGTGATCACGCCCACACACATCGCAAGTGCCATGCAGGCATAGGCCACCGTCCAGGCATGGTGTTGATAGGTACCTTCGGCTTCAAACAATCCGGCAATGGTCAGGGCCCCGGCACCAGCGACGATCATGCCAATGCGATAGCCGCCGATATAGGCCGAACTCATCATCGCCTGAAGGTCGGCATCGGCGGCCTCGATGCGATAGGCATCAATAACAATGTCCTGGGTGGCCGAGGCAAAACCAAGGGCAACTGCGGCAAAGGCCATCATGGTCAGGTTTTCTGCAGGGTCAGTCAGTCCCATCCACAGGATGGCGGCGATGATGCCGCCCTGGGCAATGATCAGCCAGCTACGCCGACGGCCCAGAATGCCGTGCAAAACCGGCAAGGGCAGCCGATCAATCAGCGGCGCCCAGACAAACTTGAAGGAATAGCCAAGTGCCGCCCAGCTGAAATAGGTGACGGTGGAACGATCCACACCCGCTTCGCGCAGCCAGATCGACAGGGTGGAGAAAATCAGAAGGATGGGAATGCCGGCCGACAATCCCAGAAACAGCATCGTGATCACGCGCGGATGAATAAAGGCCCCAAAGGCCTCGCCCCAGCTTCGTTTTTCTGCGCTGCGCATCGATTTCCCCCAACTTGAAGCATGCTGTCATGAAGCTAGGGCAAACAGGTTAAGGAAAGCCGAAACATCGGGCTGTGTGGCGAAAACGCGAACAGCAAAAAGGCCGATCCATATGGACCGGCCTTTTTGAATTCGGCTTGGCAAGAGAAAGGCTTAGCCTTCTTTCTTGCGGCTTTCGCGCTTACGCACGTTCGGATCAAGGTGCAGCTTACGGATACGAACGCTTTTCGGGGTCACTTCGACCAGTTCGTCGTCCTGAATGTAAGACAGCGCTTCTTCAAGCGACATACGGCGCGGCGGGGTCAGCGTAACAGCTTCGTCCTTGCCCGATGCACGAACGTTGGTCAGCTTCTTGCCCTTGAGCACGTTGACTTCAAGGTCGTTGTCACGGTTGTGTTCACCGATGATCATGCCCTGATAGACGCGTTCGCCATGTTCGATGAACATGATGCCACGATCTTCAAGGTTAAACAGGGCATAGGCTACTGCTTCGCCCTGATCGTTGGAGATCAGCGCACCGTTACGACGGCCAGCGATAGAGCCCTTGACCGGGCCATAGGAATGGAACACGCGGTTCATAACGCCGGTACCGCGGGTATCGGTCAGGAATTCACCGTGATACCCGATCAGGCCACGCGACGGCGCAATAAAGATGATACGGGTCTTGCCACCACCAGAAGAACGCATGTCGGTCATTTCAGCCTTGCGCAGGCTCATTTTCTCGACCACGACGCCGGAATATTCCTCGTCAACGTCAACCTGGACTTCTTCGAACGGTTCGGACAGAACGCCGTCGATTTCCTTGAACAGAACGCGCGGACGCGAGATCGAAAGTTCGAACCCTTCGCGACGCATGGTTTCCACCAGAACGCCCAGCTGAAGTTCACCACGACCGGCAACTTCAAACGCGTCCTTGTCTTCGGTTTCACCGATCTTGATCGCGATGTTGCCTTCGGCTTCGCGTTCCAGACGGGCACGGATCATGCGCGAGGTAACCTTGTCGCCCTCCTGACCGGCCAGCGGCGAGTTGTTGACCGAGAAGGTCATCGCCAGGGTCGGCGGATCGATCGGCTGGCTCTCGATTGCGGTGGTAACTTCGGTGGAGCAGATGGTGTCCGCCACGGTTGCTTCGGTCAGACCGGCAATCGCGATGATGTCACCGGCAACGGCTTCTTCCTGCGGGACACGTTCCAGACCGCGGAAGCCCATCAGTTTCGACAGACGGCCGGTTTCAACCGTGCCATCGCCACGAATAACCTTCACCGGCATGTTGAGTTTCGCACGGCCCTGATAAACACGACCGGTCAGAATACGACCTAGGAAGTTATCGGCATGCAGCATGGTTGCCAGCATGGCAAACGGTGCTTTTTCATCAACGTCCGGTGCCGGAACGTGGCTCAGAACCAGTTCCATCAGCGGGGTCAGGTTTTCTTTCGGGCCTTCCGGGTTTTCAGCTGCCCAGCCGTCACGGCCGGATGCGTAAAGAACCGGGAAGTCGAGCTGTTCTTCGGATGCTTCGAGCGATACGAACAGATCGAAAATCTCGTCGAGGACTTCCTCGGCGCGCTGGTCCGGACGGTCGATCTTGTTGATGATCACAATCGGCTTCAGACCGAGTTTAAGCGCCTTGCCCAGAACGAATTTGGTCTGCGGCATCGGGCCTTCGGCCGAGTCAACCAGCAGGACAACACCTTCAACCATGGACAGGATACGTTCGACTTCACCACCGAAATCGGCGTGGCCCGGGGTATCGACGATGTTTACACGGGTTTCGCCCCACTGAACGGCCGTCGGTTTCGCGACGATGGTGATGCCACGTTCACGTTCCAGGTCGTTGCTGTCCATGGCGCGTTCGTCAACACGCTGGTTGTCACGATAGACACCGGACTGGCGGAACATGGAATCGACCAGCGTGGTTTTGCCGTGGTCAACGTGGGCGATGATGGCGATATTGCGCAAGCTCATGGGCGCGGACTCCAGAAATAAAAATGCCGCGCGCCGGGTCATGCCCATGCGCATCGGTCAGTAAGTAAGTGTTTCAAGGCCAGTAGATATTCAGCAACAAGCGCGATGGTTGCCGCCGCCGGTATCACCGGTGGGAAACCCACATCAACGTATGTGCTGAATGTTTACTGGCCCGGATCGTAATCGTGCAGATATACCCGAAGGCCGCCCTGTCATAGCCAATGTTAAGGCGAAAGGCCAGCGTTGTAAGCGCCATGTCGGGTTGATTATTCTGCAATGCGGGCTGTTTGCGCCAAACTCTGGACAAAGTCAATGATTGTGTTGCGCTGCAGCGCCATGCAAACCCGGCCTTCGCGGCAGAAAAAACGGGACGGCAACGAAATGTTGCCGTCCCGTGAAATCTTTCAAACATCCGTACTCTTTATATAAAAGAGTGATCAGAGTGCCTTTGCGATCAGTTCCTTGAGATCCGCGTCCGGGCGCGCGCCCATATGCGAAATCACCTCGGCCGCACAGATCGCACCCAGCTGACCACAGATCTCAAGGGTGTGACCCTGGGTGTAGCCATACAGGAAGCCCGACGCGAACAGATCGCCAGCACCCGTGGTGTCGACCACTTTGGCGACCGGTTCGGCGCTGATTTCATAAAGTTCGTCCTGGCTTACGATGACCGCACCCTTTTCACTGCGGGTCAGGGCTGCAACACGGCAATGCTTGCGGACTTCTGCCAGTGCTTCTTCAAAGGTCTCGACCTCGTAAAGCGACTTGATTTCTTCCTCATTGGCAAACAGGACGTCGATATGGTCGTCGACCAGTTCGCGGAAGGATTCGCGGTGGCGATCAACGCAGAAGGAATCAGACAGGCTGATCGAAACCTGACGGCCGGCATCATGGGCAACCTTGGCGGCCTTAACAAAAGCATCCTTGGCTTCGGGGCGATCCCACAGATAGCCTTCCATGTAGGTGACTTTGGCGGATTTGATCAGATCTTCGTCAATATCATCCGGGCCAAGCTCCGTGCAGGCACCGAGGAAGGTGTTCATGGTACGGTGACCGTCCGGGGTGACAAAGATCAGGCAACGCGCGGTCGGGGAACCCTCGGTCGCAGCCGCAGAATCAAACGCGACACCAATCGCACGGATGTCATGGCGGAAAACCTGGCCCAGCTGATCATCACGCACCTTGCCGATATAGGCACCCTTGCCGCCAAGGGCTGCGATGCCAGCCATCGTATTGCCAGCTGATCCGCCCGACATTTCAAGGCCCGGGCCCATCTGGTCATAAAGCGCATCGGCCCGGTCGGCATCAATCAGGGTCATGGCGTTTTTGACAAGCTCAAGACGCGCAAGGTCTTCTTCCTTGCAGTGGGCAAGGACGTCGACAATGGCGTTGCCGATCCCGACGACGTCGAATTTGGTGTCGTTCATATAGTAAATTCCTGCGGTTATGTGGGCTCAGACCCTGATGTATACGGCACAGTGAAAAGTCGTTAGGCCAAGCCGCGCGTGCGTTGGCCGCGATCATTTTCAGTGCCGCTGATACTGACTGTTGCGGAGTATAGGCAATGCGATTTTCGGTGCAAGCTTTGCAACTGTTTCGTGCCCGGTCGTTTAACCTGTCCTTAACCTCGTCAAAAAACTGCAAAAGATGTTTTTTTAAGTGTTGATCGGTGAAATTCGATCTGGATCCGGTTCGAATTTACGGGGCACGACTGCAAAAATTGATTTTGAATGCGCACTGCCAAGAACGGCCGGGCGCAAAGCCCCGGAAATCAACGGTTCGGGCTTTGTTTAGGCTTTTCGCAGGTAACAGCGCGCAAATGGTGCGAAAACCCCGCAAAAATACCGAAACAAGAAGATTTATATGATTTTGAGGTGCCAATTCGCCCTGTTTTGCGACGGAGAGGTTTCAAGACAAACCGGTTTGTCTTTGGATAGATGCAAATGACAAATGCTATAATGCGATATATAAATAACTTTAATTAACCCTACACATGGAAAATGGCTATTCCGTTGCCAGATGAGCTGGCGCGAAGTTGATCTGGCACATCTCGCCAAATGCGACATTTCCGGCACGCAGCACAGGATTTTTGGGCGCTATTTCGGGGTTATTTATCAGGGAAAAGCGGGATCGGCGCATTGTCGGCTGCCGATCCGGTGTCGTCCTTGTCGGTGTAATCCGGCACGACCTTGTTCTTTTCTGTATTTGCGGTTCCGGGGCCCGCTTCATGGCGGACCCTTTCATACAATTCTTCGATTACTGCTTCGATCCGGGCGCGATGAAGCGGGTCTTCGCAGCGTTTGACGAACTGTTCAAACGCACCAAGCGCCATATGGTCCTGGTCAAGGCGGGCATAGAGCGCGCCAAGCTGATGCCAGAGCCCTTCATGGTCCGGCGCGATCAGCAAACTGTGTTCAACAACACGGGTTGCGAGCTCCAGTTCACCGGCGCGAAGCGCCCGTACCTTTATGTTGTTTTGAAGTCGTAACAAAATATCGATATCGGATGACGGCCGGTAATGATGGGGTGCCAGTTCGGCATCAAGGCCACTGAATGACTTCAGCAATTCACGTAATTCGGCCGGGCCGAGACTGATCGCGCCGTGGAACGGGTCGATCATCTTGCGTTTGCCATTTGCCTGCACACGCAGCAGGAAATGACCGGGAAAATCAATGCCGGTGACGGCAATACCGCACCGCATGGCCGCGTGGATATAGAGCATGCCAAGGGCAACCGGCAGGCCGCGCTTACGCTCAATCACCTGCATCAGATCGGCATTGGCAATGTCATCATAGTTTTCCTCATCCCCCTGAAAGCCATTGCGTTCGGCAATCACGGTCTGCAAGGCGCGCACGACCTGATCAATGGTCGGTTCGGCTTCCTTGTCATCAACCGGCAGGGCCTGCTGATCCGTGCCGTCGGTGGCAAGATCGGGCTGCAAGGTCAGACCGGCCAACTCGGCACGGACCTGATCGGCGAGATCATCCAAAATCGCAATGAACGGCGCGACATCGCGTTTATGGGTGCCGTTCGATTGATTCAGACGGGCAAAATGCAGGGCTGCCTCCGCCACGCTGGCGTCAGGTTTCTGGCCCTTGCCATAATCGACAAGCCATTGGCGATCCGGATCGGTCGGTGCTGTTATGTGGCTTACGGTACTGATGGCTCAGGTTCCTTGTCGGATGGCATCGTCTTTCAGACGGATATGACTGACAACCCGTTTGACATAGCTGGTGTCCCGGGCATGTGAAATCACGCGACTGCGTTCATGGTCGTCCTGGGCAATTCCCATCAGATGGACGGTGCCATTGACGGTCTCGACGCTGTAATTGATGGCGAAAACATCACCATCAAACATCAATGCAGTCTTGATCTTGGTGGTGATCAACAGATCACTTGCACTATCAACAAGCGTCAGGCCGTCACCGATCTCAATCTCATTATGAACACTTTTGACCCCGCTAACCTGCCAGCTTAGGCGCACAGCTTCAAGTTGATCAGCCACGGTGGGCACCTGACCGGCCAAAAGAACTTCGCCTTCAACCACTTCAATCTCGATATCGAGAAACAGTTTTTCGTCCTGTGCCAGAAACTTCTGCCAGATCTGGGCGGTGATTGCCGTATCACTGACTGCACCGTTAAAGCCGCGTTCCTGAAAGGCGGCAACACCGGCGGTTGCGCCAGCTCCGAGCACAACGGATGTAGGCGTGCATCCCGAAAGCGGCAAAATGCACATACCCGTCAGCAGAAGTGCCCTGGCAAAGCCAAGTGGCCGATTGACCATTCTTATTGGTGACATTAACGGATGTCTCGTCCAGTTCCCCCAAGTCTTACATCACCCATCATGGCCCGCGGGGGTTAAAGAGACTTAAAACACTGGCCGGTTTATCAGCAAAAATGCATTTTTCTGCAAATTCGTGCCTGAAATCGATGTAACAGGGCGACGATCACAGGGTGTTGCTGGCGAATAATTCCGCCCAACGCCCGGGTGACACACCATAAGTCTGGCGGAAATGGCGGTTGAAATGGCTTTGATCGGCAAATCCGGTTTCGGCGGCAATTCCGGCCAGGGGTTGCCCAATCATCATCAACGCCCGCGCCTTTTGCAGGCGACGCATCATCAAGTATCGATAGGGTGTGGTTCCGAACCGTGCACGGAAATGCCGGATCAGGCGAAAACGGTCCATACCGGCAACTTGTTCAAGCTCGTCAGATTGTACCGGGCGGTCAAAGTTATCTTCCAGAAAGGCGCGCACCTGCTCCATGCTTTGGTTGGCCGTAAAGCGCGGGCGTTTAAGCGGCGCCTTGGCATGCAATGACAGGCGCCGGGCGATGTCGCTGACAAACTGATCGCGCAAAAGCGGATCCATGTCGCTTTCAAGTTCCCCTAAAGCCGATGCCATGATCGACCACAAAACCGGGTCCTGAATAACCGGTTCACCGACAAAGGGCAGGGGATCGGCTTCGTGATCAAGGCCCGATCGCAACAAGGCTGGTTCAAGATACAGCATGCGATATTGCAAGCCGTCCTCGGTTCCAGCCCCGCCGTCATGCAGCTCGTCAGGATGCAGGATGATGATATTGCCCGGATTGCTGGCGCGAAATTCCCCGCGATAATTAAAGGTCTGGACACCTTTTAAGGTGATGCCCAGCGCATAGGTATCGTGGCGATGGGGGGTGAACATATTGCCATAGAACAGGGCTTCGATCCGCTCGATCCCCGGTGCGGTCGGGGCCGCAACGAAGCGTTCGTGCTTTTTGCACAAACGTTCAATACCGCGATCATCTGCCTGTTCTATTGCTTCTTTCATTACCGGATCATCCGACCGATTGGAGGAAGTGAATGTTTGATACCAAAGTCGCCCTGATTTTGCGCAATGACCTTGAAACTTGGCAATCCCTGAATGTGACGGCCTTCCTGATGAGCGGCATTGTTGCCCAAACCCCCGATATCATCGGTGAGCCCTATATCGACGCCAACCAGAATATCTATAACCCGCTGTCGCGCCAGCCCGCCATCGTTCTGGCCGCCGATGGGGATACCATTGCGAAAATCCATCAGCGCGCCTTAAACCGCGGTGTCCGGGTATCGGCCTATATCGAGGAAATGTTTGCCACCGGCCACGATGCGGCCAATCGGGATGTTTTTGCCAACGCGGATCCTGAAACGGCAAAGTTTGTTGGTATTGGCATTCATGCCGATAAGCGCAGTGTGGATAAGATCACCAAGGGTGCGAAAATGCATCCCTGAGGCCAACAAACTGCGGGAATGCCTGCTTAAGAAACCTGCCAGGCATTCCTGAGATGCTCGATCCTGCCCCAATTTCGAACAATCATCAGATCAAGGCGAAGGTCACCCGTGTGGCCGATCTTGCCCGCGTAAGATTCAAGGGCACGGGCGATGCGGTTTTGTTGTCTTGGGGTAATGGCATGCAGGGCGGTTGTGCGGTCTGTGCGATTTTTGACCTCAATCGCGACCATGACATTTCCGCGTCTGGCAATGATATCGATTTCACCGACCGGGCTTTTGTGGCGGATGGCCAGAATGCGATAGCCCTTAAGCCGCAACCAGAATTCACAAAGTTTTTCCGCCCGGCGTCCGGCCTTTTCCGCCCGCTTGCGACTTGATGTATCATCATGCACAGGACGGGATCGGGTCATGATCAATCCGGGTCCGACTTGGCGAGTTCAAGGGCACGGTTATAAAGGTCGCGCTTCTTAAGACCGGTCTCCTTGGCAAGGATATCGGCGGCGTCCTTGGTGCGGTGGGTTTTGATCAGTTCGCTCAAGCGCGCGTCGATGTCTTCGGCACTTGGTTCGTTTTCGCTGGCATCGGCCGGTCCGACAACCACCACGATCTCGCCTTTCGGCGCGCCGGCCTCATTATAATACGCCGCCAGATCGGCAAGTGTGCCATTGCGGACTTCTTCAAACATTTTGGTTAGTTCGCGGGTCACGGCGGCTTCGCGTGTGCCCCCCAGCATTTCGGCCATGTCGGTTAGGCTTGCGGCCAGTCGCTTGGGACTTTCAAGAAAGATCAGGCTGCCCGGGATCGGGGCAAAGCGCGCCAGTTCCTTTTTGCGCGCCATCGATTTGGGCGGCAGGAAGCCGGCATAAAAGAAATGATCGCTCGGCAGGCCAGACAGGATCAGCGCAACAATCGGTGACGCCGCACCCGGGGCGGCGGTGACAGTGAACCCTTCTGCCTTGCAGTCGCGTACAAGTTTGTAGCCCGGATCATTGATCAAGGGTGTTCCGGCATCGGAAATAAGGGCAAGGCCCTGACCCTTGCCCAGACGGTCCATGATTTCGGGGCGCATCTTTGCCGCGTTATGTTCGTGATAGGCGATTCGCTTGGTTTTCACGCCATATCGCGACAGCAATTTCCCCGACGTTCTGGTGTCTTCACACAGGATGACATCGGCACGTTTGAGGATTTCAAGCGCCCTGAACGTAATATCGCCCAAATTTCCGATTGGAGTAGCGACAAGATAAAGACCAGCTGAAAGCGGCAAATGGCTTTCATCATGTTTACTTGCACCCTCGCCCGCATTACCCTGCGGACGAAACGACTTATCTGGAGGTGAGAGTGGGTTGTCCGAAACGTCATCCGTCAAAGAATCGGATGCAGAAAGAGGCGCTGCCGTGTCAGGCGTTGTCAGATCGGGATCGGTTTTCGGATCTATTTCCGGCTGGGGGCCGGATTGCGCGCCGGACGGCATCTGTGGTTGTCCTCTCTTTCGGGCTGACCGCTTGTAATGCGACCACGAGTATCACGGACCTTTTCGGCATGCAACGTGATGGGGCGCCGGTTGAAAGTGCCAATCAGCCAGGCGGCAATACCGTTGATCCGAACAGTGCCCCCAATCAGGGCCTGATCCCTGATGCCAGCCCGTGGCCAAGTGATGCTGCCTTGCCCGAGGGTGAGGGCGCTGAGCTGCCGTTGCTTTATAATGACGATGCGGCTGTTTTTGAAAAGCGGGTTGCGTTGTTGTTGCCGCTGTCAGGTCAGCACGGCGAACTGGGCCGTGCGATGCGCCATGCTGCTGAACTCGCCATGTTTGACATTGCCGGTGATGACTTCATCCTGATGCCGATCGATACCGCTGGCACCTATCAGGGCGGGCAGAATGCCGCGCGCGAGGCCGTCGATGCCGGTGCCAAGATGATCCTTGGCCCGCTATTTGCCGAATCGGTCAGTGGGGCCAGCGAAGTTGCCAAATCGGCAAATGTGCCGGTGGTGGCCTTTTCCAACAATCGTCGGGTGGCGGAAAGCGGTGTTTGGGTCAATGGCCTGATCCCCGAAGATCAGATTGCGCGTGCGGCTGGCTATGCCACGACGCAAGGGCGTTACCGTTTCGCAGCCCTTCTGCCGCAAAACGATTATGGCCGCCAGATCGCAAGCGGACTTAATACCGTTGTCTCACGCGTTGGCGGGACCCTTGGCCGGGTCGCGTTCTATCAGCCCGGTTCGGAAGATCTGCAGCAAACCATTCGGGACTTTGCCAATTATGACGCGCGGCGTGCGAACTTGCGCGCACACAAGGCGCAGCTTGAAGCCGATGGCAGTGCCGGGTCCAAGCGCGCGCTAAGGCGTCTTGAAGGGGTCGATACCTTTGGTGAGCTTGATTTTGATGCCCTGATCCTGCCGGCCACCGGTGGCGAGTTGCGTCAGGTTTCCTCGCTTTTGGCCTATTTCGATGTTGATCCATCTGTGGTGCAGTTTATCGGAACGTTTGGCTGGAACGATCCGGGCCTGTTTGCCGAACCGGCGCTTAAGGGCGGGATTTTTGCCGCCCCCAACCCGGAAAACTGGGAACTGTTTGCGGCTCGTTTTGAGCGCACCTTTGGCAGCCAGCCGCCGCGCATTTCAAGCCTTGCTTATGACAGCACGGCTTTGGCGGCCCTTATGGCGCGTGATGAAAACAATATGAGCCAGCAGACTCTGACCAACCCAAGTGGATTTGTCGGTGTGGACGGTATCTTCCGTCTGACCCCGGATGGTCAATCCGAACGTGGCTATGCCATCATGCAAGTTCAGCCCGATGGTGCAAAGGTCATTGCACCTGCCCCGGCAAGCTTCGATCAGGTCTTCTGATCACGACTTGATAAGCCCAGACCTTTTAAACGCCTGTCGGATCAAGCCCCGGCAGGCGTTTTGTCTTTGTAATTGCACAGATCATTGACGATGCAGTCGCCACAGCGCGGCTTGCGCGCCTTGCAGATATAGCGCCCATGCAGGATCAGCCAGTGATGGGCATGGGTCATGAAGCGGGCCGGAACCTTTTTCAGCAGCGCCTTTTCAACCGCCAGAACCGTTTTGCCATTGGCCATGCCGGTACGATTGCCAAGCCGGAAGATATGGGTATCAACCGCCATGGTGTGCTCACCCCAGGCGATGTTACGTACCACATTGGCGGTCTTGCGGCCGACACCAGGGAGTTCTTCGAGCGCTTCCTGATCGTTGGGGACAATGCCGCCATGCTTTTCCACAAGGATTTTGGCCGCCGCCATCACGTTCTTGGCCTTGCCACGATAAAGCCCGATGGTCTTGATGTGCTCGATCAATGCTTCTTCGCCAAGATCAAGCATGTCCTGCGGGGTCGAGACGATCTGAAACAGCTTTTTGGTCGCCTTGTTCACCCCGACATCTGTCGCCTGTGCCGAGAGGGCAACCGCGACCAGAAGGGTATAGGGATTGGTGTAATCAAGTTCCCCTTTCGGTTCCGGATCTGCATCGGACAGACGCTGGAAAAACTCTTCGATGGCGGCTTTGTTCATCGGGCGGGCCATGGGCTGCGATCTCTTTTTATGTATCGATAGTTGGGGCGGGGGCGGCGTTGTTGCGCAACCCCTGATCCGATTTACGCGTTGCAAACTATATAAACTGTGAGGGGTGAAAAATCGAATTTTGATTGCAGCTGTCCTGTGCCCCGGCGCACAATCGGATATCCAGCAACAGGTAACTTACATGCCAAACGTGCCGCGTTCAGCAAAACCGATCTTTCGGGTGGATCTGTTTCCGCCGCGATCGCTGTCGCGCCGGGCTGCCCGCAATATTGTGCTGTTCATAGCCGCACTCACCACGACCATCGGGTTTATCTTTTGGTCGGTGGGTGCTTGGCCGGTGATCGGGTTTTTGGGGCTTGATGTTATCTTGCTGTCACTGGCGTTCTATTTCAGTTTTCGTTCCGCCCGTCAGGAAGAACGGATCGAACTTGCAGCAGGCAACCTTCGGGTGACGCGGATTTCGGTACGTGGCGAACGCGAGGAATTTGATTTTCAGCCTTATTGGCTGCGTGTGGTGTTGGAACGCGGTGAGGATGAACAAGCCGCGCTGTTTTTGCGCACGCACGGTAAAAGTCTGGAAATTGCGCGTTTTCTTGGGCCAGACGAAAAGGAAAATCTGGCGCACAGGCTTGAGACCGTGTTGCGCCAAACCCGCTGTAATCCTGCCGATATTCCGATCTGAGGCCCGTGATCTGAGTGTTTTGCAACCCGGTTATGAAGCAATTCGAAAGCCGGGTTTTGTGCCTTAAAAACCGGCTTTTCTTGCCCATTGCGCCGGTTTATCGGGCCTGAAATGCGGTTGATCGGATCAAAAATGCGGTTTGAAGGCAAAAAACAGCCAAGATTCCCCACTTTGACCGCTTGCGACTTTGTGGCGACTTTCATATATAGGTTCGCGGGGTAACGAAGAAGCCCCAGAAAAATTACGTGTATTACAACCATTGGTCCCAGGAGGTCCTGCGCGGCGCTTCATTTCGGAGGCTGCGGGACGGACCGGCCGCTAAAAGAGGAACTTACTATGGGTAAGATTATTGGTATCGACCTTGGCACCACCAACTCGTGCGTAGCAGTCATGGACGGCAAAGAAGGCCGTGTGATTGAAAACAGCGAAGGTGCTCGTACCACCCCGTCAATGGTCGCTTTCACCGATGATGGTGAACGCCTTGTCGGTCAGCCGGCGAAACGCCAGGCAGTCACCAACCCGGAAAACACCCTGTTTGCCATTAAACGTCTGATCGGTCGTCGTTACGGCGATCCGGAAGTCGAAAAGGACAAGGATCTCGTTCCGTACAAAATCGTATCGGGCGAAAACGGCGATGCATGGGTTGAAGTCAATGGCGAGAAAATGGCGCCGAGCCAGATCGCAGCCATGGTGCTTCAGAAAATGAAGGAAACCGCAGAAGCCCATCTGGGTGAGCCGGTAACCGAAGCCGTGATTACCGTTCCGGCATACTTCAACGACTCCCAGCGCCAGGCAACCAAAGACGCCGGCAAGATTGCGGGTCTTGAAGTCAAACGTATCATCAACGAGCCGACCGCAGCTGCACTGGCCTATGGTCTGGACAAGAAAGACGGTGGCACCGTGGTCGTTTATGACCTTGGTGGTGGTACCTTTGACGTGTCGGTTCTGGAAATCGGCGATGGCGTTTTCGAAGTTAAATCGACCAACGGTGATACCTTCCTTGGTGGTGAAGACTTCGACAAACAGATCATTGATTACCTTGCTGACGAGTTCAAAAAAGAACAGCAGATCGACCTGCGCAAAGACCGTCTGGCCCTGCAGCGTCTGAAAGAAGCTGCCGAGAAAGCCAAGATCGAGCTGTCCTCGTCGATGCAGACCGATGTGAACTTGCCGTTTATCACCGCAGACGCATCTGGCCCGAAACACCTGAACATCAAGCTGTCGCGTGCGAAGCTTGAAGGTCTGGTTGGCGATCTGATCGAACGCACCATGACCCCGTGCAAGGCAGCGCTCAAAGATGCCGGCATTACTGCTGGTGAAATTGATGACGTTATTCTGGTCGGCGGCATGACCCGTATGCCGAAGGTTCAGGAACGCGTTAAAGAGTTCTTTGGCCGTGACCCGCACAAAGGTGTGAACCCGGATGAGGTTGTTGCCCTTGGTGCCGCGATTCAGGGTGGTGTTCTGCAGGGTGACGTCAAAGACGTTCTTCTGCTTGACGTGACCCCGCTGTCGCTCGGTATCGAGACCCTTGGTGGTGTCTTCACCCGCCTGATCGACCGTAACACCACGATCCCGACCCGCAAGTCGCAGACCTTCTCGACCGCTGAAGACAATCAGACGGCCGTGACCATCCGCGTCTTCCAGGGTGAACGTGAAATGGCGGCTGACAACAAGATGCTTGGCCAGTTCGATCTGGTTGGTATCCCGCCGGCACCGCGCGGTGTACCGCAGATTGAAGTGACCTTTGACATCGACGCCAACGGTATCGTCAACGTGTCTGCCAAAGACAAGGCGACCAACAAGGAACAGCAGATCCGTATCCAGGCATCTGGTGGTCTTTCCGATGACGAGATCGAAAACATGGTCAAGGATGCGGAAAGCAACGCCGAAGCGGATAAAAAGCGCAAGGCCCTTGTCGAAGCCCGCAACCAGGCAGAAGCCATTATCCACGCCACCGAAAAGAACCTTTCGGAGCATGGTGACAAGGTTGACGACGCGACCAAGTCGGACATCGAAAACGCCCTGTCGGCTTTGAAAGAAGCCAAGGACGGTGAAGATGCCGAAGCCATCACCACCAAGCTGAACGAACTGCAGCAGGCCTCGATGAAACTTGGCGAAGCCATGTATCAGGCCCAGCAGGAAGAAGCTGGCGCAGGTGACGCGGCGGACGCTGATGCCTCTGCACAGGCCGACGACGGTGTTGTTGACGCCGACTTCGAAGAAGTCGATGACAACAAAAAAGACAAGTAAGGCGACCGCAGAGGTCGTCTTGAACGACGCCCTGTAAAGAAAAATCGGGCCGTTCCGGACGCAAGAATTTGCTGGAACGGCCCGACCGTATTTCGGAGTTACAGATGGCGAAAGAAGATTATTACGAGCTGTTGGGTGTCAGTAAGGATGCCAGCGCAGCCGAGCTGAAAAGCGCCTATCGCAAGCAAGCGATGAAATACCACCCGGACAAAAATCCGGGCGATACCGAAGCTGAAGTCAAATTCAAACAGGTCAGCGAAGCTTACGAGGTCCTGAAGGATCAGGAAAAGCGCGCGGCCTATGACCGTTTTGGCCATGCTGCCTTTGAACAGGGCGGCCCCGGTAGCGGCGGCTTTGGTGGTGGCTTCGGCGGTGGATTTGGCGGCGGCGGTTTTGCCGACGTCTTTGACGAGATCTTTGGCGCCATGGGCGGCGGACGCCGCGGTGGCGGTGGATCGTCCCGTGGGGCGGATCTGCGCTACAACATGGCGATCACGCTTGAAGAAGCGTTCGAAGGCAAAAAGGCCGAGATTACCATTCCGGGGTCTGTTTCGTGCGACAGCTGTGACGGTACCGGTGCCGAATCCGGTTCGCAGCCGGTCAATTGCCCGACCTGTAATGGTCACGGCAAGGTTCGCGCACAGCAGGGCTTCTTTACCATTGAACGCACCTGCCCGAGCTGCCATGGCAAAGGCAAGATTATCAAGAACCCGTGCAAATCCTGCCACGGTGTTGGTCGCGTCGAAAAGGAAAAGACCCTTCAGGTCACCATCCCGGCCGGTGTCGAAGACGGCACACGCATTCGCTTGGCGGGCGAGGGCGAGGCGGGCACCAATGGTGCGCCTCCGGGTGATTTGTATATCTTCCTTGATATCGGGCATCACCGCTTCTTCCAGCGCGAAGGGGCCAACCTGTATTGCCGGATTCCGATCCCGATGGGCAAGGCTGCCCTTGGTGGCACCATCGAGGTGCCGACCATCGAAGGCACGCGCACCCGGATCAATATCCCGGCAGGTACCCAGTCCGGTCAGCAGCTTCGTCTGCGTGGCAAAGGCATGAGCATCCTGCGCTCGCAGGCGCGTGGGGACATGTTTGTCGAAGTCAGCGTCGAAACCCCGGTTAATCTGACAGACCGTCAGAAAGAACTGCTTGAGGAATTCGACGAGATTTCGCGCGAACAGGGGTCCAGCCCGGAAAGCGAAGGGTTCTTTTCCAAGATGAAAGAAATCTGGAAAGACCTGACTGACTGATCGGCTTGCGCTTAAAAGATCAATATCCCAAACCCCCGGCCGCTTTGCCGGGGGTTTTGTTTTGCGCTGTCGGAGCCGTGTGTTAAAGCAATTACGAGTTTGAATTTGCTTGCCCGGAGGAGACCGGAAATGAAGATCGGGATTGTTGGATGTGCTGGCCGTATGGGGCGGATGTTGGTCAATGAAACGGCCAAAACCAAGGGCTGCGAAGTTGGTGGCGGCACCGATCTGCCCGGAAGCCCGTTCATCGGCAAGGACGTCACCCTGATCGCCGGTCTTGAAGAAAGCGGCGTTATGGTTGGCGATGATCCCAAGGCACTGTTTGAAGCGGTCGATGCGGTGATTGATTTTACCGCCCCGGCAGCGACCATGAAACATGCGAAACTGGCCACCGAAACCGGCACCATCCTTGTGATCGGCACCACCGGGCTTTCCAATGATCAGAAGGACGAGCTCAAGGCTGCTGCCAAAAAAGCCCCGATCATCTTTGCGCCGAATATGAGTGTTGGTGTGAATCTGGCCTTCGCGCTGGTCGAAAAGGTGGCAAGCGTTCTTGATAAGGATGTCGCCGACATCGAAATCGTTGAGATGCACCACAAACACAAGGTCGATGCCCCGTCGGGTACCGCGCTTGGCCTTGGTGAAGCCGCAGCCAAGGGGCGTGGGGTTAATCTGGATGATGTTGCGGTCCGTTCCCGCGATGGTCACACAGGTGCACGTGAAGACGGCACCATCGGCTTTGCAACCCTGCGCGGTGGCGACGTGGTTGGCGATCACACCGTTGTCTTTGCCTGTGAAGGCGAGCGGATCGAGATTACCCATAAGGCATCCTCACGCGAAGTCTTTGCCAAGGGCGCGGTGCGCGCCGCCAAATGGGCCGAAGGCAAGGCGCCGGGGCTTTATTCGATGCGTGAAGTTTTGGGACTTTAAGCGCCCAGAACGTCAAAACTGATCTTTTTAAAAACAAAGCCCCCGCTGCAGTGTGTTGCAGCGGGGGCTTTTGCGTTTGATATACGCCTAAGTACTAGTGCGCGTCGGCCCAGCTATCCCCGATGCCGGCATCGGCAATCAGCGGCACCGAAAGGTGGGCGGCGTTTTCCATGACTTCGCGGATGGTCTTGATCGCCATTTCGGCTTCGTCTTCCGGCGCCTCAAAGATCAATTCATCGTGGACCTGAAGCAGCATGCGGGTTTTGAGCCCTGCATCAACCAAGGCACCGGGCACCGCAATCATTGCACGTTTGATGATGTCGGCTGCACCGCCCTGAATGGGCGCGTTGATCGCGGCACGTTCGCCAAAGCTCCGGCGCATGCCATTTTTGTCATTGATGCCATTGATATGGATATGACGGCCAAACAAGGTGCGGACAAAGCCGTGCTTTTTGGCGAATTCCTTGGCCTCGTCCATGTAATCGCGGATGCCTGGATAAATTTCGAAATAGGCTTCGATGAATTCCTTGGCTTCCTTCTGGGCAATGCCAAGCTGGTTGGCGAGACCAAAGGCCGAGATGCCATAAATGATACCGAAGTTGATCGCCTTGGCCTTGCGACGGACCATCGGGTCCATGCCTTCGATCGGAACGCCAAACACCTTCGATGCGGTTGCGGCGTGGATGTCCTCGCCGTTTTTAAACGCCTCGCGCAGGGCATCAATCTCGGCCACGTGTGCCAGAAGACGCAATTCAATCTGCGAATAGTCGGCAGAAATCAGCTTGTGACCGGGTTCGGCGATAAAGGCCGTGCGGATTTTGCGGCCTTCTTCGCTTCGGATCGGGATGTTTTGCAGGTTCGGGTCATTCGATGACAAACGCCCGGTATTGACGTTGGTTTGCCCGTAACTGGTGTGTACGCGGCCCGTATTGGGGTTGATATGGTGCGCCAGCGCATCGGTATAGGTGCTTTTAAGCTTGGAAAGCTGACGCCATTCCAGAAGCTTGGCCGGCAGGTCATGGCCTTGGGCGGCCAGCGCTTCAAGCACATCTGCCCCGGTCTGCCAGGCCCCGGTTTTGGTCTTTTTGCCGCCGGGCAGGCTCATTTTATCAAACAGGATTTCGCCAAGCTGCTTGGGGCTGCCAAGGTTGAACGGCTCGCCCGCCATTTCGTGAATGGTTTCTTCAAGGGCAGCCATGCGTTTGGCGAAGTCTTCGGACAGGTTTTTAAGGATCTCGGCATTGACCTTGACCCCAAGGCCTTCCATTTCGGCCAAAACAGGCACCAGCGGACGATCAAGCGTCTCATAGACGCTGGCCATATGTTCCTGCGCGATGCGAGGTTTCAGCAACCGATGCAGGCGCAGCGTGATATCGGCGTCCTCGGCCGCGTAATCAAGCGCCTTGTCGAGCGGGACCTGATCGAAGGTGATCTGGGTCTTGCCACTGCCGCAGACATCCTTGAAGGAAATCGGTTTGTAATCCAGATGCAGTTCGGCCAGTTCATCCATACCATGCCCGTGGCTGGTGCCATCAAGCACATAGGACAGCACCATGGTGTCATCCATCGGGGCGACCTTGATGCCATGGCGGGCCAAAACGATCATATCGTATTTCAGGTTCTGACCGACCTTAAGAACACCTGGGTCTTCCAACAGCGGTTTGAGCAGCTCAATCGCGCGCTCAAGCTTGATTTGCTTCGGCGCGTCCTTGCTGTTGCTTGGGCTGTCGGCTGGATTGTCGCCAAAATCAAAGCCGCCTTGTGCCGCGCCACTGACATGACCAAGCGGGATGTAGCAGCCATTGCCCGGCTCGGTCGAAAGTGAAACACCGACCAGTTTGGCCTGATGGGCATCAAGTGACGTGGTTTCGGTATCGACTGCGACGGTGCCCAGATATTCGGCCTCGGAAATCCAGTGCCTTAGGCGGTCTTCATCTTGCACCAGTTCATATTCAGCCTTTTCGACCTTGATATCATTGACGCCAACACCGGCCGCTGTCGGGCTTTCAAATTCAACATCGCCGCCGAATTTCGACTTTACTTTAGAAAGCAATGATTTAAAGCCGTGACTTGCGATGAAGCTTAAAAGAACTTCCGGATCGGGTTCACGTAATTCGAAATCACCCAGTGGTTCGACCACCGGCACATCGGTTTTCAACGTCACCAGATCGCGCGAAATACGGGCAAGCTGGGCATTTTCAATCAGCTTTTCACGGCGCTTGGGCTGTTTGATTTCGCCAGCGCGCTCCAGTAGAGAATCAAGATCGCCATATTCATCAATAAGTTGAGCGGCGGTTTTAATACCGATGCCGGGCACACCCGGGACATTATCGACGGAATCGCCTGCAAGTGCCTGAATATCAATGACCTTGTCCGGGGAAACACCGAATTTTTCCAGAACTTCGGCAGCACCGATGGTGCGATTCTTCATCGCATCAAACATTTGCACCCGATCGGTGACCAACTGCATGAGGTCCTTGTCCGAAGACACGATAATCACGTCAGAACCTTCTGCCTCGGCCTGGCGGGCATAGGTCGCGATCAGATCGTCGGCCTCAAAACCTTCAAGCTCGATCGATGGCAGATTAAATGCACGGGTCGCATCACGGATCAGGCCAAACTGCGGTACCAGTTCTTCGGGGGGCGGTGGACGATGGGCCTTGTAGTCGGGATAGAAGTCATTGCGGAACGACTTGCCTTTGGTGTCAAAGATCACCGCCATATGGTCTGGTTTGGTATCTTCGCGCAGCTTCATCAGCATGGTGCAGAAACCATAAACCGCATTCACCGGCGTGCCATCGGGGCTCGTCATCGGTGGCAGGGCGTGGAAGGCGCGGAAAATAAAGCCGGAACCGTCAACCAGAACGACGCGACGCGGGGATTTGTCGGCGGACGAACCGGTGCTGGACGGGGCGGAATCTGTCATGCGTCTCGTGCTCTTGTACTCGTTAAAAGATTGGCCGGAAGAATGCCCGATCCCGGCCTGTAAGTCGAGTGCCGCCTGCCTTAAAGAGGCAAAAACACCCAAGGCTGCTGACAGTTTTGCGCTTGCGAATGCCAAGGGTAAGCTTGCGTGGCTCAGATATCATTTCGAAATCATAACAATATCACTAAAACCCTCATTTTCCGGGTTTTTTGGCATCATTCTTCTTTGTGCTTATCAGCTTGCCCCGGGATTGCTATGGTAGCGGATTACTTCATCCCAAGGGACATGGGAGAGCGGGTTCGTGGCCCGGAAAACGAGCAAGCCGGAATTTTTGCCAAAAGGCATCGGCGTAGAAACTGCAGGTCCGGCGCGTGAGCTTTCAGATGACATGAAGCTCGCCACCCGGAAAGGCAAAAAGCAGAAAGACCGTCGCAACGCGAACGGTGGTGGATGGCGCAGCTTTTTTAGCGTCACTGCATGGCTGCGCTTTATCCTGACCTTCGGCACTTTTGGCCTGATCGTCCATGGTCTGTTTGTTGTATTTGGCATTTATGAACGTAATCAACGCCTTGCCAACTTTGATCACTTCGTTTTGTTGATCAAACTCGTGGTGTTTGTCGCGCTGATGTATTTGTTCTACGCGATGCTGATGCATTACGGCCCGATCCGCCACAAGGTGCGCGGCATCTTCTTTCTGGCTTTGGCGCCGGTGGCCGCCCTTTGCATCTTCATGATCTATGGCGGCGGAATGATTTTTGGCAGTTTCCTGCCGGTGTTGCAGTTCCTGACCCTGACCGTCGGGGTGGGTGGATTTTTGCTCTATATTCTTGGCTATACCTGGATTACCGGGCGCAAGGTCAAACGCGAAGCTGCCAAACACGGTGATCCGGCCCAAGTTGCGGATAAAGGTGACGCTGCGGGTGACAGAGGTTTGCCACCGCTGGTTCAGGGCGATCGTCGTCGCCAGAATACGGCGGGCAATCTGCGTCTGCGCCGTACAGATGGCGGTGATGGTCCGGCAAGGGGCTCAGCACGGCGCAAGATCGAACTGCCTGACGTTTGATTGCCCGGCGTCTGATTGCATGCGTTCTGATGACCGTTTTCCAAACGACGGAGGCATCATGGCTGTGTTACGTGATCTGGTTTTTATCCACAGTGCGGGTCCGCAAGGCGGCAAGAACGGCAGCACCGGCCTGATTTCCCGGCTGGAAGAGGCACTTGGCGACAAGTTTCACATCATCGCCCCTTTGATGCCCGACCCGGAACGCCCGGACATAGATGGGTGGTTGGCCGAGATCGCAAAGACGGTGTCACAAGCGCAATCAGGGGCGGTATTGATGGGCCATTCACTTGGCGGATCGTCCATCTTGCAATATCTGGCACGAAATCCGCAAATCTGGCGCGATAACAATCGCTTTGCAGCGATCTTTAGCATCGCTGCCCCGTTTTGGGGTCTGGAAGACTGGGAAGTAACGGATTTTTCGTTGACGGAGGATGAGCTAGCTGTGCTCACAGGGTGTCGACCAATGCATTTCTGTCACAGCAAAGACGACAAGATTGTCGGGTTTGCGCATTGCGAAACCTATTTACAGCACTTCGCGCAGGCAGATCAGATAGCGTTGAAAGATGCCGGGCACGCCTTGTCAGACGGCGATATTACAGCGTTGATTGAGAAAGTTCGCATATACGCTTGATCAGGCGTGTTTTTCCAGAACCAGACCCGCAAGATAGAGGGATCCCAGAATAAGCACCCGTTTCGGGGTGCGGCAGGCATCAAGAAGCGGGGTAATTGCCGCTTCGAACCCGTCACAGGAAAATGCCGGCGAAATGCCACAGGCAATTGCCGCATCGCGCAGGGTTTCTGGCAGATGTGCCTGATGTTCGCCGGGGATCGGGACACCGGCCAAGGCGGTAATGTGGGTCGCCAGCGGCTTCAGAAACGCTTCCGCATCGCGGTTATCAAGCATGCCCATGATGACAACGGTATCGCCCGCGGGTTGGCGCGACAGCCAGTCGGCAATCGCCTCGGCCGCGGCAATGTTGTGGCCACCATCCAAAATCAGATCGCAGCCATCGGGCAAGGCATCACACATCGGGCCTTTGGTAAGTTTCTGTAGCCGTGCGGGCCAGCTTGCAGTTTCAAGACCACGGGCGAGGATATTGGTATCCTTACCGTCACAGCCGGGAATGCCGGCCTTGCGTACTGTGGCAATCGCGGTCGCGGCATTGGTGTATTGATGGCGTCCCGGCAGGGCCGGGTGCGGGAGATCGATCTGCTCAGTCCCGATGCGGATCGTAAAGCCGTCTTCGCGTTCCTGGGTGACCTCGAAATCATTGAAGATCGGGGCCGAAATGCGGTTGGCGTGACAGGCCAGCGTATTAAACGCTTCGAGGCTTTGTGGCGCTGTGATGCACGGAACGCCGGTTTTCATGATCCCGGCCTTCTCGAACGCGATTTTGGCAATCGTGTCACCTAGGAAACCTTGATGATCCAGCGAGATTGGCGTGATCACGGTCGCGGCAGGTTTATCGATGACGTTGGATGCATCGACACGGCCACCCAACCCGGTTTCAAGCAACAGGACATCGGCCGGAACCCGCGAAAAGGCAAGGAATGCCGCGGCCTGGGTGATTTCAAAGAAGGTAATCGATTCCCCGGCATTGACCGCCTCAACTTCTTCCAGAAGATCACACAGGGCTTCTTCGGAAATCATCTGGCCAGCAAGGGTGATACGTTCATGAAAACGCACCAGATGCGGGGATGTGGAGCAATGCACCCGAAGTCCTGCCGCCTCATAGATTGCCCGCAGATAAGCCAAGGTCGATCCCTTGCCGTTGGTGCCGGCGATATGAATGACGGGTGGGAGTGAAAGGTGCGGATTGCCCAGCTTTTCAAGCAGCCGGGTAATCCGCCCTAACGAAAGATCGATGACTTTCGGGTGCAGCTTGCCAAGGCGAGCAAGGATTGCGTCGCTGCCGGCCAAGTTATTTATCCGCACTCGGAGTTTTCGATTTGGTCGATTTGGCTTTGGCGTCCTTGATCGGCACCACAGCCGCACCCGGTTTGGTGCGACGGATCATATCGATCAGGCGGCCAAAAGTCGCGTTCAGTTCCGAACGCGGCACAACCATATCCACCATGCCATGTTCCAGAAGGTATTCGGCCGTCTGGAAGTCATCGGGCAGTTTTTCGCGGATGGTGCTTTCGATCACGCGGCGCCCGGCAAAGCCGATCTGTGCGCCCGGTTCTGCAATTTGGATATCACCCAGCATGGCAAAGGATGCCGAAACACCGCCAGTGGTCGGATCGGTCAGGAGCACGAAATAGGGCAGGCCCTTTTCCTTGACCTTTTCGATCGCGGCCGTGGTGCGCGCCATCTGCATCAGGCTGAGAATGCCTTCCTGCATACGCGCGCCACCTGATGCCGGAACGACGATCAGGGCCGCATCCTGCACACAGGCAAGTTCAGCTGCAGCAACGATGCCTTCGCCAACAGCAATGCCCATCGATCCACCCATGAAGGAGAAATCGAAAACGGCAATCACGGTCGGGTGACCACCGACTTCGCCATGGGCCACAGCCAGCGCATCCTTGAAGGTTGCTTTGGCCTGGGCCGCCTTGAGGCGGTCGGTATATTTCTTCTGATCGCGGAATTTCAGCGGATCGACCGGAACATTCGGCAGTTCGATGGTCTGGTACTTGCCACCATCAAACAGGGTTTCCAGACGTTCCTTAGCGGAAATGCGCATGTGATGACCGCAATGCTGGCAAACATGATTGTTCTTTGCCAGATCACGATGGAAGATCATCTGTTCGCAGGATTTGCATTTGTGCCAGAGGTTTTCGGGCACATCAGTGCGGCGAACAAGTTTCTGAATCTTTGGACGGACGAATTCAGTCAGCCACGACATATCGGATACTGATCCTTGGTTCTGTCTATATCGGTTCTTTCAAACGCAGCGCCATCTATTTGCGCGCGTTTCGGACCCCGTTTGCAAGTTCACGCACAAGGCCGATAACCATAGAGGCGGTCTTATCGGTGGCCTTGCCGTTTTCGTCAAGACTTTCGGCAATTTTTGATACGATTGCCGATCCGACGACAGCGGCATCGGCCTGTTTTGCCACGTCGGCTGCCTGGGCTGCGGTCTTGATGCCAAAACCGACCGCAATCGGCAGATCGGTATGGCGACGCAGGCGTCCCATTGCTTCGACAATCTGGTCATTGCTGGCAGATCCGGCACCGGTCACACCGGCAACCGAGACATAGTAAACAAAGCCCGAGGTATTCTGAACAAGTTTCGGAAGACGCTTGTCATCAGAAGTCGGCGTGGTCAGACGAATGAAGGATAGGCCCTTTTCCACGGTCGGAATGCAAAGCTCTGCATCTTCTTCGGGTGGCAGATCGACAACGATCAGGCCATCAACCCCTGCATTGCGCGCATCTTCAAGGAATTCGGCAACGCCATAGATATAGATCGGGTTGTAATAGCCCATAAGGATGATCGGCGTATCATGATCCTGATCGCGGAAACCGCGCACAATCGACAGCGTCTTGCGCATATGCATGCCAGCGGCAAGCGCGCGCAGCGATGCTTCCTGAATGGCGGGGCCATCGGCCATCGGATCGGTAAACGGCATGCCCAGTTCGATGATGTCGGCACCGGCTTCGGGCAGCTGTTTGAGGATTTCAAACGAGGTTTCCGGGTCAGGATCCCCGGCGGTAATAAAGGTTACCAGACCGGCACGGCCTTCTTCCTTGAGCTTGGCAAAACGTTTGGCGATGCGGTTCTGGCCGCCGATGATAGCGTCGCTCACAATTCTACTCCCAGTGCTTCGGCCACGGTAAAGATGTCCTTGTCACCCCGGCCACTCAGACACATGAGGATGATCTTGTCCTTGCCCATTTTCGGGGCTTCTTTCATGATCTGCGCGATCGCGTGGCTGCATTCCAGTGCGGGAATGATGCCTTCGAGTTCCGAACAGAGTTTGAAGGCCGCAAGGGCTTCCTTGTCGGTGATTGGTTCATAACGCGCGCGACCGATATCCTTAAGCCAGCTGTGCTCCGGCCCGATGCCCGGATAGTCCAGACCGGCCGAAATCGAATCGGCTTCCTTGATCTGGCCGTCGTCATCCATCAGCAAGTAGGTACGGTTGCCGTGCAGAACGCCCGGCTTTCCTGCCGAAAGGCTTGCGGCATGTTTTCCGGTATGAACGCCGTGACCGGCGGCCTCGACACCGACAACTTCGACACCCTTGTCATCAAGGAACGGGTGGAACAGGCCGATAGCGTTGGACCCGCCGCCAACCGATGCGATCACCTGATCGGGCAGGCGATTTTCAGCTTCCATGATCTGTCGGCGGGCTTCATTGCCGATGACCGACTGGAAATCACGGACCATTTCCGGATAGGGGTGCGGGCCAGCTGCGGTACCGATGATATAGAAGGTATCTTCGACGTTGGTGACCCAGTCGCGCAGGGCTTCGTTCATCGCATCTTTCAGCGAGTTCGAACCGGAAACGACCGGTTTGACCTCTGCACCGAGAAGGCGCATGCGGAACACGTTGGGCGACTGACGTTCGATATCCTTGGAACCCATATAGACCGTGCAGGGCAGGCCAAAGCGTGCGCACACAGTCGCGGTCGCAACGCCATGCTGACCGGCGCCGGTTTCGGCGATGATACGGGTTTTGCCCATGCGCTTGGCCAGCAGGATCTGGCCGATGCAGTTATTGATCTTGTGCGCGCCGGTATGGTTGAGGTCCTCGCGCTTGAAATAGATCTTTGCACCGCCGAGTTCCTCGGTCAGGCGTTCGGCGAAATAAAGCGGGTTTTCACGGCCAACATAGTGACGGAGATAGTAATCCATCTCTTTTTTAAACGCAGGGTCAGCCTTGGCGTCCTTGTAGGCCTGTTCCAGCTCAAGGATCAGCGGCATCAGGGTTTCGGCGACAAAGCGTCCGCCGAAATTGCCGAAATGCCCGTCCGGATCGGGCAGAGCGCGGAAGCTGTTAGGTGCAGAAGACGTCATGGAAGTTCCCCGTGGATTGGCCGTGATGGCGTTCACGACAGCATAGGCAGGTGACAATATATGGTCTGCCAGACCATCTGTGCGCAAGCACCGGCAGGGTCTGGCCCCATACTGTACCTAAAAAGGTGCGTATTGGATTAGTGGGCTGCGTGCTCGGCCAAGGATTTGTCGAAGATATATTTTTTCGAGCAATACGGGCAGACCACCTCGCCTTTTTCCTCAAGATTAAGGTAAACGGTCGGGTGCCCAAGGTGACCTTTTCCGCCGTCGCAGGCAACATTTAGCGTGCCGACTTTGATTTCTTCGGTGATCTTCATATATCCAGTTCCAAGTTTGCCTTTTTCAGGCTTGTATGACCATCGGGATTGGCCGCGCACTGTGGACAGCATTGACCCCGGTTTCCCGGGAATGATACCGATTGGGCATATTCAATCAATACTTCCGCGTGCTCATGGCGCCTCATGGTCTTAGCGCAAACAAGCGACGCGGAAAAGAGTGGAGATCACGGACATATGACTGCAATGCCCGACTATGCCATCGAAGTCGAGGGGCTGACAAAGGTCTATAAGGGATCAAACGGTGAAAAACTCGCCCTTGATAACGTTTCGCTCAAGATTCCGCGTGGCTCGTTTTTTGCCCTGCTGGGCCCGAACGGTGCCGGAAAGTCTACGTTTATCAACATCTTGGCCGGTCTTGTCACCAAGACCAGTGGCACGGCAAAAATCTGGGGCAATGATATCGAAGCCCAGATGCGGGCCGCACGCTGCTCCATCGGGATCGTGCCCCAGGAACTGAACCTGGATGCATTTTTCACCCCGCGTCAGGTGATGGAATTGCAGGCGGGCCTCTATGGCGTGCCGAAATCCGAACGCCGCACGGACGAGATTCTTGCCGCCATCGGACTCGCCGACAAGGCAGACTCGTATGCAAGATCGCTTTCGGGCGGGATGCGTCGCCGTCTTCTGGTCGGCAAGGCGATGGTCCATACGCCGCCCGTTCTGGTTCTTGATGAACCGACGGCGGGTGTGGATATCGAATTGCGTCAGCAGCTTTGGGCTTACGTCAAGGAGTTGAACAAAGCGGGCGTCACGATTGTTCTGACCACGCATTACCTTGAAGAAGCCGAAGAACTCTGTGACGAGATCGCGATCATCAATCAGGGCAATGTCATTGCCCATGAAGACAAGCGCAGCCTGCTGCGCCGGATCGATCACAAGACGCTGGTTCTGACCGTGAACAACGAACTGAATGCAGTACCAGACGCCCTGTCGCCCTGGGGGGCAGAGCTTAAATCGGAAAACCAGATCGCGCTTCATTACCGCCCAAGCAACACGCAGATGGCGGAAATCCTTGAGGCGATCCATGGCTGTGGCCTTGCGATCAAGGATCTGTCGACCGAGGAAGGCGATCTTGAAGACATCTTCCTGATGCTGACCCGCGATAATAACAAGCAACGCGCAGGTGCCGGCAAGGCCGCCTAATTCGTTGCGTTTTCGTAATCATGTGCAAAACCCCGCAAGAAAACTTGCGGGGTTTTGTGTGATTGCGCCTAGATCCGCTCGATCACTTGAATCTGCTGGTAGCCATTTTCATCGCAGCTTCAATCGAGTCCCAAGCGTTATCCATGCCAGCTTTCAGGTCCTGCCAAGCGGTATCGCTTGATTTTTGCAATTCTCTAAGCTTCTGTTCGGCCTCGTCTTGCATGGCGCGGAGCTCTTTGACTTGTTTCTGATACTGTATTTGTGCATCGGCTTCTGCCAACTCAGCCTGCGCCTTAAGCTTGTCAATCTGGGCACTCCACTCATTGAGTTGGGCTTCCAGTTTTTTCTCGTAAGCTTCTTTCATGCTCATGGTCGTATCCTTTCGTTGGAAAACGTGTGGAACGATCGATATGGCAACAAGGCAAAATACCCAATGTCTGCGTCTGTCATTGGATTTAAAAACCCGCTGAACCTAGTGTAGTTCTACTAGATCGGGCCGATTGGTTAAACCTTAAACCAGAATTTCCTCAATAACCCGTGTGCCCGCTTGGAATATGTAATGTGTGACAATACCTTGCGGGCGAACGCATTATAATCTTCATTGAGTGTCTGTGTTTCCTGCGTAGGGTTTGTCGCCGTCTTGTCACCGTGTTTATTGCGCCCTGTTGTCCGCCTTTGTGCGATGTTGTTCTTTGCCGGGATGGTTAGCGCCTGTGCGCCAACTGTTCGCCCGGCGGGACCACCGATTGCCCAGACCGTGCTTGGGCCAGACGTTTTTGTTGCGGCCGATGGTACGGAGTTGCCATTACAAAGCTGGGGCGATCTTGAACCTCCCGATGCGGTGATCCTTGGTCTGCACGGGATGGGTGATTATGCCAATGCCTTCATGGAGTTGGGTGAACAGGTCGGCCCAAAGGGCATCGCGATCTATGCTTATGATCAGCGGGGCTTTGGCCGTACGTCTGCCCGTCCGTTCTGGGCGGGCACGGCGAGCCTTGTTAATGATGCCAGCGATGCATTGACGCTGTTGCGCGCCCGCTATCCTGACACATCGATTTACCTTCTGGGGAATTCGATGGGCGGGGCGGTGGCGATCATCGCCGCTGCCACGCGCGGGCACTTGATGGATGGCCTGATTTTGGTGGCACCGGCAGTTTGGAACCGCGATATGATGCCGTGGTATCAGACTACACCACTTTCGATCCTGTCGCACAGCCTGCCATGGTTGCCGCTGACCGGGCGGGGACTTGATATCTGGCCGTCGGACAATATCGACATGTTGCGTCGCTTGTCGCGTGACCCGCACATGATGTCTTCAGTCCGGGTCGATTTGCTTGCCGGTGTTGCCGATATCATGGATTTGGCGCGCGTTCGGGCCGGGGATATATCTGTGCCAACGCTTTTGCTGTCGGGCATGCAGGATCAGGTGATCCCGCCCAAGGCCGTTGCGGAGCTTGATGATGAACTGTCCAGCCTTGGTCTGCCT
This sequence comes from Thalassospira sp. CA1, assembly GCF_059052855.1. Lineage (NCBI taxonomy): Bacteria > Pseudomonadati > Pseudomonadota > Alphaproteobacteria > Rhodospirillales > Thalassospiraceae > Thalassospira > Thalassospira sp. CA1. The sequence continues at coordinate 269,826 of NZ_JBZCIA010000001.1, forward strand.
GCCTATCACCGCTGCCTTTATCGGGCGGGGTATCACATGCTGCTGCGTGATCTGAACGGGCCGGTGGTGATCGAGGATATTCAGCGCTGGGTCACGGATCGCACAGATCGGAAAAATTATTCCTGCACCAACAACTGATTGCTTTTTGACCCTCAATCAATGATCAGGTAGCCTTTTTTAAATAGTTGCAAGGCATTATGCAGGTTGTCGAACCGCTGTTTCGTTCCGATATGCCAAGCAGCAATTGATGATGCAACATCACTTAACCGGAGGATCAGGACCGGCATGCTAAGGACCATTCGGGCGAAGTTCCTGGGTGTCGCGGCCTTTTTTGTCGTGTGGCTCGTTGTGGCCACCGGTTTCTCCGTGATCCAGTCCCTTGGCATCAATGGTGATCTTGAGGCGGTGTCGCGTTACGTCACGCCGGTTAAGGACTCGCTCTCGGACGTGCGTGCGCGCCAGCTTGAACAGATTTCGCTGATTGATCGTTACATGCGGGTGGTCGAAAGTGACGGACCGCAGACATCGCTTTTGAATGGCATCGAGATCGAAATCGAAGCCAAACAAACCCAGATCGAACAGGCTTTCCGTAAATCCTTTACCTTTGCTGCACTTGGTCGGGCGCAGGCATCCGGTCACTTTGATGAGGGTGTGCTGTTTGATCTTGATGTGCGCATGCGGGAATTCGCCGATGTATCGGCACAGTTTTCCTTGGGCGTTGAACGCCTGCTTGATCAGGTGCGGGCAGGAAACCTTGCAGATGCCCGGTCACAGGAAAACACCGTGCGCGGCCTGCATCGGATTATTGTGCTGAACCTGCGCAATGAAATCCGGCTTCTCGAAGACTACGCCGCGCAAACGGTTGAAAACGTTTCCAAGCGCGAAGATTTCCTGATTCAGGCCGAATTCATCATGATGCTGGCCGCCGTCATTATCGGTATTTCGCTGGCCTATTACATGGCGCATGCGGTGGTGGTTGCCGTGCGCAAAACCACGAGTGCGTTGAATTCCATTCAGTCGGGCAAGCTTGATACCAAGCTTGAATTCAGCTCCAAGGGTGATTTTGGCCGGTTGGCCGATGCCTTTAACCGCATGACGCGCGAACTCCGCGTGCGGTTCCGCATGCGCGAACGCTTTGGCAAATATGTCGATCCGAAAGTCATCAATAATCTGATCAATCAGGAAACCGCGCTTGAAAACTCGGAAAAGCGCGTGATGACCGTCAGTGTCGTCAACCTGACCGGCTTTGACTGGCTGGCGGAACATACGCCGCCCGAAAAGCTTGTTGATTTCCTGAATGATTATCTCACCGCGATGACCGAACCGATTGCCAATCAAAGCGGCATTATCGACAACTTTGTTGGCGACCGTGTGATCGGCTTCTGGGGCCCGCCCTTCTGCGGCGAAGGGGCCCATGCCAAACATGCCTGTCAGGCCGCCCTTGAACAGGTCGCACGCTTTAACGCGCTTAAGACCAAATATGCTGAACTGATAGGTGATCATGGGCTTGAAATCCGTGTCGGCATTGCGACCGGCGAGGTCGTGGTTGGTTCCATCGGCACAGACAAGTCCCGCGCCTACACCGTGGTTGGCGATTGCGTGAACTATGCCAACCGTCTGGAAAAGGCCAACCGGGTCTATGGCACGCAAATTCTGGCTTCGCACGAAACGGCCAGCATGGCGTCGGGTGAGGTCGAAATGCGCGACCTTGATCATGTGGTGCTGCTGGGTACTGAAAAGGTCGTCTTCCTTTACGAAGTTCTGGCGCAAGGCGGGCAGCTTTCCGAAGAACGGCGTGAATGGCGCAGCAAGTACGAAACCGCCATGGCGCATTACCGCGATGGCAATTTCGATGCCGCTCGGCCGCTTTATGAAGAAGTCATTGCGTTTGATGACAGCGACTTTGCCGCACAGCTGATGATGAACCGCATGGAGCGCCTTGAACGGCGCGAACAGGACCGCGAATGGGATGGCACCTGGGTGGTGCGTGACCCGTATGAACGCCGTGATGTCGAAAGCTGATTGCAGCCACAACCTGCCAAGGTTACCTTAACCGGGATCGGGGATGATTGAGCGGGTATCGGGGTTCGAAAACCCTTGCCCGTTCAGGTCAAAACCTGTATCACCCATCGCACTCGGGCCACACATTCCAGTCATGGCCCCACATATTGCGCACCCGTAGCTCAGCTGGATAGAGCGTTGCCCTCCGAAGGCAAAGGCCACAGGTTCGAATCCTGTCGGGTGCGCCAATTTCCTCCCAAAATTGCTTTGTCAGTTGGCATCCGCGGATAGTGCGCGTAAGGATGATTTTTCACCGTGCCGAAACCGGCAGGGGTGCGTTTTTGCATTTGTTGGGGCGAACCAATGACAAAGCTGTTTTTCCTTTTCACCATTCATCCGGTTTCGCTGGCGATCTGGACCTTTGTTGTGATGGCGATGGTGGTGATGACCGGCTGGGCACACCTTGCCACGCTGACCTTTGCGTTTGAGGCCGGCATATTCGATGCTGATGTGACGCTTGAGGAAGATGTCGCCGTCATTCTGGTTGCCTTTGGCGTGTTCCTTGAGATGCGCGAGATGTTGGCGAAACGAGTTTATGGCGAAGAGATTGCCGAGAAACAGCATGATCTCAACGAACTTTCAGAGCGTTATGGCGCCTACCTGCTCATCATCGGGCTGTTTATGGAAATCAACGACCAGTGCTTCGAGCCACTGCTTGAAAATACCGGGTTTGCCGCGATTGGCGTATCGACCATGGCTTTGTTTGACGTGATCGCGCTTGTTGTGGGCTTCGGTTATCTCGCCAAACTGTTCATTCCGACCCGTTCTGTCGCCGCCTGATGCGATCACGTTACACTGACAGTGATGCCGTGATTTTGGGGCTCCGGAAATGTTGCCCGGCCTTTATGCTGCGGGTTCTGGTTTAAAGAATGCGGAAAGTTAAAGATGCGCGGTTATCTTCATGATGTTGCAGGCCATAACGTGTTGTTCGCAATGGCGGCGCCGGCGGAATATGGCGACCACCTCAAGGAGCGGTTTACGCCTTTGATGATCGGGGTTGGGCCGGTGGAGGCTGCGATCAATCTGACCGCGGCACTGACCGAATTGAAACTAGCGGGTGATTTGCCCGATCTTGTGGTGACCTTGGGGTCGGCCGGGTCGCGCACGTTGGAGCAGGCCGAGGTCTATCAGGCGGTTTCGGTATCTTATCGCGATATGGATGCATCGGTTCTGGGCTTTGAGAAGGGCTGCACGCCGTTTGTCGATCTGCCCGCCGAGATCGAGATGGAGTTGCGCATTCCAGGCATCCCCGAAGCGCGTTTATCGACCGGGGCCAATGTGGTGTCAGGCGCAGCTTACGACGTGATTGATGCCGACATGGTCGATATGGAAAGCTTTGCCATTCTGCGGGCCTGTCACAAATTTGATGTGCCGCTGATTGGTTTGCGCGGCATTTCCGATGGCAAGGAAGAACTTTCCAAGCTCTCAGACTGGACGGCCTATCTGCATGTGGTTGATGAGAAACTTGCCGTTGCGGTCGATGCGCTGAAAGCTGGGCTTGAAAGCGGCGAGATCAGCATTCCCAGACGCTGATCCCGCTTATTGCAATTTCGAAACAATTAAGCAGCCTTAGGTGCCTGCGCGGATTTGATCAAGGGTTTTGATCGGGGTAAGCGCCTGTGGATCAACCTGGATTTCAAGGATGGCCGGTTTGCCGGAGGCGACCGCGCGGTCGAAGGCCGGGCCGAAATCTTCGGTCTTGGTGACGGTTTCACCGTATCCGCCAAAGGCCTTGGCGTAGGCGGCAAAATCCGGGTTATGCAGTTCGGTGCCAGACACACGACCGGGATAGTTGCGTTCCTGATGCATGCGGATGGTGCCAAACATGCCGTTATTGACCACAAGCGTGATGATATTCGCGCCATATTGCACGGCGGTGGCAAATTCCTGCCCGTGCATCAAGAAACACCCATCACCGGCAAGGCAGACGACCGGACGATCCGGATGGGCGAGCTTGGCCGAGACTGAGGCCGGCAATCCATAGCCCATCGAGCCCGAGGTCGGGGCCAGTTCGGTACGGTATTCCCGGTAGCGGAAGAAACGATGCAAAAAGGCGGCATAGTTGCCCGCCCCATTGGTGACAATCGCATTATCGGGCAGTTTTTCACGCAGTTCCGCCACCACATGGGCCATTTTGACATCGCCCGGCGTTTCAACCGGGGTGGAAAAGGCGATGTAGTTGGCATGTGCAGTTTCGATCATGTCATCGCGTACCGATCCATCCACCGGCTCCATCATGGCGATGGCGCGCAGGAAGAATCGCTGAGATGCGTTGATCGCGACATCCGGGCGATAGACCCGGCCCAGTTCATCCGGGCCGCTATAAACATGGACCAGTTTCTGTTTCGGGCAGGGGATATCAAGCAGGCTATAGCCGCTGCTGGTCATTTCCCCCATGCGCGATCCGACAAGGATCACAAGATCACTGTCCTTGATGAACGCGGCCAGCTTGGGATTGATGCCAATGCCGACATCACCAATGAAGTGGCTATGCGTGTTGGGGATATAGTCCTGACAGCGGAAACTGGTCGCAATCGGTACATTGTTACGAATTGCAAACGATTTAAGGTTTTCAGTCGCTTCGCGGGTCCAGCCGCCCCCGCCAACGATCATGACCGGCTTTTCGGATTTCGCAAGAGCGTCACGGAAGCGAGAGACGTCTTCAGGTGCTGTTTTGGCTTCAATCGGGACGTAGGGTTTGGCATCAGATACTTCGGCGCTTGAAGACAGCATGTCTTCAGGAAGCGCCAAAACAACCGGGCCGGGGCGACCGGATGTCGCGATGTGATAGGCGTGGCTGATATATTCCGGGATGCGGTTAATGTCATCAATCTGCCCGACCCACTTGGCGAGTGGCTCGAACATTTTGCGGTAATCGACTTCCTGAAACGCTTCGCGATCGACCATGTCACGCCCGATTTGTCCGACCAGAAGGATCATCGGTGTGCTGTCCTGATGGGCGACATGCACGCCGGCCGATGCGTTGGTGGCACCGGGACCACGGGTGACCATACAGATGCCGGGTTTATTGGTCAGCTTGCCATAGGCCTCTGCCATGATGGCAGCACCACCTTCCTGTCGGCAAATGATCGGATCAATGCCCGGATGATCGACAAGGCCATCAAGCACGGCGAGGTAACTTTCCCCCGGGACAAGAAAGACGCGTTCAGCCCCGTGGAGGGCCAGTTGATCGACCAGAATGCGTCCGCCGTGGCGCGTTTCTGTTTTCCCGGACATGTTTCGTGAACTCCGTTGCGTGGGGCAAAGTCGGCTTTTGTGTTTATGCCTTTGCCATCGGGAGATGGCGTGAGCGCGATTTCATCATGGAAAACGGGCGCAGGTAAAGATGGTTGATCCAGAAAACAGCGGAAAATCCGACGATATATGGAGCAGTTCTAAAACCCCTGCGTTCTGATCGAAAATGCATAGTGAATTGTGCTGGAAAGCCGTCCGTTCGCAGTGATTTAGAAGTACCTTTCGGCCACGCGCACGATGTCGCCTGGCATGACGATGGTGGCAAGCGTTGCCGGGATAACGACGCGCGACGCGTCATGACCGCGCAGGATTTCGATGTCATCCTCATCCCCGCGATAGGTCAGCCCGCCGCCGACCGCGATGGCATTGAGCACATTCATGCCGGGCACATAATCATATGATCCTGGCTGATTGACTTCCCCCATGATGAAAAATGGGCGGAAAGCGATGATTTCGACAGCAATATCGGGATGACGCAAATAGCCATCCAGATAGGCGTCATGGATTTTCTGGCGCGCCTGATCTGTGGTGAGATTGCGCACGCTTACCGGCCCGATCAGCGCAAGGTTCAGCCTGCCCATCGCATCGACCTTGAATTCGCCCGACAGGTCCGGTTCGCCAAACACCGTAACCCGCACCGTATCGCCACTATCCATGACATAGATGGTCTGTGCCTTTGCCGTCATCGTCATTGCGATCAAGGCGAGCAGTGTGATCAGGGCCGTGCTCAAGCCATTGAACAAGCGTGGCTTTGGTGTGGTCATTTACATCTCCAGCTTGAGGTGGATGTGGCTTTGCAGGCGTTGATAATCCTCACCCGCGCTGTTTGAATTTCGCTGGTCGAAGGCGAGGCCACCCTCTATCCGGGCAAGGCGATTAAGTTCATAGCGAATGCCAACCCCAAACCGACTGATGTTGTCACGCCGTGTGGTCTGTTGGAAGGTTTCTGCGCTGTAGTCAGCACTGAGCGAAACGGTCAGTCGCCGCCGCAGTTCATGGGAAATACCTGCTCCTGCTTCAAAAGCCAGAATGCCACTGGCGCCGGTCTGCGTTGTTTCGCGCACAGTGCGGGCAGCATTGAACGTGATATTGGTCAGGCGGGTGACCGACCAGTCGAAATCGCCGCGCAAGGTATAATCCCCGATATCGCCAAAGGCTGGGTCGGCATAGGTCTGGTTCATCCAGCCTGCCGCCAGATCGGCCGTAATCAGATCGGTCAGATCAAGGCGAATGCCGCCCAGCACCTGATACCCCGCAGAATCGCGGATGCGTCCACCATCATCGGGGGTGCGGTCATATTGTCGCTGGTTAAACGTGACTTCGCCGTACGCCTCACGCCCAAGATCAAGCGGCCACAGAATGCGGAGCGTCTCGCGCAGTTCAAGGCGATCACGATCATCATTGCGGATGATTGATCCGTTGCGCGCGGTGCTGTCGTCAAAATCAAGACGGCGAAGTGCAAACTGTGATTCGTAATGCAGGCCGTTGGTAATATGGCGGCCGCCAATCTGGGCGCTGACATCACGGTAAATAACGGGCTCTGTGGCACTGGTTGGGACATCGTTGCTGCCGCGCGGGTCGTGGGCGCGTTTAAGCTGAACCCCGCCTTCAACGGATGTCGCACCGAGATCAAGGCTGCCCGCAGCGCTGAGTTCAAGGTCCTGATAATCATCACGAGATGAGTCGGCAAAAAAGCCAAGCTCACCACCAGCTGCCATATGCAGGCGAAAAACCCGCCAGTCGCCCTGCACGGTCAGGCGCGGGGTGAGAGTTGTGATGACGTCGCCGGTCGGATTGGCATCGCTTTGGAAGATGTTGCTGTCATATCGCGTCCCGAACTCAAGTGACGGGGTTGCCAGAATTCGGCCAAGACGAATGCCACCAGCGTCTTCGGGATTTTCCATTGCGGCGGCAGGGGCCACGACATTTGCACAGAGCAGTGCGGCGGACATCACGAATTTACGCATTACACCAGCCGCCGGTCACGGCCAAGACAGGGTTTGAGTGCGTGTTGGGGCTGGCGTTGCGCCCGATATCGCGCCAACGTCCTGAAGGGCAGGGCAACCGTGCGGATCAGAATGGCGCAATCAAACAGAGGGGTCTGGCGGCGGATATATTCAAGATCGCAGGCAGTACGCGCCTGCAAGTGATCAGTGCTGCAGACCGGGCCACGCCAGCCCTGAATTTGCGCCCATCCGGTCATGCCCGGCTTTATTGCAAGCCGGGCGGCATAATCGGGAATGCGTTTGGCAAATCGATGGTGATCGCCAAGGCTGTGTGGCCGCGGCCCGACCAGTGACATATCGCCGCGCAGCACATTGATGAATTGCGGCAATTCATCAAGTCCGGTGATACGCAAAATCGAACTGAGCGTTTCTGCAAATCGCAGGCCGCGTGGAGAAAGCGGGCGGCAGGTTCGATCACGTAAAGTTCGGAACTTGAAAATGACAAAGATCCGACCCTCAAGGCCGACCCGTTTTTGCAAAAACAGCGGATTGTGAAAGCCAGATCCGAACACCAAGACCGCAATGATCATCAGAACAGGGAAAAGCACCAGCAACCCGATCCCGGCAAACAGAATATCGCATGCCCGTTTGACAGATCGGTTATGGTCGATCATCGACCGATGACAGGCCCAGGGCGGTTTTGACGACGGTTCTGATGTGTCGCTATGTCCAGTCAATTCCTGTGCCCCACCCCAGCATTCAAGACCCTGATATTTCTTAACTCAGGGTAGATGTATTTGCGGCGTTTTCAAGTTTTTATGGTGTGGGTCTTTGGTCGGATGACGTTGCTTAGGCACTAATTTACAGTGTGTTAGCGCAAGGACGGAATACTTGAAAGCACCGTTTTCATCAGTTGCGGCTGTCGGTTCACGCCGGTTTTCGAGAAGATGGTCTTAAGATAAGTGCGTGCCGAAGAATGCGAGATTCCGACCAGTTCTGCGGCCTGATCAAGGGCCAGCCCCTCGGCCAGTTTTTGGGTCAGTTTGGCTTCGGATCGGGTCAGGCCAAACAGATCCATCAGATCATCAACTGCCGGCGGGCGCTGCTGGGCCGGGTCGACCAGAATGATCATGAAGCTTTGTTTGCCATCAGCTTTTTTGGGGACCCGGCGAATAAGAAGCGACAGCTTTTCACCGTCACGTTCAAGCGAGAAGCTCTGATGGCTACGGGGAACGGTTTTGCCCGGCGGCACAAGAAATTTCGTCAGTCCTTCCGGGCTTGGGTCAATGATCAGGCGTCCCTGCGGGCCGGACCGCACCAGTGAAGACCGCCTGAGAACCTCGGCACCCTGCGAATTGAGATGCAAGATGGTCAGGGTCTCGTCAACCGCAATCACGCCCAGCTCAAACAGGTCGAGAAACTCGGTCGGCAGGGTATCTTCGCTTTGGCCGAGACGACTTTTGATCTCGGTTTCGATGTCATCAAGTATCGTCTCAAGCATGGTTGGTTTGGGATAAAAGCGAAAGACGCCGATTTCATTGACCGCCAGCAGTGCTGATTGCAGATCGGCATATCCCGTCAGCATCACAATGATCAATTCCTTGCGGGCCTTGCGCAGTTCTGCTGCAAGTTCAAGGCCGGTCATGCCTGGCATGTGGATATCAAGGATGACTGCCGAAACATCCGGATCGGCGATGATGGCGTCACGCGCGGCAATCGGGTCATTGACAAAGACCCCCTCCCAGTCCGGGCGCAGGCGGGCAAAATTGCGGCGATGAGACGACAGAAGATTTTCGTCATCATCGACAAAGGCAATCCGGACCGTCTTTTTGGCCGTCATCAAAAGCGCCCTCCACAAATGGGGATATTGGAGAAAGGTAGTCTGACACTAATCTGCGAACGTTCAAAGCTCCGCTATTTGTATAGCACGCATTTAGGCGGGGCTGTCTTGAGAAGATTACCGCGGTGATCGCGTTCCGGAGATGTCCATTTATGGATCAGGTTGATAAACAACGGCCCGTCATTCTGATGGTCGATGATGATGAAAAGTTGCTGGCTGCGGTACGTCGTATCCTGTCGGGCTGCTTTGAATTCGTCACCCATACAGACGGGCAGGCTGCACTGGATTGGCTGGCGCAAAACCGCGACCGGACCGACCTGATCATTGCCGATCTGGTGATGCCGAATATTGACGGCATTTCCTTTCTCAAACAGTCAGCGCGCATGGCGCCCGGTATCAACCGGATGTTGTTGTCTGGTAACGTTTCCAGCCTGTCGCTGCGTGAGGCGATCAATCAGGCCATGGTGACACGCGTTCTGGCAAAGCCGGTATCGGTCGCCGTCCTTAAGGAAGCGATTGACCGTATTCTCAATACTGGCGTGGTGGTTAAAAAGGTTTCTTCGGGCCCAACGGCCCTGATGGTCAATAACGCCATTGACCGGGCAGACTTCCACACCGTCCTGCAGCCGCGTTTTCGTGCAAGCGACCTTGGCCTGTGCGGGGCAGAGGTCCTGTGTCGCATGCCATCTCTTGAAAAAGAATTTGGCATCGACGAGATCATCGAAGCCTCTCAGGACAATCCGGTGATCAACCGCCTTGGCAGTCAGTTGATGGCTGTCATGATTGATCAGGCACCGCGCTATCGTGCGCTTATGGGCGATCAGGCCAACCTTGCGGTCAATTTGTCGCTGTTTTCTCTGAAGACACCGCAATTCTTTGAGCTGCTCATTCGCTTCTATGAAAAGATGCGGATGCGCGGGGTGACCGTGTCCTATGAAATTCCCGAACGCCAATTGCTGTCCAACGATCTTGAGATGCTGGCAAATGCCACGCGATTGCGCGAACGCGGTATCGCGCTTCTGATTGATGATTTCGGATCGGGGAACAATTCGCTTGATCTGCTGCGTCAGGAAGTCTTTGCCGGTATCAAGCTTGACCGCGATCTGGTGCGCGGGACCATGACAGATTTTCTCGATGATGCCTTTGTTGAATGGATTGCACAGGTCTGCTCGAAAATGGGTCTTTCGATTTCCGCCAAGGGTATCGAAAACCCCAGTGTCGTCGAAAGGCTGCGGGTGTACGGGATTACAGAACTGCAAGGTTTCCACCTTGGCGTACCGGTGTCACTCGAAGAGTGGGAAGAAACCGCAATCATACCTCTTCAGGCATCTGGCTGATTGATATCACGTCAAAATTTCTGATGCAGGCATTGAAAAACAATTGCTGGCAACCACTGTGTATAATCGTGTGATGGAGCATGAAAAGAATGATGAAAAGCGCCCTTAAACTGTTTGCGATGGTGATCGCACTGATTGGATTTCATGTCACCCCGTCTTTGGCGGGGGGCACATTGTCCATGACCAGGGTTGATGGCGAAACTGTTCATGTTTCGCTTGAGGAACTGATGGAGCTGCAGGCCACTGAAATCAATACCTCGACCCAGTGGACAGACGGGGTGCAGAAGTTCCGTGGTGTTGCCTTTGATACGCTGTTTGACACCTATGGCTTGAAAGCGGAAACCGTGCGTGTTTCAGCACTCAACGACTATAACGTAATGGTGCCTGCGGATGTTCTGCGCAATGATGGTGCCATTCTGGCCTATCACCTCAATGATGCCGAAATGTCGGTGCGCGAAAAGGGGCCATTCTGGGTCATCTTCCCCTATGACGCCGACGAGCGGTTTCAGACTGATACCTATTGGGCTTATTCCGTCTGGCAGGTAAAGTCTGTTGATGCAGCAAATTAAGTCATTCCTGTTCAAGCAGTCAGGCAGGGCCATGTTTATCGCATTGGTCCTGTTTGTCGTGCTTTACGGATTTCTGTCGGCAGCGATTGTCCACCAGCTTGACGATGAGCGGTTCAAGTACCGAGAAAACTTCGTCTGGGCGGTTTTTCAGGTGCAGCGTCAGTTTCTTGTCGTGCAGCGTGACATCGAGGCTGCAATCGGCCGGTTTGGTTTGTCCGAAGATGTGGTCGACCGCGTCCTGCTGGAATATGAAATTCTGGTCAGCCGTGTCTACCTGCTGCGTGATGGTGACGGGTTTGAGGTGTTGTTCACGGTGCCGGAAGTCGCCGAAACAATCAAACAGCTTGAACTTCAGATCGAGAAGATTGACGCGGCGTTGGCGACCATCACCGATCCTGAAGAAAAGCTGAGCGCGTTGTATCGTTTGCTTGTGCCGATGAACGACTCTTTGCAACAGGCGGTGGTGCGTACAACGAACTTTGTTTCGATTTACAACGCCAACAATATCTCGGTCGTGAAAACCGATATTCAGATCCTGTCCTATCTGTTTTTCGTCGGTGTGATTGTCATGGCAGTTCTTACTACTTTCATGATCCGCCAGCGCCAAAAGATTTTTGCCGCCGATATGGCCGCCCAAAAAGCGCGCCAGGAACAGGAAGTGATCGAGGAAGCCGCCGATTACGCCAAGATGCATGCGCTTGGCACCTTGGCCGGCGGGGTTGCGCATGAAATCAACACGCCGGCACAATATATCCAGAACAATCTTGAATTTTTGTCCGACAGCTTCGCCGATCTGGTTGGCGCGATTGACCGCAAGAATCCCGATGAACCGGCTCGGCTCAATCTTGATAAACCCAAGATCGACTTCATTACCGAAGAAGTCCCGATGGCGATTGACGAGAGCATTCAGGGCCTGAACCGGATTGCCGAGATTGTCCGTGGTATTCGCAAATTTGCCCATCCGACAACCGATGCCGTGGAGCCGATTTCGATTACCGAGGAAATCGATACCGCCGTTACCCTGACGCGCAACCAGGTCAAACATATCGCCGATCTGGACGTTGTCATGCAGTCCGATGTCACCGAAGTCAGCGGGCGCAGAAACCACTTGTCGCAAGCGCTGATCAACCTGATCGTCAATGCGTCACAAGCCATCCGTGAAACAGGTCAGCGCCGCGGGTGCATCGATCTTCTGGTGACGTCCGATGAAGACAATGTCTATATCCGCTTGCGTGATAATGGCGCGGGCGTTCCCGAAAATATTCGGGAACGCATCTTTGATTACTTCTTCACCACCAAGGAACGGGGTGTTGGCACCGGTCAGGGATTGCCGATCTGTCGCAAACTTATTCAGGATGATTTCAACGGGGACCTGACCTTGTCCGCGGACTATATCGACGGGGCAGAATTTGTGATCCGGTTGCCGAAACCCGATCAAAACGCCGCCACTGACACCAATGCGGATCTCCTTGAAGGGCCAAGTGACCTTAATAGTTTGCTTCGATAATCGGGCTGGTTTTTGATCAGAAGGCCGTGTTTCAGAAATTATGAGGCTTGGTTGCTTCCAGCGGGATGTGCTTGCCAATGCAGGCGCTTTCCCAAACCTGCCAATCAGCCGCTGCACCGCATCGGGTGATAAATCCACGCGCGAGGTCATATTTTTGTGCGCGTGTCACACCATCAACACCTGCCTTGCGCGCAAAATGCTGTGCTGCATAGACAATCAGCAAGCTTTCCGACCTGTCGGTTGGTGCGGATTCCGGACGATGATGAAACGCGATGTTTTCAATGATCTGATGGGAAAAACCCCAGCATGCACACAGGCACGCTGATACAGCCGGATGAGCAAAGCCCATTTCACTGATTTCAGCTGATATGATGTCGCAATTATCCACATCTGCACGATGGCGGCTGGCTGCATGTTTTTCAGGCACAACGCGGGCAGTGAAAATATCGCCGATGTGACACAGAAGAGCAGCGGCACGGATCTGATCGACAGATTCCGGTTCAAGGTTGCGAAGTCGTGCAATCTCGGCCGCCATCTGACCCAGGACAAGGGGACGATGAAGGTCGACACTGATCCGCTCGCCATCAAACTGGCTGGGTTGTCCCAGTTCGCACCACAGCACGCACAGTGCTTTGATGGTCTCGATACCCAAGATTTTAAGAAGCTTGATGAAGTCGGGATGACTGTCCGCGGGTATGAGTTGCTCACGCAGGGCAAGCTCATGGACAAGGTTCGTTAACGCCGGGTGATCGTTTGCGAAATCAGTAAGTTCGGCATGGCTGCTGGGACCGCTGAATTGAAGTATGGAATGCAGGCGACGAAAGGTTATTGGCCACATCAGATCGCCCGGAACGATGGAAAGCAAATCAACCAGATACGGGTCGCGCAGATATTTGTTCATGATCAGGCCGCGCTCGGCAACTTGGATGATGTCGCTATCGGTGCAGGGTTTGGCCAAAAAATGATGGGTCGCGGCAGCACCATTCTGAATGGCGATTTCATCGGCATAGCCGGACAACAGAATGCGCGATGTCTGCGGCCAGCGTGTTGCAACGATCCGAAGGAACTCCGCCCCGTCCATGGACGGCATGCGCATGTCGGAAATGACGACGTCTGCAGGCTGTTCTTCCAGTCCGATCAACGCCTGTTCCGCACCTTCGTAAAAGCGCATCTTCCAGTTCGGACGCATTGATAACATACGCCGCCGTAAACCTCTGAGAACGTTGAGGTCATCATCAACAAATATGATCGAGGCATTATGCGGCATTGCTTGTATGGCTCTCTAAGCGATTGCTGCAGACAGGCTGGCGGCATCGCAGGGTTTGCTCAGAACGAAGGTTGCGCCGACAGATTTGGCTTCTTCATTGACCTTGGCGTCATAGAACCCGGTCAACATGATTTTGCGTGTACCTTCGGCATTCTTGATTTCACGGCGCTCGATCTCATAAAGCAATTCGATGCCTGACATTCCGGGCATCATATAATCAAGAATCACCACGTCATAAGGCGTTTGTTTGCGGCCCGCCTGGGCCAACATCTGCAAGGCGATTTCGCCGTTTTCAGCGACGTCTATGTGCGTGGCACCGGCACTGCGCAGGACACGGCGAACGGAGAAGCGCACTTCGATACTGTCATCGACCAGCAGGAAACGCTTTTCGGCATTCGGCTTGCGGTATGCATTATCCCCTTTGCAGCGGCGCAAGCCGTCTGCAATTTCGATATCATTCTGACTGTTTCTGGGCGACGCGATGTGCATGGCTTCGTTCCGGATCACTTTGCAATGGTTGGATCTTTAGCTTGATCACCATCTTCGCCATTTTCCGGTGCGCGCAATATCCCCATTTGGGGAGCAAACGAAAAACGGGCTGCACTTATGGCAGCCCGTTGAAAGCACGCACGAATTTGGCGGTATGATCAGAATTCACGGCCAATCTTGTGATCGACAGAGAATTTTCCCCCGCCCTGAATAAGCACGGACAGGGCAAGAAGTCCCCACATCAGCGGCATTTCAAAACCACCCTCGTTCCAGAAATAACCAGCTGGAAGATGGGTTGAAACAGCAATCGCCATAAAGACGAGAACTGCCGCTGCCACCGGACGGGTCAAAAGGCCAATTGTCAGCATAAGGCCGCCGACAAATTCCAGAAGGCCGATGGCAAGGGCAAACAGGAAGCCCGGAACAAAGCCGATGCTTTCCAGCCAGCCTGCGGTTCCTTCGAGGCCATAACCACCAAAGGCACCAAACAGTTTCTGGGCACCGTGCGGGACCAACAGAAGGCCGGTGGTCACACGGACAATGACAGGCGAAAGCGGTTGCAGGGTTGACCATACATTGCCAAGGGCAGGGATGATCGAGCGGGTGTTTGCATTATACGAAGTCATGGTCGTTCTCCTAACCATGGGGCACGCGGGTTTCGCACTTCAGGCCGCCATGTCAAAAACAAGGGCTTCGGCGTTGTCTGGGTCCGAGAAGACAAGTTCGTCTTCATCCTTGATCGCAGCGCCATCACCGGCATTAAGGGTTTCACCGTTTACCGCCAGGCTGCCGCGCGCGACCTGTACCCAGGCGATGCGGCCTTTGCCGATCTTGTGCTGAGCACTTTCGCCATCACTGAGATGGGCGACATAAAGATCGACATTCTGATGAATGGTGATCGAGTCTTCGCGGCCATCGCGGCTGCCGATCAGGGTCAGGCCAGAGCCGGTATCGCGGCGTGCGATTTCCTTTTCCTCGTAACCCGGTTCCAGACCGGCCGCTTCGGGGATGATCCAGATTTGCAGGAAATGCACCGGGTCGGTTTTGGAATGGTTGTATTCCGAATGGCGGATACCGGTCCCGGCCGTCATGCGTTGCAGGCGGCCCGGACGGATGACTGATCCGGTGCCGATGCTGTCCTTGTGTTCAAGGGCGCCATCAAGAACATAGGAAATGATTTCCATATCCTTGTGACCGTGGGTGTCAAAACCGGCACCGGGAATCACCCGGTCTTCGTTGATCACACGAAGCGGACCCCAACCCATGCGGTTCGGATCGTAGTAGTGCCCGAACGAGAATGTGTGATTGGAATCAAGCCAGCCAAACTGGGCACGGCCGCGGGTATCTGCATCAACTTTAATAAGCATCTTCTACCTCCATGAGGTTGTCTGTTGTTGAAGACAGAATACCCTTTTCAACTGAGGAGACAATTCGTGTAATTATCGCCAATGTGTTGCATATTATGCGACAATCTGAACCGACTGAGGCGATAAACAGGAAGACGCACCATGGACAAACTGGCCAGCCTCAAGAGTTTCGTGCGCGTGGTTGAAGAAGGAAGTTTTGCCTCTGCCGCGCGTGCGATCGGACAATCACGTTCGCAGGTCAACCGCGCAGTGGCGGCACTTGAAGATGATCTTGGCGTTCAATTGCTGAACCGGACAACGCGCAAGGTGTCGGTCACGCCAAGCGGACAGGCCTTTTATCAGCGGGCCAAAGCCATTCTGTCCGATCTGGGGGACGCAGAAGATTCCATCCGCGAACATCGCGATCATCCTTCCGGGGATATCCGGATCAATGCGCCAATGTCTTTTGGCACATTGCATCTCGGGCCGGCATTGGTCGATTTTGCCCGGACCTATCCCGATATCCGGGTCGAACTGTCGCTTGATGATCACTTTATTGATCCGGTGGCAGACGGGTTTGACATGACTGTGCGTATCAGCCGCCCGACCGAAACCCTTGCCTTGATCGATCATGAAATCGTACCGATGCGTCGCGTGCTGTGTGCCTCGCCCGAGTTTATTCGAATGCATGGGGAACCGGCCGATATTCGCGATCTGGCGCGGTTGCCCTGTTTGCATTACGGCAACCTGCCATCCGGGGCACGCTGGAAAATGACTGGGCCGGACGGGCCGGTCGCGGTACAGGTCAATGGCGTGTTTTGCTGCAACAATGCAGAAGTGTTGCGTGATGCGGCCCTTGCCGGGCTGGGCATCGCCGAATTACCGACATTTATCGCCGGGCCGGAATTGCAGACCGGGCGACTGGTCAGTGTTCTTTGCGATTATGCGCCGGGTCCTTTGTCCCTGTATCTTTTGTATCCGCCCAGCCGTCAGCTTGCTGCGCGTATCAGGTTGCTGGTTGAATTCATCCAGGACCGCTTTGGCGATCAGCCGCGATGGGATCTGGTGCAATGAAATTTTCGCGCCAAAACAGGGGTTTTTGCCTGTCTGGCGATCCAGAAGGTTGCATGATGCGTATAGCAAACTACGCTTTAGACAATGCAGACTATGGTGAGATGCATGCCACATTTCGAAATGCCGACACTCATGATGGTGTCCCATGGCAACAGCGGTAATGGCGGTGATCCGGCAGGGGACCTTGCGCGGACAATTGCACCTGACTGGAATGGCCGCGTCAGCCACGGATATATGCGAAGCCGACCTTCTGTCAGTGATCAGCTCGAAATCCTTAAGGAAACGGCTGATGCCAATCGTCTGATTGTTTTCCCGCTATTCTTCAGTGAAGGCTATCTGGTGTTCGAAGAACTGCCAGCTAAATTGCACGAGGCGGGGCTCGGCGATGCTGTCATCCTGCCACCGGCCATCAACCTTCCGGGTTTTTGTGAAATGATTGCAGCCCATGTACACGCATCAGCACGCAATCGTGGCTGGAGCCTTTCTGAAACATCTGTCTTTCTTGTTCCGCACGGCTTGAAAACCTTGACCGATCCGCTTCCCGAAACAGTCCGGCTTGCGGATCGTCTGGGGCGGATTTGCGTTGGCGCGGAAATCTGCATTGGCAATATCGAAGGATCGCCATCGCTTGGCGATTGGCGCGACATCGCCACCCACAGGCAGGCGATTATTGTGCCTATGCTTGCAGGTGGTGGAACGCATGCGCGTGAAGATCTGCCCGAATTGCTTGATGTCAAATCAGATGAACGTGTCGAGGTACTGGCACCAATCGGGCAGTGGTCTGAATTGTCCGGTCTTGTTCTGGCAGAAGCCGAACGTCATGTGGCGCGTTTTGGCGGTATGGCAGTGCCCTTAGGGCCGAGTGGACAGGACCTTTGGGCGGAACGCGCACAACGTTCTGCCTGATGAGCGGGATCAGCCCAAAACCGGTTTGAACTGTGTTTCCGCCGATTTGCGCAGAAGATAATCGCGGAATAATCGCGCGGCACTGGTCAGATTGGCGTTGCCTTCATGAGCGATCAATAATTGGCGTTTGGCCCAGTCATCGGCAATCGGGGCGCCAGCGATGTTCATGTGCCCGATATAGCCCGCGACCGAGCTTTTGCGCAGGAACCCAATCCCAAGACCCGCCGCAATCATTTGCCGCAAGGAGCCAAATCGTACGACCTTGATATGCGGATGCATGTCGAGTTTGATTTTCGATGCGGCCTCGGAAATCAGATCATCAATCACGCCGCCTTCATGCAGTGAGATAATGTCGTATTTGGCCGCTTCGGAAAATTTCACCGGTTTTGGATTATCGGCATTGGGGATCAGCGGATGACCCTTGGGGGTCACAACCCATATCGGATCATCACAGAACACATCATGGGACAGATCGCCAAGCGGGCTGTTATCGGCCAGAATTGCCAGATCAGCGCGGCCTTCGCGGACGGCTTCGGCACTTTCGCGTGATGTCAGTTCACGGACATCAACCGTAATATGCGGGAAATCGCGTTCAAAATCGGCCAAGAACGATGGCAGGCCGGTCAAAATCGCCGAGGTCACAGCGGCAAGATAAATCTTGCCCTTTTCACCGGCGTTGAAATCGCGCAATTCGTTGGAAAGATGGTTCAGATCGCCCAGAAGCTTTTCGCCGTAGCGGGCAAAGATCGTGCCTTCTTCGGTCGGTTCGACCCCGCGTGGCAGGCGGCGCAAAAGCTTGACGCCCAACATGGCTTCAAGTTCGCCAATGCGGCGCGAGACTGCCGAAGTCGCGATATGTTCGCGCCGGGCAGCTTCATTGATACTTCCGGCGCGCACGATGGCGACAAAAAGCCGGATGGTCACGATATCAAACTTTTGCATGGAACCGTTGTCGGTGGTTCAACCCGAAGCGTCAAGAAGTTTGAGGGTGCGATGATGTAAGGACCGTCGCACCATCCTCAAACGATACGGAAAGGCAGGTGCCTTAACCTTCAATCTGACGCCATGCCTTGTTCCAGTCCGCAGTCAGTTCTGCGTGGTTTTTGGCCTGGGATGCTTTCATGATCACGGCAACCTGAAGGGCACGAACAAAGCTGGTGAACCAACCGATACGGACTTCGCGTTCGATGCTGGTGGTGTCTTTGTAAGCAATCGTCGTCATGGCTTTGATCCTTGTAGAACCGTTTGTGTCTGGGGTGACTACAGATATATCGACAGCCGGTTCGAACGACTATTCTCGTTTCACCGCTATCCCGTTCTTGGTTGGAGAATGGTGTTGTTATCACTTTGAAATAAAATCGTTATTTCATGTTGCATCGCCTAACATTGATTAGGGGATGCGGTTTTCCAGACGATTTTGCACCGTGTTGGGAGCTGTCTCGGGGCCGGCCAAGGCATGCGACTCATCGCGGTTTTCGACACTTATCGATATCTGCTATAGCTTGGGGAGTTTTACGACAGGGATGGTTTATGCATGACCGGCACACACGATAATCTGGCTTATGAACAGGCCCATGGCAGCGGATTGCAGGATCATCTTGGCTATCGACTGGTGGAATGGGCGGAAGACCACGCGGTGGTCGAACTTGACTTGCAAAACCATCACTGCAACCGCGCCGGGATTCTGCATGGTGGCGTGCTGACAACCCTGATGGATACAGCGTCTGGCTATGCTGTGTGTTTCTGTCCGGTGCCGGGCAATGTGCGCAAATCCCTGACCCTGTCATTGACCACCAATTTCCTGGGGATGGCGAGGGATGGTGTGGTCCGGGTTGTTGCCCGCAAGCAGGGCGGCGGACGCAAGGTGGTGTTTACTGAGGCAACTGCCTATGACGCGGATGGCAATGTGATCGGCACATCGACGGGTACGTTCAAATATCACCGCGGTAGCGAGGATCCGAGCGGGGTTCCGCGTGATGCGTGAACGGAATATGCGCGCTAAGCGCATGGCGTTCGTTACCGAACATCGCAAACAGGCTTAGCTGGCTTCCGAGGTCGGGATGCGGCCAAAGATGCTGGCAAAATCGGTTTTGCCCGGTTTTGGGCGCTGCAATTGCAGGCGATCGCGGATGGCATCAAGGTGGCGTGACATTTCAGCCGCCGCGACATCGGGATCGCCACTAAGCAGGGCGTTGAGTAACTGGTCATGTTCCGTGTGGGAGCAATCGACCGGTTGCGGGCTTTCATACATGGCAATAATCAGCGACGTGCGCAGGATCAGGCGTTCAAGGAATTCCTCGATCACCAGATTGCCGCTAAGCCGTGCCAGTAACAGGTGGAATTCACCCGACAAAATGATGGCAGCGCGATGATCCCCGCGATGATGGGCATCATGTTCGCGATCCAGATGCGCCTTGATCTGTTCGGCGCGTTCCGGGGTCATGCTGGTGGCGACCTTGCGCGCCACGCCATCTTCGATCATGCGGCGCGCGGAAAAGACTTCGATGGCTTCGTCAATGGTCGGTTCAGCGACAAAGGCGCCGCGATTGGGCACCAGATTGATCAGCTTGTCATGGGCGAGCTGCAGGAAAGTCGCACGGATGCGTGCACGGCTGACCCCGAAGGTTTTGGCAAGATCTTCCTCGATGAGCTTCATGCCCGGCTCCAGACGGCGATCCAGGATCGCGTCGAGCATCTCGTGATAGATCATTTCCTCCGGGCGCAGCTTTTCGCTGCCTTTATAGCTGCCGGTCTGTTCGGCCTTGGCCATCGTGACGATACTTTCCATCGTTCATGTTCGTTGGGTGGTTCTCTATTTCTACAAAATTGTTGACGATTTGCACAACATAAAATGGTTCTTTATTTCCCGTGCAGGGACGAAGATGATTATAATTTTCGCACACAAAGAACAGTGATTAATAAATATGCATAAAATGGACATAAAACGGGCAGAATGAGGAGCCTCACAAACGCGCCAGTTTTGACAGTTTGGTGGGACTCGTTGAAAAACTGCCAATGAAATCAAGTGGCACGCATCTTGCCTTAGATCGCTGACATGATTGTTAACAATTTTGCATGCAGCGACGGGTGAACGGATGACGGGCAACGGGGCCATTGAATTGATTGCTGTCAGTAAATTTTACGGCAGCACACAGGCAGTGAAATCGATTGATCTGCAAATTCCGGCAGGGGCGTATTGCTGTTTGATTGGTCCGTCGGGGTGCGGCAAGTCAACCACGCTGCGCATGATTGCCGGTCATGAAGTGATCAGCGAGGGCGATCTTCTCATCGGGGATCGCAATGTGACCGAATTGCCGCCAGTCAAACGCGGCACGGCAATGATGTTTCAGAATTACGCACTTTTCCCGCACATGACCTGTGCGGAGAACGTTGCCTTTGGCCTCAAGATGCAAGGTGTCTCCCCATCGGATCGTAAAGATCGGGCCAAAGAGATGCTGGCCCGGGTCCATATGGAGCAATTTGCAGATCGCAAGCCCGACCAGCTCTCTGGCGGGCAGCAGCAGCGTATTGCATTGGCGCGTTCCCTGATTACCGAGCCATCCGTCCTTTTGCTTGATGAGCCGCTTTCGGCCCTTGATCCGTTCCTGCGGGCGCGCATGCGCGATGAATTGCGCCGTCTTCAGCAGGAGCTGGGCATCACGTTTGTCCATGTCACTCACGCCCAGGACGAGGCATTGGCGCTTTCGGACATGGTGGTCGTGATGGAAGACGGGATCATTCGCCAGAAAGGCACCCCGCACGAAATCTTTAACCAGCCCAAATCGCGCTTTATCGCGAACTTCATGGGCGGTCAGAACATCTTCAAAGGTACCGTTTCGGAATCCGGCCCGGCCGGCACGTTGCTTGCGCGCGGTCCAGACAGTTTCTTCCTGCCCGGATTTGCCGATGGCAAGGCGGGCGAGGACATCGAATTCACCATTCGTACCGACCTGATCGGTCTGGACGAAACGCCACCAGAAGACAGCAAGAACGGTCAGATCCCTGTCGAAATCACCACGGTCGAGTATCTCGGCCTGTGGGTTCGGATTGTCGCAACGACAGCCGACGGCAAGGAAATAACCCTAATGAAGACCGAAAGCGAATTTCGGCAGGCACCGGTCAGGCGACTGGACAAATTCATCGCCTATTGGAAGCCGGAACATGCCCATGTTCTGGCCTGAATGAAATAAACCAACAAGCTATCAGGAGTGCTTCACATGACGATCGAAAAGAAAATTTCGAAGAAAACAATCGAGACGGAAACCGGCGTTTCACGCCGTGGCTTCGTTAAGGGTGCAGCGGTTGTAACCGGTGCTGCCATCGGTTCGGGCGCCATCACCGGCTTCCCGACCATCTGGGCGCAGAACATCAAGGACGTTACGCTGCGTCAGTTCGGTACCGGTGTTTCGAACATCAACGCCGTTGCGGACAAGGTCAAAGAAGATCTTGGCTTTACCCTTCAGATGACTGCCCTTGATTCTGATGCGGTTGCCCAGCGCGCCGTGACCCAGCCGAACTCGTTTGATATTGCCGATATCGAATACTGGATCTGTAAGAAGGTCTTCCCGGCCGGCACCATGCAGCCGATGGATACCACCAAGCTGAAAAACTATCAGTACATCTCCAAGCTGTTCATTGATGGCAAACTGACCCCGGATTCAGAAATTGCCCAGGGTACCGCGCCGCATACGGTTGGCTTCGTTGAAGGTGCCGACAGTGTCGAGTTTGCATCTGCACCGACCCAGTGGATGACCCTGATCCCGACCATCTATAACGCAGATACCCTTGGTATTCGCCCTGACCTGATTGATCGCGAAATCACCAGCTGGGCCGATCTGCTTGATCCGGCATTCAAGGGCAAGGCATCGATCCTGAACATTCCGTCGATTGGCATCATGGATGCGGCGATGGTGTGCGAAGCCATGGGCGAAGTCACCTATGGCGATAAGGGCAACATGACCCAGGAAGAAATCGACAAGACCATCGCGGTCATGATCGATGCCAAGAAAGCCGGTCAGTTCCGCGCCTTCTGGAAGAGCTTCGATGAGTCGGTCAACCTGATGGCATCTGGCGAAGTCGTCATTCAGTCCATGTGGTCGCCAGCCGTTGCGGCCGTGCGTTCCAAAGGCATCGCCTGCAAATACCAGCCGCTTAAGGAAGGGTATCGTGCATGGGGTGGCGGCATCGGTCTTGCCAAGCACCTTTCGGGTCTCGAGCTTGAAGCAGCGTACGAATATATCGACTGGTACCTGTCGGGCTGGGTTGGTGCGTATCTTAACCGTCAGGGTTACTACAGTGCAGCACCGGAAACCGCGAAGAAGTTCATGTCCGAAGACGAGTGGGGCTTCTGGATGGAAGGCAAAGCCGCCGAGGGCGACATCCTTTCCCCGGAAGGCAAGGTCATGGAAAAAGCAGGTGCCGTTCGCGATGGCGGTTCCTACGAAGAGCGTATGGGTTCGGTCGCGTGCTGGAACTCCGTCATGGACGAGAACAAGCACATGGTCCGCAAGTGGAACGAATTCATCGCAGCATAATCTGCGACAGATTTTGGGTGGGCGCGGCTTTGGTCGCGCCCGTCACCCCGACTTTCTGATTTTACGTTTTCAATTTTCCGACAGCATGTCGGGCCCATTTATTCGTTTTTACTTTTTGGTTTTCTGGCAGGGTTTCAAGGACAGAGCATGGCTTCTGATACGTCAAAAAGATCGTCCTATTTTCTGATCTCGCCAATGGCGCTGATCTTTGCGGTGTTTCTTGTCATCCCGCTTCTGACCATTGTTGTGGTCAGCTTCTGGGACTATGACGAATACCGCATCCTGCCGGACTTCATTTTAGAGAACTACAAGTACCTGCTGGGCTCCTCGGTAACCTGGAGCATCTATCTCAATACCCTGAAATACGCTGTTCTGACCTGGGTCTTTACCCTGCTGATCGGGTTTACGGTGGCCTATTTCCTGGCGTTTCATGTGCGCAGTCTGACCTGGCAGATCGTTTTGTTCATGCTGTGCACCATTCCATTCTGGACCTCGAACATCATTCGCATGATTTCGTGGATCCCGTTCCTTGGGCGTAACGGGCTTTTGAATTCTGCCCTGATCAATCTCGGGATTGTCGATCAGCCGCTTGAATTCCTTCTGTTTTCCGATTTCGCAGTCGTGTTGGCAGATGTCCACCTTTACACCCTGTTCATGGTGGTGCCGATCTTCAATTCCATGATGCGCATTGACCGGTCCTTGATCGAGGCGGCGCGCGATGCCGGTGCCAGCGGGTTCGAGACCTTGAAATCCGTCATCGTCCCGCTGTCCAAGCCCGGCATTGCCATCGGGTCGATCTTTGTCATCACGGTGGTGATGGGCGATTTCATCACGGTCCGTTTGATGAGTGGCGGGCAGAGTGCCTCGGTCGGGTTGCAGATTTCCAATGAAATCGGACTTCTGCAATATCCGGCGGCAGCCGCCAGTGCGGTGGTGTTGCTGATCACGGTTTTGCTGATCGTGACTGCGTTGTTGCGTCTTGTTGATATCCGCAAGGAGCTGTGATCATGGCATTACTCACCAAAACCCGTGAACGCCGCCCGACCAGCTTCTATTTCCTTGCGGCATTTTTTACGCTGTTCGTGCTGTTTCTTTATGGTCCGATGCTGACGATTTTCATTCTGTCCTTTCAGGGGGAGAATGGCGGTCTGACCTTCCCGATGAACGGGTTCTCGTTCCACTGGTTTGGCAATCTGTTTGAACAACAGGCCGTTGGTGATTT
Organism: Thalassospira sp. CA1; assembly: GCF_059052855.1. Lineage (NCBI taxonomy): Bacteria > Pseudomonadati > Pseudomonadota > Alphaproteobacteria > Rhodospirillales > Thalassospiraceae > Thalassospira > Thalassospira sp. CA1. The sequence goes on from NZ_JBZCIA010000001.1 coordinate 294,179, forward strand.
TGGTGGATCGTTCAGCCGGTCGCTTAAGCTTGGTCTGATTGTCATGGTGGTGACGGTTGTTGTTTCGTTCATGGCTGGTCTTGCGTTCCGCAAGCGGTTCCGGGGCGACAGCGTGATTTTCTATCTGGCGATTGCCAGTCTGATTGTGCCGTCGATCCTGATTTCGCTGGGCATTGGTTTGTTGTTCAATATCGTTGAATGGCAACCACAATGGTTTACTTCCGCCCTTGGTGCGCATCTGACATGGACGTTCCCGTTCGGTCTTCTGATCATGTTTGCGGTGTTTAACCGGTTTGACCCGTCTTATGAGGAAGCGGCGCGCGATTTGGGCGCAAGCAACTGGCAAACCATTCAATATGTTGTTTTACCGATGGTTGGGCCAAGCCTGATCGGGGTTGCGATGTTCTCGTTCACCCTGTCCTACGATGAATTTGCCCGAACTTTGATGACGGCTGGCGCGCTGAACACCCTGCCGCTTGAGATCTATGGCATGACGACCAACGTCACCACACCGGTACTTTATGCGCTGGGCACGGTGACCACCGGGTTCTCGTTCCTGGTGATTGCACTGGCATTGGGCACGGTTGCCATCATGCGCCGTCGCAAAGGACAAAAAGCATGAGCCGCATTGCCGTCATCAATCCCAACATGTCGTCCGGCTTCACCAAAAAGATCGGCGAACAGGCGCAAAGGATCGTTGCGCCGACAACCAGGGTTCTGGCGCTTAACCCGACTTTCGGGCCGGATAGTATCGAGGGCTATTACGACGAGGCCTTTGCAAGTGTCGGGTTGCTTTCGGTTATTCGCGAACTTGAAGCTGCACCCGAACAGGAATCTGATCCAATTGGCGGCTATGTGGTGGCGTGCTTTGATGATACCGGGGTCGATGCTGCGCGATGTCTGACCGGTGCGCCGGTGCTGGGACTGTGCGAGGCGGCCCTGCGTATGGCGGCGGCCGTGTCATCGCGCTTTGCGATTGTCACCCCGATGCCGGTCTCTGTCCGGCCGCTTGAACATCTGGTGTCCAAATACGGGGCGTCATCGCAATGTGTTGTCCGGGCGGCCGGTGTGCGGACGCTGGATTTCGAAGGTGCCAACGCCAAGGCGGCATATACTGCGCTTAAAAAGCAGGCGGAGATTTGCCTTGCCGATGACTATGCCGAGGCGATTGTTCTGGGCTGTGCGGGAATGACCGATATCGCTGATCGCCTGACCGAGGAGTTAGGCGTGCCGGTGATTGACGGGGTCAGTGCGGCGGTCAAGATGATCGAGGCCATGGCGTTTCTGGGGCTTCGCACCAGCAAAGCCGGGGCCTATGCCAAGCCGCCGCTTAAGGCCTATCACGGGATGTTTGCGGACTTTGCGCCGCAGGGCTGACCGCCAGAAGATCGTTATCAGATCAGGTTTGTTTGAGTGCGTGTTCCACCTCGGACAGGTGGCGGCGCATGGCGTCTTCGGCGCGTTTGGGGTCGCGTTGCTCAATCGCGTTGATGATGTCGCGATGCTGATTGCTTAATTCTTCGATCAATGTGTCTGAATGGCTGCTTTCACGCAGGCGGGCCCATGCTGCTTCGCGGCGGACCGCATTGACCGCCTCAAACACCGCCAGAAACAGGGTGTTCTTGACCGATTCGGCCAGGCGCTGATGAAAGGCCGCATCCCATTTTTCGTATTCGGCCTGTGTGGTCGCGCGGGCGGCCTTTTCGACCATGCTGCGCATCGCATCAATATCGCCTTGTGAGGCGCGAAGGGCAGCGAACCGGGCCATAGATGGTTCGATTTCCTGACGGACTTCCATGATTTCAAACGGGCTGGTTTTGGTGGCCAGTCCTTCAAGCTTGCGCAGGCGTGGGGTCGGCGGGGTGCCAACAAAGGTGCCCTGACCCTGACGGCGCCAGATCAGGCCTTCCGATTCGAGCTGATCAAGCGCCTTGCGAAGCGCCCGGCGACCGACATCGAGCTGTTCGGCAAGGGTGCGTTCGGCGATCACACGCCCGTCCTTGACAAAGTCCCCCTGTGCAAAGCCGGTCTTGAGCTTTTCTGCCAGCGCCTGGGTCGCGAATTCAGTCATGGTTTTTGGTCATTTTTTTATGGCGTTTCTATCGGCGTTTCCAAATGCGTTTTATTGGCGAACCAATGTGCACCTATCATTGTAAGCCATTGGTTTATCTAAGAACAAGCATATACAATTCCTGTTTGTTCCCAGATGTTTGCAAGGATGCCTAGCTCAGAAGGTCATAGAACATCCGCGCAGACGTGATCGCCAGAAACAGGCCAAAGCACATGCGCAATGCCCGGCGCGGAATGGTGTGGGCAATACGTGCCCCGATTGGTGCACACAGTACCGTCATCGGAATAAGCAATGCCGCCGCCAGAACATTGACATAGCCGATTGAAAATGGCGGGCGACCGTCGACGCCAATGCCCGACATCGCATAGCCGATGGTACCGGGAAGGGCGATGATGAGACCAATCGCGGCCGACGTGCCAACCGCGCGGCGGATGTCGTAACCCAGGAAATTCAGGACTGGAACGCAAATGGTGCCGCCGCCAATTCCCATCATGGCCGAAAGACTGCCGGCAATCACCCCAAGTACCGCCCAGACGGATTTTGGCGGGTTTTTGGTTTCGTTGGTTTCGCGGTCTTTCACAAGGATCATGTTGCCAGCCACGATCAGGGCGACAACGGCAAACACGATGGTCAGAACCCGGCCATCGGCCAGTCCGCCGATTGCTGTGCCAAGGATCACGCCGACGATGATCGCCGGGCCCCAATGTTTGAGAAGCGCTGTATCGACCGAGCCCTTTTTATAGTGGCTGCGCGTTGATGAGATTGCTGTGGCAATGATTGTGGTCAGCGATGTGGCAACAGCGACCTGCATGCGAAGGCTTTCATCGACACCCATGGTGGTCAGAAAATGATAAAGCACCGGGACAATCACAATCCCGCCACCAACACCGAGAAGCCCGGCCATGATCCCGCCAAGGACGCCAGCAAACAGCATGGCTGCACCCCAGACGAGATACAGGCTCATGGCGCCATCCATTTCAAACATTCGAACCAATCCGTACCAATTATGATATCAATTAATAAGTGGTACTATCCATCTTTGGTAAAAATCTGCAACATAATCCTTGTTTAAAGCCAAACATTATTTTTGCGCTTGCGAAATTGGTTTGTTGCTGCCAACAATGTCCCGACAAAGAGGTTGAACCAAAGTAGAAATGGTTCACGCATTTCAGGCGAGATATCAGGAGGCAAGATACATGTTCCGCAAGATTGCAGTCGCTGCCGGTTTGTTGGCCGCAGCCATCGCAGGTCCGGCGCAGGCGCAGGACTATCCAGAAAAACCAATCGAATTCATCGTGCCTTGGGGCCCGGGTGGCGGCAGTGACACGCTGATGCGCATCGTCGCCATGGGTCTGTCGGAAGTCACCGGTCAGGCCGTGCCTATCGTCAATATGCCAGGTGTCGGTGGCACGGTTGGTCTGGCCGAATTTACCAAACGTCCGGCCGATGGCTATACCATTTCGCAGATCCACGAAGGCCTTTACACCGCCAACAAGCTTGGCATCACCGAGCTCAGCTACAAAAACTTCATTCCGGTGGCTCTGGTGACGTCGTCGCCGCAGTATCTGGTGCTGTCGAAGAATGACAACTTCTCCAACCTTGAAGAGCTCAAGGCATATGCCGCAGCAAACCCGGGTGCCGTGCGCGCCGGTGTGACCCTTGGTGGTGTTCCGCATCTTCACATGGCAATGATCGAAGAAGCCCTTGGCGTTCAGTTCAGCTATGTCGGTTTCCGTGACACCGGCGAGCGTATCCGTGCGGCTGTTGGCGGCAACGTTGACATCGTGATCGGTGACGTTGCATCGGCCAGCGAGTTTGTGAAAAACGGCGACCTGATCTTTGCCGGTGTCGGCACCGAAGAACGTACCTCCGAAGAGCCGGACGTTCCGACCATGGCCGAACAGGGCTATGATCTGTCGATGGCCGTGACCCGTGGTGTTGTACTTCCGGCCGGTACCCCGGATGCCATCGTCGAGGCACTTGATGCAGCCCTTGAAAAAGCCATGGCGCTTCCGGACATCCGCGAAAAGATGACCAATGCCGGTTCGGCTGACATCTATCTCGGTCACGAGGCATATAAAGCCTATCTAGATAAACTTGACGGTGAAGTCGACAAAGTTGTTGGCAAACTTCAGGGATGAGTCAGACGACTGCGAAAGCAGCAGCAGCGGACGCAGGTGCGTCCGCTGCTCTTCGTGCAAGAACTGAAGTCGCACGGCTGATTTCCTATATCGTTATCGGTTTGGGTGCTGCGTTTCTGAGCCTGCGCGCCAGCACGTTGCCGACCTCGCGTTGGGAGCCGCTTGGGGCGGGTTCATTCCCGGAGCTGGTTTTCGGGGTGCTTGCGGTTTTATGCCTGATCGCAGCGGTGCGTGCGGTGATTGATATCCGCAAGGCCGGCGGTGCAAACCGTCTTGGGGCATCATTGGGTGCATGGCTTGTTGCCCGGCGCTATTCCTTTGCACTGTTCGGGCTTCTGGTGGTCTATCTGCTGTTGCTGCCGCTTGGTGGCTTTTCGCTGACCACCTTTGTGTTTCTGCTGATCGCGCAATTGATGATCGCAGGTATTTCCAAAAAGACCCTCTTCCAGTCGCTGATCGCCGCCGTGATTTTCTCGGTCGGCTTGAACATGCTGTTTGCAGAAGTCTTTAACGTGTTCCTCCCGCGCGGCGTGCTGTTTGCGGGCTAGATAAAGTTTTACGATGATGTTGGATGCATTTCTTGCCGGTGCACATCAGGTTTTCGCGTTCGATACCCTGATTTACATGCTGATCGGTTCCGTTGCCGGGATCGTCGCAGCCGCAATTCCGGGCTTCACCGTGACCATGGCGATCATTCTGACCTTGCCGCTGACCTTTACGATGGGTCCGTTGCAGGGCGTTTCGGTGATGCTGTCGGTTTATGTCGGTGGTTACACCGGTGGCCTGATCAGTGCCGCCCTTCTGGGGATTCCGGGTACACCAAGTTCAGTCGCAACCACCTTTGATGCCTACCCGATGGCGCGCGGTGGTGAACCGGGACGCGCCCTTTCGCTTGGTGTCTGGTCGTCCTTCTTCGGGACTGTTATTTCGACCATCGTTCTGATCATTGCGGCCCCGCCGCTTGCGATGATTGCGGTCAAGCTTGGCCCTTGGGAATATTTCTCGTTGATCGTCTTTGCGCTGACCATTGTCGCAAGCCTTGTGGGCAATTCGCTGATGCGCGGTCTGATTGCCGGGGTGATTGGCCTTGGACTTGCGACCATTGGCCCGGATCCGATGATGGGCCAGCCGCGTCTGACATTTGAGTCGTCGGTCCTGATGCCCGGTCTGCCGTTCCTTGTGGTTTTGATCGGGATCTTTGCCATCAGTCAGCTGATGGGCGAGCTCGAGGATCATGGCAAAGGCCCAAGCAGTGATGCGCTTATTCCCGATGTCATCGAATTCAAGACCTGGGCTGTGATGCGTGAAGTTCTGATGCATCCGGTCAATCTGGTGCGCTCCTCACTTATTGGTGTGTTTATCGGAGCACTTCCGGGTGCCGGTGGTTCGATCGCGAACCTTTTGGCCTATGATCAGGCCAAGCGCAGTTCCAAAAATCCCGATGAATTCGGCAAGGGCAACCCCGATGGCGTGATTGCGTCCGAGGCCGGGAACTCTGCCACGGCCGGTGGTGGTCTTATTCCGATGATTGCATTGGGTATTCCGGGATCAGCAGTCGATGCCATCCTGATGGCGGCCCTTATGGTGCATGGCATTTCGGTGGGTCCTCGTCTGATCATGGACAATGCCGATCTGGCCTATGGCATGTTTGTCGCCATGGTTGTCGCATCGCTCATGATGCTGGTGGTTTGCGTGCTGTCGATGCGTCTGTTCCTGCGCGTGACCGACATTCCCAAACAGTTCATCGTGCCGACGGTCATGATTTGTTGTGTGATCGGGGCCTTTGCGCTCAATAACCGGGTTACGGATCTTTATCTGCTCGGTGCGATTGGACTTGTCGGCTATGGATTGAAGTCGCTTGATTACCCGCTGGCGCCGCTGGTGCTGGGTGTCATTTTGGGGCCGATTGCCGAGACCAACCTGCGCCGCGCGCTGATGAGTGATGGTGACTGGACGGTGTTCTTTACCCGTCCTATTTCCGCCGTCCTGCTGGCGGCGGCCCTTCTTTCAGTCATCTTCAGTGTCCGTTCGGTACTGAAGATGCGCAAAAAAGACCGTCCTGCCACCGATGAACAAGACGGCGATTAAGGATTAGGAGACTTCCATGAAACTTCGTCACGACGCGCTTTATGCCTCACGCCGGTCCCCGGTGCTGGCGCGTAATATGGTTTCAACATCCCAGCCGCTTGCAGCCCAGGCCGGTTTGCGGATGCTGTGGGCCGGTGGTAATGCCGCCGATGCCGCACTTGCATCCGCGATTGCGCTTACCGTGGTAGAACCGACCGGTAACGGCCTTGGATCGGACGCCTATGCCATCATCTGGGATGGCAAGGAACTGCATGGTCTGAACGCATCGGGCCGAGCACCTGCAGCTTGGAACCCGGAACGCTTTGCCGGTTCTGACACCATGCCACAGCGCGGCTGGGAATCGGTCACCACATCGGGTGCGGTATCGTCTTGGCGTGAGATTTCCGAAAAGTTCGGCAAATTGCCGTTCGAAAAACTGTTCGAGCCGGCGATCGAATACGCGACGCGCGGCTTTGCCGTATCGCCGATCATCGCCACCCTTTGGGAAAAGGGCGGTGATTTGCTTGGCAAGCAGCCCGGCTTTGCCGAGGCGTTCCTTCCGGGCGGAAAGGCCCCCAAGGCGGGCGAGTTGTTTGTCAACAAGGCCGCGGCCGAAAGCCTGATCGATATCGCTGAAACCAAAGGTGAAAGTTTCTATCGCGGCAAATTGGCCAGCAAGATTGCCGCCTTTGCCAAGGAGCATGGTGCGGCCCTGTCGGAAGAAGACCTTGGTAATCACAAGGCCGATTGGGTGGGCACGATTTCGCAAAGCTTTGGCAATGTGAAGCTGCATGAAATCCCGCCAAACGGGCAGGGGATTTCGGCCCTGATCGCGCTAGGCATTTTGCGCCATACCAACATTACCGATTATGAACCGGATTCGGTCGAGGCACTTCATCTCGAGATCGAGGCCATGAAACTGGCCTTTGCCGATATGCGCGATTATGTCGCCGATCTCGATTACATGACCGATGTCACCGTCGAACATCTTTTGTCTGATGATTACCTGAAATCGCGGGCGGCATTGATTGATGCCAACAAGGCACAGGATTTCAAGGCCGGTGCGCCCAAACATGGTGGCACGGTTTATGTCAGTACCGCTGATGAAAACGGCATGATGGTGTCGTTCATCCAGTCGAACTATATGGGCTTTGGGTCTGGTGTTGTGGTGCCGGGCACCTCGATCAGTCTGCAGAACCGTGGTCATGGCTTTAGCCTCAAAGATGGTCATCCCAATCTGGTCAAGGGCGGTAAACGTCCGTTCCAGACGATCATTCCGGCCTTCCTGATGGGCCTTGATGGCAATCCGGTCATGAGCTTTGGCGTCATGGGCGGTCCGATGCAGGCACAGGGCCATTTGCAAATGACCCTGCGCACCCAGCTTTGGGGGCAGGATCCGCAAACGGCGGCCGATGCACCACGTTGGCAGGCGCTTTCGGGGCTGAATGTTGCGGTAGAAACCTCGGTCGGTGCTGAGGTGATTGACGCGCTTAAGGCCAGGGGGCATGTCATCAAGGTTGAAACACCGGACAGCACCAACTTCGGATTTGGCGGCGCGCAGCTGATTGCCAAGACAGATGCGGGGTACGTTGCGGGTTCGGACCCGCGCAAGGATGGTTGTGCGGTCGGATACTGATCGCACCATTTACAGATCAAAAAAAACAAATGGCCGGCCCGTTCATTCGGGCCGGCCATTGTCATACCGGGCAACAGGGAGCCAGGGAGGAACCCGGATCAGGGCATTCCGCGCCCGGGATTATTGTGCGCCGATGGTCAGGCCTTTGGGGACCATTTTCTCATCAGCCAGCTTGGCGTCTTCGATCGTTTCGATGATTTCCCAGTTGTGATCTGCACCACGGATGAAGCCCGGGATATCGGCAACCCAGCGCTGCTGGATTTCCTTGTTCAGGTTCAGATAAAGCTTGTCGTCAACGATGCGCCATGCCTGCGGATCGGCACCGAATTTACGACCCATTGCCGCACCAAAGGCACAGAACCCGCCATACTGCGGTGCGTATTTTTCCGGGTTGGCATTGAACAGGTCACGGTTTTCAGCGCTGGCAAAGCGATAGGTCGCACCGCCATGTTCGGCTTTGAACTCGGAGTTGCCCGGGGTCGGGGCACCGACGGTGAAATAGGCAACCGGGTCAAAACCCTGCAGGGCGTAGCCTTCAACAATGTGGACTTCCTGTGCGGCTGATGCCGGTGCGCTGATGGCAACAATGCTGCCAACTGCGGAAATACCCAGGACGGCGGCGAGGGCAGCGGAACGCATGAAACTGGAACGTTTGGTCATTTTTCATCTCCTTCACGGGGTGATCACCGGGTCTTTACTGGCAGGCGATCACGGAACTGGTTCATCAAGAGGGCGTCTTGAAATCTGAAAACAGCCTATCGTCGGAGAAGTGACTTGTTGTCTGAGGAAACACGCAATTCGTCTGAGAAGGATGTCCTGTCCGATCTGTTTGCCGGAAATCACCCTCGTGGTGATGTGATCTTTGCCGGAACCCATTGCGGCAGCAGTCATCATCAGGGACGAGCGGATCTGCCATCGCAACAGCAAGGCATGCTGCATGTTTTGCAAAGTGGCACGATGCGGGTCCTTTTTGACGGGCGCGAAAAGGCGATACTGGATCGCCCCGGCGTGGTCCTTTTCGGATGTCCGGTGCCCCACGATATCGAGACGCCCGCAGGTGGCGCCGCAATGGTCTGTGCCAATCTCGATTTCCCCGATATTGGTCTAAGCCCAGCTAAACTGGGCTTGCCGGAATATCTTTTGTTACCCTTTGACGAGCTCCCCGGGCTTGAGGCCATCACTGATCAGCTGTTTTCGGAATCACAGGGCGGGCAGCCCGGGCAACGCACGGCAATCAATCTTCTGGTTGATTTGCTCTTGCTGATGGTGTTGCGCCATTGTCAGGCCAAGAACCTTGTCCGTCCGGGCATTCTGGCCGCCATGCGTGATCCGCGGATTGCGCGCGTGGTAGGTGAACTTCATCAGAAACCCGGCGAAAATTGGTCGGTTGAACGACAGGCCGAAATTGCTGGTATGTCGCGGGCGAGTTTTGCAGCCCGGTTTCGCGATTTGCTGGGCACATCGCCCGGTGATTTCCTGCAAACCATTCGCCTTGATCTGGCATTTGGGTTGTTGCGCGATGGCAAAAGGTTGCAGGCGGTGGCGGGGCAAGTCGGTTATCGCAGCACAACGGCACTGGCACGTGCCATCCAGCAACGCCACAACATTTCCCCGCGTGAATTGCACGCCGATTCCAGCGCGGAAAGCGGCGCGTTTCAATCAGCGGTTTGACAAACGGTTTTGCGTTTCCGTCAAGCGGTTCTTTGCAGCGTTTTTCCGTTGCTGCCCATGCAAAAATGACGCTTTGCCAATGACATGTCCGGGATTAAAGCAATCCTTTCGGGCAACTGATCGGTTGTGGCTTTGCGGATTCTTACCCTGATGACGACACATTCCTGCCCTGTTTTCTGTGCACAACAGCAACCAATAAATTCGGAAAAATCCAACGGTTGGTAGCATATAAGAGCATGACGCAACATTTTCAGCAGCATATCAAGCTGCCCCTCAGACGTGTTCTTTTGGGTGCTGCCGCGTCCGCGATGATCATGATCGGCGGGCCTGCGGCCATCCATGCACAGGAAAGTGATCCGGCACCTGTCCCACAGAGTGCCGAGGGAAATGCGTCTTCGCCAGTTTCAGCGCCAGTTCCAGCTTCTGGGCAAACCGCACCGGCCGAACAGACAGCCGACACCGCAGCATCGCCGGAAGACACGGTTGAGAATGCCGTGTCTGATGCCGAAAAACAGCCAAACGTCTCCAAACCGGTGATGTTCGATCCGGCAATGGTGACCAATCTTGCGCGCAACCTGGCCAAACAGCCGTTCGTTAATCCGCATCGCGAACTGCCCGAGGCACTTTCAGCCCTGAGCGCAGAAGACTACGCACAGATCCGCTTCAAGTCGCAGCGTGCCTTCTTTAATCCGGCCGAGACTGATTTCAGTCTTGAGCTGTTTCATCCGGGTACGATGTATGACGTGCCGGTAACCATTAATCTGGTGCGCGACGGCGAAGTTCAGGTCATTCCGTACTCGGCCGGACTGTTTGATTTCGGCAAGACTGGCCTGTCGGGGAATGATTTTTCGACGCAGAACTATGCCGGGTTCCGCCTGCGTTATCCGCTATCTGATGTCACCAGCAATGATGAGCTGACCCGTTTTCTGGGCGCCTCCTATTTCCGCCTTCAGGGTCAGGGCCAGTCAATCGGTCAGATGGCGCGCGGCCTTGCGGTGGATCTTGCCGGTCCAACTGGCGAGGAAATCCCGGTCTTTCGTGAATTCTGGATTGTTGAGCCAAAGGATGGCGCAAATACCATCACGGTGTTCGCGTTGCTCGACAGTGAACGGATAACCGGTGCCTATCAGTTTGATATCACGCCCGGCAACCGGAGCCAGGCCGACATCAAGGCCCATTTGTTCTTCCGCGACGGGGTGGAGAAGATCGGCATTGCGCCGCTGAATGGCATGTTCCTGTTTGGTGAACAGCGCCGCCGGTTCTTTGATGACTATCGCGGTGAAGTCCATTCAAGCGACGGGCTTTTGATCAATAATGGCCGCGGTGAATGGTTGTGGCGTCCGCTGGACAATCCCCAGCATCTGCAGATGAGCTCGTTCCTGGATGAAAATCCCATCGGGTTCGGCCTTTTGCAGCGTGACCGCAACTTCGATCACTATCAGGATCTGGAAAAACGCTTTGATCAGCAGCCGGGCTATTGGGTGACGCCGAAGGGCAAATGGGGCAAGGGCCATATCGAACTGGTCGAAATCCCGAGCCCGTCGGAAACCAACGACAATATCGTTGCCTATTGGGTCCCAGAAACCAAGCCGGCGGCCGGCGGCGAAATGCAGGTCGAATACAGTGTCACCGCGACCCGCGATGGCACAGGTTTGCACGGCATGGCGCAAGCAACCGATACCCGTATCCAGCGTTTGGCCAGCCAAGATGATGAAGATCGGTCCGGCACGCGCTTTGTGCTGAACTTCGCCGGTGGTGATCTGGATTATTTCATCAAGGACGCCAATAACTTGCGGGCCGATATCAGCGCATCAAAGGGAGAAGTCCGTAACATCCGCATCCTGCCCGATCCGGAAAATGGTGGCGTGCGTGTGTTCTTTGACCTGGTTAATGCCGGGGATGCGACATCAAGCAATCTCAGGGTCTTCTTGCTGTATCAGAACAAGGTCCTGAGCGAGACCTGGACCATGCCGTGGGCCTTCTGATCCTCTGGGATCAAGCGCCTCAATTGCCAGAAACAGATAACCCCAGAAGAGCCAGATGACAGAAGCCGCCAATACACCCACAAAAGGGACCATAGCCGCAGAGCGATCAGAGGACGCATTTTGTGATCCAACGGTCAAACTGCGCGGCCCCGGTGTGGGATCGCGGCGGATTTTCCTGTTTGGGGCATCGATTGCGGCGACTGCCTATGCGGCGTGGTTGATGACCGATGTTCTGGGAGCGGATCAGTTGACCATCATGGAAATGGTGGTTGTGGCATTCTTTACCATCAACTTTGCCTGGATTTCGTTATCCTTCTTTACCGGGATTGTCGGGCTGGTTTTGCGTGGTCTGAAACTTGATGCCATCACGCTCAAACGCCTGAAGCCGATTGCGCGCAAAGGGCGCCTGCGATCCAAGAATGTGGTGGTGATCCCGGTTTATAACGAAGACCCCAATCGCGTCTTTGCCGGATTGCGCGCAAGCTATGAAAGTCTGGCGGCGACCGGCGAACTTGATGCGTTTCATTTCTTTGTGCTGTCTGATACCCGCGATCCCGATATCTGGATTGCCGAGGAAATGGCGTGGGCCAAGGCCTGCTCGGATCTGAATGCACGTGGCAAGATTTTCTTCCGCCGCCGCGCAGAGAACACTGAACGCAAGTCCGGCAACCTTAAGGAATTCTGCGAGACCTATGCCGCCAATTACGATCACATGATCGTCTTTGACGCCGATAGCGTCATGTCGGGCGAGGCCATGGTCAATATGGCCTATCTGATGGAAAACAACCCGGATGCCGGGATCATTCAAAGCCCGCCGCAGCCAACCGGTCGCCAGACCCTGTTTGCCCGTATCCTGCAATTCATTTCGCGCGTGCATGGTCCGACCATGTCGGCGGGTCTGTCATTCTGGTGCATGGGCAGTTCGAACTATTGGGGCCATAACGCGATCATTCGCACCAAGGCGTTTATCGAATGCTGTGGCCTGCCGGTGCTGTCGGGTAAACCGCCGATGGGTGGTCATATCCTCAGTCACGATTTCGTTGAAGCCGCCTTTATGCGCAAGGCAGGCTGGCGGTGCTGGCTGATCCCGCAGCTTGAAGGCAGCTGGGAAGAATTGCCGCCCAACCTGATTGATTTTGCCATCCGTGACCGTCGCTGGTGTCAGGGCAATATGCAGCATGCGCGTCTGATGGTTGCACCGGGTTTCAAACCGCTCAGCCGTCTGCATTTCTTTATGGGCGTGATGAGCTTTGTGTCATCGCCACTGTGGCTTTTGCTGTTGCTGAGCTCGACGATTGCGACCCTTCAGAACACCCAGCTGACCTATAGCTTCTTCCCCGGTCAGTTCACCATGTTTCCGCAATGGCCGGTGGATCGGTCGTTTGAAATGCTGGTGTTGCTGATCTTTACCATCGGCATGCTGGTGCTGCCCAAGATCATCTCGATCCTGATGGTCTGTCTTGGCCGCGACCGCAAACAGTATGGCGGGGTAATGGTATTGGCCAGTGGCCTTCTTGAAACCCTGTATTCTGCCTTGCAGGCCCCGATCATGATGATGCTCCATTCCCAGTTCGTGTTTTCGGTCCTGACCGGTAATCAGGTGGGTTGGGACGCGCAGGAACGTGATGATGCGGGGGTACCGTTCAAGGCCGCCCTTAAAACCCATCGCACCATTATCGTGATTGGTGTGGTCTGGGGCGCGATTGCTGTCTTTGTGGATACCGCATTCTTCTGGTGGTTGTCGCCCATTCTGGCCGGTTTGGTGCTTTCGCCGTGGCTGACTCATTATTCCAGCAGCCTTGCCATCGGAAAGGCAGCGCGCCGGATGAAGCTTTTTGTTACCCCCGAAGAATATGACAGCCCCGAAGAGCTTCGCGCGTTGGCACGGATCAATGCCGAAAGCGGTGAGGACGATGTCAAAGACGGGTTGCTGCGCCTGATCGAAGATCCTTACGCCAATGCACTGCATTCCGCGCTTCTGCCGGTGCGCAAGCCGGATGCGCGTACCGCGATCGAAATCGGGATCATCTATGAAAAGCTTGCCCGGCTTGGTGTTGAAAGCCTAACACGCGATGAAAAGCTTCTGATTCTGTCCTGGCCGGTCAAACCGCTTGATCAGATAATGGCAGGGCGGGATCACATCACGGCCGAAGGTCCGAAACCTGCAAGCTAGTGATTTGTTTTCAAAAGATTCTCGACGCCACAAAAACGCCCAGATTCGAGCAAATTATCCCGCGTTTTTTCAGCGATATTCATTCTTAACGAAGCGTTAAGTCCCGCTGATTGTTCACCGCCCGGAGGGCCAGACGAATGACTGACATGACCATTGCATCAAAGGGTTTCACCTACGCCGCGTTTGAATCGGCAGCGATGACGCGTTTGATCGAAGACACGGCACGTGCGTGGTTGCGTTCGTTTGGTGTGAACGCTCCGCAGGCCAGTCAGCGTATGATCAACGCCCTTCGCGATGCGCTGGCCGAAGACAGCATTGCAGCCAGTGATCGGGCCAGCATGCAGGACATCCTTGATCAGGCTGCCCATGACGCAATTGCCAGCTGGCTTGGACAGGTGACTGGCGAGCATAACTGTCATGGATCAAGCCGTTTTTCGATGCTCCGTTGTGCGTTTCTGTCAGCCAACCGTGACGGCATCTGGTCGGAGCATTTCCTCGATGCCAAACGCGATCACCGCGACCTTGGCATGGCACTTTCGGTTCAGATGATGTTGCCGACACCAGGTCTTGTTGCCTGTGAAATGCCGCGTCAGTCACTGGAACGCCGCGCTTCCTGAAGCTTACTTATAACTACTCCTTCGCTTCACGCTTTTTCATCATATCCCTCAACGTCTAGCGTTTAATGCGAAGGCGGCACCGCCATTCTCCCCGTGGCGGTGCCTTTACGTGCGCATGCCACAAAAAAGAACCCGCCACAAAGGGCGGGTTTAGTTCAGCGGGCGAGAGAGCCCGATTTCCAGTGCAGATCATCCACAGCCGTAAAATCAGGCCCCTACGAGACGCCGAGGCACACACTTCCCCAGCGCCATGACGGTCAGGCTGCTTTGTGAAAGCGGCCCAGTTTCGTAAGCAGTTTTGCAACCTGCGGGTCGTTCTTGCCGTTGCGATCAAGCTCCAGGAAAAAGTCCGGATATGGCGGCTTGCCCGGGGTCAGGTTGTATTGTTCGAAATCGGTGACACCGATGGCCTCAAGCACACTTTCATCGGTAAAGAAGCCCCCGGTGATCTCGCGCGATGGCGCGGTCAGGATGGCATGCGCCGCATCGGCCAGAATTTGCGGTGTGCGTGCACGGCCCAGCTCAAGACCCGGGATCATGTTAAGGGCCGCGGTCTCGATCACCGTGACCGGCCAAAGCGAATTGACGGCAACCCCTTCATCGGCAAATTCGGCTGCCAGACCAAGCGTGATCAGGCTCATGCCGTATTTTGAAATCGTATAGGCGGTGTGATTGGCAAACCATTGCGGCGACAAGTTCGGCGGTGGTGACATGGTCAGGATGTGTGGGTTGTCCGATTTCAGAAGATGCGGCAAGCAGGCCTGGGCACAGGCAAAGCTCGCACGCGTATTGACCTGATGCATCAGATCAAACCGCTTCATCGGGGTTTGCAACGTTGGGGTCAGATTGATTGCGCTGGCATTGTTGATCAGGATGTCGATCCCGCCAAAGGTTTTGAGGGTCTTTGCGACAGCCTCGGCAATCTGGTCTTCATCGCGAATATCGGTCTTAAGGGCTAGTGCCTTGCCACCAACTTCCTCGATCTCGGCAGCCGCACTATGGATGGTGCCGGGCAGTTTCGGGTGCGGTTCATCGGTTTTGGCAATGATCGCAACATTGGCCCCATCGCGCGCCGCACGCAGGGCAATTTCCTTGCCGATGCCGCGCGATGCGCCGGTGATGAACAGTGTTTTGCCTTTAAGACTCGTCATCAAATTCTTCCCTGAATTCTTCTTATGATTTGCCAAAACGCGGCGTGCGTTTTTCCACAAAGGCCGTGACGCCTTCGCGGAAATCGGCACTTGCGGCGCAATCAGCGAATGATTTGGCCTCGGCCTTCAGCTGTGTTTGCAGATCGGCCTCGGGGGCTGCATTCAGCAACGCCTTGGTGCGGGCAATCGCATCGCGCGGTCCGGCGGACAAACGGGTGGCGTATTTTGCCGTGGCGGATGCCAGCAGATCTGCCGGGACGACCTTGTTGATCAGGCCGCAATCATGGGCTTCATCGGCCCCTAACCGATCGCCAAGCAGCGCGATTTCCTTGGCCTTTTTCATGCCGACCAACCGGGTCAGCGAATGGGTTGCACCACCATCGGGCGAGGTGCCGATATGGATATAGGCCAGGGTGAAAACGGTTTCCTCAGCCGCGATTGCAAGGTCGCAGGCATTCATCAGACTAATGCCAAATCCGGCAACAGCCCCTTCAAGCTTGGCGATCACCGGGCGGGGCAGGGCATTGATGCGCAAAACAATTTCGTGAACCCGATCAATCAATGCTTCGATTGAGGAGCGGGTGTCTTCGACCGGGCTTTTTGACACCTGATGGAAGAACTTCACATCGCCGCCGGCCATGAAAGTACCGCCCGATCCTTCGATGATGACAGCGCCGATATCGGGAAGGTTGGCTTCGATCTTGTCCATGGCAGCTGCCAAGCCACTGACCATCGCCTGATCAAGGGCATTCATGCGGTCCGGGCGGTTCAGCGTAATCGTTGCGACCGCATCAGTGATGTTGAGCAATACGGCGTCATCGGATGCCATGATGTTTCCTCCTGCGCGGTGTTTTTCCGCAATTCTCCCGGTTTTCCGGTTGTTCGTGTGTGTTAAATCGCCAGTCGTGCTTCGATTGCGGTTTCCATATCGGGCCACCCAGAGAGCCAGTCGGGCATGGAAGGGGATGTTTCATCGGCACCGACCATCCGACAGATAACCTCGGGCGCAACAATGCCATCCGGGCCGACAAAAACCGCCTTTACGACGCCAAGGGCCAGCGTCTTGCCTTTGGCCACAAAGCGTTGCTCGAGATAGAAGCCCTTTTCATCCCAATACAAAGCCTGCGTTTCGAGCGCGAATTTCTGAAACGGTTTGATCGCGCGTTTGAACCGCATGGTCGATCCTGACACCACCGGCTGCCATTTGCGTTTCAGCATCTGCTTGGCAATGCCATTGCGCATGATCAGTTCGGTTCGGCCCAGATCCATCAGCGCGAAATAGCGTGAATTGGTCATGTGCACATTGATATCAATATCCAGCGGCCATGCCCGGAAATGCAGGGTCGATGGATCAAGCGGGTGCAGGCGGGGCCGCAACAAGGACAGGATCACCACACGGATCAGTCGGAAAATCAGGTTCACGACAAGGCTCCGTGTCCGGGTGACAGGTCTTTATGCATGCGGCCCACAGCCATGATCAGAACAGCTCCTCGTCAAGTGCCATCATGGTCGTGGAACCAGACATGATCTGGCTGAACATGGCACCGGACTGAGGAAGGATACGTTCCATATAGAACTTCGCTGTGATCAGCTTGCCCTTATAGAACCCGTCTTCGTCATCGTCCTGTTTGGCGAGTGCGATTTCCGCCATGCGGGCCCACATGAAGCCGACAGCAACCAGACCGAACAGACGCAGGAATTCGGTTGCGGCAGCACCGGCTTCATCCGGGTTTTTCATGCCGCGCTGGGCAAGTTCGCCGGTAGCCTGTTGCAGGCGCATGAAGGCCTTGGCCAGTGGCTGAACATATTCACCAAGGTCGCCGTTCGAGACATTGGCTTCGATATATTCCTGAACCGGGTGGAAGAAACGACGCAGGAAACGACCAGCCTTGGTCGGCATCTTACGGCCAACAAGGTCAAGCGCCTGAATACCGTTCGTACCTTCATAAATCTGGGCGATACGGGCGTCACGAACATACTGTTCCATGCCCCATTCACGGATATAGCCGTGACCACCAAAGACCTGAACACCAAGGTTGGTGTTGTCAA
This sequence comes from Thalassospira sp. CA1, assembly GCF_059052855.1. Classification (NCBI taxonomy): domain Bacteria; kingdom Pseudomonadati; phylum Pseudomonadota; class Alphaproteobacteria; order Rhodospirillales; family Thalassospiraceae; genus Thalassospira; species Thalassospira sp. CA1. The sequence continues at coordinate 311,740 of NZ_JBZCIA010000001.1, forward strand.
AGCCCCAGTCGGTGAACAGCGCCTTGACGATCGGGGTCATCAGTTGAACGAACTCGTCAGCCTCTTCGCGTTTGACCGGATCTTCGTGGTGTTTGGCGGTATCAAGTGCGCGTGCCACCCACATGCCCATCGCCCGGCAACCTTCATTGGTGGCCTTCGCGGTCAGCAGCATGCGCCGCACATCAGGATGCACGATGATGGAATCTGCGGGCTGGTTCGGGGATTTCGCACCGGTCAGGGCGCGCCCCTGCAGGCGATCCTTGGCATAGGCCCGCGCACCCTGATAGGCCGCTTCGCCAAGGCCAAGACCCTGAATGCCAACCGAAAGGCGTTCCTGGTTCATCATGGTGAACATGGCGGGCATGCCCTGATGGGGTTCACCCACCAGATAACCGACCGCGCCATCAAAGTTCATGACACAGGTCGATGATGCCTTGATGCCCATCTTGTGTTCGATGGAACCGCATTTGACCGCGTTGCGATCGCCAAGTGATCCGTCATCACCGACCATGAATTTCGGGACAAGGAACAGCGAAATGCCCTTGGTGCCGCTTGGGGCGTCAGGCAGCTTGGCCAGAACCAGATGGATGATGTTTTCCGTCAGGTCATGTTCCCCGGCGGAGATAAAGATCTTGGTGCCGGAAATCGCATAGGACCCGTCATCAAGGGGTTCTGCCTTGGTCTTGATGATGCCAAGATCTGTACCGCAATGCGGTTCGGTAAGGCACATGGTCCCCGACCAGGTGCCTTCGACCATCTTGGGCAGGAATTTGTCCTTGAGTTCGTCCGATGCGTGGCTGTGTAGCGCCGCATAGGCGCCAAAGGACAGACCCGGATACATGCCAAAGGACAGGTTGGTCGAACAAATCATTTCCTCGACCAGGGCATTGATGGATTTCGGCGCGCCCTGACCGCCATATTTCGGGTCACAGGCAATCCCGGTCCAGCCGCCTTCGGCAAAGGTCTGGTAGGCTTCCTTGAAACCTTTGGGGGTTGTGACGACGCCGTCATCCCAAGCGCAGCCTTCCTCGTCGCCCGACCGGTTGATCGGGAACAGGACTTCTTCGCAGACTTTGGCGGCCTCTTCGAGAACCGCATCGACCACATCGGGTGTAAAATCCTCGCAACCGGGCATCTGATTGATATCGTTGAAATCAAACAGCTCGGTCAGGACGAAGCGCATGTCGCGCAGGGGTGCTTTATATTCAGCCATTTTACTTTTCCTCCCGGACCGGTCAGTTGCGCAGCGGCTTGCCGGTCAGCAGCATATGCTCAACCCGGGCCATGGTGCCTTCATTGCGGACCAGACGCATGAAGCCTTCGCGTTCCAGTTCAAGAATATCGTCTTCGGAAAGTTCCTCGGTCACGTCTGTATCGCCACCGGCCAGAACATTTGCCAATTCACCGGCGACCACCCGGTCGTAATCGGTGGCCTTGCCAAGACGGTGGAATCCATCGACCGCCATTTCAAAGGCAACCCGGGCGGCTTCGCCCGGCAGGCGATAGGTAAATTCTTCGGGTGCTTCGTAACCATCGACCATCGAAAGTGCGCGTTCCTTTGCATCGGCCAGCAAACGGTTGCGGTTCATGGTGATGCCGTCAGTTTCGCGGAAGAACAGGTTTTCCTTTGCCTCCATCGCCGATTTGGCAACGGTCGCGACCGAGATGATCTCAAACGCCTTGGCGCTTGGGGCCATCGGGCCTTTGACGAATTTGGGATTTTCCGCCCAGCGACGGATCATTTCCTTACACCCACCCCAGGCCGGGATCAGACCCACACCGGGTTCAACAAGCCCAATATAGGTTTCCCCGTGCGCCTGAACCGCATCACAATGCAGCAGAACTTCACAACCGCCACCAAGGGCGAGGCCACTTGGGGCACCGACGACCGGGAACGGCGAGTATTTAAGCGCCTTGTAGGTTTCCTGACCGGTTTCAACGAGGTTTTCGATCTCTGGCCAGGCAGCGATATTGGCGGCAAACAGCGCCAGACCGAGGTTTGCCCCGGCTGAGAAGTTGCTTGCTTCGTTATAGATCACCATCGCCTTGAACTGCTTTTTGACAGTCCGGATGGATGTCTTGATCGCGCCAAGCACATCGGCATCAAGCGCATTCATCTTGGTATGGAATTCAAGGCAGGCAACGCCATCACCGATATCCCAAAGCGATGCGGCGCGGTTGCCGGCAACCCGTTCGGATTTGCGTTTGATATCTTCAAGCAGGATGACGCCATCCGGGCGGGTGACCTTGGCATATTCGCCATCAAAGCCAAGGTAATAAAGATCACCATCCTTGACCTTGTAGAACGACTTGCCTGCGGCCTTTTTCAGCAATGCCGGGACTTCAACGCCGTCTTCTTCAAGCATCGAAATCAGGGCATCAACGCCAATGGCATCAATCAACTCAAACGGCCCAGTTTTCCAAGCATAACCCAGCTTCATCGCATCATCGACATCGACGATGGAATTCGCCGCCGCCTCGGCAATAAAGGCAGCATAGGCCAGCGTCTTGCCCATGACAGCGCGGCCATATTCGCCACCCTTGTCAGATGCTTCCATCATTTTGCGCGGATCTTTGCCAGCGGCCCGGACACTGCCCAAACGCGCCTTTTCGGATTTGGCGAATTCACCGGTTTGCAGATCCACCGATTCCTTGACCTTCTGACCACCTTCGCGGTTCAGGCGGTAAAAACCACCCTTGCCCTTGCGCCCGGTATAACCATCGGCAATCAGTTTGCTGACCAGCTCGCTTTCGCGATAGATCGCGTGGAACGGATCGGATTTATCAAGGAGTCCAGCCATGCTTGATTGCACATGGGGCATCAGATCAAGACCCACCAGATCCATCAGGCCAAAGACGCCGGTTTTGGGAATACCAAACGGACGGCCAATGACGCTGTCGGCTTCTTCGACCGTCAGTTTGCGGTCCATGGCCTCAACCATGGCGGCCTGAATCCAGTAGACGCCCAAACGGTTGGCGATAAAGCCCGGTTCGTCATGGCAGGTGACACAGGTTTTGCCCAGTTTGCGATCAGCAAAATCGGCAACTGCATCAATCACACCATCGCGGGTGACACCCGATCCAACCAGCTCCAGCAGGCGCATATAGCGCGGCGGGTTGAAGAAGTGGGTAATGATGAAGTCCTGTGCGAAGCTTTCATCCATCCCGTCAATCAGGGTGGCGAGCGGAATGGTCGAAGTGTTTGATGACACCACCGATCCCTTGGCACGGACCGCATCAATCTTGCGATACAGGTCCTGTTTGATATCAAGACGTTCAATGACGGCCTCGATCACCCAGTCACATTTGGCGATTTTATCAAGGTCATCCTCGATATTGCCGCACGTAATCAGCTTGGTGACCCGTTTGGACATGAACGGTGCAGGGTCGGTTTTCAGCATTTTGGCAACCGCGCCCTCGGCAACCGCATTACGGTTTTTGGCACCTTCGGGCACGATATCAAGCAGCAGGACGGGTGTCCCTGAGTTGGCGATATGGGCAGCGATCGCAGCCCCCATAACACCGGCGCCAATAACGGCGACCTGTTTAATGGTGGACATTACATCGCCTCCAGAATGGTCGCGATCCCCTGACCCCCGCCAATGCACTGGGATGCCAGCGCATATTTGCCGCCATCACGTTTCAGGATGCTTGCGGCCTTGCCAACGATACGCGCCCCGGTCGCACCCAGCGGGTGACCAATCGCCAAGGCACCACCATCAATATTGACCTTGGCACCATCCAGACCCAGATCGGAAATGCTTGCCATGGCCTGGGACGAAAAGGCTTCGTTGAGCTCGGTCACATCAATATCGGCCGAGGTCAGGCCCGCCCGCGAAAGCGCCTTTTTCGATGCGCCAATCGGGCCAATGCCCATGATTTCCGGAAGACAGCCATCAACTGCAACCGACTTGATACGTGCAATCGGTGTCAGGCCGTTTTTAGCGGCATAGTCTTCGGAGCAGACCAGAACAGCCGACGCACCATCGGTCAGCGGGGAAGAGGTCCCCGCGGTAACAACACCGTCCGCCTTGAAGGCTGGTTTGAGGTCAGCCAAGCCTTCGGCGGTTGTTTCTGCGCGGATGCAGCCATCTTCGGAAACAACACCATCCTTGGTCTGGATCGGGATGATTTCATCCGTGAATTTGCCAACAGCCTGCGCTGCGGCGGCACGCTTGTGACTTTCAACTGCAAAAGCTTCCTGATCGGCACGGGTCAGGCTGTATTTGGCAGCAACATTTTCGGCCGTATCGCCCATGCCCATATAGGCTTCGGGCATGACTTTATAAAGTTCCGGGTTGGGCAGGGGGTTAAAGCCCATCATCGGAACCCGGGTCATGCTTTCAACGCCGGCACAAATAAAGACATCGCCAGCCCCGATCGCAATTGCGCCAGCGGCCTGATGGATCGATTGCATGGACGATCCGCAGAAACGGTTGACCGTCACGCCACCAACAGAACGCGGCAGACCGGCGATAAAGGTGATCAGGCGGGCAACGTTCAAGCCCTGTTCGCCTTCCGGGAAGGCACAACCAAGGATCAGGTCCTCGATCGCGTTGGGATCAATGCCGGTCTTTTCGACCAGACCTTTGACGACCTGTGCCGCAAGGTCGTCAGCGCGGACCTTTGCAAGGGCCCCTTTGCGGGCCGGGGTAAAGGGCGACCGGACATATCCGGCAATTACGGCGTTGGTCATGGCTATGTCTTCCTTCCTGAGCTGTCCTCTGATCCGGGCAACTTGTTACGATACCGGATTGAGTCCCTTTTCTTTAAGTGCATCAACCGATTGCTGTTCGATATCACGCAGTTCATCCAAAGTGACGTCCAGTGCCTGACGCTGTTCTTCCAGGTCAGTAATTCGTTCCCGAACGCGTTCCAGCAGCATTTTGATCTGCTCTGCCTGGGTTGGGTCTGCGCCGTAAAGATCAAGGTAGTCCGCGATCTCTCTTAAGCTGAAGCCCAGTCGCTTGCCCCGCAAAATGAGGAGCAGTTTGGCGCGATCCTGTCGGGTATAGACCCGGGTGGTACCGGCACGCTGCGGGTTCAAAAGCCCCTTTTGCTCGTAAAACCGGATGGTGCGCGGCGTGATGCCAAGATCGTCGGCCAGTTCGGGAACGGTATAAAACCGTTCGTCAATTTTTGTCATTGTTCGCCCCTTATGGTATCTATTTTTCAGTATACGTCAATTAGTTTACGTTAACGTCACTTAAGTTTTTTCAGTGTGTGTATCGTGACGCCAACGCATTGCAACTAAACCGTATTTCTTTCCCTCTTTTGTCGTTCTTCCTCGACCAATTCCTTTTTCGACAGTTTGCCGACCATGGTTTTGGGAAGTTCTTCGCGAATTTCGATTTCGCGCGGCATTTCGATTCTTGAAATCTTGTCATCCAGAAATGCCCGCAGATCTTCGGCGGTCACATCGGTGACACCGTCTTTCAGGCGAACAAACGCCTTTGGCGCCTGACCACGATATTGATCGGGGATTCCGATGCAGGTGACCTCGGCAACCTTGTCATGCAGATAAAGTGCTTCTTCAATGGCACGCGGATAAACGTTGTAGCCGCTGCACAGGATGACGTCCTTCAGGCGATCAACCAGGAAGGTGTAGCCATCCTCATCCTGATAACCGACATCACCGGTCCGCAACCAACCATCGACAAATGTCTCGTTGGTGGCCGTTTCGTTTTGCCAGTAGCAAGGCATGACTTGCGGGCCGCGAATACAGACCTCACCCTTTTCGCCGAGCGCTACGACCGTATCAGGCCGATCCAGCGACCGGATTTCGATCTCGGTTCCGGGCAACGGTCGCCCGATCGAGCCTTCCTTGTTCTCACCCTTAAGCGGGTTGCAACTACAGACCGGGCTGGCTTCTGACAGGCCATATCCTTCAACCACCTTGGAGCCGGTAATCTCCTCAAACCGGTGTTTGACTTCTACCGGCAGCGGCGCACCGCCCGAAATGCAGCAACGGATGTGTGAGAGGTCGTATTTGAGTGTTTCCGGCGAATTGTTGATCGCCGTATAGATCGTCGGAACACCCGGGAAGATGGTGGCCTTTTTCTTGTCCAGCGCCTTGATCAGGGAACCCAACTCAAAGCGGGGCTGCAACACCATTTCCGCACCCAGATTAACCGAAGTGTTAAGCGCAACTGTCATGGCAAAGACATGGAAGAACGGCAAAACACACAGGGTCACTTCGTGGCCCGGTTTGGCGTCTGGCATCCAGCGGGTTAGCTGATCAACGTTTGCACTCAGATTTGCATGGGTCAGCATCGCACCCTTCGGGCGCCCGGTTGTGCCGCCGGTATATTGCAGAACCGCCAGATCGTTCACATCGATATCCACCACGCGATCAATCGGTTTGCATCCGATAACCCGCGAATAGGGGATATGACGCAGATCCGTCGGCACATCGGCCAGTTCGCTGCGCTTGAACAGCGAAAACAGAACGCTTTTAACTGGCGGCAAGATGCCGCTCATTTCGCAGACCACGATCCGCTTGAGGCAGGTTTCATCAAGGCATGCCGCGACCTTTGGATAGATCTGTTTGAGGTTCAGCGTCACCATCAGGCGACAGCCTGAATCTTCGATCTGATAGGCGATTTCGCGCTTGGCGTAGAGTGGATTGAAATTTACGACCACGCCGCCACATTTCAGGATCGCGTAATAGCAAACCACGTAATAGGGCGTATTGGGCAGACACAGCCCGACCTTGTCACCCTTGCGCACGCCAAGCTGTTTAAAGCCTTCGGCAGCACGGTCGATTTGCTCGGAAATGGTCTTGTAATCATAGACCCGACCGAGGAAATCCAGACAGGGGCGCAACGGAAACCGTGCCGCCGCTTTATCGAAAATCTCATGGACCGGGCAGGTTCTTACCGGCGAGCTAATATCAACGCCATCGCGCAGGATCGGGGATTCTTGGACGTTCACTTTGTTCACTTGCGTTAACTCCATTACGTTAACGTCACTTTGCGGGCAAAAAAGGGAGCCCGATGCGGTGCGCCATAGCACCTCGCATCGGACAGTATAGCAAATCAGAACTTGAAATTCGCCTGCAACGCGATGATGTCGACTTTGGCTTCGTAGTCGGCAGCATAATTACCAACGAGCGAAGACGCGTGATCTACGCGTGCTTCATCAGCAAAGATATGAGTATAACCCAGTGTCACATCAGCCCAATCAGCAGCCTTGTATGTTGCGCCAAATGAGACCCAGTATCGGTCTGAATCCGGCAAGCGCACATTGCGGTTACGGGTTTGGATCGGGGTCTCATCATAGGCCACGCCACCGGTAAACGACCATTTTTCGTCATACTGGTAACGTGCACCGAGGGCACCAAACCACGACGTTCCCCACTGATAATTTTCAGTTGTACTACCAGTGGCAGTCGAGGCGGAGTTAATCAGGCCGCTGTAGTTAAAGACTAGATCGCCAACTGAGTTCCAGTTGGTCCATTGCACGTCACCCATGACAGTCCACTTATCAGACAGGTCGTGAGAAATACCGAAAGCAATAGACTCCGGCGTGGTGATCTTGGCATTTGCATCTCGGTCCGTGTAGGGCGTGGCCAAGTTTTTTGCGGCATTGTCGAAGGTGATATCGCCTTTGAGTTTATGTTCAACCTCGGAGATATAAGAAAGACCAACACGGGTGGTTTTCGTGACTTCCCAGTTCATCCCGGCTGTCCAGCCGTAGCCGATGTCGTCGCCTTCAATCGTAGAGTTACCCTCTGCAACGGCGCCACCAAGCGACGGAACGGCTTTACTAAGGGCGGCCTCGAATCTTTGAACCTGCGGTCCCGCACCAATGCTCAGCCCATTGTCGAAACGATAGGCAACAACTGGTTTGATATTTACTGTCTTGATTTTTGATGTCGTACCAAAAAAGCGTCCGGCGAAATCTGAATCGTTGTCGGTCACGAGACCCCAAGGTGCCGTAATCGAAACACCGAGATTGATCTGATCGTTTAGCTTCCAGACAGCATGTGCGTTTGGTACCGCAGCATCCTGTGCCATATCCTTGTAGCCACCGCCGGTTTGTGCGATCACCGTTCGTGCGCCATTGGTTGCAACGGTGTTGGTCGCTTTCGCCACCGGGCGAATGACCGTAATACCTGCGCTATAGCTGGTTTCTTTGTACTGCCCAACTGTGCCTGGGTTGTAGGACATCGTCGATGCGTCGGTTGACAGTGTGGTCATGCCGGCAAAGCTTGAACCCTGAAGGGTGCCGCTGGTTTCACGGACTTGAAAACCGGACGCTTGCGCGGTGCCAACACTAGCGAGTGCGCATAGAAGTGCAGTACCCGAAGCTGCACCCCAAAGGCAGCTCTTCTTGAAGTAGGACATCTGTTTCTCCCTAATCTTTAAACGTTTCAAATCTTTGATTTAAAACGCCCGCTTTTATTGCTGAGGGTTTATCGCATCGACCCTGATAAAATCGATGTCGTAACCCTTCCTTTTAAAACTCGTTTTGAGTAGTTTGCCGTCGGTGCCGTACCAGAGGTGCCGTTCGACATCGCCAGACATTTCGTAATGGACTGCCGGCGTTTCCCGGCTTTCGACCATGACGCTTTCTTCGCCAACCCTTTGCGTGTGCACAGTGTAGGGTTCGGCATTGATGACACTAAAGAGATCGGTTTTACCCGTGACATCCTCATGCCACAGGGTCAGCGGCCAGGCCGCATCACAGGCGTCGCGTTTCACGACACCTTTGCCCGCCAGCGCATAACAATCTTCGTCATAGCTGGCCTGCCAGGTGTAGTGTGTGCCGTCATCATTGGTGGTGGTTTCGACCGAGACCAGCTTTCCGTCCTGCCATTGTTCGGTACGCTGATGGTCGTAATGGAACTTCAAAAACAAAACTCGCAAATCGGTCAGCGTTTTGATCGTCACGGTTTGACCGTTTGCTGTTGGCGCAATTTCGACGGTTTCATAACCTATCGGTTCCCCGTCCTTGAGGACGCGGAAATTGAGCATTTCCGATCCGGATGCCAGCGACGCGGTGGCATATTGAATCGTAAAGCCGGCAATCAGGGCCGATATGCTGCCTTTTGCGATGCGATTACGCATGTTTCCCTCGTCAAACAGACCATACCGACAAAGCTAGTCGAGCATCGATGACAGCTTTGCTGCCACACCCATGGAGCCCTTGATCTTCAGTTTGCCCATGGTAAAGGCAAGCATCGGGTCAAGCTTTCCGGCGATCAGCTTTTCGAGGTTGGCTTTCTTGATCTTGAGAATGCAATCGGCATCGGACGGATCATCATCACTGATTTCCGGCTCGTCGCCGGTGGCATCAATTACGATATGTCCATCATCGCCACAGTCGAAGGCGACGACAGCATTCAGACCGCGCAGTTGCGGCAGTTTTTCTTTTACGGTTTCGAGGATGTCATCCACGAACGCCTCCCTCAGTCAGCAGGTATTTTTGTTTTGATTATGACAGGACTGTAACGCAAAGTGACGTTAACGTAAAACAAATAACGGATGCGAGAGTATGGCCACCTTTAAGGCATTGAATTGAAATAATTTAAGATGCGCTACGTATCAGATAACGTACAAAAAAAAGCCCGGCATTGCCGGGCTTTTTGCGGGGCATGGCCCCAGATTGAAATATGCTTGGCGCGTTTTGGTTCTCAGGACACGATCTGCCAGGAACCATCAGGTTGACGGCATGCCGTACCAAAGGTTTTGTGCAGTTTTCCACCAATATTGGCGGTTGCACTATATTCACGGCAATAGCGTCCCTGGGCATTTTGCCAGCTACTGGTCGGAACAACATTATAGTTGCGGCCCGAATCGGGGTTCTGCCACCGGACGGCCTGCCCATCAGGGGCGCGCTGCAAGGCATAGCCGGTACAAGCCAGATCACCCTGATCAAGGCTCTGGCCAATCGAGTAGCCACTGAGCATGCCAAGAATGGCACCACCAATCATGGCCGCATCCCGGCCGCTTCCCTTGCCGATGGTTGAACCAAGAACCGCGCCTGTGCCACCACCAATGATGGCACCAACCACATCACGGTTACAGCGCAGGAAACCACCGTCGGCGACAAAAAGCTCGTTACCGTGGGGGCTATAATTGCGTTTGTGCCCTTTGTGCTGCTTGGCACGATAGCCATGGGCAGGTGCCCATGACGGCGGATCGGCCTTAACGGGCGCAGGTGCAGCGAAAGGCAGGGTCAGGCCAAATGCAGCGACCAGAAGAATGATCCGTTTCATCATTTCCGGGCCTTCTCATTCTCGTGCATGATATAGCCCGCACCGGTACCCACCGCGCCGCCAATTACCGCGCCACAGGTAACACAGCCACCGGTGATCACGGTGCCAACAGCACCCACACCGGCGCCAATCGCGCCGCCACTCAGCATTTTCTGGTCCCGGTCATTCAATCCGCTACAAGCCGAAAGCCCCAATGCGCTTGCAACGGCCAAAATCATGGCTGTCTGTCGCATCTCTCGTGTCCTTTCCAAGGTTTTTGGGCACAAGTCATTCATGGACCTGTGTCTGATCGCAAAGCTTGCCGGGGAAATAGGCACGAGGTTTGGCCGCATTGGGGGCTATTTGGGGCAGATATGACGACAAAAAGGCACCAAATCCGCAAATTATTGGTTTCTGGTGCCTTTTTACCTGCCGTAATCCGGTCCAAAGACCAAATTAATCCTCAAAAGTACCGCGGAGCAGTCGTTCCTTGGCAATCATGGCCGGTTTTCCGCGTGCAATGACGCTATCGGGGGTTGAAGCATCATCGAAAACCAGGATATCGGCATCATAACCGACCTTGAGCTGGCCTTTATGTGCCGCAAGGCCCAGCATGCGTGCCGGATTGATCGTAATCGGGGCCAAGGCGATCGGGATATCAAGCTTTTCGACTTCGATCAGATCGGCAAATTCGCGCGGTACGGTTTCAAAGCCAGCCACCCAAAGCCCGATCATATTGCCATCGGAATCAAAATCCGGCAGTGACCCGTTGCCATCCGATGTCATTGAAATGCGATCCAGCGCAACGCCATCGGCCAGGCATTCGGCAATGCTGGTCGATGTTTTGGTAGCCCCCTTGGGATCGGCTTCGGCATCAATCCCGGTGGTGAAATCGATATTGCCGCCACACTTTGCCCAGAGCTTGGCGGCATCAAGCAAGGCGCGCTTGCGGTTGACGTGGGTCGGGATGAACTGGCCGATCGGGATTTCGGTCTGCTCGATCACAGCAATCAGGGGATCAAAGTGCCCGTCACCATCGCCCAGATGAACCACAACCGATCCGGCCTTGCCTGATGTCATGCCGCCAATGCGCGATTGGGATGCGATGCGGGCCAGCTCCTCAACCGTGCTTTGGCTGCTACGGTGATCTGAAATCGCTGTTTTCAAACCGATACAGGCATCCAGAAACGTCACGTCATCACCGATATTGCCGGTCAGGGTTGGTGACGGCAAGCGATAACCACCTGTGAAGAACCAGGCAGAAATGCCTTCGGTTCGAAGCGCCTTGGTCTTGGCATACAGCGACGCAATGTGGCGGGTTGCGGCGTCTGTGCCCAACAATCCACAAACGGATGTGATGCCAGCTTCGATCAGTTTGCCAACCGCAACTTCAGGCGTGCGCGTGGCAAATCCGCCTTCGCCACCGCCCCCGATCAGATGGACATGTCCGTCGATAAAGCCTGGTACGGTCATCTTGCCGCCAAGGTCGATGGTCTTGATTTCGGCCGGAACAGAAACCACCAGATCCGGCGCAATGGCGACGATTTTCTCGTCACAGATCAGGATATCGTTGATGCCAAGCGGCGTCGGGGCGAAGACGTTGGCATTCTTGAGCAACAGAAACATGTTTTAAAACCGTATTTTACGAAATGCTGTGTTCAGGTGGCAGGTTGGCGCGGATGCGCATCATAGCGACAGTTCATTTCCGTTGAAACGGTTCTGGCAAGCAGATAGCTTTCGATAAAACCAAGCGGGACTAAACCTGCGTCACCCAAAGGAAACGTTATGAGCTTCGCCGCCTGGTTGTCGGTTGCAACCATCTGTGTACTTGGCGCAATGACACCGGGTCCAAGTCTGGCCGTTGTATTGCGCTATTCTGTTGGTCATTCCCGCCAGGCCGGATTTGCCTGCGCCTTGGCGCATGCACTGGGTATCGGCTTTTATGCTGTGATCACCATGACCGGACTTGGCATTCTGTTTCAGACGGTACCGGTCTTTCACAATGCGGTCAGTATCCTTGGTGCGCTTTATCTGATCTGGCTTGCAATCAAGGCGTGGCGGGGTTCCAAGGCGGGTGCGAAGTTTGATGTCGATAGTGCAGGCAAGGTATCAGGATCGATCCTGCAGGCCGCCCGCGACGGGTTCATGATTGCGTTTCTCAATCCCAAGATCGCCCTGTTTTTCCTGGCCCTTTTCAGCCAGTTTGTTTCGCCCGAGTTTGAATGGGGCGGCAAGTTCCTTCTGGCGTTCACCGCCGCTGTAATCGACGGGGCGTGGTATTGCCTTGTCGCCGTTGGATTGTCGCACGGGGCGGTGTTGCCATGGTTGCGCGATCACGCTGCCTGGATTGAGCGGATCATTGCCATCCTGTTTGTGCTGGTTGCGCTCCGGGTATTGTGGGGTGTTGTTGCGGTCTGAAAGCCCGATTTTTGAATTTATGCTCACCTAAATTTCTGTCCGCGCCACCATCGCGACACAACATGGATCATCCAGATGACTGACAAGACGGCCCCACACACCAATCCTTCCGAGAAGACAACGCCGGGAAAGAATGCGGCATCTAATGCCGGGCGTGGCTTCCATCATTTGGGGGCGCATATCGGATTTTTGCTGGCGATCTTGCTTTTGGCGGCGAACATGCGCGGCAGCATTGTCGGTTTGGGGCCGTTGGCGGAAATCATTGGTACAGATCTGTCGCTTTCAGGGACCCAGCTTGGTTTGTTGACAACGCTGCCAGTGCTGAGCTTTGGCGTGCTTTCAATGTTTGCACCGCGTCTGGGGCAGAAATTCGGTCTCGAAGCGACCCTGCTGACGATGTTGCTGTTCATCGCCATCGGGCAGGGGCTTCGCGCGAGCGGGGCCTATGACATCATGGTGGTCGGGACCATCATTTTGGGGGCGGCAATTGCGGTTCTGAATGTTTTGACCCCATCACTGGTACGGCGCAGTTTTCCGACCCATGTGGCATTGGTGACTGCCCTTTACACCTTTACCATGTCCAGTGGCGCGACGACTGCGGCATTTGTTTCGATCCCGATCCGAAATGCGGCGGACGGCGATTGGCGCTGGTCGCTTGGTGTTTGGGCGGTGTTTGCCGCGATTGCCTTTGTCTGCTGGCTGCCGATGTTGCGTTATCGCCATGTCGGAGCGGCGCCGACACCGGTTGCGCGTATTTCGCTTTGGAAAAATGTCGAAGCCTGGTGGCTGGCGCTGTTCTTTGGTTGTCAGTCGCTGATGTTCTATACCGGCACGGCCTGGGTCGCCAAAGTGTTCATTGATCACGGCATTTCCGAGGCCGAAGCCGCGACCCTTCTGACCCTGTTTAACGTATTTGGCATTCCGGCCGCCTTTGGTGCGCCGCTGATTTATTCGAGGATTGCCAACAAGAAACTGGCGATGCTGGTGCTGCATATTCCGTTGATTATCGCCATTCCGGGCTTCGTCTTTGCCACCACCGAATTGCCGTATGTCTGGGCAGTATGCATGGGGCTTGGACAAGGCAGCATGATCAGTATTGCCCTGACCCTTGTCGGCATGCGCGGAGCAGATCCGCAAACGTCGGCACGACTGTCGGGCATGGCGCAATCGGTGGGCTATCTGTTTGCGGCCATTGGGCCAGTTTTGTTCGGGGCCTTGCATGACCTTCTGGGCGACTGGCAAGTGGCACTCTACTTCCTGTTTGTTGTTGTGGCGGTGCAACTTTGTGCAGCGATGCGTGCAGGATCGTCCGCAAAGATTGGCGCGGACTAGGTCGCCAACCGTTTAACTAAATTCGGTAAGGGTCAGGCAGCGGTGCCCGACGGGATGGCACGGTCATCCTGTTCGGTGCGACAGGTCGCAATCAGCCAGTCGCGAAATGCGCGGACTGCAAAGTTGTTTTCCTTTTCCTTGGGATAAACCACGTAATAGGCGTGCTGGTTGGGGATCGACACATCAAACGGTGCGACCAGACGCCCGTTTTCAAGTTCTTCACGCACCAGAAATTCCGGCAAAAGTGCCAGTCCAAGTCCCGCCACAGCGGCCTGAATGACCATATGGAAATGCTCAAACCGGGGGCCAGCCAGTTCATCGACCACGGCAACGCCGGTGGCCGCCAGCCAGTCCTGCCATGCACGCGGGCGGGTGGAATGCTGCAACAAAGTACAGTTGCGCACGCGTTCGCGGGCAATCGGCAGATCGTCATTTTCCTTAAGCAGCTTGGGCGCACAGACTGCAATCAAGGTTTCCCCCATCAAACGGTGCGTCACGCAGCCCGGCAGGTTGTCTTCACCAAAGTGAATGGCAATATCAATACCTTCGCGGTCGAAATTAAATTCCCGCGTCTGGGTAATGAGATTGAGCTGAATGTCCGGCCAGGTTGCCTTGAAATCACCAAGGCGCGGAACAAGCCAGCGCGCGCCAAAGGTTGGTAGCGTCCCGACATTAAGCATCCCGCCCGCATCGGAATAAGCCATGACCTGAAGTGTGGCGGCCTCTGCCCGATCGAGAAGGTCACGGACCTGTGCGGCATAGGCTTCACCTGCCGCGGTCAGTTTCAGGCGTTTCATCACGCGGCGAAAAAGATCCCGTCCGAGATATTCCTCAAGCGCACGGATCTGACGGCTGATTGCGCTTTGCGTGACATTCAGTTCCTCTGCCGCGCGGGTGAAAGACAGATGACGGGCCGAACTTTCAAAGAATTGCAGGGCGGTAAGGGATGGCAGGACGCGACGCATGGCAAAACCAGTTCATAACAAAACGGAATGATATGGTGCGAATATATCGTTTGTTTGCTTTGCAGCCAAGGCGTACGGTTTTAAACGGTTCAAAGCCTCCTCGCGCCACCCCAAGAAGCGTTTGGGCTGAAAGCCAACCGCGCTGGAATGCTGTTACTTTGGAATGTTTTGGAAGGATGGCTCCCCCTTCATTCGGGTAACGGTTTCCAGCGCACCACCGCAAAATGCCGGTTCATCAATGGCCGGAAAGTAACAATTTGCATCGGGTAGAAGGCAAGAATGGGTTCTGTTGACGAAAATTATGATGTGATCATCGTCGGTGGGGCGGTTATCGGCAGTTCCATCGCATGGCATTTGACGGGCCGTGATGATTTCAAGGGCCGGGTTCTGGTGATCGAGAAAGACTCGACCTACGAGTTCTGCTCGACTGCACTTTCGGCGGCCTCAATCCGTCAGCAATTCTCGACCCCGATCAATATTGAAATGTCAGCCTATGGCATTCAGTTCCTGCGTAATCTGAACCGCGACCTTGATCCCGACGTCGACATTGCCCTGCATGAAAAGGGCTATCTTATTCTGGCAACCGATCAGGGCCGCGATATCCTGCGTCAGAACCATGCGACGCAAACCGAGTTTGGCGGTGACATTATCTGGATGGAGCCCGATGATTTGGCCGCGAAATACCCGTGGATGAACACATCCGATCTGGCGGCTGGTTGCTGGGGACGCACTGGCGAAGGCTGGTTTGATGCCTATTGCCTGATGCAGTCATTTCGCAAACAGGCACGTCGCCGTGGTGCTGATTACATTGACGGCGAAGTCGTCGAGGTACTGCGTGATGGTGATCAGGTTACGGGTGTGGTTCTTAAGGACGGTCGTCGTTTTGGCTGTGGCCAGCTTGTCAATGCGGCGGGCACCGGCGGATCAAAGGTCGCCCGGATGGCCGGCCTTGAAATTCCGGTCGAGCCACGCAAACGCTGCATCTTTGTATTCAATTGCCGGGACGCGGAAGACATCAACGCGTCCTGCCCGATGCTGATTGACCCAAGCGGACTTTATGTCCGCCCCGAAGGCGAGTTCTTTATTACCGGCATTGCCCCGACCAAGGATCGCGATCCGGAATGCTGGGATTTCGACGTCGATCACAGCCTGTTTGACGACATCATCTGGCCCGGCCTGTATGAGCGGTGTGAACGGTTTGAGGCGATCAAGGTCGTCAATGCCTGGGCGGGTCATTATTCCTATAACCTGCTCGATCAGAACGCGATTTTGGGCCGTCACACGGACGTTAAGAACTTTATCTTTGCCAACGGGTTCTCGGGTCATGGCCTGCAACAAAGCCCGGCGGTCGGTCGTGGTATTGCTGAACTGATCGCAACAAACGGCTATGAAACCCTTGATCTGTCGGTGTTTGGCTATGAACGCATTCGCGACAACGCGCCGGTGCTTGAACTGAACGTCATTTAAATCATCAACAAAAAGGTCGGAGCAGCCCCACATGCCCCGTGACGAAAACACCAAACCAGCCCAGGACAGCACGCAGATGCGCGACCGCGCAATCGCGTCGGTATCGGCAGGGGTGCGCAATGTGCATCCGGTCTATCTTGATCGCGCGCTCAATGCCGAGGCATGGGATGTCGAAGGCAAACGCTATATCGATTTTATTGGCGGGATCGGTGTTTTGACTGTCGGGCATCGCAATCCGGTGGTGATGGACCGCGTTGCCGCCCAGTGCGAACGCTTTACCCACAGCTGCTATAACGCGTTGCCGCACGAACCCTATGTCGCGGTGACCGAATGGCTGGCGGCGAGCTGCCCGATTGAAGGTCCGGCAAAATCGATGCTGACCAATTCCGGGGCAGAGGCGATGGAAAATGCGTTGAAGCTTGCGCGCGCCTTTACCGGCCGCACCGGCGTAATCGCCTTTGAGGGCGGCTTCCATGGCAGGACGCTTGCGACCCTTGCGCTGACGGGTAAAACCAAACCCTATAAAACCGGACTTGGTCCGTTGCCGGGGCCTGTATGGCATCTGCCATATCCTTGCCCCGAAACCGGTGTATCTGTTGATGATGCGATGGCCGCCATCGCCAAGCTGTTTGCCGTTTCCGCCGATCCGGCATCGGTCGGGGCGGTGGTGATCGAACCCGTTCAGGGCGAAGGCGGTTTTCGTGCGGCGGATGGCGCGTTTCTTGTCGCCCTGCGCCGCCTGTGTGATGAAAACGGCATGGTATTGATTGCCGATGAAATCCAGTCGGGCTTTGCCAGAACCGGCAAGCTGTTTGCCATTGAGCATGCCGGTGTTGCGCCCGATATCCTTGTTATGGGCAAGGGCATTGGCGGGGGCTTTCCGCTGGCCGCCATCACCGGTGCCGAGGATGTCATGAATGCGTTGGCCCCGGGCGGGCTTGGCGGTACTTATTCCGGCAATCCTGTGGCGTGTGCGGCAGCGACCGGCGTGTTTGAGGTTCTGGAAACCGACAAGCTGACCGCCCGTGCCAAACAGCTTGGTGAAAAATACGCCACCCATATCGCATGGTTGCGCGATCTGCCCGGCGGGCATGTGATCGGCAACATGCGCGGGATTGGCGCTATGCGTGCCTTTGAATTGATTGCAGATGACGGCAAACCGTCACCCGAACGTCTGCAATGCTTGTTGCAACTGGCCCGTGATAACGGGCTATTGTTAATGCCAAGTGGTGAGCACGCCAATGTGGTGCGCCTGCTGGCACCTTTGACCATTCCGTTTGATCAGGTTGATGAGGCCTTTGCCATCATCGCCAAACTGCTGCCCAAGGTGGCGGATATCAGGGATTGAACAGAGATCGAATTTGCCGGTGATCCGCGCCGGAAAGTTTAAAACGAAGGGAGTTTTACTGTGAGCTACAAATCCATTCTGACCGAACTTGGTCTGTCCGAAGCAGAGATTGCCAATGGCCCCCTCAGTGTCCAGACCCCGGTTGACGGTTCGGAATTCGCAAGTGTCACCGAAACCACCCCGGCCGAGATGACCGATGTTATCGGCAATGCCAAAAAGGCATTTGGCGCATGGCGTCAGGTTCCTGGTCCGCGTCGTGGCGAACTGGTCCGTCTTCTGGGTGAAGAACTGCGCGCGGCCAAGGAACCGCTGGGCCGTCTTGTGTCGCTTGAATGCGGCAAGATCTATCAGGAAGGTCTTGGCGAAGTGCAGGAAATGATCGACATCTGCGACTTCGCAGTTGGTCTGTCGCGCCAGCTTTACGGTCTGACCATCGCGTCCGAACGCCCGGGCCACAAAATGATGGAAAACTGGCATCCACTGGGTGTTGTTGGCCTGATCACCGCCTTTAACTTCCCGGTTGCGCCGTGGGCATGGAACACAGCGCTTGCACTGGCTTGCGGCAACGCCGTGATCTGGAAACCGTCGGAAAAGACCCCGGTTACTGCCCTTGCCTGCCAGAAGATCCTGGAAAAGGCGATTGCCAAATTCGGTGATGCACCGGCTAACCTGCATCAGGTCGTTGTGGGTGATCGTGAAATCGGTGAAATCATGACCGACAGCCGCGACGTCGCGCTGATTTCAGCCACCGGTTCGACCCGCATGGGCCGCGAAGTTGCCCCGCGTGTTGCGCAGCGCTTTGGCCGTACCATTCTTGAACTTGGTGGGAACAACGCCATGATCGTTACCCCGTCGGCGGATCTGGATATGACCGTTCGTGCGGTTGTGTTCTCCGCTGTTGGTACCTGTGGTCAACGTTGCACGTCGCTTCGTCGCCTGATCGTTCACAAGGACGTCAAGGATCAGTTGCTGCCGAAAATCATTGCGGCTTACAAATCGGTGAAGATTGGCGATCCACTGGCCGATGGTGTTCTGGTTGGTCCGCTGATCGACGAGGAAGCCTTTACCAACATGCAGGCCGCGCTTACCAATGCCAAGAAAGACGGCGGGACCGTGCATGGCGGCGAACGTACCCTGGAATCGGAATACCCGAACGCGTTCTATGTCACCCCGTCAGTGGTTGAAATGCCGGGCCAGACCGAGACCGTCCGCCACGAGACCTTCGCACCGATCCTGTATGTTATGACCTACGAGAACCTTGAAGAAGCCATCGCGCTTCAGAATGACGTCCCGCAGGGCCTGTCATCCTGCATCTTCTCGACAGATCTGCGTGAAACCGAACTGTTCCTGTCCTCGGTTGGTTCCGATTGCGGTATCGCCAACGTCAATATCGGCCCGTCCGGTGCGGAAATCGGTGGTGCCTTCGGTGGTGAAAAAGAAACCGGTGGCGGTCGTGAATCCGGTTCGGACGCATGGAAAGGTTATATGCGCCGCGCAACCAACACCATCAACTACTCCCGCGAGCTGCCGCTGGCTCAGGGCATCAAATTCGACATCTGATCACACGTCTGATTATGTTCGATCCAAACCCCGCCGGTTTGCCGGCGGGGTTTTTCATTGTTTGTATTGCGCGCACAAAAAAGCGGCCCCCGAAGGAGCCGCTTTTTGTAATTCAGTCTCAAAGCGTCGGCTGATTAGCCAGCTTTGGAGAAACGCTCTGCAACATATTCCCAGTTCACCAGGTCGTTGAGGAACGCCTTGATGTAGTCCGGGCGACGGTTGCGGTAATCGATGTAGTAGGAGTGTTCCCAAACATCGCAACCCAGAAGCGGGGTCATGCCGTGAACCAGCGGGTTTTCAGCGTTCGGGGTGCCCGAAACGACCAGTTTGCCCGACTTGTTCATCGACAGCCATGCCCAGCCGGAACCGAACTGGCCAACACCGGCGGTGGTGAACGCTTCTTTGAAAGCATCAACCGAGCCGAAGTCTTCGACGATTTTCTTTTCGAGTTCGCCCGGGATGTTGCCACCGCCATTCGGCTTCATCATGTTCCAGAACTCGATGTGGTTCCAGTGCTGACCGACCTGGTTGAACAGCTTGGCCTTGTCCTTGTCGCCATAGGTCGCAACAACGAGTTCCTCAAGCGACTTGCCTTCAAGACCGCTGCCTTCGAGCAGTTTGTTGCCGGTTTCGACATAAGCATTGTGGTGCTTGTCGTGGTGGAACTCGAGGGTTTCAGCCGACATATACGGGTCAAGCGCGTCGTATGCGTACGGAAGTGCTGGGAGTTCAAGTGCCATGATACAGTTCCTCGACTTTCATTATTAATCTGTGCGGTAACGCAACATATCCCTTTTTGGGCCGTCGATAAAAGTGAAAATCCCGTGCAACATCTTGGAAACCTTTGTTGCCGGGACGACTGGCGCGTCCGGGTCGTTACCCGTGCTACTTTATCTAGCACGCACGAGCGTTTATGCAACGCATCGCCACATTACCTTTGAATGGTTCGATATATGATGAACATTCAGGCCATCAAAACGTTCCCGGATTTTCCGGAAAAATTTGAACGGTTTGGATCGTGGGGCAGGCGGAATGCCTACTCTTTGTAGAGTCCTACCATCTTCTGGCTTTCGTCGCCATTTGTCAGTGTGACATCGTAGTCCCCGCGTTCAAGCGACGAGATGTCAATCTTGCACGGGAACCGCACGCAATCACGCCTGATGGCGATGGTGCCATCCGGGTGGCGCAGCGTCACTTCACCCCGAACCATTTCGGAATGGATGGTAACGCTGTCGGTGGTCGGTTTGGGTGCGACCTTGATTGCAGCCAGCCCGGCTGTCGTGATCGTCATAAGCCCAATCAGGGCAATGGCAACCGGCTTACTACGCAGAGATCTCAGCATGGCTTCCTCGCGCGGTTGTTCTTGGTTGATGCCTGATAACTTGCGCTACGAAGCCGAAAAATTAACGGCGCAAATGGGGCATTTCCGTGCCGGTCATTGTTATTTGGGCGCAACAGCCATGCGTTTTGCGCCCTATAACAGCCCTGATCATTGCAGATCGGAACCGCGAAAGCCCAAGGTTACTGCGACAGATAGGCCCGCGTTGATTTAAGTTTTTTAGCGATATATGCGGTGGCCTGTTCGGGATCAGTCTGCCCACAAATCGCCGAGACAACGGCAATGCCGTTCGCACCGCTTTCAAGCGCCGGCAGGGCGTGTTCACCCTTAAGCCCTCCAATCGCAACCGATGGCAGGCCGACCATCCGCACCAGTTTTTCAAGCCCGTCAAATCCGATTGCCGGTTTATGGTCGGGCTTGGTCGCGGTGGCAAATATCGGGCCGATGCCGACATAATCGACAATCGTGCGGTCCACCTTTTGCGCGACGTCTTCGCTTTCAATCGAAAGGCCGATGATCTTGTCCGGGCCAAGGCGGTCGCGGGCAATCTGCGAAGGCAGATCATCCTGACCGATATGCAGGCCATGTGCGCCAATGGCAATGGCGGCATCAATATCGTCATTCACGATCAGTGGCACGTTTGTGCCTTCCATCGCCTTCATCAATTCCCGACCAACGCGAATGAGGCCCTCGGTCCCGGCCTTTTTATCGCGAAGTTGAATGAGGGTGGCACCGCCTGCAATCGCGGCCATCGTGGTTTCCACCATCGAATGATCGCGACAGAGATCGGGATCAAGTACGAGATAAAGCGACAGATCAAACGACTTCATAGAACATTGATCCGAAGTTTTTTGGCATAGGTCGCGCCATCAAGGTGATGCAGGCCATCGATAAAGGCTGTCATGAAGGAAGCCGGGCCGTTTGCTGTTTTGGCAGCAATTTCACCGGCCACGGCAAAATTGCTAAGGGCGGCAACGGTGGCTTCAAACGCCTGATCCGGTGCAACCGCAAGATAGGCACCAACAAGCGCCGTCAGCGAACAACCTGTGGCGGTGACTTTCGGCATCAGGTCCGATCCACCGGCAATGCGCACGGATCGTTTGCCATCGGTGACAAAATCAACCTCGCCGGTGACGGCAACAATGGCACCTTGTACGATGGCAAGGCCGCGTGCGGCTTCTTCGGCCTGCTCAACCGGATCGCCGCTATCGACACCCTGACCGGCACTTTGACCGCCGCCAAGCGCAATGACTTCCGATGCGTTGCCGCGAATGACGGTGGGTTTGAGTTTCAAAAGCGCTGCCACGGTCTCGCGGCGATACCCGGTGGCAAAATGCGCCACCGGATCAAGTACCCAGGGCTTGCCAGCTTTATTGGCCGCCTTGGCCGCGGCAATCATGCCTTCGATCCAGTTGGGCGAAAGGGTGCCGATATTGACCGTCAGCGCACCGGCAATCGCGGCAAACTCACCGGATTCATCTGGTGTGTGAACCATCGCGGGTGAGGCGCCAGCGGCTAGTAAAACATTGGCGGCATAGTTCATCGCAACATAGTTGGTGATGCACTGGACCAACGGATTGGTCGCGCGCATGCGTTCAAAAAGATCGGTCGCGGTCTGGGAAATTTCGGTCGTCATGTCGAGGCTCCAATGCAGAAACTTTGCGTTTGGAGACCCAGTTCGAAGTCGGAAAGATGGAGAACGTCGTGATCCGCGTTCGCACCGTCCCTACGCCAGTATGAACTGGATCAGGTTCAAAGGGTCACTGCGCGGCAGTTTCTCAGCCCCCTTATCGGGGCTCCCCTTGGTGAGTGCTCAACATGGGTTTTAAACCGTCTTCTGTCAATTCATCCGATCGGCATGATTGGGCAAAAGAAAAACGGCGGGATTGGTATGTGCCATCCCGCCGTTTCGAAGACTTTTGGCGATAGGTTACTTGCGACGTTCCATCGCAGCCTTGAGCGCGGCAGCCATCGCACCGCCATCGCCGCCGACGTTACCACCGGCATTGCCACGAACTTGACCACCCTGATGGCGCGGGCCTGATGAATGCTGCGGACGGTTGCCGCGCGGTGCATCGCCGCGATTGTCGGCGCGCTTTTCACGTGTGGCTTCGTAATCCGGTGCGGATTTCATAGAAAGCCCGATGCGTTTGCGCTGTGCGTCGACTTCCATCACGGTCACAGAAACGATTTGACCGGCCTTGACCACCTGACGGGGGTCTTCGACGAACTTGTCAGCAAGTTGGGAAATATGAACAAGGCCATCCTGATGCACACCGATATCAACGAACGCCCCGAAATTCGTCACGTTGGTGACGGTACCTTCAAGCTTCATGCCGGTGCGCAGATCCTTGATCTCGTTGACACCTTCGGTGAATTTGGCGGTCTTGAATTCCGGGCGGGGGTCACGGCCGGGCTTATCAAGCTCGGCGATGATGTCGCGGATGGTCGGGACACCAAATGTGTCATCGGCGAAATCTTCGGGGCGGAGTGTCTTGATAAAGGCCGAATCGCCGATCAGTTCGGCGAGCGGTTTGGCGGCCTTGGCGCTGATTTTTTCTACCAGCGGATAGGCTTCCGGGTGCACAGCCGATGCATCAAGCGGATTGTTGGCGCCGCGAATGCGCAAGAAGCCCGCGCACTGCTCGAACGCCTTTGGTCCAAGACGCTCGACCTTTTTAAGATCCGCACGCGACTGGAACGCTCCGTTGGAGTCGCGATACCCAACGATATTGCGCGCCAGCGTCTCGGTCAGGCCTGCCACACGGGTCAAAAGCGGGATGGAGGCGGTGTTAAGATCAACACCCACACCGTTCACGCAATCCTCAACCACGGCATCAAGCGAACGGGCCAGTTTGGTTTCCGATACATCATGCTGATACTGCCCGACACCGATAGATTTCGGCTCGATCTTCACCAGTTCTGCCAGCGGATCTTGCAGGCGGCGTGCGATGGAGGCTGCACCACGAAGCGACACATCAAGATCGGGGAATTCTTCGGCCGCAAACTGCGATGCGGAATAAACCGAAGCACCGGCTTCGTTGACGATGACCTTGGTGGCCTTAAGTGCTGGGAAGCGTTTAAGCATCTGACCGGCAAGTTCGTCTGTTTCACGTGAAAAGGTTCCATTGCCAATCGCGATCAGTTCGATCTGATGGCGGGCCGCCAATGCAGCCATGGTATTGATCGCGCCTTCGACGTCATTGCGTGGCTGGAAGGGATAAACCGTTGCGGTATCGACAAGCTTGCCGGTGGCATCAACCACTGCAACTTTGACCCCGGTACGCACACCCGGATCAAGACCCATTGTGGCCTTTTGCCCGGCGGGGGCCGCCAGCAACAGGTCTTTCAGGTTATCGGCAAAGACCTTGATCGCACCTTCTTCGGCGGCATCGCAAAGGGTGCCAAACAGATCAAGCTCAATCGACAGCGACAGTTTGACGCGCCAGGTCCAGCGGACCGTGTCCATCAGCCATTTGTCGGCGGCACGACCTTTATCGGCAATGCCTACATGGGCGGCAATCATCACCTCGGCGCGGCCTGGCTGGCTGCGCGGACGGTCTTCGTCTTCTTTGCCAAGGGTCAGTTTCAGTTGCAGGATATCCTCGTTGCGCCCACGGAAAAGGGCCAACGCACGGTGTGATGGGCAGGTTTTGATTTTTTCGGAATGCTCGAAATAGTCTGAGAACTTGGCACCTTCGGCCTGTTTGCCTTCGATGACAGACGCGGTGATTTCACCTTCATTCCACAGATGGTCACGCAGTTTGGCAACAAGGTCAGCATCCTCGGCAAAGCGTTCCATCAGGATCTGGCGTGCGCCATCAAGGGCGGCCTTGGTGTCTTCAATCCCCTTATCGGCATCAACAAAGCTGGCGGCTTCTGTTTCCGGATCCAGGGTCGGGTCGTTAAACAGGGCATCTGCCAGCGGCTCAAGCCCGGCTTCGCGCGCGATCTGGGCTTTGGTGCGGCGCTTTTTCTTGTAAGGCAGGTACAAGTCTTCAAGGCGGGTCTTGGTATCAGCCTCGTTGATCGCGGCTTCGAGTTCCGGCGTCAGCTTTTCCTGTTCGCGGATGCTCTCAAGCACGGATGCGCGGCGTTCTTCAAGTTCGGTCAGATAGCGCAGGCGTTCTTCCAGCGTACGAAGTTGGGTGTCATCAAGCCCGCCGGTCTTTTCCTTGCGGTAACGGGCGATGAACGGAACGGTGGAGCCTTCGTTAAGCATCTCGACGGTGGCAATGACCTGTTCCGGACGAACCGAAAGTTCTTCGGCGATACGCTGGGGAATTGGACGCATGGTTTCTCCTTGTTTTGCTCGTAAGCTTGGAATAGCGGCTTTGAGCCTGCGCGAAAAGAGTCTGTTTTTTCCAAATTTTCGCACGCGGCCACATCAGGATTCCCTGTTTGATTCCAAAGGCCTGAAATCACTTGGGTTTGTGCATGCTTCTGCCCGGTGGTCAGTGGACTTGCCGATATGGGTCTCGCACGTTATTTCTTTGGGAAATGTGATTTACAGGGCCATGCCCAAAACAGGAGAAGCCGAATGGCCGGAAAGTTCCGCGAAACCGTCATTCACGAAGTTCCCAAGGAGAAGGCAGAGCCGCAGGCAGAAGCCAATCCGGCGTCTGAGGGCATAGCCGGTGCAGAAGAAGCGCCCAAGCTGTCTCAGGATGCAATCAACGCCCTGAATGAGGCCAAGGCTGCCAAGGAAGCAGCTGCCAAGGCCCGCGAGATTGGCGGACCCAAAGGTCCGGAGCCGACCCGCTTTGGCGATTGGGAAAACAAGGGCCGCTGCATCGATTTCTGATTGCTGGGTTTGAGACAGATACAAGAAAGGCCGGAGCGATATGCACCGGCCTTTCTTGTTTGGGCGATCAACGCTGTCGCAGATTATGCGCCGCGGATGGCTTTGATGTTGTTGGCATATTCAGACGGACCACCTTTGAAGGTGGCAGAGCCTGCGACCAGCACGTTCGCACCGGCTTCGATGACCTGCGGGGCGATTTCAGGGTTTACGCCGCCATCGACTTCAAGGTCGATATCACGGCCGGTCGCATCGATCATCTTGCGGATGCGCTTGATCTTCTTAAGCTGGCTTGGAATGAATTTCTGACCACCAAAGCCTGGGTTCACGGTCATGACCAGAACCAGATCGACCATGTCCATGACATATTCAATCACACTTTCCGGGGTCGACGGGTTGAGCGAGACACCGGCTTTTTTGCCCAGTGACTTGATCAGCTGCAGCGACCGATGCAGGTGCGGGCCAGCTTCGGCGTGGATCGTGATGATGTCAGAACCGGCATTGGCAAATGCCTCGATATAAGGATCGACAGGCGCGATCATCAGATGCACGTCAAACACCTTGTCACTGTGCGGGCGCAGTGCCTTGACCACGTCCGGGCCAATGGTGATGTTCGGTACATAGTGGCCATCCATCACATCGATATGGATATAGTCAGCACCGGCTTCGTCAACAGCGCGGACATCAACGCCAAGCTGGGCGAAATCTGCTGAAAGGATCGAAGGTGCGATTTTAATGTTTGACGTGGTCATGCGTCACAGGTCCTGAAGCGATATGGGATACGGGAAATTCGCGGCCTTCATACCCCAGATTGCACCCCATGTCACCCGAATGGGACTCATGGCTGCCTTGTGTGCGTTAAGCCGTGATCTTGTGGCTGAAAATCAGGATTTTTTGACAAGGCGGGCACAGAAAAAGCCATCCATACCGCCAAAATCAGCCATGTGGATCGGCAGAATGCGAAGTTCGCCTGCTTCGTTGATTGCCTCATCCCAACCACCCAGTTCGTCGGCGGTGATGGCTTTGCGTTCATAGTTCGGATGATCGGCAAGGAACGATTTGACCTGATGCTCGCCCTCTTCGGGTTGTAGCGAACAGGTGCAATAGATCAGCTCGCCCCCGACATTCAAAAGCTTGTCCGCCTGATTAAGCAGCTTGGTCTGAATCGGCAGAAGCGATTGCATCAGCTTGTCATTCTGACGCAGCAGAATATCGGGATGGCGGCGAATGGTGCCGGTGGCCGAGCACGGCGCATCGAGCAATACGGCATCGGCACGCGGCGTATCAGGCGCCAGATCGGTGGCGTCACCGGTGACAACCGCGGCACCCAGTGAAACACGCTCAAGGTTCTCGAAAACACGCTTCAGGCGGCCTTCGGATTTATCGACTGCAATTGCACTCGCACCAAGGGATGCAAGCTGCATGGTCTTGCCACCCGGTGCAGCGCAAAGGTCATAGATGGTTTTGTCCTTGTAGGCCGAAAACAGGGTTGCCGGAATGGCGGCTGCTGCGTCCTGCACCCACCAGTCGCCATCCTTGTAACCCGGAAGGTCACGGATACGACGACCCGATTCAAGCCGCACCGATCCGGTCGGCAGGACAATGCCATCCATCTTTTCGGCCCACTCTGCGCTCTGGCTGCGATCCTTGATCGAAAGATCGAGCATTGCATGACCAAGGCTTGCTTCGGCAATACCCTGCGCGATTTCGGCACCATAGGCCTTTTTCCATGATCCGCGCAGCCATGCCGGAATGTTAAGCTGCCAGTCTTCAACGCCCTCGGGCCATTCAAACCCGTCGCGCTGCAGACCGCGCAGCACCGCGTTCACAAGCTTGACATATTTATGCAAACCGGCATCGCGGGTCAGGTTTACCGTACTGTCAACTGCGCCGTAATCGGTTGTATCCATGAAGAACAGCTGGGCGACACCCAGACGCATGATGTTGGTCAGGCGTGCGGCAACCCGGTCCTGCGGCGGCTGATAACGTGGGGCAAGGACTGCATCAATTTCGCCCAGATGGCGCAGCGTGGTGCCAAGAAGCTGACGCAGGAAATTTCGATCCAGCGACGGCAGGCCATAGCCATGCTTTGACAGGAGTTCATCCAACGTCACTTCACCGCCGCGCAGTTCCTGCAGGGTCTTGAGCGCAAGCATGCGCGGATCAGGGGCCTCGACCGCCTGTTTGCGGGGGGCGTTGCGCTGGGATGGACGGGAACGACGTTCTGCCAAAGGATATCTCCGGTTTCGGTTTATGTGCAGTAGTTAAGCGCAGCGCGACAAACTGTAAAGCATCAAGCATGGTTTTGCATGGCATGGCTGCTTTGTGCGGTTGTATCGTTAAGGATGCTATAAGGAGTAGGGTGAAAAGCCTTGCGATAGGGGATCGGTCCGGCTAATCCAGACGGATCAATCTGATGGGGACAGGGACAAGGGCGATCCAACGATGACTTTTGCCGGACTTGCGGTGACGTACGTTTTACAATGTGATGGTCGCCGTGCTTTTTGAATTTATTAAGTGTCTTTACAAACAATCACTAGTTAATGTTAGCGGCCTGCTCGGAGTTCAATTTTCTGCTTTCATCGTTACGCTCGGATTGGTTAGCACAATGGTCTACACGCCGGTTCGCCATTCATCTGGCATGTAATATTTTGCTTGTGCGCTTTGCTTGACTTGATGTGAGCAGAGCGCGAAAAGAAACCCTTATCCGTCTGTCGCCAAGCGGGTATATCCTTATAAAAACATAAATCTGCCGGTAAGGGACCGCATGCTGCGATTCATCCAGAGAAGTCATATCGCTTTTGTACATGATATTTTCATGGCGGCACTCTCCTTCCCGTTGGCCCTGTATCTTAGGGTCGGAGACGGTGTGGTTTACTATGCGCCTCAAAATATCCTGTTTTCGTCCTGTATTTTCACGCTGATTGCAGGCTTATCCTTTTGGTGTTTTGGCCTGTATCGTGGCATTTGGCGCTATGCGTCGCTCAACGACGTTATCCGGATTGCCAAGGCTGTATCGGTTGCGGTTGCAATCCTCTTCCTTGTTCTGTTTTTTACAACGCGGCTGGACTGGATGCCACGTTCGGCGCCAGTCATACAGTGGTTCCTGCTGATGGCGTTGATAGGCGGGGCACGCCTGACCTATCGGATTGCCAAGGATAAATCGACGGCACGCGCACTGGTGCGTCAGGGAACAGCACGTGTACCGGTCTTGTTGATCGGCGCGGGCGATGAAGCCGAAGCCTTCATCCGTGAAACTGAACGATCTGCTAATACCCCGTTCAAGGTGATTGGCATCGTTTCGCTGACGCAGGGCCGGGTTGGTCGCAACATGCATGGCGTTGACGTTCTGGCGACTGTCGATCAGCTCGAAGATGTCATTCAGAAATTACAAAAGGGCAGGCATGGCTTGCCGCGCCGATTGGTGCTGAGTGGCGATGCACTGCGTCATGAAGATAACGCCAAGTGGGTCGAGATTGCTGATCGCTATGGCATGACCTTGGCCCGTCTGCCCAAACTCGGCGATCTACGCGAAGGCCTGGCCGATCCGCTGCAAATCAGACCGGTGGCGATTGAGGATTTGCTCGGTCGCCCGCAGGCAAGATTGGATCGCGATCGTGTGCGCGAAATGATTGCCGGCAAGCGGGTTCTGGTGACTGGCGCTGGCGGATCAATCGGTTCGGAACTGGTGCGTCAGATCGCATCCTATGGCCCGGACAGCCTGACCTTATTGGATGCCGGGGAATTCCAGCTTTACGCCATCGATATGGAAATGGCGGAAAAATATCCGGATTTGCCGCGTGAGAGCATCCTGGGGGATGTCCGCGATCAAACCCGCATCGGTCAGGTTTTTGATCTCTACAAACCTGAAATCGTGTTCCATGCGGCGGCGTATAAGCATGTGCCGCTGGTTGAGCACAACCCGAATGAAGGCATTCTGACCAACACGCTGGGCACGCGCAATGTGGCCGAGGCCTGCCGTGCGGCCGGTGTTGGCACAATGGTTCTGATTTCAACCGACAAGGCGGTGAATCCCGCCAACGTCATGGGGGCATCAAAACGGCTGGCAGAATGTTACTGTCAGGCGCTGGAAACCATGCCGCTTGATCAGCGCGGCTCGACCCGGTTTGTGACTGTGCGCTTTGGCAACGTTCTGGGTTCTACTGGGTCTGTGGTGCCCCTGTTCAAGCGCCAGCTTGAGGCCGGTGGCCCGCTGACCGTTACCCACGAAGGTATCACCCGTTACTTCATGACGATCGCCGAGGCCGTGGAGCTTGTTTTGCAATCAGCTGAGCTGGGGCGCCACGGAGTGACCGAGGGCGGCAAGATCTTCGTCCTTGATATGGGTCGGCCAGTCAAAATCATCGATCTGGCGCGACAGATGATCCTGTTGTCGGGCTTGCAGCCGGACAAGGATGTGGAAATCAAGGTCACCGGTTTGCGCCCGGGTGAAAAGCTTTATGAAGAGCTTTTTCACGATTCCGAGCCACCGGTCCCGACCGAGACCGATGGGGTGCTTTTGGCGGCCCCGCGTGTGGTTGATTATGGCCTGATCAAGCAGGTCTTTGATGCGCTCGAAGACAGTGCCACCAACCGCAACACTTCCAAAACGCTGGAGCTGATCAGCCAATTAGTGCCAGAATTCCAGCCGCCCGAGATCGGTGTGAAGTCGATCTTTGCAGATAGTAACGGTAGCGAAACCGAGGCAGCTTCTTAAAAGCGGTTTTTCACCGCATTTCCAATTGTTGTTTCAATGATCTGCACGTTCATTCTTTAATGGAATGAATTCGTGCAAAATTGTCGTTTGTCATGCCCGAAACCGGACCATATTTTGCCATCCTGATGATGAATGGGAATGATCTTGCCGAATAAGGCCATTCCACAGGTTCAATGTGATCCCGTCTTTTGGAGGCCCCATGTCGACAGACGCCTTTGTCCATCCCGATGAAATTCGTTCGATGTTTTCCAGTGCGATGTCCGACATGTATCGCAGCGAAGTGCCACAATACGGCACCCTGATGGAGCTTGTTTCCGAGATCAATCAGAACAAACTGGAAGCCGACCCAAAGCTTGCCGAAAGCCTTGAATATAATGGCGAACTCGAGCGCATCGACCTTGAACGCCACGGCGCGATCCGGCTCGGCAAACCGGAAGAGCTGTTTAATATGCGCCGCCTGTTTGCCGTCATGGGCATGCATCCAGTGGGCTATTATGATCTGTCTGTTGCCGGTGTGCCGGTGCATTCAACGGCCTTCCGCCCGATAGACGAGGAAGCCCTTAAACGCAATCCGTTCCGTGTCTTCACGTCGCTTTTGCGTCTGGAGCTGATCGAAGACGAAGATCTGCGCAATGAGGCCGAGAACATTCTGGCAAAGCGCGACATCTTCACCCCGGATGCCATCAAGCTGATTTATCTGGCAGAGAAGAATGGCGGCCTGACCCGTATACAGGCCGAGCAATTCGTTGCCGAGGCTCTGGAAACTTTCCGCTGGCACAGCGATGCGACGGTCACGCTTGAAACCTATCGGAAACTTCATGACGCCCATCGCCTGATTGCCGATGTGGTTTGCTTCAAGGGGCCGCATATAAACCACCTAACCCCGCGCACTCTTGATATCGATGCTGTGCAGCAAGACATGCCCAAACGCGGCATCACGCCAAAGGCAATTGTCGAAGGCCCACCCGCACGGTTTTGCCCGATCCTGCTGCGCCAGACCAGCTTCAAGGCGCTTGAAGAACGGGTGAACTTTATCGGTGATCGTCGTGATGAAACGGTCGGCACCCATACCGCCCGCTTTGGCGAGATCGAGCAGCGCGGTATTGCCCTGACCGCCGAGGGCCGCAAGCTTTATGACACGCTTCTGGCTGCGACCCGCCATGCGGTGCAAATCAATGCCGGTGGGTCGAATGCGCGTGATTACGAAACCGAACTGGCAGAGCGTTTCCGCGCCTTCCCGGATGATTATGAGACCTTGCGTGTCGAAAAACTGGCTTTCTTCCGCTATAGCCCGACCAAGGCTGGTCTGAATGCGGCCAAGAAAGGCGATCTTGATCCGGCAACCGCGATCAATGAACTAGTCGATCAGGGCTATCTGCGCGCCGACCCGATCATTTACGAGGATTTCCTGCCGGTCAGTGCGGCCGGGATTTTCCAATCGAATCTTGGTAGTGACGAGCAGAAGAACTACTCCGAACAATCCAACCAGGATGTGTTCGAAGAATGCCTTGGTGCGCCGGTTCGTGACGAACTTGCGCTTTATGGCGGGCTTGAGCAGGCCTCACTTAATGAGGCGCTCAAAACACTGGGCGTGCGTAAAAACGTTGCCTGATCCGACACTTGGTAAAATCAGAACGGGGTGGCAGCGATGCCGCCCCGTTTTTCGCTGGGCGATAAGGTTTGCTGGCCTGATTGTTAAAAGCCGCCATGCAAGAATTCGGGGTCCACATTTTGCGTCGCACATGCTAAAGCTCCGCACGAAACATGGTTCGGACTCATTGATCATGTGTCGGCCCGGATCGGATGCATTGTTGTCCGGTCCCGTTCGAAGGCCGGTTTGCCCGCACACTTTCATTTCGCATGCACGAGCAGCCATGCGCATTCCTGATTTTGTGGGCCGATATATCATCAATGGGTCCGCAACCTTCATCACATTGATGCATGAAAGCGAACCCAATGACTGCTCGTATTGCGCGCGCGCTTATTTCCGTTTCGGACAAGACCGGTCTGGTCGAATTTGCCAAATCCCTCCACGCACAGGGTGTTGAAATCCTGTCAACTGGTGGCTCAGCCAAGGCGATTGAAGCCGCTGGCGTACCGGTCAAGGAAGTTGCCGATCACACCGGTTTTCCCGAAATCATGGACGGTCGTGTCAAGACTCTTCATCCGAAGATTCACGGCGGCCTTCTGGGCCGCCGTTCTCTTTCCAGCCATATGCAGGCCATGGAAGATAACGACATTTCCCCGATTGATCTGGTTTGTGTGAACCTTTATCCGTTTGAGGAAACTGTTGCCAAGGGTGCCGATTTCGAAACCTGCATCGAAAATATCGATATCGGTGGCCCAAGCATGATCCGCTCTGCGGCCAAGAACCACGAGTCCGTGACTGTGGTTGTTGATCCGTCTGATTATGACCGCGTCGTTGCCGAGATGAAGGGCAATCAAGGTGCCACCACTGCTGAAACCCGCCGCGTTCTCGCCGCCAAGGCGTTCGCCCGCACCGGTGCATATGACTCGGCAATTTCCAGCTGGTTTGCTGGTGAACTTGGTGAAACCTTCCCGCAGCGCCTGAATGTTTCTGCCGAACTGAAACAGACGCTGCGTTACGGTGAAAACCCGCATCAGCAGGCCGCGTTCTACACCAACGGCAAAAACCGTCCGGGTGTGGCCACCGCAACCCAGCTTCAGGGCAAGGAACTGTCGTTTAACAACCTGAACGACACCGACGCCGCGTTCGAACTGGTATCCGAGTTCGATGAAAAGCCGGCTGTTGCGATCATCAAGCATGCCAACCCGTGCGGCGTTGCCGAAGGTGAGAGCCTGATTGATGCCTATCACAAGGCACTGTCCTGTGATCCGGTATCGGCCTTTGGCGGCATCATTGCGGTCAACCGTACCCTTGATAAGCAGACGGCCGAAGAAATCGCCAAACTGTTTGCCGAAGTCGTGATTTGCCCGGATGCAGATGAAGCGGCCAAGGAAGTTTTGGCAGCGAAGAAAAACCTGCGTCTTCTGGTCACCGGTGGCATGGCCGATCCGGAAGGCGAAGACATGACCCTGCGGTCACTGGCGGGCGGTTACCTGATTCAGAACCGCGATGCGGGTCGTGTTAAACGCGAAGAGCTGAAAGTTGTCACCAAGCGGAAGCCGTCCGAGGCAGAGCTTGATGACCTTCTGTTTGCCTTCCGTGTTGGCAAGCATGTCAAATCAAACGCCATCGTCTATGTCAAAGACGGCAAGACTGTTGGTATCGGTGCCGGTCAGATGAGCCGCGTCGACAGCTCGCGCATTGCCGCGTGGAAAGCCGAAGAAGCTGGCAAGAATGCTGGAGAGAGCGATCTGCGCACGCAGGGCTCAGTCGTATCATCTGATGCGTTCTTCCCGTTTGCCGATGGTCTTTTGGCCGCGGTAAAGGCGGGTGCGACCGCAGTGATCCAGCCAGGCGGCTCCATGCGTGACGAAGAAGTCATCGCCGCAGCCGATGAAAATGACATTGCCATGGTCTTTACCGGTATGCGTCATTTCCGCCACTAAGCGCTGTTAGATACCAAATGGAAAACCCCGGGGATTTCCCCGGGGTTTTTGTTTGTGCTTTTGGAACCTGAACCTAGGCCTTTACGGCCGCTTTGTCGCCCTGTCTATCTTCATCGGCATCTTGATCAATCACGGTGCCGGTCTGTGCAATGGAGGACGGTTTTGCGGTTTCCGGTTTTGCGTTTTCCTTGGTGGCCTCGTCCTGATGAACGCGAAGCGGTGCGCGCCAGTCGACACTGCCAAACGAATGACAGGACGGGCAGGAAACGACCCAGCGGTCAGTTTCGGCCCCACAGGCCCCGCAACGCCAATCCGGATCCGGGTTGGCGTGGCTTGCCTTGATCAGCAATTCACGGGCCTTCGCGCCATCCTGATTTTCACGCAGTTCAAGATCGGCCAACAGCCGGTAATGCCGGGCTTCGGCCTTGATTGCCATGGCCTTTTCAAGGTTGCCGCGCGCAATACCCCAAAGATCGGCTTCAAGCGCTGCTTCGGCCAGAACGATCTGGCTTTCGACATGACCGGGGTTGGTCGCGACGAGTTTTTCGACCGCTTTGACTTTTGCCAACGGATCGCCAGTCAGCGTTTCACGGAAAATCGCACCTAGTGCTGCCGACGGGGCTGTGCGCCAGCTTTGGATCACGACGTCGCGTGCCTTGCTATCCTGTTTCAGATCACGATAGAGCCCGGCCAGAAGCACAGCCGCACCGGTGAAATCGGGTGCAGAATTCAGCGCCTTGCGCAAAAGCTTGGTGGCTTCTGCGTTTTCGCCCTCGGCAATCGCGTCTTCTGCCTTGGCCGTGATCAAAAGCGCACGGCGATGGGTTAGTTCGGTTTCACTAAAGACGGCGGCCTTTTCTGCATCAATCAACAGGCTAAGCGCCCGGTCCCAGCGTCTTGAGGTCAGCAGCAAGTCAAACAGTGTCACGATGACCGCGGGATTGCGTGGACGCAGTCGGTGTGCCCGTTCGGCATAATCAAGGGCGGCTTCGCGGTCATTGGCCTTCAACGCCAATTGCAAAAGGCCCCGCAGGCCAAAGAACGCGGAGTCGGGCTTTTCCAGCATCGCTTCGAACTGGCGCTTGGCGGCGTCGTTATTGCCGTCCAATTCTGCCGCCTGTGCTGTCAGAAGCCGGGTCAAGGTATCGTCTTCTAGATAACGGTCGACCGCACGGGTATGTTTCAGTGCTTGGCGCACGTCGCCAGACGCCAGTTCCAGCAATCCCATGGTCAGGGCTTGCTGGCCTTTCTTGCGACGACGGCTGCCCAGCAGACGGCCAAGCCAGCCCGGCGAATTGGCAATGATTGTCCAGCCGCGCCACAGCAGGACGAGCACGGCGGTTAGCGCCAAAAGGCCCAGCGCGACCATGCCAATTGATCCGTCAAAGCGATATCCCAGCCAGACAATCGTCATGCGGCCCGGATTATCGGCAAACCAGACGGTGCAGAAAACCAGTGCTGCCGTAATAAGGATAAATATCAGAAGGCGGATCATTGACTGCCCTCCGAACTGGTACTGGTAAGAATGGTAATCGCGTGAGAACTCAGCGTCGCAATTGCCTGATTAAGGGTCTGACGGTTTTCGGCAGCCTGGAGCCAGTCACTGACGGCGGCTGCGGCGTGGTCACCTTCGACCCCCTGAAGGGCGGCAACGGCGGCATCAAGATCATCCTGTGCCAACGCGTTTTCAGCCAGAACCAGGCGACCTTCAAGCGACTCTTCGCCTGCGGCATCAACGCGCCGGATCGGGACCAGCTTTTTGATGTTCGCCCAAGTCGCATCAAGGACACTGCCCGAATGATCATCCGTGGCAGCTGCAACTGCTTCCTGTGCCATCGCCGGGAAGGACTGACGCAGTTTTTCAAGCGTCGGTGCGCCTTGATCTGCCAATGGTTTCAGGGTTGCGATCTGTTCTGCAATGACTTCGTCATCGCCTGCACTGCGTTCAAGCTGGTTCAGGGCAATGACAAACGGCCCGCCACGCTGAAGGGCATCACGCAGAATGGTCACGGCCATGGCAATGGCCTGACCGCGGCTTTCAACCCGCAGGCCGCTGGTCGCGCGAATTTCTTCCTCCATGGTCGACAGGCGGGCAGACAGCTCGCGCATTTCATTGGCGACACCAGCCAGTTCGCTTTCGACCCTTGCCAGCTCCTCAATCGGGGCGGTACGGGTTTCGATTTCTGCCATGCGGCGCGCAACCGTGTTGTTCAGCGTATCGCCACGTTCATTATTCAGACGTTCGCGAAGCGCATCAATCGTGCCCTCCAAACGCGACAGGCGTTCGGTCAGGTCCGGATCAATGACAACAGATCCATCCGGGATGGGGTTGGAGTTCGCGGTCGAGGCGCTTTCATCCGTAACAGTCGGAAGCATTTCTTCGGTCGCCAACACGCCGTCATCCTTTTCGGCCATGGCGGCATCTTCGTTGGGGGCAGGAGGCGTTGCACCATCAGATGAACCATTGTCTGACGGGGTGTTGGTGACTGTAATCTCGCTGCCATTGGTCGCATCCGGGCCGTAGCCCTCAGGTGCGATTTCGGCAAGAATGTCGCTTGGTACATACTCGGTCAGAACCGGTTCTGCATCGCGCCACCAGATTGCGCGTGTCAGCCAGCCTGCTGCCAGGGCACCGACGATAATGATCACAAACAAAAACAGCGCTTTGCCGCCACCGCTTTTCTGTTTTGCGGGCGCGCTCGATTTCGCTGCCGATGCCTTTTTATCGTCACCGGTTTTGGTGTCGGGTTTTGACGTGCCAGTTGCTGCGGTAGTTGTGCTGCTTGCGGTTTTGTCCGCAGGGCTTCCGTCCTTTTTCGCAGTGGTGTCACCAGATTTGACCGTGCCTGAGTTTGGCACGCTGGATTTGGCAGTTGTGCCGGTATCGGCCGCTTTGGCCGACGATTTCGCATTGCCTTTGCTATCTACGGAAATGGTGTCAGACGACTCTTTGGTGTCGGCCGATTTTGCGGAAGCATTGGTTTTTGGCGTTTCTGGTGTTTTCACGATCAGACCATTGCAGTTTGCGGTTATTCCCAAGACGGCGTCAGGCGCAGGAAGCCATTACGACAGGGATCCTAGCTCGGAAAGAAGGTATTCTTGTGTCGGTTGTGATGCAACGCGTGTTCTATACCATGTAAGATCGGATAGCTTCGATTGCACCGCCGGACTTAGGCAAATCGCGCTTGTTCCGGACAAGTCTCTTTCCAGCTTATAGCTGCGGACCAGCTTAACAAAGGTTTCCGCAGTGCGGGGAGAGAAAAATAAAACAGCTTCAATATGATGATTACGAAGCGCCTCTAAAACGACTTCTGGGAACGACTTGCTTTCTTGTGCTTCATAAACGGTTTGCCGATCGACGTCATATCCATCAGTCAAAAGCATCTGGCCAAGATCACCTGCCGTTTT
Source organism: Thalassospira sp. CA1 (assembly GCF_059052855.1). NCBI lineage: Bacteria > Pseudomonadati > Pseudomonadota > Alphaproteobacteria > Rhodospirillales > Thalassospiraceae > Thalassospira > Thalassospira sp. CA1. The sequence goes on from NZ_JBZCIA010000001.1 coordinate 348,830, forward strand.
ACGCGCGGCTGGATGGAAAAGTGGTCCATGTGCGGAATCAACTTTTTTGCGAATTAAGGCTGCCAGATCGTTGATGTCACCATTTGCCGAACAAACATCATCAAAGCCAAATGTGGCGCACGTTCTGGCTGTCGCGTCGCCAACACAATAAGCCGGAAGCGACCGATCCCCGGTCAGTTTGGCAAATGCCCGGACCCCGTTCGCCGATGTGAAAATCACTGCTTGGTATTTCTTGATATCAAGCAGGCTTGTCGGCACTCGAAAGATAATATTCAGCATTGGCGCAGACAGGTGACGATAGCCGCGCTTGTCAAGTGCTGCCAAAAGGTCGGCAGAGTCGGTATCGGGCCGGGTATTTAGCACCAAGGGTCCCATCTGCGTCCCAGTCTGTTACCAAGATCAGGCGGAAATGAAGTCCGGTCCGCCACGTTGCTTGAGTTCTTCACCGGCATCCGTGCCAGCCGCCATTGCCGTTGCGATATCCGGTTTGGCGATCATGCGTTCGGTATCAAGGCGTTCGCTGCCGTCCGGACGCACAATCGATACACGCAGGCGCAGACCGCCATCATCCTGAAACTCTGCCAGCGCTGCGATCGGGGTGCGGCATGATCCATCAAGTGCCTTAAGCGCTGCACGTTCTGCTGCCACACGAATGGCAGAGGTTTCGCAATGAAGCGCAGCCAGCCATTTTTTGCACTGTGCATCATCTTCGCGGATGGTAATGCCAATGGCGCCTTGCGCAACCGCCGGCAACATATCGTCTTCGGAAATCGGGGCTGTGGCGATGTCGGGCTGTCCGAGACGGTTCAGGCCGGCCATTGCCAGAAGTGTGGCATCAACCTGTTCTTCGCTGAGTTTGCGCAAACGGGTTTGCACATTCCCGCGGAATGTCACGACCTTGAGATCGGGATATTTGTTCAGGATCATGGCCTGACGACGAAGGCTGGCCGATCCGATCACGGACCCGGCGGGCATTTCGGCAAAGCTTTTATATTTCAGCGAAATAAATGCGTCGCGGACATCTTCGCGTGGCAGGATGGTTGGCAGGATCATGCCATCGGGCAAAACAGTTGGCACATCCTTCATGCTATGAACAGCAAGGTCGATCTCGCCACCCAGAAGGGCATCATCGATTTCCTTGGTAAACAGTCCCTTGCCGCCGATTTCCGACAAGGCACGATCAAGAATCTTGTCGCCGGTTGTGGTGATCACGGTGACGGCAATTGCGCCTTCTTCGGCAAGCTCCGGATGGGCATTTGCCAGTTTGTCACGAACCTCATGCGCCTGTGCCAAAGCCAGGGGCGAACCGCGGGTACCGATGCGAAGTTTTGCTGTATCTGTCATGAGTGAAGTCTTAGTCTTAAAACTGTTTAAAAACAAGGTCTGCGGGCAGCCTATTGCCACCGGCAATAGGCTGAATTTTCGGTTATTGTAATCGCTCGAAACTGGGCTGCATTGATTTAGGTCGCGGTTCAAAATCTTCGCTGCCTTCGTGAAGCGCGATAACTGCATATGGCACTTGCGCTGCACGGGGGTGGAAAGCGCATGAACTTTCCGCTACATCATCGTCACATCTGTAATAGGATTCCGATTGCCGTCCGTGTCGGCAGAGTTGGTAAAACGGATCAGGATCATGATCGTTCTGGGTATCGAAACAAGCTGTGATGAAACGGCCGCTGCTGTCGTGAACGACAAGCGCGAAATTCTGGCAAACCGTGTGTTGTCCCAGCTTGACGATCATCGACCGTTTGGCGGGGTGGTGCCGGAAATTGCCGCACGTGCCCATCTTGAACATCTTGATCGTCTGGTGGCCGAGGCCATGGATGATGCCGGTGTTGATTTTGATAATCTTGATGCCGTTGCCTGCACCGGGGGTCCGGGGCTGATCGGTGGCGTGATGGTTGGTACCATGACGGCCAAGGCGATTGCCTTTGCCGCCCAAAAACCGTTCCTTGCCGTCAATCATCTGGAAGGTCACGCGCTGACTGTGCGTTTGACTGATGACGTCGCATTTCCCTATCTGCTGTTGCTGGTGTCCGGTGGGCATTGTCAGGTCCTGATTGTCGAGGGTGTTGGCAAGTACAAGCGCATCGGCACCACCATTGATGACGCGGTCGGCGAGGCGTTTGACAAAACCGCCAAGATGATGGGGCTTGGTTACCCAGGTGGTCCGGCACTTGAAAAGATTGCCGCCAAGGGTGATCCGAACCGGTTCGGTTTGCCGCGCCCATTGCGTGGAAGGCCGGGGTGCGATTTCTCCTTCTCGGGTCTCAAGACAGCTGTTCGGACTTATCTGGATGGCTTCCCGGTCGAACAACAAACTGATGAGGTTAAGGCCGACCTTGCTGCATCTTTCCAGCGCGCGGTGGGTGATACCCTGATTGATCGCGCGCGCAATGCCGTGTTTGAATTCATGCGTGATTACCCCGGCGGCAAAACGCTGGTGCTTGCCGGCGGGGTTGCGGCCAACAAGTATCTGCGTGGACGTCTGGTGGAACTGACCGATCAGGCCGGGATGGAACTGGTCGCACCACCGCTTCATCTTTGCACCGACAATGCCGCGATGATTGCATGGGCCGGTCTGGAGCGGTTCCGTCTGGGCGAGCGTGATGATCTTGATTTCAAGCCGCGTCCGCGCTGGCCACTGGATCCTGAGGCCCCCAAACGCCCGGGTGCCGGGGTCAAGGCGTAAGGCCCATCTGTCGCGTTTGACGTATTTGCCGATCCTCGAAACAACTTCATTTTTGCCGGACAAACATCATGAAAAAGCGCATTACAGTTGTGGGTGGCGGTGCTTGGGGAACGGCCCTGGCTGTGCAGGCTGTGCGGGCCGGTGAAGACGTTGAACTGATTTTGCGCAACGAAGAACTGGCTGATCGGATAAACACTAAAGGTGAGAACGATCTTTACCTGCCGGGTATCGAGCTTCCGGGGGCGTTGCGCGCAACCACACATTACGAAGGTCTGCGTGATTCTGATGCGGTCTTGCTGGTGACGCCGGCACAGCATTTGCGTGAAACCCTGATCAAATTGTCATCGCATTGGCCAGATCAGCTCCCGGCGGTAATTTGCTGCAAGGGCATTGAAAAGGAAACCGGTGCCCTGATGGCACAGGTGGTTTCCGAAACCCTTGGAAACGTGCCGGTGGCGGTCCTTTCGGGCCCGACCTTTGCCAAGGAGGTTGCGATCGGCCTGCCAGCCGCAATCACGTTGGCCTGTGAAGATCGTGCCCTGGGCAAACGTCTGGTCGAGTTGATCGGCACGCCGGAATTCCGTCCCTATTTCAGTACCGATGTCGCTGGTGTTGAGGTGGCTGGTGCGATCAAGAACGTTCTGGCGATTGCCAGTGGCGTGGTGGCCGGACTGAAACTGGGTGATAACGCCCGTGCAGCCCTGATTACCCGTGGTATTGCCGAAATGTCGCGTCTGGCGGTTGCAATGGGTGGCCGGGTTGAAACCATGCTGGGCTTGGCCGGCCTTGGTGACTTGACCCTGACCTGCACCGGCACGTTATCACGCAATTACACCTTTGGTGTCGCGCTGGGCGAAGGTCGCAAGGCACAGGACATTCTGGCTGAACGCCGTTCCGTGACCGAAGGCGTGCATACCGCGGCATCCATCACCGCCGTTGCCAGCAAATATGGTGTCGAAATGCCGATCTGTACGGCTGTTGATCAGGTCGCCAATCACGATGCGGATCTGCGCAGCACAATTAATGCCCTGCTGCAGCGCCCATTCCGTGACGAGCTTGAAAAGGCCGACTGATTTTTCACATCGCGGATTGGCACAGTGTTGGTTCGGCTTGAGAATGGCTGAACCATCTGTCACTTTACGGTCATTGATCCCATAAAGTAGCAGGAAACAGTCCATGCATTTCTACATCCGTTGTGTTGACAAGCCCGGCCACCTTGATGTGCGCAAGGCCAATCGCGAAGACCATCTTGCCTATATCAAAGGCGGTTTTGCTGATCGCATCGTCGCAGCGGGTCCGACCCTTGATCCCGATATGGAAGGCATGAACGGCTCGGTCTTTATCATCGAGTTTGATGCCATCGAAGACGCGCGCGAATTTGCTGCCAATGATCCTTATGCCAAGGCTGGCCTGTTCGAATCCGTTGTTATTCGTCCGTTCAAGAAGGTCTTCTGATCCATGGCGTATTGGCTGGTCAAAACCGAACCGGGAAGCTGGTCGTGGGACGATCAGGTCAAGAAAGGTGTCGAGGGCTGGGATGGTGTGCGTAACCATCAGGCGGCCAAGAACCTGCGCGCGATGAAAATCGGTGACAAGGCGTTCTTTTATCACTCGGTCAATGAAAAACGCATTGTCGGGATTGTCGAGGTGGTCCGGGAATACTACCCGGATCCGACCGATGAAAAGGGCAAGTTTGTTCAGGTTGATTTCGAAACGGTCAAACCGTTGAAAACGCCGGTGACCCTTGCCGATATCAAGGCCGATCCGCGCTTTTCCGATCTCGCCTTGCTCAAGCAATCGCGATTGTCTGTCATGCCGATTGATGACGCGTCGTGGGCGGCGATCTGCGAGATGGGCGGGGTGGATCCATGAGTGATTTGCCTGCGCCCGGCACGGTGCTTTGCGCGCTCAGCGATCTCGATGCTACTGGCGCAAAGGGTCTTAATCTCGGCAGTACCGGTATTTTCGTTGTCCGCAGGGGCGATGACGTCTTTGGCTACATCAACAGCTGCCCGCATATCGGTGTGCCGCTGGATATGGAACCGGATGAATTCATCAGCGACTTTGGCGATGAAATCATCTGTTCGACCCATGGCGCACGCTTTCGCATCAAGGACGGCGAATGTGTATCCGGCCCGTGCTCGGGCGATGCGCTTGAACCGGTTGCAGTGAAAATAAAAGACGATCAGGTGGTTCTGGCCTGATCGTCTATCGCCATACGTAATTTATGCGAGACGACGCATTATCCCGCCGTCTTTGCGATCACTTCGTCGATATGCTTGGTGATCACGTTAAGCTGATCTGGCTCCGAAAGGCGGTGATCACCGGTCTTGATCAAATCTACCCGAACGTCGTCAGTTGCCAGCGCTTCGGTCAGGCGGATCGCTGTCTGCCATGGCACATCCGGATCCTGCATGCCCTGAACCAGCCGGACAGGGCATTTCAGATCAATCGGCTTGCGCAATAAAAGCTGATTGCGGCCATCCTCAATCAGATCGCGAGTGATCGTATAAGGATCATCACCGTATTCGGTCGGTTCAATCAGCGCGCCTTTATCCATAATGGTCTTTTTCTGTTCTTCGCTAAACTGCGCCCACATCAGGTCTTCGGTAAAGTCAGGAGCAGCGGCGATGCCAACCAATCCGGCAATGCGTTCCGGTCGGGCGAGGGCTGCGAGAAGCATGATCCAGCCGCCCATCGAAGAACCGACAAGAATCTGTGGGCCCGAGGTGATTTCATCAAGAACTGCAATGGCATCACGTGCCCACTGACCGATGGTGCCATCGGCAAATTTGCCCGACGATTGTCCGTGACCAGTGTAATCAAAGCGGGTATAAGCCACCCCCTGCCGAATGCAGTGCGCCTCAAGGTGGGTTGCCTTGGTGCCGGTCATGTCTGACATGAACCCGCCGAGGAACATTACACCGGGTGTATTGTGCACCTGTACGTCAGATGGCTTGCCCGGCACGTGATGGTATGCGATTTTTAAGCCATCAGGACGGTTGAGATATTCGGGCTTTGCAGGCTGTGGCGTTGGCAGGTCATGGGTCATCCGGGGCATTTGTCCTTGGGTGTTGATGGTTGGAGTTGCATGAGCGCGTCAGAAGTAATGACAGAAACAGTCTATCGATCAGAGCCCCAAGCGCAAGGTGGGGACTATCGGCCTGCCGTTATTTTACAGGTGCTTCCCGAACTTGATGCCGGCGGTGTGGAGCGCGGAACAGTTGATATCGCGCGCGCTATTGTCGATGGTGGTGGCAAGGCACTTGTCGCATCCCAGGGTGGTCGGCTCGAACGAGAACTTGATCGGTTTGGTGCCAAGCACATCACCCTGCCGCTTAAATCAAAGAACATCCTGACCATGCGCAAGAATATCGATGCGTTGGTCAAGCTGATCCGTGAAGAGGGTGTCGATATCATTCACGCCCGTTCACGTGCACCGGCCTGGAGTGCATATTTTGCGGCACGCAAGACCTGCATTCCGTTTGTGACAACCTTCCACGGTACCTATTCCGGATACAATAACCCGTTCAAGCGTCGCTATAACGCGATCATGACCATGGGTGATCAGGTAATTGCGATTTCCAAGCACATCGCCAATCACATCAACAAATATTACAAGGTCGATCCGGATCGCCTCAATATCGTGCCACGTGGGACGAATGTGAATCTGTTTAATCCGGAAAATGTCAGTCAGGAACGCCTGATTGCGCTTTCCAACCAGTGGCGCCTGAATGGTGAAGAATTCGTCATTCTAATGCCCGGACGATTGACACGCTGGAAAGGGCAAACCTTTTTGATCCGTTCGTTACCCGCAGTTCTTGAAATGCTTGGCCACCGCAAAGTGCGTTGTCTGATTGTCGGGTCTGATCAGGGGCGCACCGCATATCGTGATGAACTAATGCAGCTTACGCGATCATTAGGGCTTGTGGATGTCGTGCATATTGTTGATCACTGTAACGACATGCCTGCTGCATATATGTTGGCAGATGTCGTCGCGTGTCCGTCTATTGATCCAGAAGCATTTGGCAGGGTGCCGTCCGAGGCACAAGCTATGGGACGCCCGGTCGTTTCGACCGCACATGGCGGTGCAATGGAAACGGTATTGCCCGGTGAAACCGGTTGGCTGGTAAGCCCGGGGGAAGTTGATCAGCTTTCGCGTGCGCTCGTTCAAGTTTTGAGTCTGACGCCTGAAAAACGTGCCAAGCTCGCCGCCAAGGGGCGGGACCATGTTATTGCAGAATACTCTCTGGAACAAATGGCGGAGCGGACCTTGTATGTCTATGCGAAAGCACTAAAACGCGTAATCAGGAACGCCGCATGACTGACAAACAAACGGAAAGTTCGCCGTTGGCTTTCCAGAATCCTGATATTGGCAATGATCATATCGTGACGGCAGAAGATCCAAGACAAGAGCGCATCCTTGTTATCAAACTTTCTGCGCTTGGAGACGTTGTCTTGGCGATGGGTCCGTTTGCGGCCATCCGTGCCGCCCATCCAGATGCGCATATCACGGTGCTGACCACGCGGCCTTATGTTGATCTGATGAAGGCCAGTGGCTTTTTTGACTCGATTGCTATCGATCGGCGCCCAAGACTAAGCCAGTTGCGCGAAGTCTTGGCATTACGCCGGTTTTTGCGGAACGGTAATTTTGACCGGGTTTATGATCTGCAGACGTCCGACCGGACCGGCTTTTATTATAAACTGTTTTGGCCGGGACCCAAGCCGGAATGGTCAGGGATTGCGCGTGGGTGCTCTCATCCACATACCAATCCTGAGCGCTCAAATATGCATACGATTGATCGACATGCGGACCAGCTTGCTGATGCCGGTATCAAGGATGTTCCAGCACCATACATTTCAGGGTCCGATATAGACCTAGACCGATTTGGCATTCGAAGCCCGTTTGTTCTGATCTGCCCCGGCGGAGCGCCACACCGTCCGGCGAAACGCTGGCCGGCTGAGCGGTTTGGTCTTCTTGCCAAGAAACTGGCAGACTATCGGTTGACTCCGGTTCTGATCGGAACCGATAGCGAAGCAGATGTTTTGAACCGGATTGATCAGATGTGCCCGAAGGCACGCAATCTGATGGGGCGTACCGGGTTTCTTGATATTGCATCGCTTGCAGCGCGTTCGGTTCTGGCGATTGGCAATGATACAGGGCCAATGCATATCGCCGCCGCTGCCGGAGCACCATCAGTTGTATTGTTTTCGCGTGACTCAGATCCGAAACTCAGTGCGCCGCGCGGTCATGGGCCGAATGCAGTCAGTATTGTACGCGAGAGTGATCTGCGCCAACTCACCGTTAACCGGGTGATAGAAGTCATTCGCGAACGTCTGGATTTGACAGACTAAAAATTCAGGTTTCAGTGTAATTTGGCGATCTCGGACAAAGGCGCGGAAAATGGCGCTTTGAGGGCGCTGTAATTGCCTAAAATCATTGCTTTCTGAACGCACGTGGATATGCTAGGTCAGGTTTCAAGGAAAACATCCTTGAACGTCCTTGCGTGTTTTTCTGTTTCTAACCGATTTGTTTGATGACCATAGGAGATTATCCATAGCACGACCACGCAAACCGATGCAGCCGACCAAGGAAGGTCCGCGCGTCAATGAGGATATCAAAGCCCGTTCCATCTGTGTTGTTGACTCTGAAGGCAACATGTCCGACCCGATGACGGTGCGTGAGGGCATTGAAATGGCAGCGGAAGCTGGACTTGATCTTGTCGAAGTCGCTCCGAATGCCGAGCCGCCAGTTTGCAAGCTGATTGATTACGGCAAGTTCAAATACGAACAAAGCAAGAAGCAGAACGAGGCCAAAAAGAAACAGAAGGTTATCGAGGTCAAGGAGATCAAACTCCGTCCGAACATCGATATCCATGACTACAACGTCAAACTGCGTGCTGCGCAGAAGTTTCTTGGCGGTGGAGACAAGGTGAAAGTCACGTTGCGTTTCCGCGGACGTGAGATGGCTCACCAGGACCTCGGTCTTGGCATGCTTCAGCGTTTTTCGGGGGACCTTGAGGACCTCGCAAAACCGGAGATGATGCCAAAGATGGAAGGCCGTGTTATGATTATGGTACTGGCGCCGCGTTAAGACGCGGCGTTTTGCCTTTTACCCCAAGGTTCAAGCCAAAGAGGGAATGCCATGCCAGTCGGAAATGATCTTTTGATCGTGGGCGTCGATGATGACCCCAAAAGTCTGGTTCTTCTGAAACGAATCGTCGAAAGCGGCGGGTTCACGTTTCAGGGTGTTTCCTCTGGCAAGGATCTTCTTAAACTTCTCAAGACCAAACGTCCGCGCATCATCCTGATGGATATCATGATGCCTGACATGAACGGGTTCGAGACCGCGATCAATGTCCGGACCCAGTTTCCCGATCTGGCTTGTGCAATCATTTATGTTACTGCGCGTCAGGGTGAAGAAGACCTGCGGGGTGGTGTTGCCGCCGGCGGCAATGATTTCGTCCTGAAACCGATCAATCGTGAAAAGCTTATGAGCCGAATCGAAAAATGGATCGGTCGGGCGCATACCATCAAGACCGCTATCTGACCGTTGCCTGAAGCCGCATGATGTTATCGGCCATTCTGTCTGATCTTAGGCTGCTCTGAACCTTTTACTGGCCAAGCCACCCGGCAATCGTCTCAATATAGACCGAAAAGATAGAAAAGCTGACGACGCCAAGTGCGGTGGTCACCAGCACGATCGAAGAACTGCGCACGATATAGCGGTCATAGGTCGTTGCTATCACGAACACATTTCCGGCTGTCGGAAGAGCTGCCAGTAACAAGACGGCCTTTGTTTCAAGCCCGCTTGCTGAGCCAACAATCCAAAACCCGATAAATACTGCAATGGGATGCACAATCAGTTTGGCAACCGACATGGTGGCAAGTTCGGCGCGCTTTTCGGCAATCGGTCGCCCAACCAGCGCAACGCCAATGGCAAACAATGCCGCCGGGCCAGCACTTTGCCCCAACAAATCCAGCAAATAGTCAACGCCATCGGGCCAATCCAGATCAAGCAAACTTGCAAGGACGCCGATGATAATTGCAAGCACAACCGGGTTCGTCAGGGTGCCTCTGATGATCTTGCCCGTCGGCTGGCTGCCCTTGGCGTGCTTTGTCCCTTCCAGCAACAAAAGGGAGAGCGGCAACATCACAATCAAATCAACTGCAAGCGCGACAATCAGCGGCACAGTCGCCAGAGGGCCAAGCAACCCTATGATCAGCGGAAGCCCCATGAAGCCGACATTGCCCATGGTTCCGGCAAAGGAAAACAGCGTCTGGCTGGCCGGATCAAGATGGAACACGCGTGAGGCGATGAGCCTCGAAATGCCATAAACCACAAGAGTACCGCCGCCATAGGCAAGGATTATGTCAGGCTGCCAAATCTCTGACGGGCTTCGGGTTGCAAGTGCCTTGAACAACAGGGCGGGCAGCGCAAAATAGAACACAAACCCGTTGATGCCGCGCATCCCGTCGGGTGAAACGATCTTGAACTTGCCGCCAATCCAGCCAAGGCCGATCAGTGCAAAGAATGGCAAAATGATTGATGTGATTTGCGACATGTGATCAGTCAGATGGCAAAATGCGCGATGATGGATTTGGTCTGAAAAAGTGGTGCCTGCGCACAATGGCGGCTCAATGTCCCAAAAAGCAAGGGGAAAGGGCTGAATTGGCCCTTGAAAAAGGTAAAGTCGGAGTCTATAACCACCCGTCCCCAAAACAGGTGGTGAGGCTGGAAGGTTTATATAAATCCTTCAGGGCATGCCCAGCCGCCGTAGGGGATTTCGTTTTCATTGCTTTTGCAAGGATAGAAAAATGCCCAAGATGAAGACCAAAGCGAGTGCGAAAAAACGCTTTCGCCTGACCGCCAGCGGAAAAGTCCGTCACAACGTGGCAAACAAACGCCACCTTCTGACTGCGAAACCGACCAAGATGAAGCGCCAGGCACGTGGCACGGAGATCCTCTGTGACGCAGATGCCCGCATCGTCAAAAAATTCCTGCCGTACGGTTAAGGTTGAAGGAGAGTTAAATGGCTCGTGTAAAAGGGGGCGTGTCTTCACACGCTCGTCACCGCAAGGTTATTAAGGCTGCCAAGGGTTACCGCGGTCGCCGCAACAATACTTTCCGCACCGCCGTTCAGGCTGTGGAAAAAGGTCTGCAGTATGCATACCGCGATCGTCGCGTTAAGAAACGCCAGTTCCGCTCGCTCTGGATTCAGCGTATCAACGCTGGCGCACGTGAGAATGGTCTGAGCTATTCCCAGTTCATGAATGGCCTGAAAAAGGCTGGTGTTGAACTGGACCGTAAGGTTCTTGCCGACATCGCAGTGCGTGAGCCGGAAGCTTTCAAAGCTCTGGTCACCCAGGCGCAGGCTGCACTGGACTGATAAACCTTTGTAAAAAGGTTTCATCGGCACTTGCCTGATTTGATCAGGGGCGGCCATATTGGCCGTCCCTTTTCTTTTTGTGATTTTTAAACCCAAGCCAAAGCGTCGGAAGTTATGGAAAACATCGAAGCATTGCGCGAAGAGGTTCTGGCGGAAGTCGAAAAGGCAGCGGATCTGACCGCGCTTGAAGACGTCCGCATCAGCGCCCTTGGCAAGAAAGGCCGCATTACCGGCCTGATGAAAAACCTTGGCAAGATGGACCCTGACCAGCGTCGTGAATTTGGTCAGACGCTTAATGCCGTCAAGGACCAGGTCGCTGGCGCAATCGAAACCCGTAAAACTGCCCTTGAAGATGCCGCTCTCGAGGCGCGTCTGTCGGGCGAGCGGATTGACGTCACCCTGTCCTCGCGTCCGGATGAAACCGCGGGCCGCATTCACCCGATCAGCCAGACGATTGATGAAATCGTTTCGATCTTTGGCGAAATGGGCTTTGCCCTGGCCGAAGGCCCGGATGTTGAAGACGACTTCCATAACTTTACCGCGCTGAACATTCCGCCGGAACATCCCGCGCGTGAAATGCAGGACACCTTCTATCTGCCCGAACAGGAAGATGGATCGCGCCTCGTGCTGCGAACCCACACCTCGCCGGTGCAGATCCGGACCATGCAGTCCAAAACCCCGCCGATCCGCATCATTGCGCCGGGTCGTACCTATCGCTCTGACAGCGATATGACCCATACGCCGATGTTCCATCAGGTCGAAGGTCTGGTGATCGACAAGAAGACTCACATGGGTCATCTGAAGGGTTGCCTGCTTGAGTTCGTCAAAACCTATTTCGAACTTGATGATGTGCCGGTGCGCTATCGTCCAAGCTTCTTCCCGTTCACCGAGCCGAGTGCCGAAATGGATATCGGTTGTTCGCGCAAAGGTGGGGAGATCAAGATTGGTGAAGGCGACGACTGGCTGGAGATTCTCGGCTGCGGCATGGTTCATCCGCGCGTGCTGAGCGCCTGCGGCCTTGATCCGGAAGAATATCAGGGCTTTGCCTTTGGCATGGGGATCGAACGTATCGCCATGCTGAAATACGGCATTCCCGATCTTCGCACCTTCTTCGATACCGATCTGCGCTGGCTGAAACATTATGGTTTCGTGCCGCTGGATGTACCGAACATGGTAAGGGGCTGAGATTATGAAATTCACACTGAATTGGCTGAAACAGCACCTTGATACCGATGCGTCGATTGAGGTGGTTGCAGAAAAACTGACCGATATCGGTCTTGAAATCGAAGGCGTGACCGACCGCGCGGCAGCCCTTGCCGACATCCGTGTCGCCCACATTGAAGAAGCCGGCCAGCATCCCGATGCTGACCGCCTGAAGCTTTGCCGGGTTAATACCGGCGAAAAAATCATTCAGGTCGTCTGTGGTGCGCCGAATGCCCGTACCGGACTTAAGGTCGCATTGGCACAGCCGGGCGCGATCATTCCGATTGATGGTTCAAAACTGAAGCCGGGCAAGATCCGTGGTGTCGAAAGCCAGGGCATGATGTGCTCCACCCGCGAGCTCTGCCTTGGTGAAGACCATGACGGCATCATCGAACTGCCTGAAGATGCCGAAATCGGTGCACCGGTTGCGTCTGTCCTTGGTGCGGATGATCCGATCCTTGAAATCGGCCTGACCCCGAACCGCCCGGATTGCACCGGTGTTCGCGGGATTGCCCGCGATCTGGCGGCTGCGGGCATCGGAACGCTTAAGGCCGATCCGCGCCAAGAGCCGGTTACTGGTGCGTTTGACAGCCCGATTGGCGTTACAATCAGCAGCGAAATCGCATCCAACAATGCAGTTCCGGCATTCTTTGGCCGTTATATTCGTGGTGTGAAAAATGCTGAAAGCCCGGAATGGTTGAAAGCCCGTCTGGAAGCCATTGGGTTGCGTCCGATTTCCGCTCTGGTGGATATCACCAACCTTGTGACTCATGACCTTGGTCGTCCGCTACATGTGTTTGATGCCGACAAACTGTCGGGCGACATCAATGTGCGTTACGCGACCAATGGCGAAAAGATCGCAGCCCTTGATAACAAGGAATACGCGCTTTCCGGCTCCATGGTGGTGATTGCGGATCAGGCAAAGGCACTGGGCATTGGTGGTATCATCGGTGGCGAAGAAACTGGCTGCCTTGAAGAAACGACCAATGTGTTTGTTGAATGCGCGCTGTTCGATCCGATCAGCATTGCCAAGACCGGTCGTAAGCTTCAGATCAATTCAGATGCACGCTATCGGTTTGAGCGTGGCGTTGATCCGCAGTCGGTTGCCTGGGGCATGGAAGTTGCCACCCATCTGATCACCGAGATTTGTGGGGGTGAAGTATCCCATGTCGTTAAGGCTGGCGAAGTGCCAAATCCGCGCAACGCCTTTGATCTGCGCATTGATCGTATTCGTGAGCTGGGCGGCGTTGCAGTTGAAGCAGTTCGTGCGATTGAAATCCTGAAATCTCTGGGCTTCGAGGTTAGCGGTTCTGCACCAGTTATTAACGCCGTGGCACCGACCTGGCGCCCGGACATTATCGGTGAAGCCGATCTGGTCGAGGAAGTCCTGCGCATTGTCGGTTATGACAAAATCCCGACAGTCCCGCTGGAACGTGAAACCAGCCTGCCGGTTCCGGCCTTGTCGCCGTTCCAGAAACGTGTTGGTCTGACCCGTCGGGTTCTGGCATCGCGCGGTCTTTATGAAACCGTGACCTGGTCCTTTACCGACTCGCGTTGGGCCAAACTGTTTGGTGAACTCAAAGACGGTCTGTATCTGGCCAATCCGATCAGTTCCGACCTTGATATCATGCGCCCGAACGCCCTGATCAACATGATTGCGGCGGCCGGTCGTAACCAGGCCCGTGGTTTTTCCGATCTGGCGCTGTTTGAAGTTGGTCCGGAATTCTTTGGCGATCAGCCGGGCGATCAGCGTCTGGTGGCCGCAGGCTTGCGTTCCGGTGCAACAACTCAGCGCAGCTGGACCGGTTCACGCCGTGATGTCGACGTGTTTGATGTTAAGGCCGATGCCGAAGCCCTGATAGAAGCACTGGGTACCAGTGCCGCCAATGTTCAGGTCAATACCGATGGTGCGCCGGAATGGTATCACCCGGGCCGTTCGGCAGCCCTGCAGCTGGGTCCGAAAAATGTTCTGGGCTATTTCGGCGAATTGCATCCGAAGGTGCTTAAGGCGCTTGGCGTCAAAGGCCGCGTTGTCGCGTTTGAACTGTTTGTTGAAAACGTTCCTAGCCCCAAGAAAAAGGGCACGGCCCGTCCGGCCTTGAACGCATCAAGTTTCCAGTCGGTCGAACGCGACTTTGCCTTCCTGCTTGATGAAGCTGTGAAGGCAGAGGCGATCATCAAGGCCGCCAAAGGTGCCGATCGCAATCTGATCACGGATGTGACGATCTTTGACCTTTATGCCGGCAAGGGGATTGAGGATGGCAAGAAATCACTCGCCTTCTCGATCACGTTGCAGCCGACCAAGGCAACCCTGACCGAAGAAGAAATCGAAGCGGTCTGCAAAAAGGTTGTCGAAGCGGTTGAGAAAGCCACGGGTGGCTCTCTACGCGCCTGATCTTTCGGCAAAGATACGAATAAAAACGGGCTGCCCAACATCGGTGCAGCCCGTTTTGTTTGTGGGGTATCGGTCAAATTTACCGACCGGGGCGTTTGCGCAGGATGGCGTATTCGTCCTCATCCAGATCAAGCGCGATCAGATCCGGCCCATTGGTAAAGACATGCCATTCCATATCGGTGTCGTCGCATTCGATGGTCAGCTGATCGACCATGCTGTTCCATTCGCAACGTTCACGATCATCATCGGCTTCCAGTCGACCCGTACCATCGTCATAGAGATGCATAACCAGGATCTGCTCGTCCTCGTCAATTGAATAGACGGCATATGTTTCGTTTGCAAAACGGTAATTGATTTCTGAGCCATCCAGCCGGCGCCAACCCCGCGGCAGCGGCTCACCCGGTTCATGTTCGGCGAAGTAATAGGCCAGTTTCTGCATGTGGCTGTCATTCATGGTGCGCATGTCCGATCCACATGCGCTGAGCGCCAAAAGGGCCAGCATCACCGGAACAGATTTGAATACAGGGCGGAACAGGATCATGGTCTTGAACATCTAACGCTCCATAACAGGCACAGGGCAGCTTTTACCTGTCTGCCCGTCTAACCCTCAGTCTCAAGCAATATGCTTGCCATGCTGCAATGCACTGAGACGTTCAAGGATTTTTTTGCCCAATGCGTGCTGCGTCGGCGTGGTAAACCCGAAGCGTAAAGATGATGGTCGTGCCCGGGTCACTGAGCGGTCGGCTGGTATCAAGCCAGATGCGGCCGCCATGCTGTTCAACGATCTTGCGGCACAGAGACAGGCCAAGTCCCGTTCCGGAAAACTCGTCCTTATGCAGGCGCTGGAACAGGCGGAAAATCCGTTGTGCATGCTCGGGGTGAATGCCAATGCCGTTATCGCGGACCGAAAAACGCCAATAATCGCGCATCACCGGGTCGGGTTCGACCGTGATGGATATGTGTGGTGATACGCCGGGGCGGCGATACTTGATGGCATTGGATAAAAGGTTCTGGAACAGCCGCGACAGGGCAATCCGGTCACCTTTGACGGTCGGAAGATCGTCATGGGTGATGGTGGCATGTTCACGGCCAATCACGTCCTTGAGGTCCGCTTGCGCCTCGTTGAGCACCTGATTGCAGTCAATTGGTGCGAAATCTTCGCGCGTTCCGGTCTTGGCATATTCAAGCAGGTGACTGATCAGCTTGTGCATGCGCTTGGCACCATCGACGGCAAAGTCGATATATTCGTCGGCTTCCTGATCAAGGCTGCCGCTGTAACGCTGCTTCAGAAGTTGCGTATAGCTGGCGACCATGCGCAGCGGTTGCTGCAGATCGTGGGATGCTACATAGGCAAACTGTTCGAGGTCTTCGTTGCTGCGTTTGAGCTGATCAAGTGTATCGCGCAGCTTGTTGGCATTTTCGACAAACTCCGTCACATCGCGCGCACTGCAAAAGATCATCTCGTCAAATGGGCCCACGCAATGCCACGCCAGCCAGCGAACATTGCCCTTGCGGTCGAGTACGCGCAGGATTGATTTACCATCACTGATCGTCGCAGTGCCGTTTTTCTGGCGCATGGCCGTCATCGCGGTTTGCTGGTCCTCGGGAACAAACAGCATAAAGAAAGGTTTGTTGACGATGTCATGCACCGGCAACCCCATGAGCTCTTCCAGGGCGGGGCTGAACCCCTTAAGGATGCCGTCCTGATTGACCACAATGGCCGGTTCCGGGGTATGGCGAAGGTAGGTTTCAAACGGATGGCACAGTTCCTGTTGGGCCGCAGTTTCCAGAAGCAAAACCGAAATAAATTCCCGACTGTCTTCGCTGTAGCGATGCGCCATCAAATAGAAGCGCTGCATCTGGTTTTTGGCAGTGCGGATATCGACCATGGTGCCAATCCGTGCATCCTGCCAGATATTGTCAATCAGCGGTCCGCGAAGCTTTGTGCGGGATTCCGATGACAACCGATCAAGAAAATCCGTCATGGTTGGTTCGATGTTTTCCGCTGTCGGACCAAGGATTTCCGGCCAGTTCAGCTGCGCTGTCAGTTTTCCGTCGGAGGTCTCCACCGGCCAGCTGATCACGGCACAGCCGCATTCCGCCAAGGTATTTTCCGTATCGCTGAAATGTTCGGCAAGATGGGCAGCACGCATGTGCTGCCGTTTGAGGCGATGCCATAACCAGACCGCCAGGCCACAAAGAATGGTCATCGCCATGACAAACATCAGCGCGTGCAGGATAAAAGCATCACGCCAGTTATTCAAAAGCGCGCTGCGCGGCGTATAGGCCACCACGATCCGGTTGATTTGTGGCAGTTTGCTATAAGCCAGAACCATGACTTCGCTGCTGTGAACACAGACCAGGGAATCGCGATCAGTTTGTTGGGTACTGATATAGTCGCCCAGATCGCCGATCAGATGCGGCGGGATAAAGCCCTTGATCTGGTTAAGCTGGTTATCAAGCAGCCCAACGGTTATGTCGGAATTGTCCGCCACGATCTTTTGCAGGTCGACGTCATTGTGAAGCAACAACATCGATCCCAACCGAAAGGCGGTTGCTTCAAGTTGGGCACTGGCATGCTCAACGGCGCTGTCATAAAGCGTTTTCTGAATGAAAAAGAAGGAAAACAGCAGGACAAACACACCCGTCAGCGTCAAGGCGGCAAGCCGTTTGCGCAATTTCACAAGACTGCGCCGGGACAGGGATGGCTCGATTGACATTATGAACATGTTATTGGCGTGCCCCTGCCAGACAGAGTTACGGTTTCCTCAACCTTGAAATTTAAGACCTTTTCGCGCGGTTGAAAAGGATGCAAACAAATGAATGTAAGCGTTAAAGGCCTGTTTTGTGATGGACCCGATATCTCGTGACCAAGACCCTTAACGTGATCACGTTCGGTCAAGTGATGGCCGTGCCAGACTGCAGGTTATTCACAGACGCCGTGAACATAACACAACGCTTCTAATTCCGTGCAAAAACCCCTATAAACCCGCTGGTGATTGATCCGGGATATATCAGAATCGATTTCCCGAACGATGCAATGATCACGCAATGCTGGTTTTTCCGATCGTGCTCTTTCGCATCCGTGATGCGATAAGGCCTGATGTCGCTGCCGAAATTGGCTGGCTGACGGGGCAGGGGATATTGGAAAGAATGCGGTTTGCGCGTTATGTATCAACCGGGTATCTGGTGATCACACCGTTTCGAAACAATGTGCCACGCGGCGAAATGCCAGCCAATTTTAGTGCCAGAAGCAGCCAAAAATGACTGACCTTAAGAACATTCGTAACTTTTCGATCATCGCCCATATCGACCATGGTAAATCCACCCTGGCCGACCGCCTGATCCAGTTGACCGGTGGCCTGACCGAACGTGAAATGGCCGATCAGGTTCTCGATTCGATGGATATCGAACGTGAACGTGGCATCACCATCAAATCCCAGGCCGTGCGGCTGAAGTATACCGCCAAGGATGGGCAGGAATATACGCTCAACCTGATGGACACGCCGGGCCACGTTGACTTTGCCTATGAGGTGTCGCGCTCGCTCGCGGCCTGCGAAGGGTCGCTTCTGGTGGTTGATGCCGCACAGGGTGTGGAAGCCCAGACGCTGGCAAACGTCTATCAGGCGATTGAAAACAATCACGAGATTGTCCCTGTCCTGAACAAGGTCGACCTTCCGGCAGCCGAACCCGATCAGGTCAAGGAACAGATCGAAGAAGTGATTGGCATCGATGCGTCTGATGCTGTGATGATCTCGGCAAAAACCGGCTTGGGCGTGCCTGACGTGCTTGAAGCACTGGTGCACCGTCTTCCGGCGCCGACTGGTGATGCGAACGCACCGCTTGAAGTGCTTCTGGTTGATAGCTGGTATGACACCTATCTCGGTGTGATGATTCTGGTGCGCGTCAAGGAAGGTACCCTGAAAAAGGGTCAGAAAGTCCGCTTCATGAACGCCAAGGTCACCCATCAGATCGAACGCGTTGGTGTGTTCACGCCGAAGCCGCTTGCTATTGATGAAATGGGGCCGGGTGAAATCGGCTTTATCAACTGCGGTATGAAAACCGTGGCCGAATGTGAAGTCGGTGACACGATTACCGAAGAAAAACGCCCCTGCGCAAAGCCGCTGGCCGGCTTTAAGCCGTCGATCCCGGTTGTGTTCTGTGGCATTTTCCCGGTCGATACCAGCGAATATGAAGTGCTGCGCGATGCGCTTGAAAAGCTGCATCTCAATGACGCGTCCTTCCAGTTCGAGCCGGAAAACTCGACCGCACTTGGTCTTGGTTTCCGTTGTGGCTTCCTGGGTCTTTTGCATCTGGAAATCATTCAGGAACGTCTGGAACGCGAGTTCGAGCTTGATCTGATCACCACCGCACCGTCGGTGTCTTATAAGATCACGCTGAGCAAGGGCGAGGAAATCCTGCTGCATAACCCGGCCGATTTCCCGGACGTTACCAAGATCAAGGCCATTGAAGAACCATGGATCAAGGCATCGATCATGGTGCCGGACGAATATCTTGGCGGTATCCTGACCCTTTGCACCGAACGCCGTGGTGTTCAGCTTGACCTGACCTATGTCGGTAACCGGGCGATGGCGGTTTACAAACTGCCGCTCAATGAAGTGGTGTTTGATTTCTATGACCGTCTGAAATCCATTTCGCGCGGCTATGCCAGCTTTGATTACGAAATTGCCGGTTACGACGAAAGTGATCTGGTAAAGGTTTCCATCCTTGTGAACGAAGAACCGGTCGATGCACTGGCCCTGATGGTGCACCGTTCGGCGGCTGAATATCGTGGTCGTGAGATTTGTAAGCGTCTTAAGGACCTGATCCCGCGCCAGATGTTCCGCATCGCCATTCAGGCCGCCATTGGTGGCAAGGTGATTGCCCGTGAAACCGTATCGGCCCTGCGCAAAGACGTGACGGCAAAATGTTACGGCGGTGACGTTTCGCGTAAACGTAAGCTTCTTGAAAAACAGAAGGCTGGTAAGAAAAAGATGCGTCAGTTCGGCAAGGTCGAAATTCCGCAATCGGCCTTTATCAACGCGCTCAAGATGGGCGACGACAAGTAAGCCGAAATTACGATTTCGAAACAAAGGCTGTATCACATTGTTGATGCAGCCTTTTTTCTTTGCTGTTTTCAGAGGCTAACCTGCTGCGCTATGGATGGACGCAGCCCAACCAATTGCCCAAGGAGTCTCCCGATGGATCTGGAATTGCTCGCCAAACAGGAAGAAATTCTGGTGTTTGACCGCTTTGACGAAGACACTGCCTGGTCAATCGGCTCCAAACTGGTCGGCGTCGCACAGGCCAAAAACGCCCCGGTTGCCATCAATATCCGCACCCCGGACCGCACCCTGTTTCACGCATCCCTTGCCGGTGCCAAACCGGCCAACGATGCGTGGGCACGTCGTAAAAGCAATCTGGTGCTACGTGAACATCAAAGCTCGATGCGCTTTGGGGCGGAGCTTAAGGCCAAGGGCAAAACCCTTGCCGATCACGGGATCGATTTTGCCGACTATGCCGATCATGGCGGCAGCTTCCCGGTCCGTGTTGCCGGTGTCGGCGTGATTGGTGCAGTTACGGTATCCGGCCTCGCATCGCACGAAGATCACGGCATGATCGTGAGCGTTTTGGCCGAGCACCTTGGCGTGTCGGTGAAGCTCTAAGACACAGCCTAACTTCTAGACGCTATATTTGCGAGATACTTGACGTTGAACGGCGAAGCCGCGCAAGAGGCTAAGCTTACTCTTCCAGAATAGCCTCAACCTTGCGGGACACCCATTTCGATATGATCGTCGAACCCGCGACCAAAAGGCCGATCGCAACCGCTGTACCAATGACAATGATGAAGCTGCCTGCAGAACGTCCATGCATCATCATCTGAAAGGTGGTTTGGAATGTCACCATCATCAGTAAGGTGCCAAGCAGAAGCGTACCTGAACCAAACAGCATCAGTTTGCGCATATTCATTTTTCGGCGGCTGTTCGGTTGGTCGTCCTGATTCTCGTCGCTCATTTCGTTCCCCTGATGGTGATATGTGCGAATTCTACTCTTGGTAGAATTTTGCAGCCTGTCATGATTGAGCCCCGAGGGCCAGAGACAAGTTTCTTTTGTCCGGTACCTGTGATGTCACCAGTTTGGCAGGAACAAGCTTCAGTACTTTAAATGGCCCAGGGATCGTCGTGCTTAATCGAAATGCTCGATCTCCGGATCAATTCCGGCAAAGCTCGGCAGTGCCGTGCTCATCCAAAGATGCTTTTTGGCCTTGAACAGGCTTGGGTCATCAAAGGTGCCCAATCGGAAATCGATGAAGCTGTCATCATCGCCCTTGCGCCAGGTGATGCTTGATCCGCATTTTGGGCAAAATCCGCGATACTTGCCGGGCGAGCTTTCATATTCGCGCGGCTTGCCATCCCATGTGACGGCATTGGTCGGGAACGCGACAAAGGTCGAAACACCCGAACCGCTATCCTTGCGACACATGCCGCAATGGCAGTGATTGCTGCCAATCGGCTCCCCGGATGCAACAAAGCGCACCGCGCCACAAAGACAACCCCCACGATGTTCGGGATGTTTTGTGGTCATGGTGCGCTTCCTTGAAAACTTTGACCAAATGTCGGGTTATTCGTTCGGAACACCCGTCGTGGTCGAATATTCGAAGTGGAATTCCTTGTCCGGGAACATATAGGCGCGTGCGGCGTGGATCGCACTCGCACCTTCGGCAAAGCCCGACAGGATCAGTTTAAGTTTATGCTCGTAGGTCGCGATATCGCCGATGGCAAAGATGCCCGGGACGGATGTTTCCATCGTCGCCTGTTTCACACCGATATGGTTCTTCTCAAGATTAAGGCCCCAATCGGCAATCGGACCGAGTTCCATGGCAAGGCCAAAGAACGGCAGAAGGTGATCGGCTTCAAGCTCGCGCTCTTCGCCCTTGAGCGTTGCGACAACCACGTGTGACAGAATGCCGTTTTCACCTTTAAGCCCCTTAAGCTGATAGGGGATGACCATCTCGATCTTGCCCGCCTCGGCCAGCGCCTGCAGTTTTGCACTGCTGTCAGGTGCTGCACGGAATTTCGGGCGACGATGAACCACCATCACCTTGGCGGCGATATCATGAAGCGAAAGGGCCCAGTCGACAGCCGAGTCACCGCCACCGGCAATCACGACGTTCTTGCCAGCAAAGTCGGCACGACGTTTGACGTAATACTGAACGCCACCCGATCCTTCATACTCTTCAAGGCCGTCCATCGGCGGTTTGTTCGGGCCAAAGGCACCGCAACCCGCGGCAATCACAACCGCACCGGCATCAATGACCGTACCCTTCGTGGTGACCAGCGTGAAACGGCCATCATCGCGTTTCTCAAGCTTGGTGACCTGCTGACCCAGATGATAGGTCGGCTCGAACGGGTCGGCCTGTTTGGCTAGCTCGTGAATAAGGTCCTGACCGGCGATCTGCGGATGGGCCGGAATATCGAAAATCGGCTTTTCCGGATAAAGTGCGCTGCACTGGCCGCCGACCATATCAAGCGCGTCAATCACATGGGATTTAAGCCCCAGCATACCGGCTTCGAAAACCGCAAAAAGCCCGACCGGGCCTGCGCCAATAATGGCAATATCTGTGCTATGCGATGCGTCTGACATACTTATTCCATCCAAATAAAATCAAATTTGGGTAGGGGGCTGCCCCCAAGCCCGGCGGTGTGCGGGATTTCTTATGCAGCGAGATAGCATCTGGAACACGATATCGCAATGTAAACCGGCCTTTTTCCGGGTTTGCGCCGTGATTTGAACCACACGCCTCAATCGGCTTCGCAAAATCATTGCGAAGTGCCGCATCAACCCCCTAAAACAGAAGGCAAGAGCCATTCAAAAGACGGACATTATGAGCAAGACAGTCACTGTCAGCGATCAAAACGGGACCGAAGCCCTTGCCGCCAAACTTGCCGCTGTTGCCAGGGCAGGGGACGTGATCTTGATGCATGGGACACTCGGCATGGGTAAAAGTGCCTTTTGCCGCGCCTTCATACGCGCGGTTGCCGATAACCCGAACGAAGAAGTCCCCAGTCCGACCTTCACGCTGGTTCAGATCTATGAGCTTGATCGCGTGCCGGTCTGGCATTTTGACCTGTATCGCTTGTCTGATCCCGAAGAAGTCCACGAGCTTGATATCGAGGATGCCTTTTCCGATGCCATCAGCCTGATCGAATGGCCAGATCGGTTGGAATATCTGACCCCGGAAAACCGTCTTGATATTCATATCGATCCCGGATCGACCCCGGATGGCCGTGTGTTCAAGCTTGAGCCGCATGGCGAAGACTGGGATGCACGGATCAATGATCTGGTGGTAAGCCCGTCATGAACCGCGCAAGCCCCGATCAGGAACGCCGTAACGCCGAACGCCAGGATTTTCTCGTCACCTGTGGCTGGCAGACCGCGCAGGTCATGCCGCTTGTCGATGATGCCTCGGCGCGGAAATATTTCCGTCTTGAACGGCGCCACGACACCTCCCTTCTGATGGATTTTCCGCCGACGGCAATTCATGTCGATCCGCACGGCATTCATGACAATCCCGAACGCCCGGCCTCTGTTTCGCCGGTATTGCAAACCACAAACCTGTTCAAACAGGCCGGTTGGCGGGTACCGGAAATCTATCAGGCGGATGAAAAGCGCGGCTTGGTCCTGATCGAGGATTTTGGTGACATCACCTTTACCGAGGCGCTCACGGGCAGTGCGATGCTTGATGGCACATCGCAGGATGCGCTTTACCTGCGTGCCGTCGAACAGCTGATTACCTTGCATCGCTTCTGCGACGGGGGCGGGATGAATGAGTGCGGGTTGGTGCGATATGGCCCGGAAAACCTGCGCCGAATGCTTGCCAGCTTCAAGGCTGATTATCTGCCACTCATCATCCCGGATGTTGCCAAGCGTGATGCGGCAAGCACCGCCTTCGATCAGCTTCTTGAAACCGTACTGCCACTGTGTTGGCAGGTCGGTGAGGTGATCATTCACCGTGACTATCACGTTGATAACCTGATGCTGGTTGAAAATGGTGATGGCGGTGATGATTGCGGCATCATAGATTTTCAGGACGCGGCCATTGCACCAAGGCCCTATGATCTGGCGTCGCTTCTGCGCGATGTGCGCCATGATATCGGACCGGACCTTGAAGCGCGGATGAAGGAATTCTATCTCGCCGCGTTCCCTGATATTGATCGTTCTGATTTCGAAACGGCCTATATCGCAACCTCGATGGTGCGCAATTTCCGCATCCTTGGCCGGTTTGGCTGGCTTGCGATCAAGGCCGGAAAGACGCGCTATTTCGACTACATCCCGCGTTGTTGGGAGATGATCCTGCGCGGGGCGGCTGACAACCTGCCTGCCCTTCAGGACTGGGTGGATGCCCATATCCCGGCTGATGCCCGCACCGCCCCGGCAATTTCCAAAACCCAGAACCTGTCAGGCAAAGAGGCACAATCATGAGCGCACCGGAAACAAAGGCACAGGCCATGGTTCTGGCCGCTGGCCTTGGCAAACGCATGCGCCCGATCACCGATACCATGCCAAAGCCGCTGATATCGGTCGCGGGCAAGCCAATGCTTGATCATGTGCTTGATAAACTTGGGCAGGCCGGTGTCACGCAGGCGGTGGTCAATTCGCATTATCTTGGTCAGCAGATCATTGATCATGTCGCCACCAGAACTGCTCCCACCATCATCACCTCGCCCGAGGAAGACCTGCTTGAAACCGGCGGCGGGGTGAAGAATGCGCTTTCGAAACTCAACGAAGACGCAATCCTGATTGCCAATGCCGATGTCTTCTGGACCGAGGGGGCGGAGCCGCTATTTGATCGTCTGATCAATGCTTTTGACCCGGACCATATGGACGCGCTTCTGGCTCTTTATCCAGTCTCAAACGGCTATGGTTATGACGGGGCAGGGGATTTCTTCTGGCAAGTGGATGGGCGGCTAAAACGGCGGGTTGATGCGCCGTCAGCCCCTTATTTCTTTACCGGGGTACAGGTGCTGGCACCGCATCTGTTTGGAGGCACGCCCGATGGCGCCTGGTCACTGAATGTCGTTTATGACAAGGCGCTTGCGGCTGGACGGTGTTATGGTCTGGTACATGATGGCGGATATTTCCATATCGGCACGCCAGAGGCGCTCAAGGAGTCCGAACCAGTCATCGCCAAGGCGCTTGAGGTTGAGCACGCCAAGAAAGCCGCATCCGGGGGAGTTTGATGGCCGACCTGTTTGATTACATGGACGCGCCCGACTATGACGAAGCTTCCTTCGCGGGGGAGGCAACGCCGTCCTCAAACCTGTTTTTCATTCCGCCCGGTGTTGCCTTTGCCGATCTGATCGCCAAACAACTGATGGCGGAAACCGCCGATCAGCCAGATACCTTGCCCGACTATGTTCTGATGGTGCCCAACCGGCGTTCGGCCAAGGTGATGCGCGATGCCTTTTTGCGGCAGTCCCAAGGCGCGGTTACGCTGCTTCCCACCATTCGTCCGCTGGGCGAGGCGGATGAGGATGAATTGGCGATCTACGGTGCAGGTGGTGAACAGGCTGCCCTTGATCTGCCGCCCGCCATCCCCGATCTCCAACGTAAATTGCTGCTCACCCAGCTGATTATGGGCCGCCCCGATCATCGCGGTGAAAAACCAACTGCCGATCAGGCCGCCCGCCTTGCAGGCGAACTGGCACGCTTTCTGGATCAGGTGCAAACTGAAAACTGCGCTTTTGACGATCTTAAGGGGCTGGTACCCGAAGAATTTGCCGAACACTGGCAGCTCACCCTTGAATTCCTGCAAATCCTGACCGTTCACTGGCCGGGTATTCTCGCATCTCAGGATGTCAGTGACCGGGCCATGCGGCGCAATGCCCTGATTGCGGCACAGATTGATCTCTGGGAAGAAAACCCGCCCGAAACGCCGGTGCTGATTGTTGGCTCAACCGGCCCGTTCCCCGCCTTGCGGGATTTGATGGCGGCGGTGCTTAGAATGCCGCAGGGCCGGGTGGTTTTGCCCGGCCTTATGACAGGACTTGGTCACGATGACTGGGCGGCGATTGCCGATGATGCCGCCCATCCGCAACATCTTCTGGGCAAGACTCTTGGCCATATTGGCCGTCATGCTGACAGTGTCCTGCCTTGGCCTGCCCTTGATTCCGAAAGCGATGCCACGATTGAGCGCCGCCGTCTGGCCCGCGAAGCGTTGCGACCCGCCAAGACCACCCATCACTGGCGTCACATCGCTGGATTTAGCCCGGATGTGATGGACGGCGTCCTGCGTGTTGATTGCTCCGGTGCGCGTGAAGAGGCAACCACGATTGCGCTTATGATGCGCGAGGCTCTGGAGCATCCCGAAAAGACCTGCGCGCTGGTCACCCCGGACCGCGGCCTTGCCCGGCGTGTCGCCACCGAACTGCGCCGGTGGGAGGTCGAAATTGATGACTCGGCCGGTATCCCGTTGCATGACACCGCACCGGCAATCTATTTGCGCCTTGTGGTCCGTGCCGTGCAGGAGGAATTTGCGCCTGTTCCGTTGCTGGAACTTCTGAAACATCCGCTGTCGGCGGCGGGTCTGTCGCCGGAGAATTTCCGCGTCCTGACCCGTCTTCTGGAGAAGGAAGTCCTGCGTGGTGCCCGACCGGGTCCGGGGCTGGATGGTTTGCAAACGGCACTTGATGGATGGTGCGAGGATACGGTTGCCCGCCTCAGCGCGTCCGGATCAGATAGCGTGACCGGCCGGATTGAACGTATCCGCGATGATCATGCGCGCCTTAGTGATCTGGTCGCCCGCATCAAAACCTGCCTTGATCCGATCGATGATCTGACAGGCGATAAAATGCATGCGCCGGTGCACCTTCTGCGCAGTCATGTTACGGCGGCTGAGGCACTGGCGGCCAGTGATACCCAAACCGGCGCTGATCGCCTGTGGCGCGGCGAAGCGGGCGAGGCATTGGCGGATTTCGTCCATGAATTGCTGAATGCGCTGACGGATTTTGCGCCGATGCCGGGCAATCGGTATAGCGCGTTTCTTGATGCCCTTATGGCGGATCGCGCGGTGCGTCCGCGCTACGGCAAACATCCGCGCCTGTTTATCTGGGGCACGGTCGAAGCCCAGATGCAGCAGGCCGACCTGACCATTCTGGGCGGGCTCAACGAAGGCGTCTGGCCGCCCGAGGCCGGGGCCGATCCATGGATGAGCCGCCCGATGCGAAGCAAGTTTGGCTTGCCTGCCCCCGAACACCGGGTCGGTCAATCGGCGCATGATTTCCAGCAACTGTTTTGTTCGCCCAATGTAGTGATGACCCGTGCGCTGCGTATCGAAGGCACGCCAACCGTGCCGTCACGCTGGCTGTTACGGATTGAAAACATTCTGCGCAAATCCCGCGTTTCGATGGAAAAGCCCGATGCGGCCGAGTGGCGTGCACTGGCTGATCTTATTGATGAACCGGCCTCGAGCATGCGGATCAAGATCGGACGACCTGCCCCCAAACCGCCTGCATCGGCGAGGCCGGATCGACTTTCGGTGACCCAGATCGAAACATGGATGCGTGATCCTTACGCTATCTATGCCCGTCATATCCTTGGCCTGCGCAAGCTTGATGGTATCGACGAAGATCCCGGTGCAGCCGATTACGGCAACCTGATCCACGACGCCCTTGATCAGTTCATCGCTCGTTATCCCGAACATTTGCCACCGGATGGCGAACATGAATTGCTGATCATTGGTCGCGAAGTGTTCAAGCCGCTTGCGGCACGCCCCGGTCTTTGGGCCTTCTGGTGGCCACGGTTCGAGCGCATCGCAAAATGGTTCATCCAGACCGAAGCCGCCCGGCGCGATGCCGTGCGTAAATCCTATACCGAGCAGGCCGGAACCCTTGATACCAGAAGCGGTTTTCAGGTCTATGCCCGTGCTGACCGCATTGATCATCTGCGCGATGGCGGGATTGCGATCATTGATTATAAAACCGGTGCACCACCCAGTCAGGGCGATGTTGCCAACGGGTTTGCGCCGCAATTGCCGCTTGAAGCCGCCATTGCCGAAAAGGGTGGCTTTGGCGATGTGCCCGCCGGTCCCCCGGCCAGCATGGCGTTCTGGAAACTCTCGGGCGGCGATCCGGCAGGGGAGATCGTTGAAATCAACACAGACCGGATGAAAACCACGCCAGCAGAGCTTGCGCATGCGGCGGTGGATGGTGTGAATGGGTTGGCGGCGGCCTTTGCCGATCCCGACACGCCCTATCTCAGTGTTCCGCATCCCGATCACGCGCCGAAATATTCCGATTATGTCCATCTCGCACGTCTGCGCGAATGGATGGGCAGCGAAGATATCGAAGTGCTTGATGATGTTGATAATGGTGGGGAGGGTGATGCGTCATGACCGAAATGCGCGGAACTGATCCCAACGTCCTGCAACGCAATGCGTCTGATCCGACGGCATCCGTCTGGGTGTCGGCCTCAGCCGGGGCGGGCAAGACCAAGGTGCTGTCTGATCGCGTCTTGCGTCTGATGCTTTCGGGCACTGAGCCACATCGTATTCTGTGTCTGACCTTCACCAAGGCCGCGGCGGCCGAAATGGCCAACCGTGTGAATGAACGGCTGGGTCTGTGGGCCACGATGGAGGATCGCGACCTTCAGGCCGATCTTGCAAATCTTGCCGGTGCAGCACCCAGTGCCGATGAAACCATCCGCGCGCGTCAGCTTTTTGCCCGTGTGCTGGATGCGCCGGGCGGAATGAAAATCCAGACCATCCATGCGTTCTGTCAGTCGCTTTTGAGACGGTTTCCACTGGAAGCCGGTCTGGCGCCGCATTTTGAAATCATGGATGATCGCACGTCCGCCGAAACCATGGCCGATGTGCAGGAAGAGGTTCTGGCATTCGCCCGCACTGGCCGCGATGATGACCTGGCCCATGCCCTTTCGGTCGTCACCGGACAGGTCCGCGAAGGTGCCTTTGGCGAGGTCATGAGCGAGCTTGCCCGCGAACGTGGTCGGCTGAAACGCATGCTGGCCAATCTGGGCGGGGCCAATCGCATGCGTGATGCGGTCTATAAGGCGCTTGGTGTTCCGGTCGGACTTGATGATGAAACCATCCTGACCAAGGCGCTTTCCGATGATGCCTTTGACCGGGATGGCTTGCTGCGCGGGCTGGCAGCGCTTGAGGCCGGAACCAAAACCGACATCGCCCGCGTGCCGGCATTGGCGCAATTCCTTGAAAAGACGACTGTTGAAGACCGTCTGGCGGTATTTAACGAATATCGCAGCGTCTTCTTCACTACGGCGGGTGAACCGCGCGCCAAACTGATTACCAAGGGGGCGGCTGAAAATCACCCGATGGGGGCCGATGCGCTTGAACAGGAATGTGCGCGTCTGGTCGAGATTGATCGCCAACGCAAGGCCGCCGCCATGGCCGGTGCGACATCAGCGCTAATCACCATCGGCAATGCGATGCTTGATCGCTATGCCACCAAAAAGGCCCTGCATGCCCGCCTTGATTACGATGACCTGATCTTGACCAGCTTGCAGCTTTTGCAACGTCAGGCCGGAATTGCCGGCTGGGTGTTGTTCAAACTGGACGAAGGCCTTGATCACGTCCTGATTGACGAGGCGCAGGATACCAACCCCGAACAGTGGGAAGTGGTGCGTATTCTGGCCGAGGAATTCTTTATCGATGCCGGGCGCCATGCGGATAAGCCCCGCACCATCTTTGCTGTCGGTGATGCCAAACAATCGATCTATAGCTTCCAGCGCGCCGATCCCGAAAAATTCGCCGAAATGCGCCGTTACTTCCGCGAACGGGCGCGTGAAATTGCTGCCGACTGGCGCGAAGTACCGATGAACATCTCGTTCCGGTCTACCGATGCGGTGCTGGGCACGGTGGATCGTGTCTTTGCCGGTCCGGTGGCACGGCAGGGCGTCGGTGATGACGGTGCAGACGTGCAGCACAGTCCATTCCGTGTCGGACAGGCCGGGCGGATTGAGCTGTGGCCAGCGGTTGAGCCCGAAGAACGGGCGCCTGAAGACGCTTGGACACCGCCGACCCGTATTGTTCGCCTTGAAGATCCGGAAATCCGTCTTGCCCGCGTCATTGCCGGGCGCATCCGCCATGCGATTGATGAAAAGGAAATCCTGACATCGCGTGGCCGTCCGGTGCGGGCAGGTGACTTCATGATCCTTGTGCGCCGTCGTACCGCGTTCGTTGACGAGGTCGTCAAGGCGCTTAAGGAACGTAACGTGCCCGTCGCCGGGGTCGACCGAATGCAGATCACTGATCAGCTTGTGGTGATGGATCTGGTGGCGTTCGGCCGGTTCCTGTTGATGCCCGAAGATGACCTGACACTGGCCGAGGTGCTTAAAAGCCCGTTGATCGGGCTTGATGACGATCAGCTGTTTGAAATTGCCCATAACCGCACCAGAACCCTGTGGCATGCGTTGCGTGAAAAGGCGGCTTTGGTCGAAGACGGATCGCCGTTTGCACGCGCCTATGCCTTCCTGTTCAAGTGGCTAGGCCGGGTTGATTACGAACGCCCGTTTGAACTTTATGCCGAATTACTTGGCGGGCGGGGTGAAGAAGCACGCGGTGTGCGTGCCCGTCTGGTTGGTCGTCTGGGGATTGAGGCGAACGACCCGATTGACGAATTCCTGAACCTCGCCATGGGCTATGAGGCTGATCATGCACCGACGCTTCAGGGCTTCCTGCACTGGCTGATGGCGGGCGATGCCGAGATCAAGCGTGACCTTGAACAAAGCGGGCGTGATGAAGTCCGCATCATGACCGTGCATGGTGCCAAGGGGCTTCAAGCCCCCATTGTGTTCCTGCCCGATACCATGCAGGTGCCGACACAGGCCCCGAACCTGTTCTGGCAGGAAGACCGCAACCTGATGTTCTGGCTGCCGCGGGTGGCGCTTGAAACCGATCTTGTTGCGCGCCTGCGCGATGACATCGCGCTCAAACGCGATCAGGAATATAATCGCCTGCTGTATGTCGCCCTGACACGCGCTGAAGACCGTCTTTACATCTGTGGCTGGCAGGGGCGACGCAAGGCCCCCGAACATTGCTGGTACAATCTGTGTCGCCAAGCGATGGAAGGTTACGCCAAACCGGCCCAGATTGATCTTTCGATCTATTCCGGTTCGGGTTGGGAAGGGGAAGGCTGGGTCTGGGAAACCGATCAAAGTCAGGCGCCCAAACCAGACCGTTCTGATGATATTTCGGATTCAAAACAATCTGTAAAACGCCAGTTAATTCGGGCAGTTGCGCCAGAAGAATCCTTCCCGCCCAAGCCACTGGCTCCCAGTCGACCGCTTGAAGATGAACCGGCTGTTCAATCACCGCTGGGTGGCGATCAGGGGCAAAGCTTCAAACGTGGTCTTCTGATCCACAAGTTGCTGGAACTATTGCCAGACCTGCCCGAGCAGGCTCGCCAGAAGGCTGCGGAACGTTTCCTCGCCCAGCCAGTCCATGCGCTTGATGCCGATCTGCAGGCCGAAATCGCCAATGAAACGCTGGGTATTTTCGATAATCCGGCCTTTGCCCCGGTCTTTGCGCCGGGATCACGCGCCGAGGTGCCGTTGGTTGGTATCGTTGGCGGGGATGTGGTTTCCGCCCAGATTGACCGGCTTGTCGTGCGCGATGATGAAGTGATGATTGTCGATTACAAAACAAATCGTCCGCCGCCCCGCGATGTCGAAGACACGCCGCGTGCCTATCGTCGCCAGATGTCGATCTATCGCGCGGCCTTGGCGCAAATGTATCCGGGCAAAAAGGTCAGGTGTTTCATTCTCTGGACCAATGGGCCCTGGATGGTAGAGTTGCCCGATCACATTCTGACTTTTGGTTAGGGAACCGACTCTGCAGAACGCCTGCTTTGACGAAGATCGCTTTCGCGCGGATCGCCCAATGCGCTTGACGTTTGCGTCAGTGCTGCCTACCTTGGCCTCATAAAGCGGATCGAGGTTTGCGGGTTCGCCCGCCTTGCCTCGTAACAACTAGGATCTGAAAGTATGACCACGATTAAAGTTTCCGACGGTTCGTTCGATACCGACGTTCTGGGTTCCAACGACCCGGTTTTGGTCGATTTCTGGGCTGAGTGGTGCGGTCCGTGCAAACAGATTGCCCCATATCTCGATGAAATCGCTGGTGAACTGGGCGGCAAGCTCAAGATCGCCAAGGTGAATATCGATGAAAACCCGAACACCCCGGCGAAATACGGTGTTCGTGGCATCCCGACCCTGATGATCTTCAAGGGTGGTGAAGTCGCTGCGATGAAAGTCGGCGCACTTCCGAAAAGCGCTCTTGTCGACTGGATCAACCAGTCGATCTGATCTTCATCGGATCATTGAATTAAAAAGGCGGGCTGAATTTCAGCCCGCCTTTTTCTTTGCCCGGTTTAAAGCGCACTGCCCTAGTACTCGTAAGGCGTGCCGTCCATATTTTCCATCAGCACTTCACGCTTGCCAACATGGTTGGCGGCGGAAACGACGCCGTTCTCTTCCATCTGCTCAATGATGCGGGCAGCGCGGTTGTAGCCGATTGAAAGCTTGCGCTGGATGAAGCTGGTCGATGCCTTCTTCTCGCGAAGCACAATGCCAACCGCCTGATTATAAAGATCATCATCCGATCCGCCGCCACCAGCCCCGGCATTGCCACCGGCCATATAGGCCGCAACCGGGTCTTCTTCGGGTTCTTCGGTAACGGTTTCAAGATAGGCCGGGTCGCCCTGATCGCGCAGATGCTTGACGATGCTTTCGACTTCCTCATCTGAAACAAACGGGCCATGGACACGCTGCAAACGGCCGCCCTGACCCATATAAAGCATATCCCCCTGACCCAGAAGCTGCTCGGCGCCCATTTCACCCAGAATGGTGCGCGAGTCGATTTTCGAGGTCACGGAATAGGAAATTCGCGTCGGGAAGTTGGCCTTGATCGTACCCGTGATCACGTCCACCGACGGACGCTGGGTCGCCATGATCAGGTGCAGACCAGCCGCACGGGCCATCTGTGCCAGTCGCTGGATCGAGGCCTCAACATCCTTGCCGGCAACCAGCATCAGGTCGGCCATTTCATCCACGATGATGACGATAAATGGCAGCGGCTCCATCGGCAGTTCCTGATCTTCAAAGATCGGTTTGCCGGTTTCCGGATCAAAGCCTGTCTGAACACGTCGGGTAAGCTGTTCGCCCTTGGCGGCGGCTTCCTTGATGCGTTTGTTGTAGCCCGCAATGTTACGCACACCGACCTGGCTCATGGCGCGATAACGGTCTTCCATTTCGCGCACGGCCCATTTAAGGGCAACAACCGCCTTGTGCGGGTCTGTCACGACCGGGGTCAGAAGATGCGGAATGCCGTCATATATCGACAGTTCCAGCATCTTGGGGTCGATCATGATGAAGCGGCATTCTTCGGGCTTCAGGCGATAGAGCAATGACAGGATCATTGCGTTCACACCAACCGATTTACCCGAACCGGTGGTACCGGCAATCAGCAAGTGCGGCATTTTCGACAGATCGGCAATAACCGGCGTGCCGCCGATATCCTTGCCAAGGCTCATATTGAGCTTGCCGGTGTTCTTTTCAAAATCACTCGATGCCAGAATTTCATGCAGATGCACGGTTTCGCGGCGCGAGTTTGGCAGTTCGATCCCGATAACGTTGCGTCCCGGTACCACAGCAACGCGGGCGGCAATCGCACTCATGGAACGCGCGATATCATCGGCCAGACCGATCACGCGCGATGATTTCACGCCAGCTGCGGGCTCGAGCTCATAAAGGGTGACAACCGGGCCCGGGCGGACCTGTACGATCTCGCCCTTAACGCCAAAGTCCTGAAGCACGGTTTCAAGCAAACGGGCATTCTGTGCCAAGGCTTCCTGATCGATCTGGTTGGCATCG
This sequence comes from Thalassospira sp. CA1, assembly GCF_059052855.1. NCBI lineage: Bacteria > Pseudomonadati > Pseudomonadota > Alphaproteobacteria > Rhodospirillales > Thalassospiraceae > Thalassospira > Thalassospira sp. CA1. The sequence goes on from NZ_JBZCIA010000001.1 coordinate 382,413, forward strand.
GCCGGATCAGGTTCACCAAGCAGATCAAGCGGCGGGAAACGATACTCATCCGAGCCCAGATCAAACGATGCCTGACGCTGCGCTGCGGCCTTCTGGCTTGGTTGCAGCTTGGCCGCCGGGGCCGCGACAATATGAACCGGCGGTTCGTGATCGTCATCGTCGTCAAACCCGTCATAATCGTCCGGGTCGACATCCGGTTCAGACTTACGGGTTGAAATGGCCGTGCCAAGCTTGGACTTGCCTTTGTCCATCGACGGTTCCTGACGCGAACCCGGGGCACGCTTGGCAAGCGGCTCATCGTTGCTGCCGGTCGGGATAATGGCACGAATGCCCGCAATCACCTTGCCACCGGCAAAGGACAGGGCCGTCCCCAACCGTCCCCATTCAGACAGCGAATAGGCCATGCAAAAGATCGTCAGTGCCAGACCCAGCATCATGGATGCCAATGCGATGAGGGCCCGTGCACCGGGCACCCCAATCATCGCAAAACCGGCCTGAAGCTTGCCCAGAAGCAAGTCACCGGCAAAGCCACCCAGACCAACCGTCAGCGGCCAATGCATACCCGGCTGAATGGCTGCTGCCGAAACAGCGACAAGAAGCAGTGCCAGCGGTAAAACAAGGAAACGTGCCCACATCCAACGGAACGGTTTGACTGCAATCAGGCGCAGGCCCCAGGCGACAAGCAAAACGGTAATCAGTGCGGATGCCAGACCAAGGGTACGCAGCATCAAATCCGCGCCATAAGCCCCGACGATCCCCAACGGATTAAAAACCGTCGTGCGGTCCGTGGCATGGTTAAACGATGGGTCACCCGGATGAAAACCGATCAGCATGATGAACAGGGCCATGGCCAGCAATACCAGCCCAAGGCCGCAAAACCGCAAGCCACTGCGCTTGAGCAGTGTCACGAGACTGCCGGGCATGAAAGCGGTTCCAAGAGTGTTTGACTGGCTGCTCATCTGGGTATCCGTTCTGGTTAAGTCCTGCTGTTCTGGTCGGGCGAAGTATCGGTTTAGCTTTCCAATGCCTTCGCGATGCGGGTCAGTCCTTCCCGCGTGGTTTCAAGATCATGGACAAGGGCAATGCGGATGAACCGTTTGCCCGGATTGTTGCCGTTGGCATCGGTCAATGAAAGGTAACTGCCCGGAATGACCTTAACCCCGGATTCTTTCCAGATTTTCCGCGTGGCGGCCTCGTCATCGCCGACATCAAGCCACAGGAAAAATCCGCCGGGCGGGCGATAGAAGCCAAACCGGTTGCCAAAGACTTCCTCGGCGATGTCGATTTTGGCGCGATAGATATCCCGGTTGGCCTCCGCATGGGCATCATCGTTCCAAAGAGCGGTGGATGCGGCCATGACTGGCATCGGAATGGTGGCCGAGCAATAGCTGCGCAGTGCAGTAAAGCGTTTGACGATTTTTGCATCACCGGCAACGAAGCCTGAACGCAGGCCCGGCGCACTGGATCGTTTCGAAAGACTGTGGAAGACAAGGATATTTTCCATGTTTCCACCCTGTGCGGCACAGATTTCAAGCGCGCCGGTCGGTGCGGTGCTGTCATAGATATCGGCATAGCATTCATCCATCGCCAGCACGAAGTCATGCTTGCGCGCCAGTGAAATGATCTGTTCGAGGTACGCACGCGATGCAATCGCCCCTTGCGGATTGGCCGGCGAGCAAAGGAAGAACAGCGCGCAGGCATCAAGATCCTTGGCATCAATCTGATCAAGGTCGGGCAGGAACCCGTTTTCCGGCCCCGCTGCCAGCGGAACCATTTCGGCATCATTCAGCACCGCCGCCCCGCAATAGACCTGATAGAACGGGTTGGGCAGCAAGACCTTTGGTTTGGGGCCGGGTTGATCCTGTGGAATGACGGTGGTGGCAATCAGATAAAGTGCCTCGCGCGTGCCTGCGACCGGCAGGACGTGATCATCACGGTCGATCATGTCTTTGGGCAGGTTATAGCGCCGATCAAGCCAGTTTTTGATGGCATCGCGCAATTCCGGCGTACCCGCACCGGGCGGGTATTTGTGCCAAAGACTGGCATGTTTGACCATTGCCTCGGTGATCATGGCGGGCGGTTCATGCTGTGGCTCGCCGATCGACATAACAAGCGGCGGTTGACCGGGTTCGGTCCCGTCAAGCAGGGTTGCCAATCGCGGAAACGGATAGGCAGGCAATTGATCCAGGCGCGCGTTAAACATGGTCGTCGTCAATCCAGCATGATCTGTGGTCCGCCGTTCGCGGCCCCGTTATTCGGAAGATGGGTAAAATCCCCTGACTTTACCCCTATGCCAAAAGTGCAAAGAAACATTTAAGAGCACGGGTAAGCCAACGCAAAAAAGCCCGGAAAGATGCGCTTTCCGGGCTTGAACGAGTATTAACTCTGTGGCTGGCCGCGCAGCCTAGCTCGCGCGGAGATCATCCTCGGGATATGCGCCGATGTTGTGGATTGAGATATCCGCGCCATCAAACTCGGCTTCTTCGGACAGACGGATCCCAATCGTGATCTTGAGGGCACCATAGACAACAAAGCCGACGAGGGTCGCAAAAACGACACCAATCAGCGATCCTGTCAGCTGTGCGCTGAACGAAACGCCGCCCATGCCGCCAAGGGTCTCAAGGCCAAAGATGCCACAGGCAATTCCGCCCAGAAGGCCGCACATCCCGTGCAGCGGCCAAACCCCAAGAACATCGTCAATCTTCCATTTTGCCTGACACTGATTAAAGCCCCAGACAAACAGGGCACCGGCAAGACCGCCGGTCACAAGTGCACCCAACGGATGCATGACATCCGACCCGGCGCAAACGGCAACAAGTCCGGCAAGTGCGCCGTTATGGACAAACCCGGGATCGTTTCGACCAGCAATCAATGCCGTCAGAATCCCGCCGACCATCGCCATCAGCGAGTTAACCGCAACCAGTCCGGTAATACCGCTTATTGATTGTGCCGACATGACGTTAAAGCCAAACCAGCCAACACAAAGGACCCACGACCCCAAAGCCAGGAAGGGAATGTTTGACGGCGGAATACCCACGAGGCCACCAGTTTTGGTGTATCGCCCGCGACGAACGCCGAGATTGATCACAGCACCAAGTGCGATCCAGCCGCCAACAGCATGAACGACGATGGAACCGGCAAAATCATGGAACGGTGCGCCAAAAGTGGCTTCGATCATGTCTTGGAAACCGAAATTGTTATTCCAGACCATGCCTTCAAACAGGGGATAGCAAACACCCACCAAAATGGCGGTGGCAAACAGCTGCGGATAGAAACGTGCGCGTTCTGCAATACCGCCAGAAATAATGGCCGGGATCGCTGCTGCAAACGTCAAAAGGAAGAAGAATTTGACCAGATCATAGCCGCTATCAGCAAAGGCCGGGCTGTTTTCGGGGGTGATCTGACCGCTCAGAACGCCAGCATTGGCAAAGAAATCAACGCCATATGCAATGCTGTAGCCGACAAAGAAATAGGCAATGGTCGAAACAGCGAAATCAACAATGATCTTAACCAGTGCGTTAACCTGGTTCTTTTTGCGAACCGTGCCGACTTCAAGAAAGGCAAAACCGGCATGCATTGCGAGCACCATAATAGCGCCCATCAGGACGAAAAATACGTCCGAGGCAGTCTGGAAGGCCCCCATAAGGCGTCCCCTTTTCAAATAGCGTTTCCTCTCGGTCCGGTCTTGTCGGGGCAGCCGGACTCTGGTTCGGGGCAGCCAAGATCAATTTTCGTGCCAATGCCCCGAAATCGGGCAGCAAAGCGTAAAATGCCAAGGCTGTTGCTTGGTATTTTAGTGCCGTGGAGTGTCGTCCGCTTATGGCGGTGAAAAACGTCTTTGCCTTCCAAGTGATCAAAACGCTGCCCAAAAAGGCAGCATGGAACAAAAAAGCCCGTCCGGGTTTCCCCGGACGGGCTTTTGATCTGATCGATCAGGTGCCGTGCGAACACGGCACCTGTCAGAAAGTTTTGCTTAGAAGCGCTGGGAACCCTTACCGAATTCCGGATAGGCTTCCAGACCAAGCTCGGTCGCATCCGAACCGTTGGCTTCTTCTTCCTCGGAGAGGCGGATACCAACAGTGAACTTCAGAGCCAGCCATACGATCGAAGAAGCAACGATGGTGAAGGCACCCATTGCAACGATACCGGTGATCTGCGTACCGAAGGAAGCACCGTCATTGGTGAACGGAACAGCAAGCGTGCCCCAGATACCAGCAACAAGGTGAACCGAAACAGCACCGACAACGTCGTCGATTTTCAGTTTGTCGAGCAGCGGAACTGCAACAACAACCAGGATACCACCGATTGCACCGATGATGATCGCCGAGCCAATAGTCGGGGTGTCCGGAGCAGCCGTGATCGAGACCAGACCAGCCAGTGCACCGTTAAGTGCCATGGTGAGGTCGACCTTTTTGTAAAGGATCTGGGTCAGGATGATTGCTGCAACTACACCGCCGGCAGCAGCCATGGTGGTGTTGCCATAGATGTTGGCAATGGCGATGACGTCAGCGCCGGTACCCATAGCAAGCTGGGAACCACCGTTGAAGCCGAACCAGCCGAGCCACAGGACGAAGGTACCAAGCGTTGCAAGCGGAAGGTTCGAACCCGGCATCGGGTGAACGGAACCGTCTTCGCCGTACTTGCCTTTACGTGCACCAAGGATGATCGCACCGGTCAGAGCAGCCCAGCCGCCGACCGAGTGAACAATGGTGGAACCGGCAAAGTCAGAGAAGCCCATTTCCGACAGCCAGCCGCCGCCCCAGGTCCATGCACCGGTGATCGGATACAGAACGCCAGTCAGAACAACGACGAAGATCAGGAACGGCCACAGTTTGATACGCTCGGCAACAGTACCCGATACGATCGAAGCTGCGGTTGCAACGAAGACCATCTGGAAGAACCAGTCGGACGTTGCGGAATAACCGCCAGAGAAGTCGCCGCCAAGGGCAGCGGAGTCATCTGCGCTCCACAGGCTCAGCGAGCCGATCCAGCCAGATACATCCATGTACATCAGGTTGTAACCGATGAGGTAGTACATGATGCCTGCGATTGCGAAGAGCGAAATGTTCTTAAGCAGGATGGTGGTAACGTTTTTGGTACGAACCAGGCCGCTCTCAAGCATAGCAAAGCCGGCTGCCATGAACATGACGATTGCGCCACTGAACAGGAAGCTAAAGCTGTTGAGAATGAACTGGGTTTCAGCCGGAACGCCTGCGTCCTGAGCAAAAGCCGGAGAAGCGATTGCCAGAAGGGCGGTAGCTGCAGCCGCAGCAAGGCCGGTTTTCTTCATGGAAATAGTCATAATGTCTCCCCTTGTCTCTGGACTTACAGGGCGTCGTCGCCGGTTTCACCAGTACGGATACGAACCGCCTGATTCACATCAAGAACGAAAATCTTACCGTCCCCGATTTTCCCGGTTTGAGCAGTTTTGGTGATGGCTTCGACAACCTGATCAACCAGATTATCCGTGATGGCGACTTCCAGCTTCACCTTCGGCAGGAAGCTGACCATGTATTCAGCACCACGATAAATTTCGGTCTGACCTTTTTGGCGACCAAAACCTTTAACTTCGGTGACCGTCAAACCCTGGACGCCCAGTGCGCTAAGCGCTTCACGGACTTCGTCCAGTTTGAACGGCTTAATGACAGCAGTAACAAGTTTCATAATAATGCGACCTCCCGGCATATCCGTTGAGTACCAACGTGGTAATCACGATTTCGCAGTCGCAGTCTCCAAACCAAGAATCGTGCCAGACTCAGAATAAAAATCGTAAATTACTGTTTTTGCTGCATAAAATGATGAATCGATCTGACGGAATTATGACTTCGTTCTGTCTTGACCGGATTAAAATCTGCACAAAATCTGTGGCTGTTCAAAAAATATGCATATTTTTTAATCAACCTGTCGCGTAATTGAAAAGCGCTTACAGCTCAAGGCTCTGTGGCAATTCGAATTCTGGTTCCGCGGACCTTGTCGCAACCAAGGGGTGATATGACTTGGCAGGTGGCGATGGCGCATTCACGGCTGTCAAAGATGGTTTTGCCCCGATGTTGTGCCGGCAAAGGTCGTGATAACTGCGCGTCGATGATCGGTGCGGGTTGTGGCTGCGTATCTGGCAGGGTAAAGATGTGCAAACAACGCTTTCACGACGCCCTATTGCGTCAGGTCAACGCAGGATGCCGAGCTGCACTGTAAACCGGCATCACTGGCAAAGGCCAAACGACACAGGAAATTGCGATATGCATGATCAGCAGCCACTTCAAACCGATGTCATTATTCTTGGGGGCGGCTTGAACGGTGCCTCTATGGCCTTGGCGCTGGCCCATGGCGGCATCAAGTCGGTGGTGATTGATTATGCAGACCCCAAAACCATCCTGACGGCCAATTACGATGGCCGTACGTGCGCGATTGCCGCAGCCTCCAAATCGGTTTTGGAAGTGATCGGTGCCTGGGAAAACATGGCCGATGGCGCGGAGCCGATCCTTGATATCCGCATTGCCGATGGTCAAAGCCCGCTTTTCCTGCATTACGACCATCATGATGTCGGTAACGAGCCGCTTGGCTATATCGTCGAAAACCTTGTCACGCGCAGTGCGCTTTATCGTGCGATTGAAAAAAACGATCTGGTCAAAATGATTGCACCGGCCAAGGTCGAAACGATTGCACGTGATCAGGGTGTCATGACCATTACGCTGGCCAGCGGGCAAGTCGTGCGTGCGCCACTTGCCATCGGGGCCGAAGGGCGCAAATCCATGTTGCGCGAATGGGCAGGCATCAAGACCTATAACTGGAGCTATAAGCAAAGTGCGGTGGTTTGCACCGTCAAGCACCAGCAGCCCCACAATGGGCTGGCGGTCGAGCATTTCCTGCCGGCAGGCCCGTTTGCAATCCTGCCGATGACCGATAACCGTTGCTCGATTGTCTGGACCGAGGGCACGGATCAGGCCAATTATCTGGTCAATCTTGATGATCAGACCTTCCTTGATGAATTGCATCGCAGGTTTGATGGCTATCTTGGTGATCTTGAAGTTATCGGGCCACGCTTCTGCTATCCGCTTGGGCTGCAGCACGCCTATCACTACACCCAGGATCGCTTGGCGTTGATTGGTGATGCGGCGCACGGCATGCATCCGATTGCCGGTCAGGGGCTGAATATGGGGATCCGCGATGTTGCGGTTCTGGCAGAAATTCTGGTCAATGCCCGCCGTCTCGGTCGTGATATCGGCAGTGCGGATGTGCTGGCAGAATATGAACAATGGCGCCGTTTCGACAACACGGTGATGTTGGCGGTAACCGATATCACCACGCGCCTGTTCTCGAACGATATTGCACCCATTCGCTGGGCGCGTGATATCGGATTGGCGATTGTCGAAAAGATCCCGCCCCTTAAAAAGACCTTCATGTCGCATGCGATGGGCTATGCCGGTACCTTGCCAAAACTGATGCAGGGCAAGCCGCTGTAACCGGATCGCCTTTTGCCGCAACCGGGAACTGTTGCCAGGGATTCCGGTCGAAAAATGGCGATAGGTGATCAAAGGTCATTTAAAACCATTCAAAAACATGTCGTTTTTTGTGAGTGATTGTTGATTTGTGTCAACAAGTCAGCAAACAGAAAAGCGCAATGTCCCCGTCGAGTTGATCAAACTAACAGGGGACAGATAATGTCATTCAAATCCAAACTCCTTGGTGCCGCATTGTTGGGTGGCATGATGGCCGCTTCGTTTGTTGCTGCCAATCCGGCTTCCGCACAGACCGCCGAATTCAAAACCAAACAGGCTGGCGACATCGTCATTCGTGCACGTGTTCTTGGCGTGGTTCCTGACGAAGATGTCAGGAGTAATACGCTGTCTGGTAGTGGTAGTGTTGATGACGATGTTATTCCTGAGCTCGATTTCTCCTACTTCATTACTGATAACATCGCACTTGAATTGATTGCAGGCACATCGAAGCATGATGTCAGCTGGAACACCGGTTCTGCGGATGTTAACTTGGGCAGTGTCCGTCTGCTCCCACCGACTCTGACGGCGCAGTATCACTTTATGCCCGATAGCCGTTGGAGTCCTTACGTCGGTGCTGGCATAAACTACACCTTCTTCTACGACGAAAAACGAGGCGATGCGCAGTCGATCAGCTATGATGATGGCTTTGGCTATGCGTTCCAAGCTGGCTTCGACTATGCGATTTCGGGTCCTTGGTCGTTGAACGTCGACGTCAAGAAAATCTTCCTGAATACCGATATCACAACGAATGTAGGCGGCAACACTCACAAAGCTGATGCAGACCTTGATCCGTGGTTATTCGGTGTCGGTATTGGTTATCGCTTCTAATAAGGCGTGCGTTCGAGGATAACCTCCCTGGACAGCAAAATACTAAAAACGGTCCTGTCTTTGGCAGGGCCGTTTTTGTTTTGGGACTTTTAGGAAGAAGGGGGGCGTTAGCGCTTGGCGGGATCGCGTGACAGGCCACGTGCTTTGAGGGCGGCGAGATAGTCGTTCCAGAGTTTGTCCTGATTGTCGTGCAATTCACGCAAATATTGCCAGCTAAACAGGCCGCTATCATGCAAGTCGTCGAAGGTAATACGCACGGCATAGTTCCCGACCGGCACAATATCGATGATGCCGACATGCCGGCGGCCGGCGATGATCTTCTTTTCTGACGGATGATGGCCTTGAACTTCGGCGGACGGGCTTTCCACCCGAAGCAACTCGGCGCCAAGACGCGTTTGAACACCGTCATCCCAGATGATTTCCAGAATGCGTTCATCACGCAGATAGTTGATTTCAACCGGGGTGAAAGCAGGCGTAAAACCGTCGCTGGGCATGGTGGAAGGCAACCTTTGCCTTAGTCTTCGATGGCACGAGCTTCGTCGGGCAGCATGATCGGAATGCCGTCGCGGATCGGATAGGCAAGACCGGCCTTCGGACTGATCAGCTCGTTATTTTCACGATCATATTCCAACGCCTGTTTGGTCACCGGACAGACAAGGATTTCAAGAAGTTTCGGGTCTACCGGGCTATGGGTCGCGGTCATCAATTCAGCCTTCGGGTTGGATTTGCCGTGTGCGGCGGCAAGTACGTTCAGTTGGCATTGCTGTGTGCGTGCTTGGGATCGGCATGGACCGCCATTTCAAGCAACGAGGTAAGCATATCGCCGCGATCATACAGCGTTGTGCATTCGAGCAAAGCCTGTTTTTCAAGCGGACTGAGGCGACAGCCCATGGAAATGGTGGTGATCAGCATTTCATCATCGCTGTCAGCCAGTGTGTCCCAGCATGATTGCAGCGAATGTTGCGCGAAATAGGCGTCAAGCGCCATACGCAGGCGATCACGATTGATCGGCGTATCGTCTTCCTTGGGTGTGGTCAGATCCTTCTTCCACGGCGCGAAATCGCCGCGTACCCGGCGATATCCACCGGAATTTTCGGGCAATTCCTCGATCACGGTAAATCTGCATACGCCCGTCAGGGTGATTAGAAAACGTCCATCGTCGGTTTCGCTAAAGGCGGTAATGCGGCCCGCACATCCTGTCGAAAAGATCTCCGGGCGATCCGGGTCCATGAAATAGGCGTTACGCTGATCCGGTCGGGGTTGAATCATCCCGATCATCCGGTCCTGTCCAAGCGCATCCGTGATCATATTCATGTAGCGCGGCTCAAAGATATTGAGCGGCAAATGCCCGCGCGGCAACAAAAGTGCACCGCTTAGCGGGAACACCGGCATGGTTTCCGGAAGGTCCGAAAGTTCAGGATCAAAGGGGCCGTATATGCTCATGAGAACAATACCGTCGATAATGCACGGCGTCCGGCGACGCTGGCAGGGTCCATCGGACCCCAGGCTTCAAAAAACTTCAGGAGCTGGGTGCGTCCCGCGTCCTCGTTCCATTCGCGGTTGGTGCGAATGATGGTGATCATGGCATTGACCGCTTCTTCACGCTTGTTCTTGGCAAAACAGGCCATGCCGTAATCATACAGCGCCTGCGGGTCGTTCGGGTTGGCTTCTGCCTTGGCGCGTGCGGCTTCAAGGTCTTCACCCGAAACCCCGGTCTCGGCCAGTTCAAGCGCGCTGATCGCAGCTGCAATCGGTGCCTTCAGGCGATCAACATCAGACATGTTCTCAACGAAGTGGCGGGCTTCTTCAACTTCATCCATGCCCACCATACAACGGATCATGCCGCCAATTGCGGTTTCGTTGTCTTGTTCGCGTTCAAGCACGCTGACATAAAGACCATGGGCTGCTTCAAAGTTTTCCTCGGCAAGTGCGGCACTCGCCTGTTCAAGCAGTCCCTCGATCGGGCTTTCAATCGGACCACCGGCGAGTTTTTCATAGAACGCGCGCACTTCGCTTTCGGGCTGCGCACCCTGAAAACCATCGACCGGGCGGCCGCCCTTGAAGGCATACACCGTCGGTACCGACTGAATGCGAAGCTGCATCGCCAGTTCCTGGTTCTCGTCGATATTGACCTTGACCAGTTTCACGCGCCCGCCAGCCTCACGGGTGACTTTTTCGATCACCGGCGTCAGGCTTTTGCACGGTCCGCACCATGGCGCCCAGAAGTCGACAACCACCGGCACTTCCATCGACGGTTCGATAACGTCCTGGACGAAGGTTTCGACACTGCTGTCCTTGATCAGGTCAGAATCCTGATTATGGGTGGTGGCGCCATCCGGCGCATTCGCATCAAGAATGATCGACATTATTGTTCACTCGCTAATTCTGAATTCTAGATGATACCGCCATGCCCGGACGACAAGAGGCAGCTATGTGATATTGCGTGTCACTTATACTTGAATATAAGAAGATTTAAGGGCTTACCTCAGATGTCCGTGGTTCATTTATCATCAGCCGCGGCGGGTTCGGCATCAAAATCAATGATCATCGCCTCATAACCAAGTGAGCCGATGAAGGTTAACAGGTCTGCCGAGGAAATTGTCGTGGTGCGGTCATTTCGCAAGGGGTGAAAGTTCAACAGATCCCCGTTGGCAAGCTTGGCATCAAGGGCCAAGTTGACCTTGCGGTCCCGATCATTGAGCAATGCAAAGGGGGTGACGGACCCCGGCTTTATGCCAAGTGTTTCGATCAGAAGCTCCGGCTTGCCAAACGACAGGCGCGCGCATCCCAGCCGCTTGTGCAGGTGGTTCATGCGGATTTCGGTCTCTTCCTCGGCAACCACCAGCCACAATGCGCCCTTCTTGTCTTTGACAAACAGGTTCTTGGAATGAAGCCCCGCCAGGTCCCCACGCAGTGCCTGCGAATCCTCAACCGTAAACAACGGTTCGTGTTCATGTGTTTTCGTTTCGATACCCAATTTGGCCAGATGATCGAAAAGCGGGGTTGATGGATCACTCATGCTCTTTCCCTTGTGGCTGTGCGCCAAAAGATAACCAAGTTCAAAACCGGACGCAAATTTGCATAAATCGGGTCGGATTTCGACAATTGGGACGCTTAAAGTCAAGGAAAACCGCCAAAATTCCTGATGTCGCGATTTCAAAGAAAAAAGGGTTGCAATCGCTCTTTGTTGGGCTATTATCCGCGCCGCTCCACAGGGGCAGAAACAATCTGATGAACGCGGGCGTAGCTCAGGGGTAGAGCATAACCTTGCCAAGGTTAGGGTCGAGAGTTCGAATCTCTTCGCCCGCTCCATCAGACCGGTTTCACATAGCATCGCTTTCATGATGATGCGGGCGTAGCTCAGGGGTAGAGCATAACCTTGCCAAGGTTAGGGTCGAGAGTTCGAATCTCTTCGCCCGCTCCATGATGAAAGTTTTCAAAGGCCGTCCTTCGGGGCGGTCTTTTTGCGTTTGAGCCGATGCATTTGGCCGTTTCGCGCTTGCAAGCAAATGCGAATTGTCGTGTGATTCTGTGATGTCTGATCCGAAGAATGCAAAATCCACGTCATCAGGGCGCATGATCTACACAGTCGGCTATGCGGGCCATGACCGTGAAAGCCTGCTTGCGCTTTTCAAGGCCCACGGCATCACGGCGGTCGCCGATATTCGGACCTTCAAACGATCAAGTTATTGGACAGCATTCGACTCTGACAGCTTCGGGCCGTTCCTTCGCGAAAACGGTATTGCCTATGTGTTCATGGGCGATGTGATGGGCGGAAAACCGCAAGTTCCGGAACTTTACCCTGATGGCCAGCTTGATTATGGCCTGATGGCAGATCGGCCTGATTTCAAATCGGGGATCGAACGGCTGGTTTCTGGGGCGGAAAAATATCGCATCTGTCTGATGTGTGCCGAAAAGGACCCGCTGGACTGTCATCGCACGCTTCTGATTGCGCCTGCCCTGAAGCAAGCCAGGTTTGATCTTTGCCATCTGGTCGATGGCCGGGTCGAAAGTCAGGCGGAAACCGATGCCCGCATGATCGCAATCAATGGTGGGGATGTCCCCGATTTGTTTGCCGCTGTCGCACCCGACCCGGATGCAGAAGCCAAACTTGCATTGGCGCGCCAGATCAAGCGCGTCGCCCCCAAGGCCGAGGACGCGATCAAGCGACGCTAACCGACGACGCTAGCTGGCGGCTCAGCCCATGATGTTATAGCCACCATCAATATGCACCACATCACCGGTCAGCGATTTTGCCCGGTCACTGGCCAGAAACGCCGCCAATTCTCCGATTTCATCAATTGTCACCAGGCGACGGGACGGCGCGCGGTCTGTAGCCTGGTCCATCAGGTGTTGAAATTCGGCAATCCCGGAAGCCGCGCGGGTTAAAAGCGGCCCGGGTGAAATTGCATGGCAGCGAATGCCTTTCGGGCCCAGTTCGGCCGCCATATAGCGAGTCGTGCTTTCAAGGGCTGCCTTGACCGGCCCCATGACCCCGTAATGATCAATCACGCGCTCCGATCCCATATAGGTCACGGTCAAAAGCGCGCCGCCATCGCTCATCAATGGCTCTGCCCGTTTGGCGAGCCTCGCAAACGAATGGCACGATATATCCATCGCCGCCAGAAAACCGTCGCGAGAACAATCGGTTACCCGACCGTGCAGGTCATCTGCCGGGGCAAAGGCGATTGAATGCAGCACGAAATCAAGTTTTCCCCACTTCTGTTCGATTTCGGCGAACAGCGCGTCTGCCTGTGCCTCATTGCGGACATCAAGTGGTACGAAGATCGGGGCATTGATTTGGTTGGCCAATGGTTCGACAAAGCGTTTGGCCTTGTCGTTCAAATAGGTCACCGCGATGTCGGCACCTTCGCGCTTGAAAACGCGCGCACAGCCCCAGGCGATGGACATTTCATTGGCAATTCCGACGATTAGCCCTTTTTTGCCTTCAAGCATGCCGTGGTTCCTTTCGGATCATGTGCGAGTGCGAAGAAATTCTCAAATCGGGGCGCATTTCAAAGTGTAGCGGGTTTTGCGTCGCAAAAAAGTGCAAAATTCTGTGACAGTTCATGTCTACCGACGATCCGGCAACCAAAGGCTAGCTTATTGGTTAAATGAATTTTTTTTGTGCAGAAGCATAGTTTTTAGGCAGATGATCCGTTATGTGTAAGCGTGAAGGGACACAGGGGATTTCCAGGTGGGTCTATGGTGGAAATTCCTGCTTTCCTTCCCAAATAACGAGACAAATCAGTGGTGTGTGACACCGGTCGCAAAGATCGGTGTTTCGGTTCTGGTAAACAGGGCCGGGAAAAAGGGAAATTGGTCATGAAAGCCCGAAACGGCGACCCAAAGCGGGAAGTCATCGACAAGGTTGTCGAAAAGATCCATCAACGAATGTCTGGTGAAACGGCGAAGGGTGCAGAAGCATTCGTTCGCCTTTTTTATAAGGATGTTCCGCCTGACGACATGGCGGGTCGCTCGGTCGACTCGCTTTATGGCGCGGCACTTACACTTTACAAATTCGCGCAAAAGCGCCCCTCGGCCGATACGGCCAAAATCCGGGTCTATAACCCTGATCTCGAAGAACATGGCTGGACGTCTGATCACACGGTGATCGAAATTAACAATACCGATATGCCGTTCCTGGTGGACTCGGTGACAGCCGCCCTGCATGAGCTTGATCTGACCGTTCATCTTGTCATCCACCCGATCATGCGCATTGCCCGTGATGACAAGGGTGAATTGCAAAGCGTTGCCAGCGTTGAAGAAACCAACGATCCGCGTGAATCGGTCATGCATGTCGAAATCGACGAGCAGACCGACAAGGACGTTCTGGCCAAGGTCCATGAAGCACTTGAAAACAGTCTGACCGACGTCGCGCTTGCTGTGCGCGACTGGCAGCCGATGCTTAAAAAGGTCACCGAAGTTCTTGATGAGATTGGCGATGTCAAGGCAGGCGCGCCAGACGAGGACCGCCGCGAGGTGCAGGACTTCCTTGGATGGCTGCACAATGACCACTTCACCTTCCTGGGTTACCGGGAATACAGCTTTAAAAATGCTGGCAAAAAGGGTCCGGTGGATGTCGAGGTCAAAAATCAGCTCGGCATTCTGTCGCGCGAAGGAACCCACGTCTTTGATGAGTTGCGCCAGATTGGCAACCTTTCAGCCGAGGTGCAGGATTTCGTCGCCAAGCCGAACCTGCTGATGGTGACCAAGGCCAATAAGCAGTCGACGGTTCACCGTCCTGTGCATCTTGATACGATTGTCGTCAAACAGTTCGATGCCAAGGGCAAGGTCGTTGGTCAGCACCTGTTTGTCGGCCTGTTTACTTCGGTCGCCTATAACCTGTCCCCGCGCCTGATCCCGCTTCTGCGCATGAAGCTTGCCGAAACCGTCAAACGTGCCGGTTTCCCGCCAGCAAGTCACGATGGCAAGGCGCTGGTCAACATTCTGGAAACCTATCCGCGTGACGAGCTGTTCCAGGTCGATCTGGACGATCTCTATCACACCTGCATGGGCATCCTGCATCTGCAGGAACGTCAACGCATTGCGTTGTTCGTGCGCCGCGATGCGTTTGAACGGTTCGTCTCCTGTCAGCTGTTCTGCCCGCGCGATCGCTTTACCACCAAGCTGCGCCTGAAGTTCCAGACCGTGATTGAAAACGCCTTCGATGGTAAAGTCACGGCGCACTACACCCTGATCGGCGACAGCCCGCTTGCGCGTTTGCACCTGTTGGTCAAAACCAACCCCGGCGAGCTTCCCGAATACAGTGTGGCCGATATCGAACGCCAACTGGTCGAGGTGGCCCGTGACTGGTCCGATACCCTGCGTCAGATCCTTGTACGTGAACTGGGTGAGGAACGCGGTCTGGCACTGCATCGTCGCTATGGCGAAAGCTTCTCGACGGAATATCGTGAACGCTTCACGGTCGAAAGTGCAGAGCTTGATATCGAACGCATCGAGGAGGTCATTAATGCCAATGACCTGCGGGTAAATCTTTATCGTCCGATCGAAGCTGCCGAGAATGAGCTGCGCTTCAAGATCTACAATCCCGGTGCGCCAGTGCCGCTTTCGGATGTCCTGCCCATGCTGGAAAACATGGGGCTCAAGGTCATTACCGAAAATCCCTTCACGGTCAGTCCGCGTGATGTCGGGATTGATGTTCGCATTCATGATTTCGGGGTCGAGGTCGATGGCGAGTTCAGCCTCCATGATGTGCGCAACAAGTTCCAGGAACTGTTTGTCCGCATCTGGCATGGCGAGGTTGAAAACGATGCGTTTAACCGCCTTGTGCTGCTGGGCAATCTGAACTGGCGCGAAGTGGTGATCCTGCGTGCCTATGCGCGTTATACCCGCCAGACTGGATCGGCTTTCTCGCAGGCTTATATGGCCAAGACGCTCGCCAACAATCCGGCGCTGGCGTCCGCCCTGGTGTCACTGTTTATTGCGCGCTTTGATCCGGATCGCGATCCGGCCAAGGGCGACGAGGTCGCAGCGATTGAGGCTGACATCATCAGCCGCCTCGAAGACGTGATGAACCCGGATGAAGACCGCATCTTGCGCGCCTTCCTCAATCTGGTGCAGTCAACCCTTCGCACCAACTTCTTCCAGCACGATGCGGATGGAAATCCGAAATCCTATCTGTCGGTTAAGTTCAATTCGGCCGTCATCGAAGATTTGCCACTGCCGCGTCCGTGGCGTGAAATCTTTGTCTATTCCCCACGGGTTGAGGCCGTCCATCTGCGCGGTGGTCCGGTGGCCCGTGGTGGTATTCGCTGGTCAGACCGTCAGGAAGATTTCCGTACCGAAATCCTCGGTCTGGTCAAAGCCCAGATGGTCAAGAATGCGGTCATCGTCCCGGTCGGCTCCAAGGGCGGTTTTGTCGTCAAACGTCCACCGGTCGATGGCACGCGTGAAGCGTTCCTTGAGGAAGGCATTGCCTGCTACAAAACGCTGATGAGCGGGATGCTCGACATTACCGACAATATCGTTGCCGGTGAAATCGTGCCGCCAAAACGCGTTGTGCGTCTCGATGACGATGATCCCTATCTGGTTGTTGCGGCTGACAAGGGCACGGCGACCTTCTCGGACATCGCCAATGGCGTCGCCCGTGATTATGGCTTCTGGCTTGACGATGCATTCGCATCGGGCGGCTCACAGGGCTATGACCACAAGAAAATGGGCATTACCGCCCGTGGTGCGTGGGAGTCGGTCAAACGCCACTTCCGCGAAATGGGCAAGAATATCCAGACCACGCCGTTTACCGTGGCCGGTGTCGGCGATATGTCGGGTGACGTGTTTGGCAATGGCATGCTGCTGTCAGAGCAGATCAAGCTCGTTGCGGCGTTTAACCACATGCACATTTTTGTCGATCCTGACCCGGACCCGGCCAAAAGCTTTGCTGAGCGCAAACGCCTGTTTGAAATGCCGCGTTCAAGCTGGACCGACTATGACAAAAAGGTCCTTTCCAAGGGTGGCGACATCTTTGATCGCAAGGCCAAGACCCTCGATCCGTCACCTGAAGTCCGCAAAGTCCTCGGACTGGATAGCGGCAAGGTCACTCCGGCTGATATGATGAAGGCCATCCTGAAATCCGATGTCGAACTTTTGTGGTTTGGCGGGATCGGGACCTATATCAAGTCCAGTCTTGAAACCAACGCCGATGCCGGCGACCGTGCCAACGATGCCATCCGCATCAATGGTCGCGAAGTCCATGCAAAGGTCATTGGCGAGGGGGCAAACCTTGGTGCGACCCAGCGGGGCCGTATCGAATACGCCCATGCCGGTGGCCGCCTGAATACCGATGCGATTGATAACGCGGCGGGTGTCAACTGCTCCGACCACGAGGTCAATATCAAGATCCTCGTGGGCGAAGTGGTTGCGGCTGGCGATATGACCGAAAAGCAACGCAACAAGCTGCTTGTCGACATGACCGACGAGGTCGGCGAACTGGTGCTGCGCGACAACTATTTGCAAAGCCAGGCCATCTCGAATGCCGATGCCGAAAAGGCCGATATCCTCGATGCACAGGTCCGTTTGATCCGCATGCTCGAACGCGAAGGGCGCCTGAACCGCGAGATTGAATACCTTCCCGATGACGAGGAACTCAGCCGTCGTGCTAACGCGCATGAAGGCCTGACCCGCCCGGAAGTCTCGGTTTTGATGCCTTATGCAAAGCTGTGGCTTTATGACGAAATCCTTGAATCCGACCTGCCCGATGATCCGGTTCTGGTCGAGGAACTGGTGCGCTACTTCCCGACACCGCTTCGCAAGAAATACGCAAACGCGATTTCAAACCACCGCTTGAGACGCGAAATCATTGCGACCGTTGCGACCAACAGTCTGGTCAACCGGGTCGGTGGCACGTTCGTTCATGACATGATGGAAGCCACCGGCATGTCGGCAGTTGACGTGTCGCGCGGTTATCTGATCACGCGGTCTGTCTTTGGACTGCGCGAAATGTGGGAAGGCATCGAAGCGCTTGATAACGTCGTGCTGGCGAAATTGCAGACCAGCATGTTCCGCGAAATCAATCGCATGGTGAACGATGTTACCCAGTGGTTCCTGCGCAATTGCGAGGAGCTTAATGTCGGTGAAAAGATCGAGATGTTCCGTCCTGCGGTTTCCAAGGTGATCGAAAGCTTTGATGAAATCGTGCCCGAAGATGCCGCGGCACGCACCGCTTTGTCGCAGAAGGCAAAGTCACTGGTTGCACAGGGTGTCCCCGAAGACCTCGCTTGGCGTGTGGCCTCTGCGACCCAGTTGGTGGCGATCTGTGACGTGGTTCGGATCGCCGAGGCAACCGGTCGCGATGTGATCGAAGTGTCGGCCACCTATTTCGCAGTCGGGGCACGTTTCCAGTTGGGCCTGATGCGCTCAGCTGCCGAGTCGATCGAAGCCGATACCCATTGGCAGAAACTGGCACGTGCGGCAGTAATCGACGATCTGTTCGGGCATCAGCGCGAACTGACCCGTTCGGTTCTGGCTGCGGGCAAAAAAGGCTCGTCCGGCTCCGACCTTGTCGATATCTGGGTGCAAGATCGTCAGCGTGGCTGTGCGCGCTGTGATGATCTGATCAATGAACTGCGTTCGGCCGGTCAGATCGATCTTGCCATGATCACGGTGGCCAACCGCCAGATCCGGGCCCTGATCGGGGCCTGATGTCTGAAAGGTCGGGAGACCTTGTTTTAAAAACTGGAAGGGCGCCTGTAACGGGCGCCCTTCTTTTATTTTCAATCAATAGCCTTTACTCATGCGCGTCATTGAGAAAACATACCGCCTATTGGTAAAAAAGGCGATGCAGCGTGATTTGCGTTAGATCACGGAAATCAATGGGAAATCCTGTCATTCTGCTGCCATTATTATATGATGGGATCAAAATATTGCCGGTGTATTCCTTGAAAAATACCAACCGGTATGTATATCTGAGGCATATAAACAAAACAGGTTAATGTTATGAGGAACGCCACAGAAACCCGGATCAAGCTGCTTGAAACGGCGATGGAGCTATTGGCAACACGCAGTTACCACGACGTTGGCGTCAGTGATGTATGCAAGCATGCCGGGGTAACAAAGGGTGCGTTCTATCATCACTTTGACAGCAAGGCAGAGCTGTTTGCCGCAGCCGCCCGCCATCACTGGGAAAAGGGCAAGGACGAGCTTCGCGCCATCTTTTCCCCGGATGTCCCGCCGCTTGAGCAGCTTAACAGCTATATCGAACTCATTTGCAACAAGCAGGAACGCTATGCCGTCCCTGGGGAAAACGAAGTCTGTGTTTGCCCGATCTTTACCGCCGGTGGCCAGGTCGGCCCGGAAGATGAGCCGATCCAGGCCTGTTCACGCGAACTTGCCGAAGAGCAGATCAAATATCTGGCGTCCATGGTGCGCGGCCTGAAAGGCGAGGGCATGCTGGGTGAAGATGGCGACGCCACAACTTTGGCGCGATTGATTTTCCAGTATGTTCACGGTTTGCTGACCTATGGCCAGGTTTTCAACGATCTTGATACCGTTCGGTCTGACATTCGCAACGGCATCTGCCGAATCCTTAATTTGCAATGCAAATACAGGGATGTAGACGCGGAAACAGCCGCCTAAATCCCCTGTAAATTTCGTTGTCCAGAGAAAATAGTTCACTTTTTTCTCTAAATTCACTTGCAAACATACCGATCGGTATCCATTTTTCTTCCAAACGTGCTGCCTGTGCGCGGCGTAACCTATTTGGAAGATGGAATGATGCAGTCTCGATCAAAACGCAAAATTTTGCTGCCAGCTGCCGCCTTGGCGCTGGTTGCTGCCGCCGGTGGATATGGTCTGCATATCACCGGATCCGCCGCTGATGAGGTCGCGGTTCAAACCGAACAAGCAGCTCCTCCGGCAACCCCGGTCACCGTATCGGGTGTCAAAACTCAATCTGTCCGCCTCTGGAGCAACTTTTCCGGCCGTCTGAGTGCGGTCGAGGAAGTGCAACTGCGCCCGCAGGTCAGTGGTGCGATTGTCGAAATCCTTTTTGAAGACGGTGAATTGGTCAACGAGGGCGATATCCTTGCCGTGATTGACCCACGCAGCTATCAGGCCGCGGTCGAGGAAGCCCGCGCCGAACTGGCCGCTGCCCAGCAGAACCTGTCGCTGGCGAAAAAGGAAAAGGAACGCGCCGAGAAACTCGTTTCCAACGGCACGGTTTCCAAACGCGTCTATGACGAACGTCTCAGCACCCATCAGGTTGCCCAAAGTGACGTCAGCCGCGCCAGGGCGAAACTTGAACTGGCGGAAATCCAGCTTGATCACGCCTATGTCAAAGCACCGATCAATGGCCGTGTCAGCCGGGTTGAACTGACCGTCGGCAACCAGGTCAATGCCGGCCCCAATGCCCCGGTCCTGACCACGATTGTCTCCACCGGTAAAATCTATGCCGACTTCGACCTGGATGAGCAGACCTTCTTTGCAAGTCTTGGCGACAGCGGCAAAGTCGACGCTGCCGCCCAAACCATTCCGGTCAATATGACGCTTTCGAATGGTCGTCATGTGTCTGGTCACGTGCACAGCTTTGACAACCGCATTGATCCGCGGACCGGCACCATCCGGACCCGTGCGCTGTTTGATAACCTTGATGGTAGTCTTCTGCCCGGCACCTTTGCCAGCCTCGAGGTCGGCACATTGGCCAAAAGCAACGTCATCATGGTCTCGCCAGAAGCTGTCAGCACCGATCAGGACCGCAAGTTTGTCTATGTTGTCGAACCCGACAATACGGTTGCCTATCGTCAGGTAACGCTGGGGTCTGAGATCAATGGCATGCGCATTGTGACGTCGGGTCTGAACGAAGGTGATCTCGTGATCGTCAATGGCATCATGAAGGTTCGGCCGGGTATGCCTGTCGCGCCGGAAATTCTGCAGGCCTCCGCATCGTAATCGATGTGTGACTGCGCTTTAAAGCAAGGCTGAAAAACATGCAGAATCTCTCCCGCTTTTTTGTGGATCGCCCGATCTTTGCCGGCGTCCTGTCCGTCCTGATCTTGTTGGCGGGCCTGATTGCGATGTGGCGTTTGCCGATTTCCGAATATCCGGAAGTCGTGCCGCCAACCGTTGTGGTCGAAGCCAAATTCCCCGGTGCAAACCCGGCCGAGATTTCCGAAACCGTTGCCTCCCCGCTTGAAGAACAGATCAACGGGGTTGAGGGGATGCTTTATATCAACTCGCTGGCAACCACCGACGGCAATCTGTCGCTGACGGTGACGTTTGAAATCGGAACCGACCCGGATCTGGCCCAGCAAAAGGTCCAGAACCGTGTTTCGCAGGCCGAACCACGCCTGCCGGATGTTGTGCGCCAGCTTGGCGTGACCGTGTCAAAGCAGTCACCTGATCTGACCATGGTTGTGCATTTGCGTTCGCCCAATGAACGTTATGACATGCTATATTTGCGGAACTACGCGACGCTGAATGTGCGTGACCGTCTGGCGCGTATCACCGGTGTCGGGCAGGTCGGGCTGTTTGGTTCGGGCGACTATGCCATGCGTGTCTGGCTCAATCCGGACAAGGTTGCCGAACGCAACCTGACCGCGGGCGAGGTGGTTTCGGCCATCCAAAGCCAGAACGTTCAGGTGGCAGCCGGCATCATTGGTGGTGCACCCTATGACACTGGCGTGCAGTTCCAGTTGCCGATCAATATCAGCGGTCGTCTGGAAAGCCCGGAAGAGTTCGAAAACATCATCATCAAACGCGAAACTGACGGCACAATTACGCGTTTGGGCGATGTTGCACGCATCGAAATGGAAGCCCAGCAATATGCCCTGCGCTCCCTGCTTGATAACAAGCCGGCGGTGGCAATCCCGATCTTTGCATCGCCGGGCTCGAACGCACTTGATATTTCAAGCAACGTCCGCGCCACCATGGAAGAACTCAAACAGAACTTCCCGGACGATCTGGATTACTCGATTGTCTATGACCCGACCGTGTTTGTCCGTGGTTCGATCAAGTCGGTCATCATGACATTGCTTGAGGCGGTCGCCCTTGTGGTTGTCGTGGTGACAGTGTTCTTGCAGACATGGCGTGCCTCGATCATTCCGTTGCTGGCCGTGCCGGTATCGATCATCGGTACCTTTGCGCTGATGCTTTTGATGGGCTTTTCGATCAACGTCCTGTCGCTGTTTGGCTTGATCCTGGCCATCGGGATAGTGGTCGATGACGCGATTGTTGTCGTCGAAAACGTTGAACGTAACATCGAACGTGGTCTTTCGCCGCGCGATGCAACGGTTGCTGCCATGCGCGAAGTGACCGGGCCCATCATTGCGACCTCGCTTGTCATCACCGGTGTGTTTGTGCCGATTGCCTTTATTTCCGGCCTGACCGGCCAGTTCTATCAGCAATTTGCCCTGACCATCGCCATTGCCACGATCATTTCCACCGTCAACTCACTGACGCTGAGCCCGGCCTTGTCAGCCGTTCTTTTGCGCAGTCACGACGCACCAAAAGATTGGCTGACACGCGGGATGGACTTTGTCTTTGGCTGGTTCTTCCGTGCCTTCAACCGGTTCTTTAACCGCAGCACCGATCTTTACGCCGGTGGTGTGAAGCGTCTGCTGGGCGTGAAGGCCATCATGATGGTGCTTTATGTCGGTCTTCTGGCATTGACCTATCAGGGCTTCCAGATCCTGCCGACAGGCTTCGTGCCGCTTCAGGACAAGCAGTATCTTGTCAGCTTCGCCCAACTTCCGCAGGGCGCGACGCTGGACCGGACCGAAGACGTCATTCGTGAAATGTCTGACATCGCGCTTCGCGAACCCGGTGTTGAAAGTGCTGTGGCCTTCCCGGGGCTTTCGATCAACGGTTTTGTGAACAGCTCAAGTGCGGGCATCGTCTTTGTCACGCTGACGGATTTTGCCGAACGCAAAAGCGATGATCTGTCGGGTCTTGCCATCGCTGGCAAGCTCCAGCAGAAATTTGGCGCGATTGACGAGGCCTTTGTCGCCATCTTCCCGGCACCGCCGGTGCAGGGGCTTGGCACAGTCGGTGGCTTCAAGCTGCAAGTACAGGATCGTTCCGATCAGGGCTATCGTGCGCTTGATGATGCGATGAAACAGGTCCTTGCCAAGGCATGGGCTGCACCGGAACTGACCGGTGTGTTTTCAAGCTACAACATCAACGTGCCGCAGCTTCAGGCAACGCTTGACCGTACCAAGGTCCAGCAGCTTGGCATCCCGGTTGATGAGATCTTCCGGACCATGCAGGTCTATCTGGGGTCTATGTATGTTAATGACTTCAACGCCTTTGGCCGCACCTATCAGGTGATTGCACAGGCAGACAAGCCATACCGTTCAAGCCCCGATGACATCCTGCGCCTGCAAACGCGCAACGCAGACGGCGATATGGTGCCGCTTGGTTCTGTGCTGTCAGTCTCCGAAACATTCGGGCCGGACACGGCAATGCGTTATAACGCGTTCCGTTCTGCCGATCTGAATGGCAACGCGGCACCTGGATATTCCAGTGGCGATGCACAGGCGGCGATCACCAAGATCCTTGATGAAACCTTGCCGCCGGGCATATCTTATGAATGGACGGAGCTGACCTATCAGCAGATCCTGGCGGGCAATACAGCGATCTTTGTCTTCCCGATCTGTATCCTGCTCGTGTTCCTGGTGCTGGCAGCACAATATGAAAGCCTGACCATGCCATTGGCGGTGATCCTGATCGTCCCGATGAGCATCCTGTCTGCCATCTTTGGTGTCTATCTGTTCGGGGGTGACAATAACATCTTCACCCAGATCAGCCTGTTTGTGCTGGCCGGACTGGCATCAAAGAACGCCATCCTGATTGTCGAGTTCGCCCGCGAACTTGAACATCAGGGCCGCAGCACCGTTCAGGCCGCGATCGAGGCCAGCCGCCTTCGTCTGCGCCCCATCCTGATGACCTCTCTGGCCTTCATCATGGGTGTCGTCCCGCTGGTACTGTCCAGTGGTGCCGGTGCCGAGATGCGCCACGCGATTGGTATTGCCGTGTTCTCGGGCATGCTGGGCGTGACGATATTTGGCCTGATCCTGACCCCGGTCTTTTATGTTCTTGTACGCATGATTGGCCGGCGTAACGATGTTCGTTCACTTGATGAGGCTGAGACACATCAGCCTGCGGAGTGACCGATATCGTTGCATAAACAGCCGGACCGTCTTTTTCCCCCGACCCCGCCGGTCCGGCTGTTTTAAATTCCCGAACGGGGCCGATGCAAGTCGGCCCCGTTTTGGTTTTTCTGATGTGAGCCATATCTCAGTCTGGTTCGATGGCCCTTGCCTTGGCCGGACTTCGCCTTATCTTTCGGTCGGAATGTTTGTCGATAAGGGTTTTCGACCATGAACTATGTGCGTACAGGTTTGTTGCTGGCCGGATTGACGGCGCTGTTTGGCGCGGTCGGCATGATGATTGGCGGCCAACAGGGCATGATTATCGCGCTGCTGTTTGCAGCCGCCATGAATGTGTTCGCCTATTGGAATTCGGACGCGATGCTGCTGCGTATGCGCAGTGCCCGGCAGGTCGATGACACAACAGCACCCGAACTGGTGGCGATGGTGCGTGACCTTGCGCGAAATGCCGACCTGCCCATGCCCAAGGTCTATGTGATTGAAAACCCGCAGCCCAATGCCTTTGCCACGGGCCGTAACCCGGAAAACGCGGCGGTGGCGGCGACCACAGGGTTGCTCAAACTGCTTGATCGCAACGAAATCGCTGGCGTCATGGCCCATGAACTGGCCCATGTCAAAAACCGCGATACCCTGACCATGACCATCACCGCGACCATCGCCGGGGCGATTTCCGCACTCGCCAACTTCGCAATGTTTGCCGGCATGTTTGGCGGCAATCGCGACAACAACAACCCGCTGGGCGGGATCGGTATGATCCTGATTGCCATTCTCGCACCCTTGGGGGCGATGATCGTGCAAATGGCAATTTCGCGCACCCGTGAATATGAAGCCGACAAGATCGGGGCCGAGATCTGCGGCCATCCGATGTGGCTGGCCGGTGCATTGAACAAACTCGATAAGGGTGTTCACGCAATCCCGAACATGGACGCCGAACGTAACCCGGCGATGGCCCACATGTACATTGCCAATCCGCTGTCGGGCAAAGGTGTTGATAACCTGTTTTCAACCCACCCCAACATGGCCAACCGCATTGCGCGCCTGACGGAAATGTCAGGCACGTCTGCAAGCAATGCACCGGGCCGTCCGGCAGGGCAGGGGGCCGGTGTTGCCAAGGCGGCCCCGCCGCGCGGCCCTTGGGGGCGAAATTCATCAAAACCCGCTTCTTCAACGCCCAACGCATCGCGACAGCGCAAACGGCCCTGGGAGTCCTGAACCCGGTAAAACACTGTTTTGTTGGATGTCTTTTCACCCTTTTTGGGATCGTGTACCCTATTCTTCGGTATGAGTGAAATGACAACCCACGCCATTGACCAACCTGATTTGTAGGACGAAAATGTCCCTACTAAAGTCTTGAGATCCCTGCTGTTCAGGCTCCGAGAAGCAGGGAACAGATAAGGACAAGAATGGCTGGTTTCTGGTCAATGGTTGGCCTTGTGTTCAAATCCTTGATCACAGGTGCCGATACTGTCGATGATACGGGGGGTGCTGCCAGAGATATTCTGGCGACAGATGATGTCCTGTGCCGATATGCCATCGCCCGCTTCACGCCTGCCGATACCAACGCCCATATCGGTGCAAGTTCCGTTGATGATATTTCAGATATCGTGGCAGCCGCTGTCTCGTCCGTCCCCGAAAGCGAAGGGATTCGGATTGATCAGTTCTTTTCACCAAATCCCGATGCCGCCGATCCGTTTCAGGCCATACGCGAAGCGCAGCTAAGCGTTCTTAATATGGCGCACCGCAAGGATGCCGATACGGTCTTCTGGGGGCGTCAGGATGCCAGCACCGGGTATTTGAACCTCTATCTGGTCAGCGATGCCCTGACATCGTCGCTTTATGACCTGATGCTGCCCCAGACCTATATCTTCCGTCAGCCGACCCACTCCGATGTTGCCGAGGCATTGCGGGTTCTTCTTAATGCGCAGCTTGTCCTGACATCCCGGGGCGGCGAACAGCGTGCCCTTCAGATTGCGCGTCTGGCGGCGATCATGGAAGACCTTCAGGACCGCGTTCTGGGCGGTGAAGTCTTTTCGCACGCTGGTGCCGGTGCGGCGCTGGCCTATGGGTTCGGGGCGTTCGTCCTGTCGGAAACCGGTGATCGTTCCTATTGCGCAAGTGCGCTTCGTGTCATGGAACCCTATATCCGCCAGATGGTGGCAGATATTGCCGAAAAACCAGTGGCCGCCACCGGGAAAACCGCCGCGCCAACCGGTCTCAAGGGCGAAGCTCTGGCGGAAAATGATCCGGCCGCGCCAACCAGCCAGCTTTCGGAATTGCTTGATCGCGTCACGGATTTTTCCAAGGTCGATCCCCGCACCACGGCCGCACTCGCCCTTTATGGATCGCTTGTGAACTGGTCACTGATTGCAAACCTCAAGGCGCGCTCTGGTGAATTGTCGATTGCGATCTGGCGCATGCTGGAACGCAGGATCGAACTTTCGATGGGCTCGCCGGTGGATCGTGCCCTTTCGATCTGCAAGCTTGGCGAGGCCATGGTCCTGACCGGCAAGGACAAGGAAGATGCCAAGATCGTTGACAAGGGTGCCGCGCATTACCGCCGGGCGCTTGGCATGATCAATCCACGCGTTCACGGACCGCTTTATGCGTTGATCGCCTATGGTCTGGCGGATGCGATTGTATCGTCTGCCACCATTCGCGATGTGACCATCCCCGATACGCAAGTTGTCCCGGTTTTTCAGGCAGCCCTTAAGGTCTGCACACGGCGGGATCATCCCTATATCTGGGGGCGGATCATGTTCGCGCTTGCCACCGTCTATCTGACCAACGGCAATCTGCACAAGGATATCGAAATGCTCACCCACGCCCGGATGAGCTATTCACAGGCCTATGAGGCATTTAACGAAGCCGGTGCAAAGGGGGCTGCGCGTGCTGCTTCGGGTGGCTTTACCCGCTCGGAAAACTTCCTGTCGCAGCTTGGACATCGCAAGACGCTTATGGATGCAACCGGTGGTCTTGGCAAAGACACGGCAAACGCGTCCTGAGCCCATCCTGAGCAAAGACAAGACAAAAAGAAACCCCCGCAGCGGATGCTGCGGGGGTTTTGACTGCGACTGCCGGGTAACTTCTATTCGCGATTGCCAAAGAAGTGCAGCAGCATGATGAACAGGTTCACGAAATCAAGGTACAGACGCAGCGCACCGAACAGGGCTTTTTTGCCTGCGGTCGTTGCATCGTCATGCTCGTGATATTCTTCCTTGATGCGCTGGGTGTCATAGGCGGTAAGGCCCGTGAAGATCAGAACACCAGCCGCCGAAATGACGAACTGCAGCATCGTGCTGGCAAGGAAGATGTTCACCACCATTGCGATGATGATACCGATCAGGCCCATGAACAGGAAGCTGCCCCAGCCCGAAAGGTCTTTCTTGGTGGTATAGCCAAACAGGCTCATCGCACCAAAGGTACCCGCGGTGATGAAGAACGTGCGCGCGATCGACTCACCGGTATAAACCAGGAAGATCGACGCAAGGGACAGACCCATCATTGCGGCGTAGATCCAGAATGTCGCCTGTGCGGCACCAAAGCTCATCTTGTGGATGCGCGCGCTCAGGAAGAACACAAGCCCGATCGGGGCCAGCATGACAATCCAGTGCAGTCCGGTGCCGAAAATAGCCTGCATCAGGGTCGGGCTGGTCGACACAGCCATTGCCACGATACCGGTCAGGGCAAGTGCGGATGCCATGTAGTTATAGACACGCAGCATATAGGCGCGGAGACCTTCATCGATCTCGGCCGCCGACCGGCCAACCGAGACGTCATAGCCGCGTTGACGCGTTTCAAAAGCCATTGAAATCCCTCTTTGATCCAATTGTGAGCAGAACATAGGTATACAATTCTGCGATGATCAA
Organism: Thalassospira sp. CA1; assembly: GCF_059052855.1. NCBI lineage: Bacteria > Pseudomonadati > Pseudomonadota > Alphaproteobacteria > Rhodospirillales > Thalassospiraceae > Thalassospira > Thalassospira sp. CA1. Next base: position 410,229 of record NZ_JBZCIA010000001.1, read on the forward strand.
AATATGGCAGGATTTCCGGGAAAAGCAACGTTTTGACAGATTGTGCAACTCCGGGCCGCCGTCAGATGTGAACTTGTTCACGCCGGATGTGACGCTATCGTGAAATCGCATATTGGCGACACGTTCTGTAAACAGGTCTATGATGGTGCACTTACGGGACGAACAAAACCGTCGTGAAACCTACACAGGCCCTGGATCATGTCACGTTCCATTGTACTCGATATGCCCACATTGACTCCTGTCAGTGTGTTCGCGCATGCCGTGGCAAAACTGGTCCTGGTTATTGTGTGCATGATGACTGCCGCGACGGTCGGCCATGCGCAAAATGCCAGTCTGAAACGTGCGGCCGGTGATGGCGATATTCCGGTTTTTACCGACACCTATGACAATGCAGAATTCTGTGCCGATGGCAGTGAGACGGGACCGTGTGCTATCGCGCCGGTCGATGTGCCGGAATTTGACGCCAGCTTCGTTTATCGTTTCCTTGCCTATCACGCCCAGCGACCCTTTGACCGTTTCTCCTGGCAGGCATTCACATCGCTGATGTCGCCACTCGATCATTCCGATCAGGCAGCCTTATGGGAAAGCTTCCCGGCCCGGCGCGATCTGTTTTCCGAGGTGACATATCCGAATCCGTCCTGTGCCGATGATCTTCCCGGCGGGCATTTGCTGCTGGCAAGTTATCTGCAATCTACCGGTGATGTTCTGATTGATCAGGCTGGAAATTTCGTTCTTTTCGAAACCCGCATTAATCCGGTCGCCGCTGATTATATCATCGCAAACAACCTGCAAACGCCAGCCGGGCGTGCCGCCTTTGCCACGTCCGGGCAAAACATCGATTTTCCCACCGGCCATCTGCAGGCCGATGTCGCAACGAAGGTAAAATTCGCGTCCGCCGATGCGACTGCCAATGATGCTGCAAACCCGCCCAGCCCTGCCATTCCAGCCTCTGCCCCCGGGGCGATGGGGGCACAGCTTCTGAAGTTTTCCTGGCGTATTCTGCCAACTGCAGATGCGACAAGTCGGGATCGTTACTTCACCCGCCCGGCGCGAATATCGCTTGCCGGTAATCAGACAATTGATGGCCGGGCGAAATGTCTTGATGTCACGGTCGGGCTGGTGGGCATGCATCTTGTCCAACGGGTCGCCAGCGGCAATGGGGATCGCTGGATCTGGTCGAGTTTCGAACATATCGACAACGTGCCCTTGGCCGCCAATGCCCGGCGCCCCAACAGCATCATCACCAAGCAACCGTTTGAAAACGGCTGTCTCGTGCCCGAGGCGGTCGAAGGGGAATTCGCCTTTTACGGCGGACAACTGCCAGCGGGCAGTCCGGCCAATCAACCGATATCCGGGATTCTGAAATGGGCAGACAACCCGCCCTATGCCCGCCTTGCGTCCGGGGATCAACCGACCCCGCCCGATATTGTGCGGTGCTGGCGGTTGTTTTCAGGCACGGCTGAAAGCAACTTTGTCTGGCAGAACAAACTGAATGACAGCGTCCTTGCAAATTATATGCTGCTCGGCACGCAATGGATCGGCAATCCCGGTGGTGAACCGTTCGGTATTGGCGAAGTGCCGCGCTTCCTGACCAATAGCACGCTTGAAAGCTTCATGCAGGATCAGTCTGATGCCACCTGCCTTGGCTGTCATGCCCGTGCAACGACCGATGTCGGACAGAACGCCAACTTCACCTTCCTGCTTGATCCGGGCAGCTAAATACCGGCCATCGGGGCCGCGCAGACAGACCTTCCAATTTCCACCGATTGCCACTAGCATGCTCCGCAACATTTGCCGCACCCAAAAACAAAGAACAGCGGCGAATTCAGGGAGGAAACATGCTGGGCAGTCGTTCAGACTATGCGGCGGTACGTTCACGCTTTGCCTGGAACGTGCCAACCCACTTTAATATCGGTGTCGATGTTTGTGACAAATGGGCGGATGACCCGGATCGTCTGGCATTGATGCATCGCCGGCGTGATGGTACGCGCCGCGACTACACATTTGCACAGATCAAACGCCTGTCGAACCGCTTTGCCAATGTCATGCGCCGTCATGGCATAAGGCGTGGTGACCGGGTCGGGATTCTTTTGCCACAAAGCCCGGAAACGGCGATTGCCCACGTTGCGACCTACAAGATGGGCGGCATTGCTGTGCCGCTCTTTACGTTGTTTGGGGTCGATGCGCTGGAATACCGGCTGGGCAACTGTGCGGCCAAGGCCTTGGTGACAGACCGCGAAGGTGCCGCCAAGATTGCCGAAATCCGCGATCTTCTGCCCGCCCTTGAATATGTCTATGTGATCGATGGCGCGCCCGATCAATGTTTTGATTTCAAAGCCCTGTCATCAGAAGCCAGTGATGAATTCGAACCGGTCAATACCCGTGCCGATGAACCGGCGCTGATCATTTATACATCCGGCACCACCGGTCAGCCAAAAGGCGCGCTGCATGCGCACCGGGTTTTGCTTGGCCATTTGCCCGGTGTCGAAATGTCGCATGACTTCTTCCCCGAAGACGGCGACGTCATGTGGACCCCGGCCGATTGGGCGTGGATTGGTGGGCTTTTGGATGTCTTGTTGCCCGCTTGGCATCACGGCGTGCCTGTCGTCGCCCACCGGTTCGAAAAATTCACACCCGAGGATGCCTTTCGCCTGATGGCCGAATATGGCGTGCGCAATACTTTCCTGCCGCCAACTGCGCTCAAGATGATGCGCGCAGCTGGAGATGATATGGCGCAAAGGTTCAATTTTAAACTCCGCTCTATTGCAAGCGGTGGCGAAACATTGGGTGCGGAACTTCTTGATTGGGGGCGTCGTGTGTTCGGCCTTACCATCAACGAGTTCTATGGCCAGACCGAATGCAACATGGTGGTCAGTTCCTGTCAGTCGATCATGGAACCCAAACCCGGTGTGATGGGGCGTCCGGTGCCCGGCCATGATGTCGCGGTGGTTGATCTGAGCGGCAAGGTGCTTGAACCCGGTGAAATGGGTCGCATTGCCGTGCGTGCGCCCGATCCGGTGATGTTCTTGGAATACTGGCGCAATCCCGAAGCCACCCGCGACAAGTTTGTCGGCGAATGGCTTTTGACCGGCGATATGGGCTGTGTCGATGCCGATGGCTATATCCGCTTTGTCGGGCGTGACGATGATCTGATCAGCTCGGCCGGATATCGCATCGGCCCGGGCGAGATCGAGGATTGCCTTATTGGTCATCCGGCTGTGCGCATGGCCGGTGTGATTGGCAAACCCGATGAACAGCGCGGCCAGATCGTAAAAGCCTTTGTTGTCTTGGCTGATGGCTTTGCCCAGTCCGCAGCACTTGAAAGCGAAATCAAGGACTTCGTGAAAACCCGTCTGGCCGCACACGAATACCCGCGCGAGATTGCCTTCCTTGATCAATTGCCAATGACAACCACCGGCAAGGTCGTCAGGCGGGCGCTGCGCGACATCGCCTGATCCTCAATCAGTCAATTCAGATCGTTTTCGAAACGGTTTTTGCAAAAAACAAGGCCGGGTCCATTAGGATCCGGCCTTGTCTGTTTCAAGTTTTGGAGTTGTGGGCTTATTCGTTGCGCAACAACGGTGCTGCCGGGCTGCGCAATGCCTGCCAGGTGCCGACAAAGCCCGCCGCTAGCGTGGCAAACAGGCCAATCGCAATCGGACCCAGAATGGTCATCGGCAACAGCACCCAGTTGGCTTCCATGATCAGTACCAGCACCGACCAGGCCGCAACCGATCCGACGACGGCGGCAATCACCCCGGTGGCAAGGCCAAGGATCCCGTATTCCAGCGCATAGGCATAAAGGATGTTTGCCCTTGTTGCGCCAAGGGTCTTGAGCACCACGGCGTCATAAATGCGCTTGCGCCGACCGGCCGCAACCGCCCCGCCAAGGACAAGCACGCCTGCGACAATCGCAATCATGCTGGTCGCATTAAGGGCCGTTCCGATCCCCGCCAGAATGGCATTGGCCGCTTCAAGCGCTTCACGCACCCGGATGGCCGAGACATTCGGGAAGTCCATGCCGATCATGCGATCAACCGGTTCTTCCATTTCGCGCGGCATATGGGCGGTGGCGATCAGGCTATAGGGTGCCTTGTCGATCAGACCCGGTGAAAACACCATCGCGAAATTCATGCGCAGGCTTTGCCATTCGATCTCCCGCCAGTTGGCGATCTCGGCCGTGATATCGCGGCCCAGTACATTGACGGTCAATGTATCGCCCGGCTCCAGATCAAACGCATTACCGATATCGGCACTGATCGACACCAGCGGCTTGGACGCATCATTGTAATCGGCCGGCCACCATTCGCCGCGCACCAGTTTGGTTTCTGGCGGCGGGGTGGCGGCAAAGGTTAGGCCACGGTCCCCTCGCAGGAACCAGCGATCATCACCCGGCCCGACATCGTTGGAATTCACCCCGTCAACCGCGGTTACTCGGCCACGCAGCATCGGTGTTTGTTCGATATCCGAAACATTATCCTGTGCCAGAAGCTGGCCTCGGAACTGCTCGATCTGATCGGGGCGAATATCAAGGAAGAAGAAGGCCGGGGCAGAGTCCGGCAGGTTCTCGTTGATCTCGTTATCAAGGTTGCCCTCGATCCCGGAAATCGTCACCAGAAGTGTGAGGCCCAGCCCAAGCGACAATGCAACCGGCACCGTGCTGGCGCCCGGACGGTGCAGGTTGGCAAGCGCCAGTCTGGAAAAGGCGCTGCGACCTGTAATCAACCGTTTCGAAAGGGATACGATACCCTGTCCGGCAAAGGTGAAAATCACCACAGCTGCCGCCGACCCGCCAATAAAGCCAAGCGCGATCGCCTTGTCGGTCGCGGTCAGCACTGTGAGGATCAGCAACAGCACCAGCGGCACGCCGATATAGGGCAGGTCACGCTTGCGTACCGGACTGCCACTAAACAGACCGGCACTGGCACGGAACAATCGTGCTGCTGGTATTTCACGCGCCCGCAGAAGCGATGGCAGGGCAAAGACCAGGGTGGTCAAAACGCCAAAGCTTGTTGCAATGATCAAGGACGGCAATGCCGGACCCAGCGTCACATCAATCGGCAACCGCCCGGACAAGAGCGGCGCGATAAGCGCAGGTGTTAACGCACCGATCAGAAGCCCGATGGCAATCCCGATCAGGGCCAGAACAAGGATCTGCAGGAAATAAATCCGAAGCACCAAGCCGTGCGACGCGCCAATCGATTTCAGCGTGGCGATGACGGATGTTTTGCTTTCGATATGGCTGCGCACCGCATTGGCCACACCAATGCCACCAACCAGAAGCGCCGAAAGACCAACAAGCGTCAGGAACAGGGTCAGGCGCTCGATAAACCTCTTAAGGCCCGGGTTGGCATTGGCCGTATCGCGTATGCGCCAGCCCGCATCCTCAAACTGCTCTTCAAGCCGTTCGCGAAACGCGGTCGGGGTTTCATTATCATTGAGATCCAATGCGTAATAATAGCGGATCAGACTGCCCGGCTGCACCAGCCCGGTCTCCATCAACCCGTCCATCGATACCATCAGGCGCGGGCCGAAGTTGAAAAAGCCAACCGCCTTGTCAGGCTCGGTCGCAATCACGCCACGGATCTGAACATCAATATCGCCAAGGGCAACCGTATCCCCGACATTGATGCGAAGCCGTTCAAGCAATCCGGCCTCGGTCACAGCCCCCCAGACGCCATCTTTTTGGTCAAGGATTCCGTCAAACGGCACGCCATCGGCAAGCTCCATCTCGCCAAACAGCGGATAGGCATCATCAACCGCCTTAAGCTCCACCAGACGGCGTTGGTCCGGGCCATAGGCCGTGGTGCGCATGGTCGCCAGTTCGGCTACGCGTTCAGTGTTCGCGGTTAGCCACTCGATCTGATCGCCGGTGGCTTCCTGATGGGTCAGGCGCAGTTCAACATCACCACCCAAAAGCTTCCGCCCGTCACGCTCAAGTGCCGAAAGAACGGATTCCGAAACGTTTCCGACAGCGGCAATCGACCCGACGCCAAGCGCAAGGCAGGCGAGGAAAATACGAAAGCCCGAAAGCCCGCCGCGCAACTCGCGCCGGCAGACCCGCCAGGCAATGGACCACAGGCGGTCTGCACCGTCAGAGGGGGAAACAGATGTGCTCATGACTGCGATTCCAGATGCGAAACGATTTCGCCGTCGCGCAGCATCACCGTGCGGTCGCACCGCTTGGCAAGGGCGGGATCATGGGTAATCAAAAGCAGGGTCGAGCCACGCCGTTTGGTCAGATCAAACAGCAATTCGATAATCGTTTCACCGGTCGTGCCATCAAGGTTGCCGGTCGGCTCATCGGCCAGCAAAAGCTCCGGATCGGTGGCAAGCGCACGTGCAAGCGCAACGCGCTGCTGTTCCCCGCCTGATAGCTGGCCGGGATAGTGATCGGTGCGATGACCCAGCCCGACAAGTTCCAATTCTTCGCGGGCCTTTTCAAAGGCATCCGCACGTCCGGCGAATTCCATCGGAAGCGCAACGTTCTCCAACGCGCTCATGGTCGGGATCAGGTGGAAGTCCTGAAAAACGATGCCAACATGATGGCGGCGATAAAGCGCCAAGCCGTCTTCATCAAGGGCGCGAAGGTCCTTGCCGCACACCTTCACCACACCTTCCTGGGCTTGTTCCAGTCCGGCGATTACCATCAAAAGCGATGTCTTGCCGGACCCCGACGGACCGACCAGCGAGACGCGCTCGCCCGCACCAATCGCAAGATCGACCCCCTTAAGGATCTCGACAATCCCGGCCGGACCCTGCAGCCGCAGCTTCAGGTTTTGCACATCAATTGTCTGTTTTGGCGCTTCACCAGACGCGGCGACATTTTGTTCCGGTATCTTGGTGGTTTCGGTCACACTCATTTCGGGTCCTATCGGGTTGTCCGTTGCAAGATCAACAAAGCAGGCTACATAAGCTTACGGATCAGGACGTTTCTGGTTCAGACTTCTTTTGATCTGAATAACTTCTTTAAGGGTAAACGGTCGGAAACCGCTCCGGCAAGTTCGCAGCATGTAAAGGTGAGATTTGTAATGAATTTGGCGTTTGGGCAAGGTCGCACTGTAATCAAGTTCACGCATAAGTTGGTATCACGCTTTCGCAAATCCGCCGGATTGGCCCTTGCCACGCTTGCCCTTGCAACCCTCGGGATGGCCGGGTTTGCTTATGAAACCAAGGCACAGGATAGCGACCAAACGCCAAAAACCCTTGTTTTGTTTGGCGATAGCCTGATGGCGGGCTATGGCCTTGATCATGAAAACGGCTTTGCGCCCAAACTTGAAGCGGCCCTGAAGGAAGCAGGCCACGATGTCCGGGTGATCAATAGCTCCGTCTCGGGCGATACCACGGCGGCCGGACTGGCGCGTCTCGACTGGGCGCTGGTTGAAAAACCCGATGCGGTGTTGCTCGAACTTGGTGCAAATGATGCGCTTCGCGGGATGGAGCCATCCCAGACCCGTGAAAACCTGGCAGAAATCCTTGAAAAGTTGCGCGGCATGGATGTTGATGTCCTGCTGGCCGGTATGATGGCCCCGCCCAATATGGGGACGGCCTACGGCGATGAATTCAACAGCATCTATCCCGATCTTGCCAGCCGCTATCAGGTTGATCTGTATCCATTTTTCCTTGAAGGCGTTGCTGCCGAGCCGGAGCTTAATCAGGATGACGGGATGCATCCCAATGCCGATGGTGTGGACGTGATCGTAAAGCGCATCCTGCCTGATGTCGTCGACCTGCTGCAAACCTCAGACGCCAGCTAAGCGCGAAGCACCTGCCAGGGTATATGCCGGACGCTTCATGATCTGGGGCGCAAAACCGTCGGTTTTCCAAGGGCTTGTGCGCTTCCCGACAGGTTATAAAATTTCACAAAGACACAGATTGACGCAATTTCGACGCCTGTGAAGCGTAAAAAACTACGTATGTAGATAGAAAACGTCAACAACCCGAAATGATTAAGCTGCCGGATCTTCAGAAGGCGAAGTCAACGCGGCTATAAAACAGAAATATCATAAATATCAATAAGTTAGGTTGGTTCTGAGTGTGCTGGGAATACCGTGAATCTCGCCTGAAAACCCTTATTTGAGGACCAAAACACGCGGTTTGGTGTAAAATTAACACCTCATTTACTTTCGGTTCTGTTTCGAACAGCGTTTCTGCTACTGCGTATGTTGTTTTTCAAAACATCTCTTCCAAGGCTGTTATCCAATGATCGGGTTTCTGATCCTTTTTGCCTTTCCGGCAGGGCTGGGGCATCGCAAGTGCACAATGTGATAAATCACATAATATCAATAACTTAATCAAATTTCCCAAAATCAGGCGACACTTATGGTCTGTGGATAACTCTTGGGAAACCAAACAGGTGTCCTAAGTGCCTGAAATGCACGCATTCAAACAAATATCCCGTCATATCAATGTGTTGGTAGTGTCCTGGGGACTCCGTGGATTCCCAACGAGTCGCAAATAGGCCTGTGAATGAATCGGAAGCGATTCAATTTTGACTGCAAATGCAGTTGCAGGGGGCTAATTCCGTCGATACACTTCATGCCATCGGGCGGAAAGGTGCGTTTGATCTGCGCTTTGTGTGTCCGGAGATGTCAGATTTAAGTTAAAGACTTCAATGCCTTAAAGGGATTGTTCAGTGTCGTCTTCTTCCACCGTCAAACAGTCCTACACCATTCCCTGTTCTTCGATCTTTCGCGACGCTGTGCTGCAACTGGCAGAACGGCGCGGGGTGAATGCCGCCGATCTGGCGCGCTCGGTCATGTTGATTGTGCCCGAAAAGGCGATTGAGGATTATCAGGACCCCGGCGACCCGCCCAAGGGTGATCGCGAAACCATTGTCTTGAAGTCCGGCCCGGCCGAGGGACGCCCCTGGCGGCGCAAACCCCGCCTGCAATTGCGCCTGCCACCGGGATTTTCGGTGATCACCGTGCGCAAGGCGCTTCAGATGGCGATCGATTTCGATGCGGGGGATGTCAATATGCGGGTTGAGAAATCCGACGTTCTCGCCGCCGAACGTGCAGCCCTTGAAGAAGCCCGCGCGCTTAAAAAACGTCAGGCAGAGCCACCTGTCGAGCTTCTGCAATCGCGTGAAGAACTCGAACGTCTGCGTCAGATTGTTGATAACCTTGCCTTTGATCCGCTTGATCGCGGGGTGACCACCTTTAACGAGGCCCTGCATGTCATGGGCTTTGCGCCAAGTGCGCGGCCCGATTTGCGCGCCATCCGCGCCAAATACCGCGTTCTCGCCGCCATCCACCACCCCGACAGCAATTATGGCTCCCACCAGCGCATGACGCAGCTCAATGCCGCGATGGAGATCCTGCGCAAACACGTTTCCTGATCGGTTGGATCGATCCGGATCACGAACCGCCGCCCAAGCCCTTGTCGAAGGGGTGGGCCAATGCTTAGATGTAACTGGGCTTAGATTTAATTGGGCTTGGATGTAAGCATCAGATTTCTGGTTATCGACCGGGCACAAGACCCGGGAACCCTGACCAGTCAGCAACGGGAGACAGCATGACGGCGGAATTTCGGGCGGCACATGCCAGCGGCGAAAACTGGGCTTCGGTCGCATCCGAGCTTGCAGAACTTCTCGAAAAAGAACCACTGCCCAAACAGGCGCTGGCCTTTTTGTATGTCTCCGAACCGCTGGCCGATGACCTTGGCAGTATCCTGACCTTCCTGCGTTCCCGCCTGTCGATAGAACACTGGATCGGAACCTCTGGCGTTGGCGTCTGCGGATCCGGCCGGGCCTATTTCGGCGTGCCGGCGGCCTCTGTCATGGTGGCCCCCTTTGCCCGTGATGAATTCCACATCTTTGAGCCGCTCAAGACCGAGGCTGATCTGGATGCGCGCGACCTGCAAAGCGCGATTGATCGCCTGCAGCCGATCTTTGGCCTGGTGCATGGCGATCCCGCTGCCCCGGAAAGTCTTAGTCAACTGGCCGAACTGGCGCGATTGGGCTCGACCTATCTGGTTGGCGGCATCGCATCGGGGGAACGCGGCGCGCCGCAGATTGCCGACCGGGTGGTTAATGGTGGCCTTTCGGGTGTTTTGTTTGATGGCAAAACCAGTGTTCAGGTTGGCATTAGTCAGGCCTGCACGCCAATCGGCCCGGTCCACCGCGTGACCGAGGGACGCGAAGGCATCATCTCCACCCTTGATGATCGCCCCGCCCTTGATGTGCTTAAGCAAGAACTCGAAGCAGATGGCGGCGAACAATCCATGGCATCCGGGCGCTATCACGCGGCCCTGATGGTGCCGGGTTCGGATACCGGTGACTTTGTCGTGCGCAATCTGATGGGGATTGATCCCCATAACAACATGATCGCGATCAGTGGCGATGTGCAGGCGGGCGATGCCATCCGTTTTGTCCGCCGTGACGGCGCCGCCGCCGAACAGGATTTGCGCCGCATGCTAGGCGATTTGCAAAAACGTCTGCCGGGCAAACCGCGCGGGGCGCTTTATTGCAGCTGTGTAGCCCGTGGCCCGCATCTGTTTGGCACCGAAAGCCGCGAAATGATGATCATCCGTGATGAATTGGGTGATTTGCCACTGACCGGTTTTTACGGCAATGGCGAAATCTGCAATGACCGGTTCTATGGCTATACCGGGGTTTTGACCCTGTTTATCTAAGGCCGCGAATTTTCAAATCATAAGAAATTTGCCCGCAAACGGTTTCATCGCGCGGCCAAGCGGATATATTCATACCATTGCAAAATCATGTGTCGCCCCGATCCAACAGTGCGGGCGGCATAAGACAGGGGAATTTCATATGGAATATCGTCGACTGGGGCGTACAGACATTGATGTCAGCGTCATCTGCCTTGGCACCATGACCTGGGGCCAGCAGAACACCCAGGAAGAAGCTTTTGAACAGCTTGATTACGCCACTGCCAACGAAGTCAATTTCATCGACACCGCCGAAATGTATCCGGTCCCGGCGATGGAAGAGACCTTTACCGCGACCGAAACCATCATCGGCAACTGGCTTGAAAAGCGCGGAAGACGCGATGATCTGGTGGTTGCCACCAAGATTGTCGGTCCGGCGGATCGTTTCCCGTATGTGCGCGGCGGGCCGCGTCTGACCCGCGGGCAAATCTTTGAGGCGATCGACGCTTCACTTGGTCGTCTGAAAACCGATTATGTCGATCTTTATCAGCTTCACTGGCCGGATCGGAATTCCAACTTCTTCTCCAAGCTCGGCTATACCCACGAGCCGGACGAGGAATTCACCCCGATCGAGGAAAGCCTCGAAGCACTGGATGAACTGGTCAAGGCTGGTAAGGTCCGCCATATCGGCCTTTCGAATGAAAGCCCGTGGGGCCTGATGAAGTTCCTTGAACTGGCCGAAAAGAATGGCTGGCCGCGCGTTGTCTCGGTTCAGAACCCCTATAGCCTTCTGACCCGGCAATATGAAGTCGGTCTGGCGGAATGTTCGATCCGCGAAGATGCCGGTCTTCTGGCCTATTCGCCGCTGGGCGGCGGGGCGCTGTCGGGCAAGTATCTTGGCGGTGCGCGCCCGGATGGCACCCGCGTGACCAAATGGCCGCAATATTTTGGCCGCTATCTGACCGAAAATGGCGTCAAGGCAACCGAAGCCTATGTGAAGCTTGCCAAGGATAACGGTCTTGATCCGGCCCAGATGGCGCTGGCCTATGTCAATTCGCGCCCGTTCCTGACCTCGAACATCATTGGCGCGACCAGCATGGAACAGCTGAAATCCAATATCGGCTCGGCCAACATCACCCTGTCGGACAGCGTTCTCGAAGAAATCGAAAACATCCATCAGGTCTACACCTATCCCTGCCCGTAAGGTCACAGGATGGTCAGATTTTGCTCTCAGAATGTGACCAGAGACTTTTGAAAGGCGGCGGTTTATCCCGCCGCTTTTCCCACCACCAGAACGGAGGCGACATATGGTTAAGCTGATCTTTGGCAAGGAATCCGATCTGGGGGGTATTTCTGTCCGTCGCGTTTTACCCCATCGCGATGTGCGTTCCGTCGGTCCGTTCGTGTTTTTCGATCATATGGGGCCGGTCGAATTCCAACCCGGTCAGGGCATTGATGTGCCGCCGCATCCTCATACGTGCTTGGCTACCGTGACCTATCTGTTCAAGGGCGCGATCCTGCATCGCGACAGTTTGGGCAGCGACCTTGAAATCACGCCGGGCGACCTCAATTGGATGAGTGCCGGGCGCGGCATTACCCATTCCGAACGCGAAACCGATGCGGTCCGCAATTCCGTTCATGAACTCGATGGCTTGCAGCTTTGGGTAGCACTCCCCGATGAGGCAGAGGAATCCGATCCCGCCTTTTATCACGTGCCCAAAAATGACCTGCCCGTGATCGAGGATGCCGGGCTTCACATGCGCCTGATCGCCGGTGAGGCCTTTGGCAAAACCGCACCGGTTCCGGTAAAATCCAAGCTTTATTACCTTGATGTCGAAATGGACGAAGGCGCGCAGCTTCTTCTGCCCGGTGAAAATCAGGAAGGGGCGATTTACGTCGTATCGGGCACGCTTCTGATTGACGGCGAAAGCTATAAGCCAGAAAGCTTTATCTATGTCGCACCCGAAGAAATCCCCGATATCGTTGCCAAAACCGGTTGCCGGGTGATGTTGCTGGGCGGCCTGCCGGTTGGCCGGCGCTATATCTGGTGGAACTTTGTCGCCAGCACCAAGGAACGGATCGAGGCGGCCAAAGCCGATTGGGCGGCGGGCAAGTTCCCGCAATTTGATGGCGAAGACGATGCTTTGCCACTGCCTGAACGTTCGACCGGCTAATTACCGCATCAGAATTGGATTGAAGACATGCGTTTGTTTGTTGGTGTGGAAATTCCCCACGATATTGCGACCGACCTTTATCCGCTGGGCCGTGCGATCAAGGGGCTTGATGCCCAGGCCCCGGAAAACATGCACATCACGCTCAAATTTATCGGCAATGTCGATCCCGGCCTTGCCAGCGAAATCGATCGGGCCCTGTCACAAGTGGCGTTCGAGCCCTTTGATCTGCAGGTATCGGGCCTTGATATGTTTGCATCCAACCGCAAGGTCCGCATTTTCTGGGCCGGGGTAAAGGATCAACCAGCTTTGCGTACTCTTGCCAATCGGGTGGAAAACGCGCTTCTTGCGCTTGATGAATGCCCCGATATGGATATGCGCAAATTCACCCCGCATATCACGCTGGGGCGCAACCGCGATGCGGCGCGCGCGTCCATCGAACAGGCGATTGTCGATCATGGCGATCTGTCATCACGGGTGTTCACCGTTGATCGTTTCTGTTTGTATGAAAGCCACGCAACGGCGGACGGTCCCGAATTTCGCGTGATCGCCGCCTATGATGGCAAGGACGGCCCGATCAAGGAGCCGGACCTGACTGACGCCTTTGTCACAGAGGATTTTCAATGAAACTTGGCTTTATCGGAACCGGTGCGATCAGCGATGCGGTCATTCGAGGTCTTTTGACATCTGACTATCGCGTTGATGAAATCATCGTTTCACGCCGAAGCGACCATATCTCGGCAAAGCTCGCCGGCGACTTTGACCGGGTTCGGGTCGAAGACGAAAATCAGGCGATCATTGACCAATCCGATATGATCTTTCTCGCGGTTCTGCCGCAGATTGCCGGTGATGTGCTTTCCGCACTTCGCGTGCCTGATGACAAACAGATTGTCAGTCTGATCGCCACCATCCCGATTTCTGATCTCAAAGTCTGGCTTGGCACCAACGCGCAATGTGATCGCGCCATTCCGTTACCACCAGTCGAACATCATGCCTGTGTCACGGCGGTCTACCCGGGCTCGTCCGATGTCATGGCCCTGTTTGAAAAGCTCGGCGGGGCGGTGGCGGCTGAAACCATCGATGCCTTTGATGGCTATGCGACGGGCAGTGCCCTGATGGCGACCTATTTCACCGTGCTTGAAAGTGCAGCACAATGGATGGTCAAACAGGGATCCGACTATGCCGATGCCAGGCGCTACCTTGCCGCGCTGTTTTCAGGGCTTGCCGGGAACACTGACAAATCCCCCGATCAAAGCTTCGCCGATCTTTATGAAGGTCACGTCACCGCCGGTGGCCTGAACGAACAGGTTGCGCAAACCTTCATCCGCGAAAAGGGCACAGATGCGCTTCATACAGCCCTTGATGAAGTCTTTGCCCGGATAAAGGCCTCTGCGTAATCACCATCAGACAACGCAAAACGGGCGACCAACAAGGCCGCCCGTTTTTCTGTTCCTTATATAATGCGTGCGGTGGATTCAGGCCGCCGCCCTGTTCTGATACCCGACCGTCAGGCGTTGCTGTCCGCCATTGCCGGTTTCGATCAGATCAACCATGGCATAACCGAAATCGGCAAAGCTGATCCGCGCCATCCCGTCATGATCGGGTATCAGCGTATCGGTGCCGCGCACATATTGCCCGGTCAGCGGTCCCTCGATCAGCATCGCCGGCGGGCGCAGGCAGGTCCATTGCACATCGCCATACTGATCAAACAGCGCATCCTGCTTTGCGCAGGCCTCGGCAATCGGCCGCACTGCGTCAGGTAGGAAATCGGGCGCGCTTAGGACCGTATGCCCGCTGTCATCGGCCAGTTTCAGGGTCGCGGCCCCACCGGTCAGGTAAATCGGGGCTTTGGTTTTACGCGCCGCATCCAGCAACACCCGGCTCATCTCAACCAGCAAACTTTCTGATCCGCTGATCGGGCGAAGCGCACTGATCGCAACGTCATGGCTTTCCATCAGCTCGGCAACGCGGTCCGGCTTGGCCAGCACATCAACGCTTTCGCGCGCCACGCTGTTTGGCACATCGGCCAGTTTGTGGATATTGCGCGCAATCGCTGTAACGCTATGGCCGCGTTTTAAGGCTTCATGCAGTGTGGCGGTACCGACATCACCGGTGGCACCAAACAGAACAATCTTCATCGGACGTTTCCTTTATATCTGTGGGGCGGTTTGTTTTTATGTGGTGCGTGGGGCAGGTTCGTTGATCGCGGCTGGTGCTGGTTCAGCCACTGGTGCAGGCGCAGGACGCGCTGCCCGCTGACCCAGCCAAATGCTTGCCAGTACAACAATCACGCCTGTCATCTGAAGCGGGCTCAGAGCCTCGCCCAAGATGACCCAGCCCAGCAAAACCGCACTGGTCGGGCTCAAAAAGCCAAAGCTTGTCACCGTCGTCGGGCCAAGGCGCGCAATGCCCCGGAACCACAGGTAATAGGTTAGGGCCGCCCCGATCAGACCGAGCCACACCAGACCGGCCAGATTGGTTACGGTCGGCACCGGGAAGCCGGGCTCAAGGATCAGGGCTACCGGGATCATCAGGATCCCGCCCGCGGTTAATTGCCAGGCGGTAAAGGTCAGCGGGGATACCGGCGGCTGCCATTTGCGGGTCATGACGGTACCGGCGGCCATCGATGCCGCACCAAAAAGGGCGGCGGCAATGCCAATCGGATCAAGGCTGCTGGTCGGGCCAAGGACCAGCATCGCGACCCCGATCAATCCGGAAATGGCGGCAATAATACCCAGTATGGTAATCCCGGATCCAAGGGCAAAGCGCGCCAGAAACAGCACCAGCAACGGCTGGATCGCACCAAGTGTTGCCGCCACTCCGCCCGGCAGGCGATATGCCGCGACAAACAGCATCGACCAGAAAACAGCAAAGTTCAGCGCGCCCAGAATAAACACCCGTCCGCGCCAGCCAGCAGGCGGTAATTGCCGCACAACAAGCAAAAGGATCAAGCCGGCCGGCAGGGCACGCAGAAGGGCCACGGTCAGCGGAAAACCATCAGGCAGCATTTCCGTGGTGACGATATAGCTGCTGCCCCAGATGATCGGGGCAAGAGCA
This sequence comes from Thalassospira sp. CA1, assembly GCF_059052855.1. Classification (NCBI taxonomy): domain Bacteria; kingdom Pseudomonadati; phylum Pseudomonadota; class Alphaproteobacteria; order Rhodospirillales; family Thalassospiraceae; genus Thalassospira; species Thalassospira sp. CA1. The sequence continues at coordinate 426,068 of NZ_JBZCIA010000001.1, forward strand.
GTCAGGCATAAATCGGTTGTTCGGTTCATGGTGGCATCTCCATTTATCTTGACATCAAGATATATTCAGAAATCTTGACGTCAAGATAAAATTCTGAAAAGAATCCGAACTATGGATAAAGTTGACCGCATTCTTGCGCAGTGGCGCCGTGAAAGACCCGACCTTGATGTCACCCAAATGGGCGTCATTGGCCGGATAGGACGACTGCGCAGCCATCTGAGTGCCGCACATGAACGTGTTTTCAAAAAATACGACCTGTCGCTGGCAAGTTTTGACGTTCTGGCCACACTGCGCCGATCCGGCCCGCCCTATGCGCTCAGCCCATCAGAGCTCATTGACTGGACCATGGTGACATCGGGCACCATGACCAACCGTCTTGACCGGCTCGAAAAGGCCGGGCTGATCACCCGCCAGCGCAATCCGGAAGACGGGCGCAGCTTTGTCATCGCTCTGACGGACAAGGGGTTTGAGCTGATTGATGCTGCCGTTACAGAGCATGTCGCCAACCAGCATCAGATGCTCGAAGCACTAAACCCCGAAGAGCTCGAACAGCTTGATGGTCTGCTGCGCAAATGGCTGGCGGCAATGAATTCTGCCGAGAATTCAGAAGACAGCTAGGTCAGTCATAAACGGTCCCTGGGCTTAAAAGCTCAAAGCCTGCGATTTCAAACTCATACATGCCCGATCCGTCCGCCTTTTCGGCGCGGGCGATCAGCTTGCCATCCGCATTGCGAAAGACCGCGTGTGCTGTATGCAGGGCGCGGTAACAATGGTTGCCATCAGGATAAAGGTATTTGATCATCATGCTTCCTTGCAAAAGCACATTATGATCAAGACGCCCTGACAGCCTGTTGTCAGGAGCTGTGCAAAATGCGCGACAAATCAGAACCTGACACGCATGCGGATATGTGCCGGTTGATCTTGTCTGTATGTCTTGGAAAAATGCTTTTTGTGTCAGTGGCAGAGAGGAGGGGATTCGAACCCCTGAGGAGCTTACACCCCAACACGCTTTCCAGGCGTGCGCCTTAAACCACTCGGCCACCTCTCCACATGCGATCTTTGATATATCGCGAAAGCGGGCGGACATTAGCCGAGACGCCCGCGCTTGACAAGGCCCAATCAGCCTCTTTTTTCACTTTGCTTAAATCCCACTGATTGGCCTGTAAAATGGCCTGTGTTTCTGACATTTAATCGCCGCAAACCCTTGGTAAACGCGGCGTTGTCGGCATCTTTACTTCTTGTTGATGTCTGATCCGTAAGGTTTGGTGTCAGGTGTTTGCAACTCTTGGGTAATGTATTGCTATACATACGAAGATATTTACCCTGTTCGAACAAACGCCTAGGGTGATTTTAGTTTTCTAATATACCGACCCTGACAGGTCGCTTGGAGCGGATAATGTGGTTTTTCCGGGCGTTGGGATGGTTACTGCTTTTTGCCAGCATTGCTGTGCTGGTCGATGATTCCATTACCGCGCTTCAAACAGGAAGTTTTCGTCTGGTCGCCGCCGGCGAGCTCTGGTATCGCCTTGATACCGGCAGCCTGAACCTGTTGCAATCCGTCATCCAGCGCTACATTTCCGTTTGGGCATGGGATACCATCTTTGTGCCGATCCTGCTGGCACCGGCCCTGGTTGTCTTGTTTGTGCCGTCCGCCATCCTTCTTCTGCTGACCCGCAAGCGCAAGCGTCAGCGCATTTTCTGATCTCCCGTTCGCCAGAGCTCTTCATCTAACTGTTGTCCGGTTTAGTCCTTTGTCGCCTTGTCTGCACGCGGTGCAGGCGGCACACTGCCAGCAATCAACATGGCAGCAGGCAGGAAAACCGGAATGAAGGCATGGGTGTGCAACGCATTTGGCGAAGTACCGCAATGGGTGGATGCTCCGGACCCGGTCGTCCAACCCGGTCAGGTGCTGATTGATGTTGCCGCCTGCGGGGTCAATTTCGCCGATACCCTGATCCTGCAAGGCAAATATCAAAAACGTCCCGAAGGTCCGTTTTCCCCCGGCTTTGAAGTCAGTGGCACGGTGCGTGCGGTTGGCGATGGTGTCAGTCATGTCAAACCCGGCGATGCCGTCATGGCCATGCCCGATTGGGGTGGTTACGCCGAACAGGTTGTGGCCGACGGGGGCCTTGTCATCGCCTTGCCTGCTGGCGTTGATTTCAACAGCGCAGCAGCCTTTCAGATCGCCTATGGCACAAGCTGGTTTGCATTGAAGTATCGCGCCGATATCAAACCGGGTGAGGTCGTTCTGGTGCATGGGGCGGCTGGCGGGGTTGGTCTGACGGCGGTGGAATGTGCCAAGCTTCTGGGCGCAACCGTGATTGCCACGGCCGGTGGCGCGGACAAATGCCAGATCGCGCGCGACCATGGTGCGGATCATGTCATTGACTATAAATCCGAAAACATCCGCGACCGGGTGCGCGAAATCACCGCAAGCCTTGGCCAGCCCAAAGGCGTCGATATTGTTTATGATCCGGTTGGCGGTGATGTCTTTGATCAAAGCCTGCGCTGTGTTGCGCCCGGTGCGCGGATGCTTCTGATTGGTTTTGCCAGCGGCACCGTGCCGCAAATCCCGGCCAATATCCTGCTGGTCAAGAATGTCACCGCAATCGGTTTTTATTTCGGCGCCTATCTCGAACAAAATCCCGATATTGCGCAAACGGGCATGGCAGAGCTTCTGGAACGCCTGCAATCCGGGGCGATCCGGCCGATGATCTCCGCGGTTTATCGGCTTGAAGATGCAATGGATGCCCTGACAGCCATTCGTGATCGCACGGCGACCGGCAAGCTCGTGATTGATTGCCGTCCAAACAGGTAAATAGGCGGATTTCAATACGCACATTGCTGGTATAGGATGAGCTCGTCCCAACCACTTCTCTGCCGGAAATCGCCGAATGCCCGACGACAAAAACAGGCCCGATCACGTCCAGTCTTCTGCAAAGACCCGTGATCAGTATGAAACCTATCCCTATCCGGCCCGCAATCCCGAGGATGAGGACAAACGCCTGATCACCGGATCACCGGGCAACTGGGACGAGGTCGTTCATTTTGTCTTTGGCGGGCGCGATCCTTCGGCACAGACCAAAAGCGGCAAAATCAAAATCCTTGTCGCGGGTGGTGGCACCGGCGATGCGCTGGTCATGCTGGCCCAGCAGGCCCGTGACCGCAAGGCCAAGGCCGAGATCGTCTATATCGATCTGTCCGAAAGTTCGCGCGCCATTGCCGAGGCGCGTATCAAACGCCGCAGTCTGGAAAAGAACGTCACGTTTGTGACCGGATCCTTTGTCGACCTGGCATCTGAGTACGGCCCGTTTGACTATATTGATTGCTGCGGGGTGCTTCATCACCTGCCTGATCCCGATGCCGGGCTCAAGGCACTTGCCGATGCGCTCAAACCCAATGGCGGCATGGGCCTGATGGTCTATGGCGAGTTGGGCCGCCAAGGCGTCTATCACATGCAGGAAATGATGGAACGCCTCAATGCCGAGGCCGGCGGGGCCAAGCGCCTGAATTTCGGCAAGGCGCTGTTTAACTCACTGCCCGGGACCAACTGGCTCAAACGCAACCCGTTTGTCGGTGATCACATCCATGGCGGCGATGCCGGGTTCTATGACCTGTTGTTGCATCAACAGGACCGCGCCTATCGCGTCGACGAGGTGTTTGATTTTGTCGAGGCCGCCGGCCTTAGGCTGCAAAACTTTATCGAGCCGATGCGTTATGACCCGACCACCTATTGTTCGCGCCATGATGTGCTTGATAAGGCGATGCACGTACCATTTCGCGAACGCGCCGCCCTGGCCGAACTGATGGCGGGCAACATCACCAAGCACACCTTTTATGTCGTCAAGGCCAAGAACAAGGTCAAACCACCGGTCCCGTCGCCGGAGCTGATCCCGACCTTCACCCGTGTTGATGGTGCGGCACTCGCGCGATCCGTCGCCAAGACCGGCAATATCAAGATCACCTTTACCGGCCTTTCAGTGACCCGCACCATGCCCTCGGCATCGCCTGCGATCCTGTCGCGGATTGATGGCAAACGATCGATCGGTGAAATCTACGAACTGTTTGATCCCAAGCCGGAAAAGTTCGAATTCAATGCACAGTTTGCCGTGATGTATTCGGTACTCAATGCCGCAAACCTGATGTATCTGCGCCACCCGGAAAAGAAATAGCCCAAAGCAAAAAAAATGTCGGTCACAGGGGGTGCGACCGACATTTAAATACGCACTTTCCAGCGGGGGGAGCTGGAATTGCGCTCAGGGATCTTGGGTGCAACGCCTTATTTAAGGCTGATGCCTTTCCACGCGTCCATCAGGGCTTCAATCAGAACCTGAAGGGGGAAGGTAATTGCGCTGTGAAGCGGCGATACGTTGTTCTGCATGACAGAATACTCAGTTGGTGCGCTGTTGCGCGGGTTAAGCTTTCCAGAACGGCTTGGCGGCTTCGCGTTTTGCGTCATAGATGGTCCAGCCGATATCGCGCAGCATGTGTGCGTCCATGTCGGCCAGCTTCTGACGCAGGTCGTGGCGTTTAAGCCAAGTGCGCGCCAAGTCCAGAAGGCTGGTGGCAGTGTGGTTACGGCGGGTGGCGACAAATGCGCCTGCTTCTTTGGTGATAGCAACCATGATTCTAATCCTCTTTAAATCAGGCCTGCTCTCAGCGATTCAGCGGCCCGCGCATCCACGATGCGTCTGTACTAATCTCGTTAAACCCAGAGTTACCCGAAAAAATACTTGCGCTCAAACCACCTTTTGTCATCATTGCATGAGTTTTCATCATGCAAAGACACCGTCATGAAACGCCGTCCATTGCCGTTAAATGCGCTCCGTGCCTTCGAAGTGGCCGGTCGTCTCGAAAGTTTCACCAAAGCGTCACATGAGCTTAACGTGACCCAAGGGGCGGTCAGTCGGCAGGTGCAGCATCTTGAAGAAGTTCTGGGTCGCCAGCTGTTTGAACGCCACCACAGAAGCCTGCGGTTGACGCGTGCCGGTCGCAACCTTCTTGAAGCACTCACCCCGGCCTTTGACGCCATCGAAGACGCGGTTGCCAAGGTCGAAGACCGTGCCGATGACACCCACCTGTCTGTTTCGGCACCGCTGACATTTTCCATGCGCTGGATTGTGCCGCGGCTCGGGCGGTTTCAGATGGAATATCCCGATTTTCAGGTCCAGTTGGGCACCTATAACGATGATCTGGCATCGGTTGACTTCAACGAGGTCGATATTGCCATCCGCTTTGCCGATCATGGCAACGAACAGCTGGTGCACGAATTTCTGACCGGTGAGCGGCTGTTGCCGGTCTGTCATCCTGATCTGGCCAAGCAACTCAAAACCCCCGAAGACCTTGCGGGTGTGACGCTGCTGCACTGCTCGGCCCAGCGCGAAGACTGGCGCATCTGGCTTGAAGGAACCGGTATCAAGGGGGTGGATGGCACCAAGGGGCCGGTTTTTGCCACCCTTGATATGGCGATGGAGGCCGCGGCAAGCGGCTTTGGTGTGGTGGTGTCCGATCCGGCCATGATCGGGGAATATGTTGTGACCAATCGATTGACTGTGCCGTTTGATCTGCCGGTCGACAGTCCTTATGCCTATTCGCTGTGTTATCCGCGCGGGCGTCTGGAACGGCGCAAGGTCAAGGCGTTCCGTGACTGGTTGATGTCAGAGATCAAGCTTGAAACTGCGCGGCGAAAACTGACGCAAAAAGATGCGCGATAAACCAAACTCACGTGATGGTGCCTTGAAATTGAACGATTTAACGGTGACTATCAGGTGGTTCTAGTGTGGCATCATTCACAGACAACGTGGGCAGGGGGCATCGTGAAGTGACCGTCGATTGCGCCGCGTGGATTAAGTTCACATAATAGTAGATTAAGTCCACATAATAGAACAGTGATCAGCTTGCATCAGGGAAAGACGACAATCACATGATTTCGTATGCAGCCAGCATGACAATGCCGGGCAGGAAGCGGCGCGGGGGCGCCATGACATCCATCCTTTTTGCCAGTGCACTGACCCTGCTTTCGGTCGCACTGCCTTTACATAACGCAACTGCGCAGGACGGTGACAAGCCGGTGATGAACCCGGCACCGACGGTGGCTGTTGACGAGACCGATCTGGCACCGCTGACCACCCGCTCACACGGTATTTCGCTGTATGGCGATCTGAAATACGGTCCGGATTTCCACCATTTCGATTATGTGAACCCCGATGCGCCGAAGGGTGGCACGCTGGTGCAATCCTCCATCGTTGCCTTTGATACCCTTAATCCCTTTACGCTTAAGGGCAATCCGGCTGCGGGCCTTGGTCTGATCTATGACAGCCTGATGGTTTCCAGCGCGGACGAGCCCTACGCCATGTATGGCCTGATTGCCCATTCGATCGAGGTGCCGGACGATAGGTCCTATGCCATCTTCCATCTTGATCCGCGTGCGCGTTTCCAGGACGGCAGCGACATCACCGCCGAAGACGTGGTGTTTTCCTATGAAGTGCTGGTCGAAAAGGGAAGTCCCGTTTACCGCCAGTATTTTTCCCAGATCGAAGGGGCCGAGGTGATTGACGAACTGACCGTCAAATTCACTTTCAAGCCGGGCAACAATCGCGAAACGCCGATGACCGTGGCGGGCATTTCGATCATGCCGAAAAAGTTCTGGGAAGGTAAGGACTTCGCCAAAACCACCTTTGAAATTCCGGTCGGCAGTGGGGCCTACAAGGTTGCCAGCATCGAAGCTGGCCGACGCATCACCTATGAGCGGGTCAAGGATTACTGGGCGGCCGACCTTCCGGTCAATCGCGGGCAGAACAATTTCAATACCATCCGCTATGACACCTATCTTGATATGGAAGTGCAGCGTCAGGCATTTCTGGCCGGCGAATACATGATCCGGTCCGAACATTCATCACGGGACTGGAACACGGCCTATAACACGCCTGCGGTCCAGCGTGGTGACATCCAAAAGGAATTCATGCCTGATCATTTGCCAACAGGCATGCAGGCCTATGTTCTGAACGCGCGCAATCCGCTGTTTGCCGACAAGCGCGTGCGCCGCGCGCTGCAATACGGGCTCGATTTCCAGTGGCTTAATCGTGCAATGTTCTATGGGGCCTATCACCGCACCGACAGTTTCTTTGCCAACTCGGAGCTGGCGGCGACCGGCATTCCGACCGGCGCTGAACTGGCGCTGCTTGAACCCTATCGCGATCAATTGCCCGAAAGGTTGTTCACCGAACCCTATAAGTTACCAAACTTTGATGCCCCGAACGGCCGCCGAGAGGCCCTGCGTGAATCCATGACGCTTCTGAACGAAGCGGGCTGGGAAGTACGCGACAAGGTTCTGGTCAACAAGGAAACCGGGGAGCCCTTCCGGTTCGAACTGATCATTCGCCAGCCGGGGCTTGAAAAGATCGCGCTGGTGGTCAAATCGCGCCTCAAACAGCTTGGCGTGGAAATGGATATTCGCCTGATTGATACCGGCCAGTGGGTCAATCGTATTCAGGCCTTTGATTTCGAAGTTACCACTCATTGGTGGACGCAATCCCTGACGCCGGGCAACGAACAGCGCGTGTTCTGGAGCTCGGAGGCTGCCGATCAACCCGGTTCTCGCAACTTTGCCGGCATCAAGGATCCGGTGGTCGATGCGATGATCGAAAATGTTGCATCTGCCGACAGCTGGGAAGAACTGGTGGCTGCGACCCGCGCACTGGATCGCGTACTTCTGTGGGGGAATTACGTCATTCCGCAATGGTATCTGGGTGGGGACCGCATGGTCTGGTGGAACATCTTTGGTCGCCCGGACACGGTGCCGCTTAAGGGAATGTCGATAATGCGTTGGTGGATTGACCCGGAAAAGGCGACCAAACTGCAGATGGGGGGATTCTAGGCCATGCTGAACTATATCATTCGGCGTTTGCTTCTGATCCCGGTCACGCTGTTTGGCATCATGTTGTTGAACTTTGCGATCATTCAGTTTGCCCCCGGCGGCCCGGTCGAACAGGTTGTTGCCCAGCTTCAGGGAACGGCTGTTTCATCAACCGCCCGCATTACCAATCAGGGCGGGGATAGCGGCGGCGGAAGTACTGCTTCATCCTCTGCATCGGGTAACAACTTCTCCTCGACATCCAACTATCGCGGCGCGCAGGGGCTTGATCCCGAAGTCATCAGACAGCTCGAAGTACAGTTCGGTTTTGACAAACCGGCCCATGAACGCTTCTGGATGATGATGAAGAACTATCTGACCTTCGATTTCGGCCAAAGCTATTTTCAGGACCGCGACGTGGTCGATCTCGTCATCGACAAGATGCCGGTTTCGATCTCGCTGGGGATCTGGTCAACGCTGATCATTTACATCATCTCGATCCCGCTTGGCATCACCAAGGCGGTGCGCGATGGATCGAACTTCGATATCTGGTCGTCGGCCGCGATCATTGTCGGCTTTGCCATTCCGGGGTTCCTGTTTGCCGTCATGCTGATCGTGGTGTTTGCCGGTGGGGCCTATCTTGACTGGTTCCCGTTACGCGGGCTGACATCGTCAAACTGGGAACAACTGTCCTTGTGGGGCAAGGTCGTTGATTATTTCTGGCATCTGACCCTGCCGATCATTGCACTCACGATTTCGGGTTTTGCCACGCTGACCATGCTGACCAAGAACTCGTTCCTTGATGAGATTAACAAGCAATATGTCGTGACCGCCCGTGCCAAGGGCCTGACCGAAAAGCGCGTGCTCTATGGTCACGTTTTCCGTAACGCCATGCTTTTGATCATCGCCGGGTTCCCCAGTGCACTGGTTGGCATGCTGTTTACCGGCTCGGTCCTGATCGAGGTGATCTTCTCGCTTGATGGTCTGGGCCTGCTTGGTTTTAACGCGGTAATGACGCGTGATTATCCGGTGATGTTTGCAACCCTTTATTTCTTCACGCTGTTTGGCCTGATCATGAACCTGATCAGTGACCTCAGCTATCATCTGGTCGATCCACGGATCGACTTCGAAGGGCGGGGGAATTGATCATGTTCAATGCTGTTCTCTCACCGCTCAACCGTCGTCGCCTGTCAAACTTCAAATCCAACAAGCGCGGCTATTGGTCGCTTGTGATCTTTACCATTCTGTTTGTCATTTGCCTCGTGGCCGAACTGGTCGCCAATGACAGACCGATCTTCGTCAAATATGGCGATGACTGGTATGTACCGATCGTATCGGACCATCCCGAAACGGCCTATGGCGGCGATTTCGATGTCGAGACGGATTTCTATGATCCCTATATTCAGGGCAAGATCGCCGAAAACGGCTTTGCCATCTGGCCTTTGATCCCGTTTTCCTATGACACCATCGATTTTGAAATGCGTGAACCGCAACCGGCCCCGCCCTCAATGCGCCATTTGCTGGGCACGGATGAACTGGGCCGCGATGTTCTCGCACGCCTGATTTACGGCTTCCGGATTTCCATCTTGTTTGGTCTGGCGCTCACCGCGGTCAGTTCCGTGATCGGCATTGCGGCTGGTGCTGTGCAGGGCTATTTCGGCGGCTGGGTCGATCTTGGCTTCCAGCGTGTCATCGAAATCTGGTCAGGCCTGCCACAGCTTTTCATCCTGATCATTCTGGCCAGCCTGTTTGCGCCGGGTTTCTGGACGCTTCTGTTTATCCTGGTGTTGTTTAGCTGGATGAGTTTGACCGGTCTTGTCCGTGCTGAATTCCTGCGCGCGCGTAATTTCGAATATGTCCGGGCTGCGCGCGCCCTTGGCATGACCGACACCCGGATCATGTATCGCCATGTTCTGCCCAATGCGATGGTGGCAACCATCACCTTCCTGCCGTTCGTGTTGAATGGCTCGATTGTGGCACTCACTTCGCTTGACTTCCTGTCGCTTGGCATGCCGCCCGGCTCCCCGTCCTTGGGCGAGCTGCTGTCACAGGGCAAGAACAACCTGCAGGCGCCCTGGCTTGGCTTTACCGCCTTCTTTGCCATCGCAACCATGCTCAGCCTTCTGATCTTTATCGGCGAAGCAGTGCGTGATGCCTTTGATCCGCGTAAAACGTTTTAAGGAGTAGGACAATGACAGCGCAATCCGCCCATCAGCCGCTCCTTGCCATTCGCGACCTGTCGGTCAAATTCGCCGACGTCACGGCGGTAAAGGATGTGTCCTTTACCCTTGATCGCGGTGAAACCATGGCGCTTGTCGGGGAAAGTGGGTCTGGCAAATCGGTCACGGCCCTGTCGATTTTGCAATTGCTGCCCTATCCGCGCGCCAGCCACCCGTCAGGATCGATCATCTTTGACGGGCAGGAAATGGTCGGGGCCAAGGAACGCACCCTGCGTGCGATCCGCGGCAACCGGATTTCCATGATCTTTCAGGAACCGATGACGTCGCTGAACCCGCTGCACAATATCGAAAAGCAGGTGGGCGAGGTATTGTTCCTCCACAAGGGCCTGCGCGGGGCCAAGGCGCGTGCCCGCATCCTTGAATTGCTTGAACTTGTCGGTATTCCCGATCCGGCGTCACGGCTGAAAGCCCTGCCGCATGAACTTTCCGGCGGCCAGCGCCAGCGCGTGATGATCGCCATGGCACTTGCCAACGAACCGGAACTTCTGATTGCCGATGAACCGACCACGGCCCTTGATGTCACCATTCAGGCGCAAATTCTTGAACTGCTCAAGGATCTGCAAAGCAAGCTTGGCATGGCGCTGCTCCTGATCACCCATGATCTGCAGATCGTGCAGAAAATGGCGCAGACCGTTTGTGTGATGAAAGACGGCGAAATCGTCGAGGCCGGGCAGGCGCGCGCGCTGTTTGATGATCCCAAACACGATTACACCAAAAAGCTGCTTTCGGCCGTGCCCAGTGGCGAAGCCCCGGCATTGCCGGAAAACGCCACCGAGCTGCTTGAAACCAGCAACATCCATGTGCAGTTCCCGATTGGCCGCAAGGGCATCCTCGGGCGGCCCGATCATTATTTGCACGCGGTTGATCAGATTTCGCTGACCCTTAAGCAGGGCGAAACCCTTGGCATCGTCGGTGAAAGCGGATCGGGTAAAACCACGCTTGCCATGGCGATCCTCAGGCTTCTGAAATCAACCGGGGATATCCGCTTTGCAGGCCAAGACATTCGCGATTTTTCCGGTGCTGACTTGCGCAAGCTCCGCCGCGATATGCAGGTGGTGTTTCAGGATCCGTTCGGCTCGCTCAGCCCCCGCATGTCGATCGCCCAGATCGTTGGCGAGGGCCTTGAAATCCACGCGCCCGACCTGTCCCAGGCCGAACGCGAAGCCCGCATTGCCGAGGCGCTTGACGAAGTCGACCTGCCGCAAAATGCCATGGATCGTTATCCGCACGAATTTTCCGGCGGGCAGCGTCAACGCATTTCGATTGCCCGTGCACTGGTCTTAAAACCCCGCTTTATCGTACTAGATGAACCGACATCGGCCCTTGATATGTCCGTACAGGCCCAGATCGTCGAACTGCTGCGTGATTTGCAGGCACGCCATAAGATGGCATACTTGTTCATCAGTCATGACCTGCGCGTTGTGCGTGCATTGTCGCACCGTGTCATGGTCATGAAGAACGGCAAGCTGGTCGAAAGCGGGGCTGCTGCCGATGTATTTGATAACCCGCAACAGCCCTACACCAAGGCGCTGCTGGCCGCGGCCCTTGATCTCAAAGCAGCCGGTAAGGAATTTGTCAGAAACTAGGGGCAGCATTCCTGATCGAGATCGGGTACAACATATGAAAAGGCAATAATAACAGGACTATAAAGGCAGGTTTAAGGTTGAATATGTTGTCACGTGCGATCAAAAATCGAACCGGACATCGTCTTTGCGGCCATGTGCTGATCATGGCTCTGTGCTTTGCTGTATTTTCAATGGCGATCCCGTCGGCCCGCGCCAGCACGGCGTCCGCGGACAAAGCCAACACCGAAGAACCCAAAGAACCAGCCGTTCCTGAAATACCCGATACGGTTGTTGTGCCTGATCCGGTGTCGCTGACGATTGTCTTGCGCAAAAGCGGCACCATTCGACAGATCGTTTTCAACATCTGGCTGGAAGCCACCAGCAGGCAGGCAGTGGACGCTATCGAGCAACGCCTGCCCAAGGTCATCAATGCCTTTCTGGTCGATCTGCAACGCCTGATGTATCGCGATACCGAGCAACGCTTTGAAAACCGCGAACCGGGCAAGCGCGGCTTTAAATACACAGCCCCCGGCCTTCTGCCGCCACCACCCCCCAAGACCGAGGAAGAACTCGCCGCCGAGGCCGAAGCCGCCAAACTGGCCGAAGAAAATGGCGAGGAAATTGCCAAGGAACCACCCTTCAGCCCGTTCCAGCCGGTTTCAAACCGCTATTTCGCGGCCCTGCAAAACAAGCTTCTGCGCACCGGTCAGGGAGTCCTGCCACCCGATACCCTGCGCTCGGTTCAGATCCGCATGTTCTATGACTTCTGGCCGGGTGACGCGAAGCCGCGCAAATAACCAAATCCTCCTGTGATGTGCGTATCGATGCTCATGTGTCGCAGCCTGCGCATGGGCCATTGTCAAACGGGCACTTGTCGATCCTTGCTGCTGTGATATCCGGGGGGCAACGTCACCAGACTTGTCACCAGAGTTGCCCCACCATGTCGTTTGAAATCTGGCTCAGTTTCACCCTGCTTGTCTTCCTCGTCGTAATGTCGCCCGGACCCAGTATCCTGATCGGCATGTCGCATGCGCTGCGTTATGGTGCGCGACCGACCTTGATGACGGCCTTAGGTGATGTCACCGCCAACATGATCCAGATGCTGATTGCGGCCCTTGGTTTGGGCGCTGTCCTGGCGACATCGGCAACTGCCTTTGCCATTGTCAAATGGTGCGGTGTTGGCTTTCTGCTCGTCATCGGTTTGATGTCATTTCTTCGCAAGCCCAGGGAAATCAATATCAAGACCGGTATCGAAACGAATAATCAGGCACGGTTTGAACCGGCAAACGGACTACGCCTGTTCCGCGAAGGCTTTCTGGTCGCGGCAGGAAATCCCAAGGCGATTGCCTTTTTCGGGGCGCTGTTTCCGCAATTCATTGATCCTGGCCAGCCCCTCACACCACAACTCCTTATCCTTGGCGCAACCTTCGTGACACTTGATTACAGTTTCGTAATGATTTACGCGATGGGGGCTGCAAAACTGATGCCGTGGCTGGTGCGCCGCGGGGGCAATAACGTCATCGGGCGGCTTTCAGGTGGCGTTTTGATCGTTGCCGCAGGGCTTTTGGCGCTGATTGAGGTGCCCGAAACCATGGCGGACACCCACCCGGTCCCGGCACAGGCGATAAACCACCCATCGGCACCATGACGTCGTTTTGCCCGGTCTTTTGTATTAGAATTTCTGATAATCCATTGATATCAGAAAGGAAAATCGCACGTGTATAACGCACAGATTGGCTCGAATACAAACCAACTGGTCTGTATATAGCGATTTTTTGCCATATCAGATTTACTGCATTTAAAATGGGGAAGTTTTGCTGCCCTAACTGGCCGATTTTACGAAACGTGGCCTTGGAAACGGGCTTTGGGCGTCAGTTGCGGTCTGACTTCAGACGCTTGTCGATTTGTTTTTGGATCTGATTATTCGCTCTCGAGACCAGCGCCGACGATGATATCGCCAAATTCACGCAGGAAGACCGATCCCTTCACGGTACGCTGAACCAGAACCGAACGACGATCTTCTTCATCGACCTTGCGTTTGACCATGCCAAGCGAGCTCAGGCGATCAAGCGCACGGGTAATGGCCGGTTTGGAAATATTCAGCGCCTCGGAGAGGCCGCGCACCGTATGCGGCGCCGGGGTCAGGTAAACGCTCAGCAACAAGGCCATCTGTCGGGCCGACAGGTCGGGGGAGTCCCGACGCACACTCTCAACAATCGCGATACGCCAAAGGTCAAGCGCCTGAGACGCTTTGATCTCGATCGACATGTTCGTGCCCAACAATTTATTTGTTACGAATACGTAATCTCTACCTGACCCCTGCCATGATGTCAAAGGCCTAATTACCAAAAAATTGAATTTACGTTTAGTTTACTTACCGTAACGATCCTTGATCAGCTTGAAGGCGGCCCGGATGCCCTGTGCTTCGCCGCCGGTTGGGCGACCGGGACGGTCGGACGGGTTCCAGGCCATCAGATCGATATGCGCCCAGCTTTTGGCCCCCTCGGCAAACCGATCAAGGAACAGGGCGGCAATGATCGCGCCGCCAAACGGGCTGCCCGAAATGTTGTTCATATCAGCCGCCTTGCTATCAAGCTGGCTGCGATAATCATCCCACAGCGGCAAACGCCAGAGCGGATCGTTTTCGGCCATCCCCGTTTCCATCAATCCATTGGCCAGATCATCATCATTGGAAAACAGGGCCGGCAGGCCAAGGCCAAGGGCAACACGTGCCGCCCCGGTCAGGGTCGCGAAATCAAGCAGCATGTCCGGGTCTTCCGATGCCGCCTCGGTCAGGGCATCGGAAAGAACGATGCGTCCTTCGGCATCGGTATTGCCGACCTCGACCGTGATGCCCTTGCGGGTTTGCAAAATGTCACTTGGGCGATAGGCACGACCCGACACCATGTTTTCAACCGCCGGGATCAGAACGCGCAACCGTACCGGAAGGTCGGCCGCCATGATCATGCGCGCCAGGCCAAGAACCTGTGCCGAACCGCCCATGTCCTTTTTCATCAAAAGCATGTTGCTCGATGGCTTCAGGTCATAGCCGCCGGTGTCAAAACACACACCCTTGCCGACCAGCGTGATTTTCGGCGCACTTTCATCGCCCCAGGTAAGGTCGATCAGGCGCGGGTCGCGATCACTGCCATGCCCGACCGTGTGAATGGCCGGGTAGTTCTGGGCCAAAAGATCCATGCCGACAATCGCGCTGACATTGGCACCAAATTCGGCCCCAAGGCCTCTGGCGGCTTCTTCAAGCTCGGCCGGGCCCATGTCATTGGCTGGCACATTGATCAGATCGCGTGCAAGGCCGATCCCGCGTGCAATGTTTTCGGCCCGCTTGGCGGCGTCAATGTCATGCAGGGCGATTTTGGCGCGCTTGTCCTTTTTGCCGTCATCCTTGCGATAGCGATCAAACCGATAGCCGCCCAGATAAAGCCCAAGGGCGGCCTTTTCATAAAGATCTTCCTTGTCCGTCAGATCATCAGAAAGCGCATAGGTCCCGGCCGGAAGGGCGTTTGGCAGACCGGCAAAATCCCAGATCGCCTTGGCATCATCAACATAGCCCACCAGAACGGTGCCAACCGCGCCATCCGCCCCGGGAAGCAAAAGCTGCGTACCGCGCTTGCCCTCAAAGCTGTTGGCGGCAATCCACGACTTGGTTGCGTCCGGCTGCTGGGCAAGCCAGCTTTCAAAGCCGCTTTCGGCAATCGGGGTGATCGGGGTCGGGTTGGCAGAAGGATCGTTGGCGATGATGTGGTCGTACAATTTAAGGCATCCCTGCTGGTGACGAGTGATAGGTAACACGTGACGGTCGACTGAAAGGGCAGCGGCCAAAGACCAACTGCCCAACCAAAACGAACCGGCAATATGTGTTCACAAGATATGTGACCCGATCTTACGGCTGCCATCCCCCGCGGTCAAAACTCATTCACATAATCGAACACTGCTTTGTGCTTAAAGCCGCGCTTGAACGTCTGGCTTGAACGACTGGCTTGAACCGGGCACCCAAAGGCCAGATAGTATTCGCCGCTGTCATCAAACCCGCCAATCGCGCCAACCGCCAAAGGTCCCAGCATGCAAAACCTTCCTGTGCTTTATATCGGTAATAAAAACTATTCCTCCTGGTCGCTGCGCGCCTGGCTTGGCCTGCGCGTTGCTGGTGTGGCGTTCGAGGAAAAGCTCGTCCCGCTCCGCTCCGAAGAATGGCATGCCAAGGCGCCGGTCTTTTCGCCCAGTGCCAAGGTCCCGGCCTACTTTGATGGCACCAAAACCATCTGGGAGGCGCTTGGCATTCTCGAATACATCGCCGACAGTCAGCCCGACACCATGCTCTGGCCGCTTGATATCGATGTGCGGGCAATCGCGCGCGCCGTCTCGCTTGAAATGCATGGCGGGTTTGGGCCCTTGCGAAGCTCCATGCCGATGAATTGCCGCAAAAGCCTGCCGGGTCTTGGGCGCAATGCTGCGGTGGACAAGGACATCACCCGCATCACTGAAATCTTCAAGATGTGCCGCACCCAATATGGTCAGGGTGGCGATTTCCTGTTTGGTCATTTCTCGATTGCGGATGCCATGTATGCCCCGGTGGTAACACGGTTCAAAACCTATGGCGTAACGCTTGATCCGATTGGCAATGCCTATATGGAAACCATCCTTGCCCTGCCGGAAATGAAGGAATGGTACGCCGATGCCGCAGCCGAGGAATGGGTGATTGACGACGCCGAGGTGAAATAACCCATGCCGGGTCTGACCGGAAAACTGCCTGAAATTGATCCGATGGGTGGGGATGCGGCCCTTGATCGGTTGCTGTCCGACGTCCGGGCGTGTCGCATTTGTGCCGAACAGTTGCCACTTGGGCCGCGCCCGGTGGTGCGCATGGCGAAATCGGCGCGCATCCTTGTGATCGGGCAGGCGCCGGGCACGCGGGTCCATGAAACCGGTCTGCCCTGGAACGATGCGTCCGGTGATCGGCTGCGTGATTGGCTGGGACTTTCGGTCGATGATTTTTATGATCCGGCCAAACTCGCCATCATGCCGATGGGGTTTTGTTATCCCGGCCGCTTTGATCGCGGTGGGGATCTGCCGCCCCGTCCGGAATGCGCGCCGACATGGCATGATGCCCTGCGCCAACACTTACCCGATATCGGCCTGACCCTTCTGATCGGGCAATACGCGCAAGAACGCTATCTTGGTCCGCGCCGGGCCAAAACCATGACTGAAACCGTGCATCGCTTTGCCGATTTCCTGCCTGACGGCATCCTGCCCATGCCCCATCCAAGCTGGCGCAACACCGCCTGGATGAAAAAGAACCCGTGGTTTGAGGCCGACCTTTTGCCGGTGCTGCAATCACGCGTGCAAGGCTTGCTGACATAGAGCAATTTGGGTTGCGCTGGTTTTTATGTTCCAATGCGCCCAGACGACCGCGTCCATAAGACAAGTGGCCAACATTAAGGAGGCACAAGATATGAGCAAACTTGAAAAATCCACCATCGAAAAGGCGCTGACCGATCTTTCGGGTTGGGCGCTTGCCGATGACGGGCTTTCGATCAAACGCGTCTACAAGTTTGGCGATTTCAATGCCGCGTTTGGCTTCATGACGCGGGTGGCACTCATGGCCGACAAGATGGATCACCATCCCGAATGGTTCAATGTCTATAACAAGGTCGAAATGACCCTGACCACCCACGATGCCGGGGGTGTCACGCAAAAGGACATTGATCTGGCAACCTTCTGCCAAAAGGCTTCTGGTCAATAAGCCCTGCCAAATGAATTGCGCCCTGCCGCTGGGGGACGGCAGGGCGCATTGGCTGCGGGATAAAGAAACGAAATCGTGTGGGACTATTTCGGTTCCAGCCGGACCGCGCCATCTATGCGAATGGTCTCGCCATTGATCATTTCATTTTCACAGATATGCATCGCCAGACGGCCATATTCATACGGATCGCCAAGGCGTTTCGGGAACGGCGTATTGGCAGCCAGGCTTTCCTGAACCTCATCAGGCAGGCCCTTTAACATCGGTGTGCCAAACAGACCCGGCGCGATGGACACCACCCGAATGCCATGGCGGGCCAACTCACGTGCGGCCGGCAGGGTAAGGGATGCCACCCCGCCCTTGGACGCGGCATAGGCGGCTTGCCCGATCTGCCCTTCGAAGGCCGCGATCGATGCGGTGTTGATAATCACCCCGCGTTCGCCGGCATCATTGGGGTCATTCTGGCTCATCGCATTGGCGGCAACCCGCATCATGTTAAATGTGCCAATCAGATTGACGGTGATCACCTTGGAAAACGCGGCCAGATCGGCCGGGCCATCGCGCCCGACAATGCGTTCGCCGTGCACGATCCCGGCACAGTTCACAAGGATCGATGGCGTGCCCAGATCCGCCTGCACCCTTGCAACTGCCTGCTCGACACTCTCGGCATTGGAAACATCAACGCCATAGCCAACACCACCCAATTTCTCGGCTGTGGCCTTGGCACCGTCTTCATTCAGATCAAATGCCGCAATCCGTGCCCCGGCACTCGCCAGTGTCTCGGCGGTTGCCGCGCCAAGACCGGACGCAGCCCCGGTAACAATGGCAATCGAACCCTTGATGTGCATGACGTGAAGCCTCCCCACGCGCGCTCTTCTGATTAATTTGGTATTTGTATACCAAATTATATCTTTAGCGGGCAAGCGTCGATTTAACCTTGTCGGGTATGCGAAATCGAGGCCTCAGATCAGGGTTAACGGCGCTGGGCGATCTCGCGATAAAGCGCTTCGGGACTGACACCGATTTCAAGGGCAATCACCCGCCAATTGCCCTTTTCTGGCAGCACCCCGTCATGCCAGGCGATCCAGGCATCAAGCCGTTCAGCCACTGTCCGAAGCCGCAAAATCTCCGCCCGCTGGCGGGTTGCCTGCACCTCGCGCGCCAGATGCGCGGCAAGCGAAAGTGCCATCTGATTATTATCGGCAAGATGGGCTTCAACATCATGTTTGCGGATCATTTTGACCTGCGCCTCCTGATGGCAGACAGCATCACAATGGTAGTAATGCGAAAACAATGATGCCTCTGCCAAAACGCTGTTTGGCCCGGCACGTTGCAAAACAATCTCGTCACCGTTTTCCAAAAACCGCGCCAGCCGCACTTCCCCGCTGAGAATAAGGAAAAGATGCTCGACCGGGTCCCCTTTGCGAAACAGGACCTTGGGCGGGCTGTAATCATACAACCTGCCATGAAAACGGTTGAGAAGATCAAAGATTGATACCGACATGATATCTATCATGTGGCAATTGGCTGACCTGTTTCAAGCTTGGCGTCCATTCAAACCAAAAGGTGCAGCCATGTTTATTCTCTCCCGCCTGCCGCAAACGGTATTCCGGGCCGCGTTTGCCGCGTTGATCCTGCTTGGAACGACCATCCCGCTAACCGCCCATGCACAGGGAAATGCCCATATGCATCGCACCGACAATGCGCAGCACGGCAGTAACATGGCCAGCGACGCAAGCACGCCATCCCCATATGTCGGCCAACAACATCGCCCGGTCAAAAGCCTGTCGGCCAAGGATATGGACGAATTGCAAAAGGGCGGCGGCTGGGGATTGGCCAAGGCCGCCGAACTGAATGGCGTGCCGGGGCCGGCCCATTTGCTCGAACTATCTGATCAGATCCCGCTGTCTTCAGACCAGCATGCCGCCATCACCGCGCTTTATGCCGACATGAAAGAAAACGCGATCATTGCTGGCAACAGATTGATCGAGGCTGAAATCGCCTTGGACGCGGCATTCAGGGCCGGGGGGCTGACGGCGGATGAACTCGAAGGGCTGATAAACACCATCACCCAAAGTCTCGGCCGGTTGCGCTTTGTCCATCTGTCGACCCACCTCAAGACCCCGGAAATCCTGAGCCCCGATCAAATCGCGCGCTATAACAGTTTGCGGGGATATGACGGGTGATGGGTGACGCGCCGTCGACCTTTATCTGGCCTTGGCAAGCTTGCGCTCACGAAGTGCGACATAGATCGCAGCGCCGATAATCATCGCCCCGCCGGGCAATATCCAGATATCGGGCACTTCGCCAAACAGCATCAGCGCCAGCACGGCAATGATCGGCAAACGCAAATAGGAAAACCCGACAAAGAAACTGTAATCGGCCAGTTGCAGGGCTTTGACATTGCAAACCTGCATCACATTCATCATCAACGCGGCAACCGCCATAAGGCCAAGTGCAGACCAGCTTGGCGTCTGCCAGACGAATAATGCCGGGATCAGGGAAACCGGTGTGGTGATGATCATCAGATAAAACAAAAGCGATGTGGTCGACTCCGTTGCCACCAACCGCTTTGTGATCAACCCGGCACTGGCCATGCAGATCGCCGCCGCAATCGGCAAAATGCTGGCCGCTTGCATGGTGTCTGTCCCGGGCTGAATGATCAGGGCCACACCGACAAACCCGATAACAATCGCAAGCCAGCGGTGAATGCGCACCTGTTCGCGCAGGATCACGGCGGCCAGAATGGTGCCAAACAGGGGTACCGTGAAATTAAGCGTCGTCGCCTCGGCCAGTGGCAAATACAACACCGCCATAAACCACAAACACATCTCTGCTGCCGACAACACGCCGCGCAAGCCAAACAAAGGCAGGCGCTTGGTGGCAAGGCTTACAATCCCGCGCTTCATCACCATCGGCAAAATCAGGATCAGGCCAAAGGCAAAGCGCAAAAACACCGCCTGATAGGGATGCAGTTCCTCAGTGGCATAGCGGATCGTGAGCGTAAAACACGCCGCCAGAATGGCTGCAAACAGTGCGAAAAAGCTTGCCCGCATCACATCGGACTGGCTGTTGAACCATGTCCGCATGCTGTCACGACTTCCTGTTGGACGGCGGCGGATCAAGATCGCTTGCCGTGGCCGAAAGCCCGCGCTTGATCCGGTTGGCTTCGCGGTTCAATTTCGCCTCGCGCCGCGCGATATAAAGTGCGGACCCGATAATCAGGGCCGCACCGGGCACCAGCCAGATTTCCGGAACCTCGCCAAACATCACCAGAGCGATACCGACGACAAAGGGCAGGCGCAGGTAATTAAACCCGATCACAAAGCTATAATCATAAACCCGAAAGGCGTTGGTATTACAAAGCTGGGTGATGTTGGCCATGAACGCGCCCGCCACCATCAGGCCAAGCACCTCAAGGCTCGGTGTCTCCCAGACAAACAATGCCGGGATCAGGGTCAGGGGCGTGGTCAGCATCATCATGTAAAGGATGATGGCGGTCGGGTTTTCGGTCCGCGACAGTGACTTGATCGTCAATCCCGCACTGGCCATGCAAATTGCGGCGGCAATCGGAAACAGGCTTGCCAGTTGCACGGTTTCGCTGCCCGGCCGGATGATCACCAGCACCCCGCCAAAACCGACCAACAAGGCCGCAATCCGGTATTTGCGAACTTTCTCACCCAAAAAGATCGCGGCAAGGATGGTGCCAAACAGCGGTACGGTGAAATTAAGCGCCGTTGCCTCGGCCAGCGGCATATAGGCAATCGCCGAAAACCAGAAACTCATCGCCCCCATCGACAGAACCGCACGCAGGCAGAACATCGGAAAACGCTTGGTCTTAAGCGGCGTTAATCCCGCCCGCAAAGCAATCGGTGCGATGAACAAAAGCCCAAAGAAATTGCGCAAAAACACTGCCTGCAACGGATCGATATGCTCGGTCGCAAGACGGACAAACACTGAAAAGATCGCCGCACTGATCGATGCCATCAGGCCAAAGGAGGTTGCCTGCAAATAGGGCGGAAGTCCGTTAAACCATTCACGCATCGGGCTTGTCCTTTGCGCTGGCATCCCGATCAACGCGGGTCACCGGGATGGCTTGCGGATCGGCGGGGGCCGTGGTCGGCATGCTGGCTTCCCTCTTGGCCTTTTTGGCCAGAACCGCCTCACGCCGCGCGATATAAAGCGCTGATCCAATGATCAAGGCCGCCCCCGCCCAGGTCCAGAAATCAACCACCTCGCCAAACATCACATAGGCCAAGGCCGCAACAAAGGGCAGGCGCAGGAAATCAAAAATCATGACATAGGACTGATCGGCCGTGCGATAGGCACGCACCAGCAATTGCTGCCCCGCGGTTCCGGTCACGGCAATGATCAACAGGATGAACAATTGCCAGGCAGTCGGCCCCTGCCAGTATATCAGCGCCGGGATCAGCGACAGCGGCGTCATGATCAGGCCCATCCATGTCACGATGGCATTGGCACTTTCGGTCCGTGACAGCATTTTGACCGTGGTCATCGCGCACGCCATGAAAACCGTCGCGCCAAGGGCCAGGATCGCACCGGTCTCAAAGCTTTGGCCAAACGGGCGGATCACAATCATCGCCCCGACAAAACCGATCGCAATCGCGCTCCAGCGGCGCGCCCGCACGGTTTCGCGTACCACCACGGCGGCCAGAACCGTGGTCAGGATCGGCAGGGTAAAGTTGATCGCAATCACCTGTGCGGCGGGTGACAGCGAAAGGGCGGTGAAAATGCACGACATCGCCCCGAAGCCCAGCACCCCGCGCAGAAAATGCAGCTTGAACCGCTCGGTCTTTAATCCGCTCGCACCATTGCGCACCATCCATGGCACCATTGGCAACAACCCGAACAGGTTACGGAAAAACGATGCCTCGAACGGATGCAAGTCTGCTGTGACATAGCGGATAAAAACCGCCATTACCGCAAAACACATTGCAGCACTGATCATAAGAAGGGCGCCCATCAGGGCTGCATTGTCAGAGGCGGGGCGATGTAAAATCATTACAAGTAAAGGTTTACGCAGCTATCCGGAAAAAATCCAGTCTCGCGAACGGGGTATCGCATGGCAGCGGCGCATGGCAGACCCGGCAAATTTGGCGAACAGTTCGCGCACACCCGTTTTTCGTGTAAGATCAAGGCAATCAGCAAAATCCATTCAGGGGGAAGATAAATGGATGCAATTGATCGCAAACTGATCGACATCCTGCAGGAAGACGCATCACTGTCCTATTCGGTTCTGGGAACAAAGGTCGGGCTGTCTGTTTCTGCGGTGAATGATCGTGTGCGCAAGCTGCGCGAACAGGGGATTATTCAGGCCTATCGCATTTCGGTTGATCCGAACGCCATTGGCCGTGCCTTGACCGCAATGGTCTGGCTGCGCACCGATCCGGCCAAGGGCAACAAGAAACTGGTCAAATCCCTGATCAAGGCCGATGAAGTGCTGGAATGCCATCACATGACCGGGCGCTTTGATTTTCTGGTCAAACTGCGCCTGCGCGATACCGGCCATCTGGAATCGTTTATTTCCGACACGATCAAGGAAATGCCCGGCGTCGTCGAAGTTCTGCCGGAAATCGCCTTGTCCACGGCCAAGGAAACACTATTTGTTCCGGCGCAGGCCGACCACGAATAGGGGGCCGTGCCTGACTTTACAGTTTCAGGATAATTTTGATCAGTCATCGGGGGAGATGGCATTGCCGGTCATCATTTCCTAAGTATCACTATGTGATAGTACTGCGCACGTAACCCGCCAAACCCATTCTGATGTCCCGACATAGGAGCCCCCGAAATGATTGAATCGATGAATCTGGTGATCCTGATTGCATCGATTCTGGTGGTGGTGGCTGTTTTCACCAGTCTGGTCAGCTTCCGGGTCGGCGCCCCCTTGCTTCTGGTGTTTCTGTTTGTCGGTCTGGCGGCGGGCGAGGACGGCATTGGCGGCATCATGTTCGATAATGCGCCGCTCGCCTATTTCATCGGCTCCATCGCGCTCGCCCTGATCCTGTTTGACAGTGGCTTTGAAACCCAGCTCCGAACGTTAAAAATCGCCGCCGGTCCATCGCTTGTTCTGGCAACTTTCGGGGTGCTGATTACCACCGGCGTGATTGGCGGGGTAACCTGGCTGGTGCTCGATGTGCCATGGCTGGTTGCACTTTTATTTGGGGCGATTGTCAGCTCAACCGATGCGGCGGCGGTGTTTTTCCTGCTGCGCGTTGGCGGGATCAATCTGCGTGATCGTACGCGCAGCACGCTGGAAGTTGAATCGGGTTCGAACGACCCGATGGCGGTGTTTCTGACGATCTCGCTGGTCGAACTGATCATTCTCGGCGGTGGCGAAAACATCGCGCTTGAACTCCTGCAACGCTTCATCCTTCAGATCGGCCTTGGCGCGATTTTCGGCCTTGCCGGTGGTTATGCGCTGGTCTGGATGATCAACCGGGTCAAACTTGAACCGGGACTGGTGCCGATCATTACCATGGCACTTGCACTCAGCCTGTTTGGCGCGACCAGTATTCTCGGCGGCAGTGGCTTTTTGGCGGTGTATGTCGCGGGTCTTTATGCCGGCAACAGCAACATGAAAATGAGCGTCGGCGTCCGGCGTTTTCAGCATGTCACCACCTGGCTTGCCCAGATCGCGATGTTTGTCACCTTGGGTCTGCTCGCCACCCCGTCCGAATTTGGCACGGTTGTCCTTCCGGGTGTCATTCTGGCGCTGGTTCTGGTGTTTGTCGCCCGTCCGGTGGCGGTCTGGCTGTGCCTGATGTTCTTTAACTTCTCGCGCAATGATACCGCCTTTATTTCATGGGTCGGCTTGCGCGGGGCGGTCTCCATCCTGCTTGCCATTGTGCCGATGGTCGAAGGCGTGCCCGAAGGGCAGCTGTTGTTTAACACCGCCTTCATCGTCGTGATCACCTCGCTTCTGTTGCAGGGCTGGACGATCCGGCGGATGGCGCATTGGCTGGGCATAATTGTGCCGGCCCGCCACGGTCCGGTGGACCGTATTGATCTCGAACTGCCCGGCAATGCCAATCAGGAAATCGTTGTCTATCGCGTTCACGAAGCCAGTGCCGTTGCCACCGGTCATCGTATTCCGCGCTGGGCACGGCCAAGTCTGATCCTGCGCGATGGTGCATCACTGCGCCCGCATTCCGCCGGGCCGGTTCAGGGCGGTGATCAGGTCTATATCATTACCCCGCCCAAGCATGTCGACCTGCTCGACCAACTGTTTGCCGGTCCGGCCGAGGGGGCCAATGACGTCGAACTGTTCGGTGATTTCAGCTTCCCGGCCGATACCCGGATTGCCGATATTGGTCGTCTGTATGGCTTTGCCGTCGACGCCGATGATACCGAACTCACCGTGGCCGAAATCCTCGAACGTGATCTGCCCGGCGATCTCGAACTCGGTGATCGCATGCCCTATGGCACGGTGGAACTGATCGTGCGCCGCACCGATGATGAGCACGACGTGCTTGAGGTCGGCTTGGCGGTTGAACAACAAAAAGCCAAACCCAAACGCCGCATTCCGATCTTCCAATCGCGCAGCGAATTGCTGGCAATCTGGAAAGATTGGCAGAAACGCAAACGCGCCGAAAAGAACGCGGCGCTGAGCGATCAGACATCATCAACCGCCAAGCAGCTTGATGATGGCACAGACGAGGCCGATGTGACTGAGGCACCTGACGTGCCGGACGCATCCGATGACAATATTGAAGATGTGGCTGACGACACGGCTGATGACACGCCCAAAGACGGCGACGAAACCCCCGAACCAGAAGACAGCGGCAAAAAGACCGGCAAAGCAGGTCGGTCGAAAAAATCCTGATTGGCGATGCATTAGATTTCCGGTCTTTGGATTAGTTTGGCTAATGGCAGGATCAAAAAAGCTGGTTTGGCGCCGGTTCTGAACTGCCCTAAATTGTGGCTTCAATTCTTTTGGAGTCCTTGGGCCATGTTCGGTCTTTACGCAGCAGTTGTCTTGATCTGGGGATCGACCTGGATCGCCATTCAGTATCAGCTTTCGGTCGCCCCCGAAGTCGCCGTCGCCTATCGCTTTGCCTTGGCAACGCTGATCTTGATGGCCTGGTGTGGCCTACGCCGCTTGCCGATGCGTTTTACGCTGCGCGATCATTTCTTCATGGCGGTTCTGGGCGTCTGTCTGTTTTCGCTGAACTATGTCCTGATCTATGTCGCCAGTATCCATCTGACGTCCGGGCTTCTGGCGGTGGTGTTTTCAACCATCGTCATCATGAATATGATTAATGGCGTGATCTTTTTCCGCCGCCGTCCCGAAACCCGCACCCTGATCGGGGCCGGGATCGGGCTTACCGGGATCGCCATGGTGTTTGCCAATGATCTGGCCGCCTTCGATCTGACAACGGGTGGCAGCATCGGGCTTCTGGTTTCCCTTGCGGGGGCTTACATCGCATCGCTTGGCAATATGGCGTCCGCACGCAACCATGCGCGCGGGGTTCCGGTCATGCAGGCCAATGCTTATGGCATGCTTTATGGCACGCTCTTGCTGTTTGGCTATATCGCGCTTGCCGGAATCCCGGTGACCTTTGATACCAGTGCCAGCTTCTTGGCCGCTTTGGTTTATCTCGCCCTGTTCGGATCGGTTCTGGGCTTTGGCTTCTATCTGACACTTTTGGGCAAGATCGGCCCGGATCGTGCGGCCTATAGTTCGGTGATGTTCCCGATTGTTGCCCTGTTGCTGTCGACCTGGTTTGAGGATTTCCACTGGACGGGCAATATAATCTGGGGTGTGGCGCTGACATTGGTCGGCAACGTGGTTATTCTGACCAAACGTGTCCCCAAACCGGCGACCAAGGTGCTCGAACAGGTTGCACCAGTACCGCCAACTTGCGCAACAAACCCGACAGCGAAGCCATGATCGCAGACCTGAAGACGGAGTAAAAGATGAACGGTGCGGCCTATTTCGAACGCATGGCGCAATATAATCTCTGGGCCAATGCAAAGGCTTATGGGCTTTGCGCGAAATTGCCAGTGGCCGAACTCGATGCCCCGCGCACGGCCTTCTTCCCGTCGATCCTGCGCACGCTCAATCATATCCTGGTGGCTGACCGCATCTGGATGAGCCGCCTGCTCGGCAGTCCCGTGGCCATGCCGCTCAACACCGTGCTTTATGAAAACTTCGATGAACTCCGCCGCGCCCGCGTGGCCGAAGATCAGGCGATCATTGAGTTCACCAACGGCCTGACCGACGCCGAAGTGACCGCGGATCTGACCTACCACTCGGTCGCGGGTGATGCCTATACCATGCCGCGCGATCTGGTTTTGGCGCATATGTTCAACCATCAGACCCACCATCGTGGGCAGCTGTCCAACATGCTGATCGAGGCCGGATTGGGCCCGCTTGAGATTGATCTGGTCTTTTTCGCCAGGGATCAGTTGGGATGATCGAGCTTCTCGTTGCCTATACGCCGTTTCTGATTGCCGCCCTGTTGCTCAACATCTCGCCGGGGCCGGACATGGCCTATATTGTCGGGCAAACCGCGGTGCATGGCCGCAAGATCGGCCTGTTTTCGTCACTTGGCGTGATTTCCGGTGCCTTTGTCCATGTTTTGGCGGCAACCTTTGGGCTTTCGGCCATTCTTGCGACCTCGGCGCTGGCCTTTGCCATCGTCAAATGGATCGGGGTGGCCTATCTGGTGTGGCTGGGTATCGGCGCGCTTCGCAGCAGCTTTGCCAAATCAGAAACTGCGGCGAAATCGGCTGAGCCAACCGCCCCGATTTCGACCAAACCGATGACTGCCTTTGGCGCCTGGCGTCAGGGGGTGATGATTGATGTGCTCAATCCCAAGGTGGCGATTTTCTTCATGGCCTTCCTGCCGCAATTCATTGATCCAACCCGTGGCAATGGCGCGGTGCAGTTTCTGGTACTCGGCCTGATGGTGCTTCTGATCGCCTTTGTGGTTGAGGGCATGCTGGTTTTGGCGGTGGCCTCGGCCGCTGGCCGGATCAAGGGCAGTCGCAAGCTGGGCGCCTGGTTGAACCGCGCACTTGGCGGCATGTTCATCGCCCTTGGCATCCGTCTTGCCATTTCCCAGCAATAGCCTGCAAAAAATCAGCCTTCCTCAGGGTTTCCGCGCCAGATAGGTGACCAATGCCCGCGACGCCGGGGCGGCGGTAATGCCATGGGCAACCACGCTGATGCAGACAATCATGGTACCGGCGGCAAACAGCGGTTTGAACGCGCCCGGGTCAATCATCGTCGCCATGATCAGCATATAAATCACCGATGCAATCCCGCGCGGTCCGAACCAGCCGATATAAAGCTTTTCGCCAAGGCTATAGGGACTGCCAATCATGCAGATCCACACACAAATCGGGCGCAGGACAGCAAGGCTTGCAATCGAAAACAGCAGCATCGTCCAGGTCCAGCTTTCATAAAGCGCTGGCACGACGATCAGGCCAAAGACAAAGAATGTCAGCATGGTCAGAAGCTCTGACTCGGCCTCGCCAAAGCTTTCAATCGCGTCCTTGACCTTGTCACTCGAAATATTAAGCGCAAGCCCGCCGGCAAAGGCCGCGACAAAACCATTGCCGCCCAATTCCTCGGCCAAAAGGAAAATGAAAAGGGCCGCCAGAACGCCGAGTAACCGTTCAAACCGCGCAACGATGGTCCTGTTCTTGACCGCGTGATTGACCACCTGACCAATGACATAGCCACTGACCACCCCGATCACCGCCCCGATTGAAATCTCAAGCAACGCCTCGGCGACCCAGCCCTGATGTCCGTTGCTCAGAAGATTGGCTTCCAGCAAAACCGCCGTGGTAAAGACCGGCAGGACCAAGCCGTCATTAAGCCCGCTTTCAATATTGATGCCCTGGCGCACCGGTTCGGGCACGCCCTTGTTTTCAAGGACGGGTCGGCCAAGGGCGGCATCGGTCGGGCTGACAATAAGCGCAAGGATCAGGGCCGGCACCAACCCGATAGAGGCATCAAGCCCGACAATAAACGCCCACGTCACCCCGATGGTCAGCGGCAACCCAATCAAAAGCAAGCGGATCGCGATATTGCGCGCCGCACTTTCCTTGCGGTAATCGAGCACCGCCGCATCGAGAAACAAAATGATCGCCAGCGTCATTTCGGCAAAGCCGGTGGCAAAATGAATGCTGCCCGAAAGCGCATCCATCGGTGCGCTGTGCCAGATGCCCAGCGGCAAGGCGACCAGCATCCCGGTCAGAACCATCATCATCGGCGATGAAATATTGCGGCGTTGCAGGCGGCGCGATTGCAGGCCGTACACCAGCCCGGAGCCGAGAAAAAGAATGATCACCCATTCAAACATGGCGCTGCCCAACCTGTTGCCGTGATCAGCAAGTGTGCCCGAAAGGTGCCTGATCGCCAAATGTTTAAGCCATCACACGGCCTTACGCGATGGCCTTTTGCAAAACCGCCAGCCCCTCTGCATGGGCGCGGCTGTCACCACTGGCAATCACCAGATCGCCGCTGTGCATCGTAAGGGCATTGCCTTCCCAATCGGTAATGATCCCGCCCGCGCCCTCGATCACCGGCACCGCAGCACAGAAATCATAGGGCTGCAGGTTGGATTCCACCAACACGTCGCCAAACCCCATGGCAATCAGGCCATAGCCATATGAATCAATACCGTAAATCGGCTGCTTGGCGGAACCAAAGGCCGCCTCGTATCCGGCAATCGCCTTTGGCTCAACGAAAAGATCCGGTCCGGTGGTGAAAATGGTGGCATCTTTCAGGTGCGCACATTCGCGTGCCGTGACCACATTGCCATTCAATGTCGTTGCTTGCCCTTCGACCCCGATCCAGCGTTCATCCAAAATCGCCTGATCAATTACACCCAGCACCGGCTTGCCATTGCGGCACAGCGCAATCAGGGTATTGAAGCTGGGCTTGCCGGTGATAAACGACTTGGTGCCGTCAATCGGATCAAGGATCCAGACATATTGGGCATCAAGGTTTTCCGGCCCGTATTCCTCGCCCAGAATGCCGTGATCTGGCAGTTCCGCATTGATCAGATCGCGCATGGTGCGCTCGATCGCGCGGTCGGCATCGGTCACAAGGCTGGCATCACCCTTTTCATCGATAGAAAGCGGCTTGCGGTAATAGCTTTGCAGCACCGGGCGCGCGGCATCGGCAAGCTTGTGGGCCATGGCAAGAAACGGGTGGTCATTGGTCATCGGATATCCTGTGTCGGCAAGGTCTGTGATCTGGTGGGGCGTCCCGGCAATGAAGGCTGTCAGGCCATCGCGGCCTTGATCGTCGCCAGAACATCCTGATGGCAACGGGCATCCCCGCTGGCAACAACATCACCTGCACTATCAATATGAAGCGGCTTGCCCGACCAGTCGGTCATCACACCGCCTGCTCCCTCGACGACCGGCACAAGCGCACAAAAATCATACGCCTGAAGCCCGATCTCAACCACCGTATCAGCCAGACCAAGGGCGGTCAGGCCATAGGCATAGGCATCAACGCCATACATCGGCACCCGGCAGTTTTTCGAAACCGCCTGATAGGCCTTGGCGGCATCGCCCTTGAACAGCTCGGGCGCGGTGGTAAAGAAGGTCGCACTCTTAAGGTCTTCGCATTCGCGCGCACTGATCTCAACGCCATTCATCGTGCTGGCCTGTCCCATCACGCCGACCCAGCGTTCATCGGTAATCGCCTGATCAATGACGCCCAGAACCGGGGTGCCCTTGTGGCAAAGCGCGATCAGGGTCGCAAAGCTCGGCTTGCCGGAAATAAACGATTTGGTGCCGTCAATCGGATCGAGCACCCAGACATATTCCGCATCGACATTTTCCCGGCCATGTTCCTCGCCCAGAATGCCGTGATCGGGCAGTTCGGCATTCAGGATATCGCGCATGGTGCGTTCGACCTCGCGGTCGGCAATCGTCACCGGGCTGTCATCGGCCTTCACATCGACCGCGACCGGGGTGCGGTAATATTTGCGCACGACCGGGCGTGCGGCATCGGCCAGTTTGTGGGCGATTTCCAAAAACGGATCGAGATTTTCCATAAAGGCATTCCTGCAGGCGGTTGATGTCTGGCGGCGGGGTATGGTTATGGCCGGTACTATTTCCGCTTTGGGCCCAGAAGGCAAGGACGCCATATATAAAGTCCCAAAGGACGACCCCCCCCAAACGCAAACAGGGGACAGTTTCCTGTCCCCTGCATGTTCTGTGCTGACCATAAATTTCGGTCAGGCGATATCTTTGGCTTGCGTGATTACTGCGCGGTGGCCGCGTCAACAGCGTCGCCGGCTTCCTCAACCGCGCCTTCAACGGCGGCTGCGGCATCATCGACGGTTTCTTCAACCGCTTCGGCGGCTTCGTCAACGGCTTCTTCTGCGGCCTGGGCGGCTTCAACCGCTGCCGGATCGGGCAGGGCGACCGGGTTGTCAGACTTGGTGTTCAACCAGGCAATAACCGCGGCACGATCTTCGGCCTTTTTCAGACCGCCAAAGCTCATTTTGGTGCCATCGATGTAATCGCGCGGGTTGTAAAGGAACTCGTTCAGCTCCTCAAAGCCCCAGGAACCACCATGGTTGGCCATCCCGTCAGAATAGGAGAAGTCATCCTTGTGCGCGAACGCGGCACCAACGATGCCATAAAGGTTCGGGCCGGTTTTGTTCGGGCCGCCTTTTTCGACGTCATGGCAGGATGCGCATTTTTTGAAGACTTTCTCGCCTTCACCCATGTCGGCCGAGGCCAGCATGGCAAGAATCGGTTCCGGGCCTGCCGGTTCTGCCGGTGCAGCAGCAGGGGCATTTGCACCCGCCATCACATCTTCGGAGAACGGATATACCGGTGCTTCCAGTTCTTCAGGACTGACCAGTGCGCTGCCGACCTTGCCGACAACCACTACCAGAAGCACAGCACAAATAACGCCGGCGACGATCTTGTTGATTTCCATCGTGTTCATGACGGGACCCCGTTACAGCCTAATCACTCTCAGGTTTTATCTTTATGTTCTACCCATGCGTCCCCGGCAATCCTCGATCAAGAGAAACACACGTGTAACCGCAGGCAAAACTGGTTGGTGGGAAACTATACGTTTCAGCGATTTGCATCAACCTTTCTTAAACACCAAGGCGAACAAGCTTGCCTTAGAACTTTCGTCTAGTGTTCTGCAAAACGCGATTCCGTCTTTCGTCGCCGCACCAAAACCGGCTAATGTCGCGCCGATTAAGAACCTGTGTTCTGCCATTGCTTGTTCACACCACGCTTTGCGCAAGATCAAAGAACAGGTGATTTGTGCCCCATAACTTATGCCCGGCCGGAGTGAAGAAATGTCGACCCCGCGCAATCCTGTTGTTGTAATTCCCGCCCGCATGGCGTCCACGCGTTTGCCCAATAAGCCGCTTGCCGATATCTGTGGCGAACCCATGATCGTTCAGGTCTGGCGTCGCGCGACGGAGGCCGGAATCGGTCCGGTTCTGGTCGCCTGCGCCGAACAGGAAATTGCCGATGCGGTCACTGCCGCCGGGGGTATTGCCGTTCTGACCGATCCCGACCTGCCCAGCGGATCGGACCGCGTGCATCAGGCGCTCCAGACATTCGACCCCGAAGGCAAGTTTGATGCGGTGGTCAATGTGCAGGGGGATCTGCCGACCATTGATGCCGCCGACATCCGCGCGGTGTTTGAACCGCTCAGTGACCCGTCGGTGGATATCGCGACTTTGGCCGCTGAAATCAAACGCGACGAAGAACGCACCAACCCCAATGTGGTCAAGGCCGTCGCAGCCTTTGGTTCCGGGCGTGTCGCACGTGCTCTTTACTTTACGCGCGCGACTGCACCCTACGGGGACGGGCCGCTTTATCATCACATCGGTCTTTATACCTATCGCCGTGCGGCCCTTGATCGTTTCGTTTCCCTGCCGCCCGCCGAACTTGAACAACGTGAAAAGCTCGAACAGTTGCGCGCGCTTGAAAACGGCATGGTGATTGCGGTTGCCCTGGTGGATGGCGTGCCGCTCGGTGTTGATACGCAAGAAGACCTTGAACGCGCGCGCGAAGTGCTGGGTGCATAGTTGCGGAACCAGCCACCAAGTGCTTTAAGTTCATAATCAAAATACATGACCACTTCAGGAAACAGCCAGATGACTGCGCAACAAAGGATCGCTTTTCAGGGAATGCACGGTGCCTATTCCGATCAGGCAGCCCGTCGCGCCTTTCCGGGTGCAACGACAGTACCGTACAGGACCTTTGAAGGCGCTTTTGGTGCGCTTGAAGAAGGCGACGTCGATCTGGCGGTGATCCCGATTGACAACACACTGGCCGGTCGCGTGGCGGATGTGCACCACATCTTGCCAGAGTCCGGTGTCCATATTATCGGCGAAACCTTCCTGCGCATTAACCACGCGCTGGTTGCCGTGCCCGGTACCAGGATCGAGGACATCAAGGAAATCCACAGCCACGTTCACGCGCTTGGCCAGTGCCGCAAATTGCGCAAGGAACTTGGTGTGAATGCCGTGGTCGGCCCCGATACCGCGGGCTGTGCCAAGGAAGTTGCTGATCGCGGCGATAAATCGATTGCCGCCATCGCACCGGTTTTGGCGGCCGAGATCTATGGTCTTGATGTGCTCCGGACCGAGGTCGAAGACGCCGAACACAATACCACGCGCTTTATCATTCTGGCGCGTGAACCGCTCGACATTCCCAATGACGGCACCCCGGTGGTGACAAGCTTTGTCTTCCGCGTGCGCAACGTCGCGGCAGCCCTCTATAAGGCGCTCGGTGGTTTTGCCACCAACGGCATCAACATGACCAAGCTTGAAAGCTACATGGTCGAAGGCCACTTCACAGCGACCCAGTTCTTTGCCGAGGTCGAAGCCCACCCCGAACAGCTTGGCCTGCGCCACGCGCTCGAAGAACTGCAATTCTTCTCGCACGAAGTCCGCATTCTGGGTGTTTATCCGGCGCATTCCTTCCGCAAGGAAAACAACCTTCCGGCCGAATAAGCGGAAAACAGAACGCGCAAAACAAAAAGGGCCGGACAAATCAATGTCCGGCCCTTTTTTGAAATCAGGTTCTTACGATCCGGCCTGGTTCTTCAAGTCGGTCGAGAAACGATGAATGATCTTGGTCAGTTCGGCAGAACGATCAGAAAGCTCTGCGGAGGCTGATTTCAGTTCATCTGCATCGTTGGTCGTGCCCTGGGCATTCTTCATGGTTTCGTCAACGCTCTGGGAAATCTGTTTCACACCATCCGCACTGCGGTTGGCATTGCCCGAGATTTCCTGCGTTGCCGCACCCTGTTCTTCAATGGCCGCCGCAATTGCGGTTGATGCGGTTCGGACCTGTTCGATGGTTTCCGAAACCCGCGAAATGCCGGTGACCGCACGTTCGGTGCCATCAACAATGTCGTTGATCTGGGCGGCGATTTCATCGGTCGCCTTCGCCGTCTGGGTGGCAAGGTTTTTGACCTCGTTTGCCACAACAGCAAAGCCTTTGCCGGCTTCACCCGCGCGCGCAGCCTCGATGGTGGCGTTCAGCGCCAGAAGGTTGGTCTGACCGGCAATATCGTTGATCAGGCCAATGATTTCTTTGATCTTCTCAACGGTCTCGGACAGGCCGGCAACGTCATTTGACGCGCTCTGGCTTTCATCGGTTGCCCGTTCCACCGTGTTTGACATCTGCGAAATCTGAACGTTGATTTCGGTGATCGACGATGAAAGTTCCTCGGTCGCGGCGGCAACTGCATCGACGTTCTGGGAAACTTCACCGGCAGCGGATGCCACCTGCTGGCTCTGGCCCAGAATGCCATCCGCACTCTGTGACATGCTCACCGCAAGATCGGCACTGCGTTGAACCGAACGATCAACGGCTTTGGCGATGCCACCGACTTCGCTTTCAAGCTTCTCGGCGATGGCGCGGATATTGCTGCGGCGTTCTTCTTCGGCCTTCTGTTTCTGAACCGCGGCATCGGCTTCAAGCTGCTGGGCCTGTGCCGACTTGTCACGCAGTGCCAGAACACCGGCTGCCATGTCGCCAATTTCAACGAACCGGGATTCGGTTTCGACCGGTGCCTTGTAATCGCCATCGGCAATCGTGCGAATGCTGCTGTTCAGGCCGACGATGCTGCGCGTGATCCGCGTCCCGACAAACCAGGACAAAATACCGGCAATGATGATCGCGATGACGGAAATGATCGCGATGCGCTGCATGACAGAAATGAATTCTGCCTGAACATCGTCCATATAGACGCCAGCGCCAAGCGCCCAGTTCCATTCCTTGATCGGGCGCACATAGGCGGCTTTCTCGATCAGTTTGTCACCTTCACCCGGCTTCTTGGTTTCATACAGGATCACATCCCCGCCTGCTTTGGCTGCGGCAACAATCATGTTGCGCACCTTGCTGTCGGGATTGCACTTGCCAACATCTTCCGGGCTCAGCGGATCAAGCTGCATGCAGTAATTATAATCGGTGGCATAGATATAGTTCTGCCCGTCAAACCGGTATGCATTGAGCACATCCAGGGCCGCAGCCTTGGCTTCGTCTTCGGTCATCTCGCCGCTTTTGGCTTTGGCGATATAATTATTGACGATCGTGACCGCACCCTCGGTCAAATGCGAAATCTGTTCAAATTTCGCATTTCGAAGACTGGTTTGATAGTTCAGGGCGACTGTGGCGATAATTGCCAGCAGCACCAAAAGGCAAATGGCGGGAATCGAAAAGATCCCCGTGACGACCCGGAATCGCATGATTATCCCCTCTTAAGCGATTGTATAGTACCCCTATATGCACATAATTTGGGAACCAAACCGTTAAAATTGAGCGCCCAGATTGTTAAATGGTGATGACAGTAATCATCGCCAAGTCGATAAGAATGCGTTTTTGCATGGCTGATCGGCGCGGGGATTGATTGACTTATGGTCAAATGCCCTGTATCACCCCGCTCATTCCTTCGCTTGCAAAGACAGAATGAGCTGTCAGGAACTGTATGAAAAGGCGAGGGCGGGTTCGGCGTGATGACGTCGATGCCTCACATCAATTGCCTCTCATGCAGGGTCCGACGCAGTGGCTGCTCTTTGCCGCGCACCGGTCATGACTTCGTTTGGGCAGGCACCCACAGGCGTTAACATGGCGCCGACCGGATAAACGAAGGACTTTCCTTTATGACGAATTTTAATGGGCTCAACCTGATCGAGCCCCTGCTGCGCAATGTTGAAGCTGCCGGTTTCTCCGCGCCGACCGAAATTCAGGCCGCGACGATTCCTGCACTTCTCGAAGGCAAGGACCTGATGGGTATTTCCCATACGGGTGGCGGTAAAACCGCTGCATTCTGCCTGCCGTTGCTGCAGCGTCTTGCCGAAAACCCGCAGCGCCCGAAACCGGGTCAGCCGCGTGCGGTTATTCTGGCACCGACCCGCGAACTGGCGACCCAGATCGGCCAGTGCCTGCGTGATTTCAAAAAAGGCATCCGCCTGTTTTCCTCTGTTGTCTTTGGTGGCTCCCCGATGGGCCCGCAGATTCAGGAACTGCGCCGTGGCGTTGATATCCTGGTTGCGACCCCGGGTCGTCTGCTTGACCATATGTCGCGCAACACGGTGCGTTTCGACGATGTCGAAGTCTTCATCCTTGATG
Organism: Thalassospira sp. CA1; assembly: GCF_059052855.1. Classification (NCBI taxonomy): domain Bacteria; kingdom Pseudomonadati; phylum Pseudomonadota; class Alphaproteobacteria; order Rhodospirillales; family Thalassospiraceae; genus Thalassospira; species Thalassospira sp. CA1. Next base: position 462,095 of record NZ_JBZCIA010000001.1, read on the forward strand.
AAGCCGACCGTATGCTTGACATGGGCTTCTCCGAAGACGTTCTGACTGTTGCTGAACTGCTTCCGAATGCGCATCAGACCGTGATGTTCTCGGCAACCATGCCGCCGGAAGTCAAACACCTGACCGACCGTCTGCTTAAAGACCCGGTCAAGGTTGAAACCGCACCGCAGTCCAGCGTGACCGAGCGCGTGACCCAGGTTGGCATGTTCGTGAAACGTCACGACAAGACCAAGCTTCTGGTTCAGCTGCTTAAACGTGACGAATCCGAACGCGTTCTCGTCTTTACCAAAACCAAGGCAGATGCCGACGAACTGTCGTTCCAGCTGCGTGATGAAGGCATCGACAGCGATGCCATCCATGGCGACAAACAGCAGCGTATCCGTCAGAAAATCCTGCGTAACTTCCGCAATGGCAGTTTCCCGGTCCTGATTGCGACCGATGTTGCTGCCCGTGGTATCGACGTTCCGGGTATTACCCACGTTGTGAACTATGATCTGCCGCAAGATGCCGAAAGCTATGTCCACCGTATCGGTCGTACCGGTCGTGGCAGTGCCGAAGGTATTGCCATTTCATTCTGCGAGCCGCGCGACATTCGCCTGCTTCGCAACATCGAACGCCTGATCAAACAGGACGTTAATATCGACGAAGATCACGAATTCCATGCTGCCCCGCCGCCCCGTTCGTTCGGTGCCGGTGCGGGTGCTGGCGGTCGTGGTGGTCGCGGTGGCCGTGACGGTGGTCGTGGCTTTGGCGGCGGCGGTCGCGGTGGTTTCGGTGGCCGTGATGGTGGCCGGGGCCGTGGTGGCTTCGGCGGTGGTCGTGATGGCGGTCGCGATGGTGCCCGTGGTGACAATCGTGACGGTGGTCGCGGTCGTGGTTTCGGTGGCCGTGATGGTGCCCGCGCCGAAGGTGATCGTGCAGCCCGCGGTTTCGGTGCCCGAGATGGTGGACGTGATGAGGCACGCGATGGTGGCCGCGATGGCGCACGTCGTGACTTCAATGATCGTCCGCGTCGTGATGGCGGTGATTTCCGCAATGACCGCAAACCGCGCTTTGACAACGATGACCGTGCACCGCGCGGCGATCGGGAAGAGCGCAGTGGCGGTCGCGGTGGCAACTTCCGCCCCCGTGGTGAAGGTGGCAACCGTGACGAACGTCGCTTTGCCGACAAGCCGCGCGGTGATCGTGGTGGTAACTTCCGCGGTCGCGATGGTGGCCGTGATGGTGCTGGTGCGCGCGACGGTGCTCGTCGTGACTTCAACGACCGTCCGCGTCGTGACTTCAACGACCGTCCGCGTCGTGCCGAAGGTGGTCGCAGCGAAGGTCGCGGCGGCAACCAGGGCATGAAACGCCGTTCGGCATAATTCTGCCCCGCTCTATTGCGGGTACTGTATGGGGGCTGCGCAGGGGAACGGCATAGACGTATACGTCATGCCGGTGCGCAGCACTTCACAGGAATATTGTTAAAGGGGGACCGGCTGAAAACAGCTGGTCCCTCGCTATTTTGGCCTGTGTTTCCCGCACGGGTTTGGAGCATTAATCTGTTTAGACCTATTCTGAAGTGGGGAATTGGTCTAAATTTACTACACCTAAGCGTAAGGTATCTGTTCTGCGTGCCTCAGGGCTCGGAAATGCAGGCAGAGGAAGAGTGGTAATGATGAGCATCAGAATTGCATTTCTGGCCGTGCTTTTGGCGACCGTTGTTGGCTCGGTATCTGTGCGTGCACAGTCGGGCAAAAGCGGATCTGTTTCCGATGCCGACGGGCAGCGCGATTGTTCGCGTCTGGTTGCGTCGGGCAATCCGGATTACCCGCCCTATCTCTGGGTGGCCAAGGATGGTCATACCCTGCAAGGTGCTGCTGCCGACTTCATCAAACGGGCCGGTGAGCTGGCCGGTATTGAAGTCGACGTGGTCTATTCGGGCAACTGGGGCCGGGTGCAGCAACATATGCGCGACGGCACGATTGATATGATCGCTGGTGCCTTTCTGACCCTGCCGCGCTTGGAATATATGGATTACTTCTATCCGGCCTTTCAGGGGACGCGTACCGTGATCTGGACGCATGACAATCTTGATCTGCGCTACAGCCAGTGGTCCGATCTGGTCGGGATTGATGGTCTGACCGTGATCAATAACAGTTTCGGGCAGGCGTTTGACACCTATGCCCGCCACAACCTGACCATCAGCGAAGTACCAAGCCTCGAACAGGGCTTGCAGATGCTCTCGCTTGGTCGGGCGGAATACCTGATTTACGAAGAATTCCCCGGCAAGGCCGTGGCCGCCCATGAAAACATCACCAATATCCGCAGCTACGACACCCCGGTCAGCACCGAAAATCTCTATCTGACCATGTCGCACAAATCGGAATGCAACACCGGCGAACTGCGCGGCCGCCTGTCGCGTGCCGTCTTCGATCTCGTCTCCCGCAATGTGATGACCGAAATGCTCGAAGCCAGCATCCAGGAATGGGGCGACCAAACCAACTGAGGTCAGACAAGCTAGGGGGCAGGCCAACTGGGGCCAGACCAAACAGGGTCAAACCAACTGGGGCCAGACTAACTGCAGTCAGGCTAACCAAGGTCAGACCGACTGCGGGTTGTTGCCGCGCCTACGCGGGATGCCTCTGTCGCACCCGTAGACGAACTGTCCCGATTATTGCGGCACCAGCAATGTGAGGAATCCTCACATTTTCTTTATGCCTCTGAAATCATGGGTTTTTCCACGTCCAGCGCGCGAACTGCAATCCGAACCCGTTGAATATTCGCAGCTCCACAGCGATTTGGTCTCGAGGCTGCCCGCCGCATCAAAAAAACCGGTATAGCTATGCGGATTTAATTTGACGTTAACGTTAACGTCAACTACAACAGAGTCGCGTCATATCCCGGTGTGTTTGATCCTCATCGCGCCGGTTTCACCACAGGATCGCGACATGGCCTCGTTTGAACCGCAAAATCCCGATTACGTCGCCGAAGTGCGCCGGCGTTTCACCCAGCAGCCCTACAATCTGTCGATTGGGGCCGAGGTTTCTGATGTCAAACCGGGCCGGGTCGAGGTGATTGTGCCAACGCGGCCCGATCTGTTGCAGCATAACGGCTATTTCCACGGTGGTCTGATTGCAGGGCTTGCCGATATCGCCGGTGGTTTCGCCGGCTGGAGCCTGGTTGAGGCCGATCAGGGCATGCTGACGATTGAATACAAACTCAACATCGTCGCACCCGGCATGGGCGATCAGTTGCGCGCGGTTGGCGAGGTGGTTTCACGGGGTCGATCGATCATCGTCACCCGCATCGATGTCTTTGGTATGAGGAATACCGAAACCGTCCTCTGTGCGACATCGCTTCAGACGCTCAAGGTGATGAAGCTTCCGCCGGAATTACTCACCAGCGCCGCATAATCGGGCTGATTATTCACTTTTATCAAATAACCAAATTGCGCAGGGCAGGAACAGTAACATGGCATTTTTCGACTTCCCCGGACTGAAATTCGATCTTGGCGAAACCGCGGAGGCCATCCGCGAAACCGTCTCGTCTTTTGCCGAGGCCGAAATCGCCCCGCGTGCGGCGGAGATTGATGCCAGCAACCAGTTTCCCAATGATCTGTGGCGCAAATTCGGTGATCTTGGCCTGCTGGGCATGACGGTGTCCGAAGAAGACGGCGGCACCGGCCTTGGTTATCTTGAGCACGTGATCGCCATGGAAGAAATCAGTCGCGCGTCGGCCTCGGTCGCGCTGTCATATGGCGCGCATTCCAACCTGTGCGTCAACCAGATCAAACGCAACGCCACGCCCGAGCAAAAGGCCAAATACCTGCCCAAACTGATCAGCGGCGAACATATCGGGGCGCTGGCGATGAGCGAGCCGGGCGCTGGGTCGGACGTGGTGTCGATGAAGCTTAAGGCCGAGAAAAAGGGGGATCGTTACATCCTCAATGGCAACAAGATGTGGATCACCAACGGCCCGGATGCGAATACCTTGGTGGTTTATGCCAAAACCGATCCCGATGCCGGGCCCAAGGGCATTACTGCCTTTATCATTGAAAAGACCTTCAAGGGTTTCTCGACCGCACAAAAGCTCGACAAACTGGGGATGCGCGGGTCGAACACGTGCGAGCTGGTGTTCCAGGATTGCGAAGTGCCCGAGGAAAATATTTTGGGGCAGCTGAATGGCGGTGTGCGTGTTTTGATGAGCGGCCTTGATTACGAACGTGCGGTTCTGGCCGCAGGCCCGACCGGGATCATGCGCGCCTGCATGGATGTGGTCGTGCCCTATATTCATGAACGCAAACAGTTCGGTAAGGCGATTGGCGAGTTCCAGCTGATGCAGGGCAAGATCGCCGATATGTACACCACGATGAATGCGTGTCGTGCCTATGTTTACGAAGTCGCCAAGGCGTGCGACCGCGGGGAAACCTCGCGCAAGGATGCGGCCGGTGTGATCCTCTATGCCGCAGAAAAGGCAACCTGGATGGCGCTTGAAGCCATTCAGACGCTGGGCGGCAACGGCTATATCAATGAATACCCAACCGGCCGTTTGCTGCGCGATGCCAAGCTGTATGAAATCGGCGCGGGCACCAGCGAAATCCGCCGCATGCTGATTGGCCGCGAACTATTTGGCGAAACCGCCTGAGCGTTAAAACCGAAAACTTCGTCCCACGAACAAACGGACCCATACCATGAGCACTTCTGATCCGATCGTCATTGTTTCCTGTGCCCGCACCGCAATGGGCGGATTGCAGGGGGATTTTGCCAGTGTGACCGCCGCCGAGCTGGGCGGTGTTGCCATCAAGGCAGCGCTTGAGCGCGGCGGTATGAGCGCCGATGATATTGATGAAGTCATCATGGGCAATGTCCTTCCTGCCGGTCAGGGGCAGGCACCGGCCCGTCAGGCTGCCTGGCATGCAGGCATCCCGCGTGCGGCGGGCGCGACCACGATCAACAAGATGTGCGGATCGGGCATGAAAGCGGTGATGTTTGCTCATGATACGCTGGTCGCCGGTGGCGCCAATGTCATGGTGGTCGGTGGCATGGAAAGCATGACCAATGCGCCGTTCCTGCTTCTGAAAATGCGGTCGGGCCACAAATACGGCCATGACATGGTCTATGACCACATGGCGCTCGATGGTCTGGAAGATGCCTATGACAAGGGCCGTTCAATGGGCACCTTTGCCGAGGCAACAGCAGAAAAATACGGCTTTACCCGCAAAGAGCAGGATGACTATGCCATTACATCCCTGACGCGGGCGCAAAACGCCGCCACGTCCGGCCATTTTGCCGATGAAATTACCCCGGTGACCTTCAACACCCGCAAGGGCGAAGTCACCATTGATGCCGATGAACAGCCGCCCAAGGCCAAACCTGAAAAAATCCCGACCCTGCGCCCGGCCTTTGCCAAGGACGGCACGGTCACGGCTGCCCATTCGGCATCGATTTCCGATGGCGCCGCGGCGCTTGTGATCATGCGCGCGTCGGAAGCCGAAAAGCGCGGGCTTAAGCCGCTTGCCAAAATCGTCGGTCAATCGACCCACGCCCAAGAACCTTGCTGGTTCACGACCGCCCCGATTGATGCGATCAAAAAGGTGCTGGGCAAAACCGGCTGGTCCAAGGACGATGTCGATCTTTGGGAAATCAACGAAGCCTTTGCCGTGGTGGCAATGGCCGCCATCCGTGATCTGGAACTTGATCACGGCAAGGTCAATGTCCATGGCGGTGCCTGTGCACTCGGCCATCCGATTGGTGCCACCGGTGCGCGGTTACTCGTAACCCTGATCCATGCACTTAAAACCCATGGCGGGACCAAGGGTGTGGCATCGCTTTGCATTGGTGGCGGTGAGGCCACAGCGGTTGCCATCGAGCTGCTTTAAGTTTTTGGTAAATTATGTGAACGAAGTTACGCCCCTGTCATCAGACCGTTCGGCTTTCTGATGACAGAAAACCGTGATCCTGTTATCGGAATTGCGGTTTTTGCGCAGGGGCGAGGCTGCTTGCGCGACACCAACACCGGGGTATCATAGTCAAGGGACAGCCATGCAAGATGTGTTGAGCCTGGCGGCGCAAAATCTTCTGTCGCCCATCGTTCTTTTCTTTGTTCTGGGGGTGGGGGCTGCCCTTGCGCGATCGGATCTGACGATCCCGGAAGCCGTCGCCAAAGGCATTTCGCTTTATCTTCTGTTTGCCATTGGCTTCAAGGGCGGGGTGGCGGTCTCAAATAACGGCATTGACCTGACACTTGGCATGACCCTGATGGCGGGCGTGATCCTGTCCTTTGTCTTGCCGTTCATTGCCTTTGCGCTTTTGCGCTGGATATCGCAACTGAGCAGAACAGATGCCGCTGCGGTCGCAGGGCATTATGGCTCGATCTCGATCGTGACGTTTGTCGCTGCAACCTCGGTCCTGCAAAGTTCGGGCATCGTCGCAGAGGGTTACATGGTTGCGGTGGCGGCCGCGATGGAGGCACCTGCCATCTTCTCGGCCCTGTTGCTGGTGTCATCGGGCGGCAAGGGCCGGATGGATGGCGCGTTGATCCGTGAAATCCTGCTTAATGGTTCCATTGTCTTGCTGGTGGGCAGTTTCTTTATCGGTTGGATCACCGGTGCCGAGGGCATGGCCAAGATCGAAGCCCTGATTGTCTCGCCCTTCCAGGGGGTTCTTTGCCTGTTCCTGCTCGATATGGGGCTGGTTGCCGGACGTGGCCTTAAGCAGGGGCGTGCGGTGTTGCGTCCGGGGCCGCTTGTTTTCGGGATGCTGATGCCGGTGATCGGATCCTGTCTTGGACTGGCGTTTGCGCTGATTATCGGGCTGTCGCTTGGCGGGGCGGTGCTGTTGATGGTTCTGGCCGCCTCGGCAAGTTATATCGCGGTGCCTGCGGCCATGCGTGTCGCCCTGCCAGAGGCCAATCCGTCGGTCTATCTTACGCTGTCGCTTGGCGTGACGTTCCCCTTCAACCTGACGCTTGGCATTCCGCTTTATCTTGCGATGGCCAGCGCCGTTCACGGAGGTTAATCCCATGGAAAAGCATGATGCCAAACGCGTGGCGATCATTATCGAAGCCATTATGGAAAGCCGCCTGCGTCAGGCGCTTGAGGGGGCGGGGGTTACCGGCTTTTCCGTGCTGCCGGTGCTTGGTGGATCGGGTCGGTCAGGCAGTTGGAGCCGCGATGATACCGTGTCGCGGGGCGGCGGTATGGTTCAGGTGATCTGCATCATCCGCCCGGAGAAGCTTGACCGGATGCTTGAAGCCGCGTTCGAGGTGGTGGATCGTCACATTGGCGTTGTCACGATCAGTGACTGTCAGGTGCTGCGTGCGGATCGTTTCTAGGAACGTCAGGGTTTGGTTGTCTGCGAAACAAAGGAGATCGCACGTTTAGAACGGCTCAAAAGGTTGGAATGGGGACTATCAACTTGGGCAATTTGGTCCTATTTTGTCGACAGCGTTATGACAGAATAGGGGACTTCGCGAGATGTCAAAGCCAACCGTTGATCGGATGCTTGCCGGGTTCAAGAGCTTTAAGGCGATGTATTATGATCAGCGCCCGGAACGCGTCGAGGACTTGGTCAATATGGGCCAGCGACCGGAAGTTCTTCTGATTGCCTGTTCTGATTCCCGCGTTGATCCCGCCATCCTGACCAATGCTGAGCCGGGCGAGATGTTTGTCATCCGTAACGTGGCAAACCTTGTCCCGCCCTATGAGCCCGATGAGAATTACCACGGGACGTCGTCGGCGATCGAATTTGCGGTGCGTGATCTGAAGGTCAGGGACATCGTCATTCTGGGCCATTCGGCGTGCGGTGGCATGGAGGCTCTGGTCGAGCACGGCGAAGCGGGCAAGGTGCCGGACCGCGACTTTATCGGCGAGTGGGTCAGCATTTCGAAATGCTGTCTCGAACATGGCCCGGATGTCGACAAGGTATCGCGTCATTCGATCCGTAACTCGCTGCAAAACCTGATGTCGTTCCCGTTCATCAAGGAACGGGTCGAGGCCGGTGACCTCAAGCTGCATGGCTGGTGGTACGGCATGAAAGAAGGGATCCTGTGGCGCTTTGATGCCGCGCAGGACAAATTTGTTCAGGGCGAAGAGTAAGCCCGGTCTGATGGAAACGATCTTCTGATCGCAGGACCGGACATCGCCCGCTGAACGTAAAGTGGGAGGGTGGCCGTCATGCGGTTGGAAGAACATCAGATCATGGTGCGCGATACCGCGCGCGAGTTCGCTGAAAACGAACTCAAACCCAATGCCGCAAAATGGGACATCCACCATACCTTCCCGGCCGAGGCGATTGCAGGCCTGGGTGAGCTCGGCTTTTTGGGCATGCTGGTGCCTGACGAGTATGGCGGGGCGGGCATGGATCATGTCGCCTATGCCCTCGCACTCGAAGAAATTGCCGCTGGTGACGGGGCAACATCGACCATCATGTCGGTGCATAATTCTGTTGGCTGCATGCCGATCCTGAAATTCGGGACAGAGGCACAAAAGCAGGAATTTCTGATCCCGATGGCGCGCGGCGAAAAAATCGGGGCGTTCTGCCTGACCGAACCGCAGGCCGGATCAGATGCCAGTGCATTGCGCACCCGTGCTGTGCGCGATGGCGATCACTGGGTTCTGAATGGCGCCAAGCAATTCATCACATCGGGGTCCGAGGGCGATGTCGCCATCGTCTTTGCCGTCACCGACCCGGATGCGGGCAAGCGCGGCATTTCGGCCTTTATCGTGCCGACCGACACGCCGGGATATGTCGTATCCCGGGTTGAGGAAAAGCTTGGTCAGAATGCCTCGGACACCTGCCAGATCACCTTTGTTGAATGCCGGGTGCCAGCCGAAAATATGTTGGGCGAGGAAGGGCAGGGCTACAAGATCGCGCTTGCCAACCTTGAAGGCGGGCGCATCGGCATTGCCGCCCAGTCGGTCGGCATGGCACGTGCGGCGTTCGAGGCCGCAAAGGATTACGCCAATGAACGCGAAACGTTTGGCAAGAAAATCATTGAACATCAGGCGGTGGCGTTTCGTCTGGCCGATATGGCCACCAAGATCGATGCCGCCCGGTTGCTCGTCCATCGCGCCGCTGCCTTGCGCGATGATCACAAGCCGTGTCTGACCGAGGCCTGTATGGCGAAAATGTACGCCTCCGAAATTGCCGAGGAAGTCTGCTCGGCCGCCATTCAGATCCATGGCGGCTACGGCTACCTCAAGGACTTCCCGGTCGAGCGGATCTATCGCGATGTGCGGGTGTGCCAGATCTATGAAGGTACGTCTGATATCCAGCGGATGGTGATTGCGCGGGCGTTGGCGGATTGACGAGGGTGCGCGTCGGCTGATTGTTAGATCGGTGGCGGGGCAAAGCGTTCGACGAAGCGTTCCGCGCGCGGCAGGGCGTCATGCAGGAACTGTTTGGGTTCGCGAAGCCATAATCCATCGATCTGGCGCGACTTGGGTTCGGAAATCAAAACGTCGTGCGGGATTTCTTTGATTTCGACGTCCCAGTCCGGCCAGCATTGTCTGGCCCGGCGGATGTAGTGGCTGAAGAACGCCGTACGCTTACTGTAGCCATGATAATCAAACACCCAGTCATCGTGGGCGACGACAATGTGATTGCCCGGATGATCCTTTGTCGGGTGAAGCCAAAGTGCCGTGAGCTCCCCAATCGCGCTGTATCGCTTGATAAAGGCGTGGGCGAGGATGTGGCAGGCACCACAGGCAAAGAACACACGGTCCGGCAGGTTCCAGCGCATCACCGGATCGCTTTTGCGATAGTTCGGTGTTCTTGGCTGATACATCGGCCTTAATCCTGACGCCCGGGCAGAAGTCCGTGCTTTTCCAGTAACCTGCGAAACTGGTGATAGTTCAGATCAAGCGCTTTGGCAGCCTCGGTCTGGTTGTTGGCGTTTTGGCGCAGGGCCTGTTCAAGCAGTTTGATTTCGAAATTGGCGACCTGTGATTTGAAGTCGATAGTTGCGTCTGGTTCCGGCGTGTCGACTTCTTCCGCAGGTGTCGGTGTGTCACGGTCGGTCTCGGACCAGATGTCCTCGAACGGATCGATGGTGATGTGGGCCAGCGGGGTTTCGTCGTCCTCAGCAAGATAGATGCTGCGTTCAACTGCGTTGCGCAGTTCACGGATATTGCCGGGCCAGGGATAGCGGAGAAGTTGTTCGGCGGCTTTGCGCGAGAAGCCCGGAAAGACGCTGCGGCCCAGCCGTTTTGTCATCTCAAGTGCGAACTGTTCGGCGAGTAACAGGATATCATCAGACCTTTGCCGGAGCGGCGGGACAGCAATCACGTCAAAGGCGAGGCGATCAAGCAGGTCGGCGCGGAACCTGTTGGTTTTGGCCAGTTCGCGCAGGTTTTCATTTGTCACACCAATGACGCGGGTGTCGACTTCGATGACTTCCGAGCCGCCGACGCGTTCGATCTCGCCATACTCCACCACGCGCAGAAGCTTTTCCTGCACCACAGGGCTTGCGGTGGCGATTTCATCAAGAATGATTGTGCCGCCGTGTGCACGTTCGAACCGCCCGATATGGCGTTTGGACGCCCCGGTAAACGCCCCGGCTTCGTGTCCGAAAAGTTCGGTATCAAGCAGGGTTTCAGACAGGGCGGCGCAGTTGACCTTGACCAGTGGCCCGCCCCAGCGGCGCGACAGGTAATGCAGGCGTGCTGCAATCAGTTCCTTGCCCGAACCGCGTTCGCCAAGCACCAGACACGGGCGTTCAATCGGCGCCAAGTGTGAAACATGTTCAAGGGCAGCCAGAAAAACGGGGTCTTCGCCCAATATCGGTTGCAAGCTATCCATTTCGCGAAAAACGTTATCGCAAAACGACAATATTGTCGCGATAAAAGTTAAATAAAAAGTCTGATGATTAATTAAATCATTGATTTTATGGAATTTCAAAACTGGCACGGCATTTGAAATACAGAGTGCAGAATTTGTAGCGTCCCCCGATTAATTAAGGAGATCAGACAATGGGCGTGTTTTCGCGTTTGTCCGATATCGTAAATGCTAACATCAACTCGCTTCTGGATCGTGCCGAAGATCCGGAGAAAATGGTGCGGTTGATGATCCAGGAAATGGAAGACACCCTGGTTGAGGTGCGTTCCGCCGCCGTCAAGGCGATTGCCGACAAGAAGGAAGTCGAGCGCAAGCTTAAGAAACTTCATGACGGTCAGGTCGAATGGGACACCAAGGCAGAGTTTGCTGTTTCCAAGGGCCGTGATGATCTGGCCAAGGGCGCACTGATGGCGCGCCGTCGTCTGGCCGATCAGAGCCTTGTGCTTGAGCGCGAACTGGAAGTGATCGAGGAAACCCTTGGCAAGTATGACGAGGACCTCAACAAGCTTCAGAACAAGCTGAACGAAGCCAAGGCGAAACAGCGTACGGTTGAAATCCGCATGCAGACGGCTGAAAAGCGTGTCAAAATGAAAGAAAAGCTGCATTCCGGTCAGATCGACGAAGCGCTTCTGCGTTATGAGCAGATGGAACGCCGGATTGACGAGCTTGAAGCGAGTGCGGACTCCTGGGACCTTGGTCGCGGACAGAGCCTTGAGGAACAGTTCGAAGACCTTGAGGCCGAGCTCGGGATCGAGGATGATCTTAAGGAACTGAAAGCACGCGTGAAAAGCGACGCGAAAAAAGACAAATAAGTAACGGGTTTTCGTGTTTCGATGCGTTGATCTGTTTGAAAGAACGAGATGTCGAATATGTGGGCGATTGCCGTACCTCTTATCGTTTTGATCACCGTTGTTGGCCCGGTTTGGGTGGTGTTTCATTACATCACGGTTTGGAAACGCATGAAGGCCGAGCAACGCCCGCAAAGCCCGGAACAGACAGCCCGCGAAAAGGAAGCGGTGGCGGGTCTGAAACAGCGGGCAAAGCGACTCGAAACGCGTGTCGAAACACTTGAACGCCTGTTAGATGCCGAGGTTGCCGAATGGAGGAACAGGATATGACTGCTCAGCAAGCTACTGCCGGAGACGGTTTTGGGCGCAGTCACAAAAGACGCTCGCGCTGTGGATGTGGCTCACGGCACAACCCGGACGGTTCCAGGCGTCATGGTGTGATCGGCCGTACCACGCGCGGCATTTCAGAAGCCTTTGGCATTCCGCGCAAAGGGGTGCTGATTGCCTTCATTCTGGTTCTGATCTTCAGCTTCCCGGTCGGCGTGATGCTGTTTGGTCTGGCATGGGCCTATGTCCATCATCCGCAGTGGTTTGATGCTTTGCGCGGTAAAGTACGCGGTGCCGGTCAAAGCACATCGGCCGGACGTGCCGCCCGCCAGAACAACAGCACGGCCGATGCCGCAAACGAGCGCCCGACGGTTGGTGTTGATTATGAAGAAAGCTGGATGGAAGACCTGCGCGAGCAGTTTGACGATCTGGAACGGCGCACCGGTTCGATGGAAGGTTTTGTCGCATCTGGCGATTACCGCATGGCATCCGAATTCAAAAAGATGAAAGAGGATGACGACGCCAGCAAGGCCGATAAAGACAGCAAGCCGGACGATACCAAAACGGATGGGCCGAAGGCCTAAGCACGAGCCGAGCATTTTGACGAGATTGACGGCGGTTTTAACAGCTACCCCAAATCCCCCCTCGCGTTAGCACGGGTCTTGACCCGAAGAACCGTCGTCAAACATTAAACCGGACTTCTCAGGAGGTCCGGTTTTTCTTTTTGTTTGCAGGTTCTTGCGGCAAAACCCCCAAATAGCGTTTATCACTATACCTAATTTAAAGGTTTTTCCGGCAAAGTCGGAAAAATTGCCCATATAGTGCGCTATAGGGCAGGCAGCTTTTGGGGAGCACCATATGACGACCATGATCGAGCATCCCGGCGAACAGGATTTTCTGCATCGTTTGATGCTTGATAACCCGTGGTGGGATGGCGTTACCGATGATCAGGTGCAAGGCCTGCCGCAGCGGGCATTTTTCAAGCGGTTCTGGGCGGCGATTGAAAAGAATGACGGCCAAAAGGCGGTTGTTCTGACCGGCCCGCGCGGGGTGGGCAAGACCGTGATGATGCGCCAGGCCGTGGCAGAGCTTTTGAATGCCGACACGCCGCGGCGCCATGTTTGCTATATCTCGCTTGAGCATCCGCTGTTTCTTGAGGTCGACCTGCCGCGTTTGCCGAAGCTGCTGCGCTCCATGCGCGGTATTTCGGCCGATCATCCGCTTTGGCTGTTTATCGATGAGGTGTCCTATCAGCGCGACTGGGAGGCCAGCCTGATCAAACTGCTCGCCGCCGATCCGATGTTACGCGTGGTGGCGGTTAGTGCGCTCGCACCTGCGGGCGATAATGCGGAATATATCCAAAGCCTGTTTTTACCGCCTTTCAGCTTTGCCGAATATCTTGAGCAAAAGGGCATCGCACCCAGTGATGTGTTGCCCGAAACGCCAAATGTCGGGCGCTATACGGCGGATGTGCCAGACGGCTTGGTGGCACTCAACGACCTGTTTGAAGACTATATCAATGAAGGCGGTTTTCATGCCGCCAATGGCGAGGCCGGGGCCATTCACCGATCACTTCATTCGGATTTGCCGGGCCTGCATGGCATTTCAAGCCCATCGGATTTGCATCGGTTGTTTGCGCTTCTGGCCTATAACACCGGTTCGGAATTTTCTATCGAGGGGCTGGCGCGCGAGCTTGATATCGCCAAGAACACGCTTCGGCGGTATCTTGAATATCTTGAAAGTGCCTGGCTGGTGCGCCGTCTTGAACGTGTCGATCAGGACGCCAAACCGTTTCAGCGCGCGGTGGCGTTCAAGGTGCACCTCATTCATCCGGGCTTGCGCACTGGTTTGATTGGCGTTCGGGCGTCTGATAGTGCCACCATCACGCGGTTGGCGGAAACCGCGATTCAGACCCAGTTCCTGACGTCAAGCGTGGGCATGGAAAGCCTGTATTACGCGCGCTGGGGGCAATATGAGGTGCCGTTTGTGTTCCTTGATCGTCGCTCCGGCACGCCGCTTTTTGCTTATCACTGCCTGTGGCGCGATGAGGCGATCCGCAAGCCCAAGGAAATCCGCGCGCTGGTCAATTTCCGGGGCAGTCATGCCCTGCCACTTGGCGCGTTTGTCCTGACCAAGGCGCAGTGGCATGGCGGGAAGCTTGGCGGGGTGCCGATGCGCTTTGAGCCGGCCAGTGTGCTGGCCCTTCGCATCGGGCTTGAATTTTCGCAGCTTTGATGTGGCGCGCTGGGAAGGAGGTCTTTGATGACTGGGCTTTTACGGTTTTGCCTCTGCTTTTTTGCCGGGATAGTGTTGCCAGCGATTGCGTTTGCGCAGGCACAGGTTGCCTGCCCTGCCAATCCGCATTGGAGTAACACCACACCGCCGATCAATATCGAGCATGTCTTTTGTGGCGAGGTCGATGGCAATCGGGCGAAGGGTTTCCATTCCCGCCCGGATGGCATCAATCCGGCAAGCGTTGCGGATGTGAAGATCACGCAAGAACCCAATGCCAGTGGCGTGTATGGCGCGACCATCACGCTGGTGAATCCCGATGGCACCAACCCATCGAAGTTTTCGACCATGTACCCGGATACATGCAGTCAGGCGGAGGTCGAGAAATCCATTATTCATGCCTATGACCATCAGGTGGCGTGTCCGACCGGCGCGCCGCATTGGGCATCTTGCGGGTTCAACCGACCTGAAGGCGGTTCGGTGGCGGGTGCGGGATATTGCGTTGGCCCATCGGAAGATGTGCGCTTTTACATCGCCTTTGCCACACTCAGTCACGGGGCGAACGCAGGCAATATCAACACGGCATTTCCGCTGTACTGATCAAGGGTGGCAAACGGCAGGTGATGAAAGACTTTTATAATGACAGCCGGTGATTTCCCGCTGCCCGATTGGCCGGGCAAGGTGGCCGATGATCCGGGCCATGACCGGATTGCGGCTTGTCTTGTGATGGATATCGGGCGTGCGGACCAATGGGCGGCTGATGTGCTTTTGCAGGTTGGCAAGGTGCGCCAAGATCTTGAACCCTCTTGGGAAATGGCGATGAATGCCTACATCTTGAAGGTCGGGCCGGACACAACCGAGATCGCGCCGGTTTATGACGAAGCGGGTGAAAG
Source organism: Thalassospira sp. CA1 (assembly GCF_059052855.1). NCBI lineage: Bacteria > Pseudomonadati > Pseudomonadota > Alphaproteobacteria > Rhodospirillales > Thalassospiraceae > Thalassospira > Thalassospira sp. CA1. Next base: position 477,152 of record NZ_JBZCIA010000001.1, read on the forward strand.
CCCGGTAACGGTCCGCACCAATGACCTTGAGGCGGCGCTGAGGGCCTGGATATCAAAGCTCTCGGAAAGTCCGGATTAACCGGGCGGAAAGCAATTTGCCCGAAGCTGGGCGTGGTTGGACAGGATGAGTAAAGCGATTTGAACCCGGCATTCTGGCGTATTCCCGCATGTGCGATGGTGATATTGGCGGTGGCGTTTGTCATGTCTGCGAGCCATCCCGCATGGGCGCAAGGCGGCAGTGGCAAGGAAGCGCCGTCTGATCCGTTGGAAAAATTCCTGCATCAATATGTCGAACATGCCGGACTTCCCGGCGCGGTGGTGGCGATTGGTTATGGCGAGGGCAATGTGCGCTATGCCGCGACCGGTTATGCCAGTGTGCGGCCCGAAACCGGCATGACGCGGGATCGGCAGTTTTATATCGGATCGCTGACCAAGATGATGACGGCGGTTGTGACCCTGCAACTGGCGTCCGAGAAGCGGATTGATCTGGCCGATCCGATTGGCAAATACCTGCCCGGAGCCTTCCGCGATCGCATTGCCAATGCCGATCGTGCGACCATTCGTGATTTGCTGCGCAACAGTTCGGGCATTCCCGATTACCTTGATGGCGAGTTCTTTTTTGAGCTGGTCGGGCGCGACCCGCAGCATGGCTGGCGCAATGTCGAGCTGTTGCCGTTGATTGCCGATCGGGAAGCCTATTTTGCGCCGGGAACAAATTATGCGCCGTCCAACAGTAATTTCATCCTGCTCGGCGTGATGATCGAGGCGGTCGAGGGTGACCATATCGAGGCGGTGTTCAATCGCCGGATTTTTGAACCAGCCGAGATGATTAATACATCCTTTGGCCGGTTTCCGCGGCCCGCATCGCTGGCGCGCGGCTTTGATGATGCCGATGGCGACGGGCAGCTTGAAGACGTTACCGATTATGATGTTGGCGATCAGTTGGCCGATGGCGGGGTGATTTCAACGACGGAAGATTTGGTCAAATTCGCCCGTACGCTTTTTGTTGAGGGTGTGCTGCTGGGTCCGAACGCGATTGAGCGCGCAACGACCGATACCGTTTTTGCCGGTGACGGGTCTTATGGCTATGGGCTTATGATCGGCTCAAGCGACTGGGGCCCGGTCTGGGGTCATGACGGCATCTATTTTGGCTATTCCGCCGAGTTTTCCTGGTTCCCGGAACAGGACACGGTGGTGGTGTTTCTCGCCAATGGCCGGGCGCTCAATGAAGTGCCATCCGTGACCAGCATGCTGATGACCGGTTTGTTCGGCAAGCCGGAATAGGGCCACCTCGCTGCATTGCTGATGATTCCCTGCCTGCGGCGGGCTCACTATGCCGCACCGCAAAAAGTGGCTTGCAGTGAAAAGCGAGTTTGGGTAATTTTCGTAAAAATAAATATCAAATATTGTACGAATATTATCAAACGGGAGATTCCTGATGGCTGCAGCCCCACGTCCGCGCCGTTCTGTTTTGTATATGCCGGGTTCCAATGCGCGCGCCCTTGAAAAGGGCAGAAGCCTTCCGGCCGACGGGCTTATTCTGGATCTTGAGGATGCGGTGGCCCCCGACGCCAAGGATGCTGCGCGGGATCAGATTGTCAGCGCGCTTTCCGAGGGCGGCTATGGCAAACGCGAAATCCAGATCAGGACCAATGGCCTGAACACGCCGTGGGGCTATGCCGATATCGTTGCGGCATCCAAAACATCCGCAGATGCCATTCTGCTGCCCAAGGTCGAAAGTGCCGATACCGTGCGACAGGTTGCCAATATCATGGAGGCCGAAGGCGCGCATGCGGGCATGACCATCTGGTGCATGATGGAAACCCCGCTTGCGATGCTCAATGCCAAGGAAATTGCCGGGGCGCACCCGCGTCTGGGCGGGTTTGTCATGGGGACGTCGGATCTTGCCAAGGATCTGAACTGTGCGCATACCCCGGACCGTCTGCCGATGGTGACCAGCCTTGGTCTGTGTCTGTTGGCGGCACGGGCATACGGGCTTGCCATCCTTGATGGTGTGCATCTTGATCTGTCGGACGATGCCGGGTTTGCCGCGTCCTGCAAGCAGGGGCGCGAGTTTGGCTTTGATGGCAAGACGCTTATTCATCCCAAAACCATTGCAGCGGCCAACGAAGCGTTTGCCCCGGCAGAGGCCGAGATCGAGTGGGCGCGTAAAATCATTGCTGCCCACGAAGAAGCCGGTGCCGCAGGCAAGGGTGTGGTCGTGGTCGATGGCAAGCTGATTGAAAATCTGCATGTGGTGTCGGCCAAGAAATTGGTCGCGATGGCCGATTTGATTGCGGAAATGGACGCCGCCTAAGCGCAGCAACAGAATCAGACAAAACCGGTCGCGCCGAGTAACGAAAATGGCTGCAAGCAAGACAGCCAAGCTGGCGCGCACCGGTGTTTTACAGAAATTCCGGCCTTTCAGGGAGGCAATCGAATGTCAAAGACCAACCCGGGCAATTATTTTGAGGATTTCCAGATCGGACAGGAAATCCGCCATGCCACCCCGCGCACAATCACAAGCGGGGATGTGGCGCTTTATACCGGGCTGTATGGCCCGCGCTTTGCCGTGCAGTCGTCTGACGAGTTTGCCCAAAGCATCGGCTATAAGGCCGCACCCGTCGATGACCTGTTGGCGTTTCACATGGTGTTTGGCAAGACGGTGCCGGATGTGTCGCTGAATGCGGTGGCCAATCTGGGCTATGCCGGGGGCGTGTTTGGTGTTCCGGTCTATCCCGGCGATACGGTCAGTTCGGTTTCGACCGTCACCGGGATCAAGGAAAATTCCAACGGCAAGACCGGTGTGGTTTATGTCAATTCCGTCGGGCGCAATCAGCGTGGCGAGATGGTGCTTGATTACAATCGCTGGGTCATGGTGCGCAAACGTGATGAAAGTGCCCCGGCCCCGGAAACGGTCCTGCCGGAATTGCCCGGTGTGGTTGCGCCCGAGGCATTTCAGATCCCGGTCGGGCTTGATGTGTCGGGCTATTCGACCGAGCTTTCCGGATCACCGCACCGTTGGGATGACTATTATGTCGGCGAGAAGATCGATCATGTCGATGGCATGACCCTGGAAGAAGCCGAACATCAGATCGCAACCCGGCTTTATCAAAACACCGCCAAGGTTCATTTCGATCAGGTCGCGGCCAATGGCGGACGGTTTGGCAAGCGGTTGATTTATGGCGGGCATATCATTTCGCTGTGCCGGGCCCTTTCATTCAATGGGCTTGGCAATGCGTTCCGGATTGCCGCGATCAATGCCGGGGCGCACGCCAATCCGGCCTTTGCCGGGGATACGATTTTTGCTTGGTCGGAAGTTCTGGGCAAGTTCGAGGTGCCCGGTCGTCGTGATCTTGGCGCGCTTCGCCTGCGTCTGGTGGCGGTGCGTGATCGTCAGGCCAGTGACTTCCCGCTTAAGGACGCGGATGGCAAATATCAGTCTGATGTGTTGCTTGATTTCGACTACACGGTGCTGATCGCGCGCTGACTCGTCATAAATCCTGGAGTGGCTTAACTTTTCGTTTGGCCGCGCCAGGGTAATTTCGCCGCGCGCCTGGACCCGGTCTTGATCGGGTGAGGGCGCATTCATATGTGTTTGCAATAAATAAGACCCGATCCGCTGGCAGTTTCCTTGCGTAAGAAGGTCTAATTGTGCGATTGCTAAAAGCACGTTACGCCGTAAGTGAATGACCCGTGTCCTTCGCAGCGCCCTTCCCGCAGGGTGTTTACGGTGTCTGAGAGGTCAACCTACGTAGTTTAACGGAGGCAGTTGAGGCGTTTTGTCACTGATTTCTTTGGTTTACAAAGGGGTTCAGATTGACTCAAACCCGCTGCATGGGTAAATAAACCCTGCTTTCCCGCCAGCTACTTTGAGAAGAGGCAATTCCGCTATGAGCAAAGCCAATCGGCCGCTGTCTCCGCACTTGCAGGTGTACCGGCTTCCGATGACGGCAAAGATGTCCATCTCCTTCCGCGTGATGGGTGTCGGCCTTGCCATTGGTTTCGTATTTTTGGCGTCCTGGCTGATTGGTGCCGGCGCTGGTCGTGAAGCCTTTAACGGCTATCACGGATTTTTCACCTCGTGGTTTGGTCTGCTGCTGCTGTTCGGTTGGACGGCGGCGTTTTATTACCACGCCTGCAACGGGATCCGTCACCTTGTCTGGGATACCGGTCGCGGCCTGACGAATGAGGGTGCTGCCAAAGGCAACCCGATCGTCCTTGGCGCGGCAGTCGTGCTGACCATTCTCACCTGGATCATCGGTCTGGCCTAGGGCCGGGCAAGAGGGGACAACTTGTCATGAAGATGCAATCCGATCTGGGCCGTGTCCGCGGTCTCGGTTCTGCCAAAAGTGGCTCTTCGCACTGGTGGACCCAGCGCGTTACGGCTGCTGCAAACCTTCCGCTCGGCATCTGGTTCATTGTTTCTATACTTGCCGGGCACACGGCGAATTACGATGCCGTTCACGCTTGGTTGAGCTCGTATTTCCATTCAACCATGATGATCCTGATGATCGTCAGTGTTGCCGTGCATTTCACGCACGGCCTGCAGGTTGTGATCGAAGATTATGTGCATAACCGTAAAGCAGAAGTGATCTCGCTGATGCTGATCAAGGCGGTCGCAGCCTTCTTGTCTGTGGCGGCTATCGTATCAGTCCTGCGTATCGTTTTTGCCGGAGCCTGAGCCAATGAGTGAATCTTATAAAATTATCGACCATAACTACGACGTCGTTGTTATGGGTGCGGGTGGCGCGGGTTTGCGCGCGACACTGGGTACGGTTGAAGCCGGCCTTAAAACCGCATGTATCACCAAGGTCTTCCCGACCCGTTCGCACACCGTTGCTGCCCAGGGCGGTATCGGTGCATCGCTTGGCAACATGTCCGAGGATCACTGGCAGTGGCATATGTATGACACCGTCAAGGGTTCGGACTGGCTCGGTGACCAGGACGCGATCGAATATATGTGCCGTAACGCCGTTCCGGCGGTTCATGAACTTGAACATTACGGCATGCCGTTCTCGCGGACCGAAGATGGCAAAATCTATCAGCGTCCGTTCGGTGGCCACACCCGTGACCACGGCAAGGCGCCGGTTGAACGTGCTTGTGCCGCAGCTGACCGTACCGGTCACGCCATGCTGCACACCCTCTATCAGCAGTGCCTAAAGCACAAAGCAGAATTCTTTGTCGAATATATCGCCCTTGATCTAATCATGGACGAAGACGGTTCGTGCAAAGGTCTGGTGGCCTGGGATCTTGATACCGGCGAGCTGCATCGCTTTAACGCCAAGATGGTCATTCTGGCATCTGGCGGTTATGGCCGTGCGTTCTTTAGTTGCACCTCGGCGCATACCTGCACTGGTGACGGTCATGGCATGGTGGCCCGTGCGGGCCTTGGCCTTCAGGATATGGAATTCGTTCAGTTCCACCCGACCGGCATTTACGGTTCAGGCTGCCTGATTACCGAGGGTGCCCGTGGTGAAGGTGGTTATCTGACCAACTCCGAAGGCGAGCGTTTCATGGAACGTTATGCGCCGACCGTTAAGGACCTTGCATCGCGTGACGTTGTGTCGCGTGGTATGGCACAGGAAATCCGTGATGGTCGTGGTGTTGGCGAACACGGCGAATACATCCACCTGCACCTTGAACATCTTGGTTCGGAAGTGCTGTGGGAACGTCTGCCGGGTATTACCGAAACCGCAAAAATCTTTGCCGGTGTTGATGCGACCAAGGAACCGATCCCGGTTCTGCCGACGGTCCATTACAACATGGGCGGTATCCCGACCAACTATAAGGGCGAGGTTCTGCGCCCGACGGCCAAAGACCCGAATGCAATTGTTCCGGGCCTGATGGCGGCTGGTGAAGCAGCCTGCGTTTCGGTCCACGGTGCAAACCGTCTGGGTACGAACTCGCTGCTCGACCTTGTTGTGTTTGGTCGTGCATGCGGCATGCATGCCGCTGAAGTGGTCGATTCCAAGGCATCCTTCAAGGAGCTTAAAACCACCGATGGCGACGAGGCGATTGCACGCTTTGACCGTCTGCGCTGGGCAAAAGGTTCGCGTCCGACGGCCGATATCCGTCTGGAAATGCAGCGTGTCATGCAGGGTAACTGCGGCGTGTTCCGGACCTCGGAAATCCTTAAAGAAGGCAAGGACAAGCTTTCTGAAACCGCCAAGACGCTTCCCGACGTCGGTGTTTCGGATCGCTCGCTCATCTGGAACTCGGACCTGGTCGAGACTCTCGAACTTGAGAACCTGATGACCTGTGCCGCTGCAACCATGAATTCGGCAGAAGCGCGTCATGAATCGCGTGGTGCACATGCCCACGAAGATTTCCCGAAGCGTGATGACGAAGTCTGGATGAAGCACACGATTGCGACCGTGAACACCAAAAAGGGCTATGGCGTTGATCTGACCTATCGTCCGGTCAACAACTTCACCCTCACCGATGAAGTGTCGTATATCGAGCCGAAAGAGCGCGTCTATTAAGGCGCGGCAAGAGAGGATTTGAGAGATGGTAGAATTCAATCTTCCCGCCAATTCGGTCGTCAAAGAGGGCAAAACGTTCTCTGCGCCGGCTGACGCGAAGAATGTCCGTGCGTTCAAGATTTACCGTTTTGATCCGGACAGTGGCGACAACCCGCGTACCGACACCTATGACATCGACCTCGACAAATGCGGGCCGATGGTTTTGGACGCGCTGATCAAGATCAAGAACGAGATCGACGCGACCCTGACTTTCCGCCGTTCTTGCCGTGAGGGCATTTGCGGTTCGTGCGCGATGAACATCGATGGCCGTAACACGCTTGCGTGCTTAAAGCCGATCGAAGACATCAAGGGCGAAGTTAAGATCTATCCGCTGCCGCATATGCCGGTGGTCAAGGATCTGGTGCCGGATCTGTCCCAGCCCTATGCACAGCTCGCATCCATCGAGCCGTGGCTCAAGGCCGACAGCCCGACCCCGCCGGATGGCGAACGTCTGCAGTCACGTGAAGAACGTGCCAAGCTTGATGGTCTGTGGGAATGCATTCTGTGCTTCTCCTGCTCGACCGCGTGCCCGTCTTATTGGTGGAACTCCGACCGTTACCTCGGCCCGGCGGTTCTGCTGCAGGCATACCGTTGGCTGGCTGACTCGCGTGACGAATATACCGGTGAACGTCTCGACGCACTCGAAGATCCGTTCCGCCTGTATCGTTGCCACACGATCATGAACTGCACCAACACCTGCCCGAAAGGCCTGAACCCGGCGCTTGCGATCACCGAAATCAAAAAGATGATCGCAGAACGCCGCGCGTAAAGCCGCAGGCTCGTTGCCCTGATATTGGCGTTTAGCGCCTGCTTGTTAAAGCCGCCGAGGATCATTGATCCCGGCGGCTTTTTCTTTTGGTCGCATGATGTTAACCCCACAATTACCCAAATGCGCTATGATGGCGTCTGGCTTTCTGCACCAGTATGGGAATGACAACCTTGATTGACCGCCACCCGTTTCATTTCAGATCAACGCGTTTCGTAATGGTTGCCGGCATGATGCTTGGCCTTGCCGCCTGCGGGGAAACTGCTCCGAAGTGGGAGGCGCAGGATATGTTTGCTGCGCCCACCGAGCAAAGGGTTGATGACCGGTATCGGGCGATGATTGATTTCAAGGCCATGGCGCGCGATGCGGCGGGCAAGGAATATGCCGCTGGTCCGAACGCCACGGTGATTGGCGCGGTCGAGGAGGCGGTTGCCATGTGCCAACAGGCCAATGCACAAGGGTGCAAGGCGGTGCGGGTCGGGCTGACCTGGGTGGATGGGCTTGATCAAAGTGCGATTGAAAGCGTGATCACATCTTACCGTGATACCATGACGGCCGAGGCCTATCAGGCGGCAGGGCAGGGCAATATGGGGGCGGCCAACTGGTTGGCCTATCATTATGCGGTGCGCGGCGAAAACCTGCAGGAGGCCGAACGCCTGTCAAAGCAGGCCTTGCAGGTGGCCCCGGATGATCCCGGTGCGCTCGATACCTATGGATTGATCCTGTATCGACAAGGCCGATATCAGGAAGCCGAAGAAGTCTTTATCCGTGCCAACAAAGCAATGCCAACGGCCGAGCACATCGCGCATTTCGCCGACAATGCGCTGGCGATGGGCAAGACTGAAATGGCACGTGCAGCCTATCAGCGCGCATTGGAGGCGGGGGCTGGTCCGGTATTGTCCCAGACCATTCAGAAGCGCTTGCTGGCATTGGACCTGAACGGTGGGGCGGCGGCCCCGGCGCAGTAAGAAGTATCTGCATTAGAAATAGAAAAAGGCCGGGAATTCCCGGCCTTTGTTATTTCGTCACTTTGCTGCGTTACGCCCAATCAAGGGTTATAACCTCGCCATCGACCAGTGGCAGGTCGACTTCATTGAGGTTGTTGCCCGGCCCTGCGCGATCCACGATCAAAAAATCGCTGTCTTCTTCAAGCACGAGCAACGGGTGGTGCCAGACGTTTTTGGCGTAGGTAACACCTTGGGTGCCATCAGAAAGAAACGCGCGCAGGTCTTCTGGCTTGGGCGTATCGGTGCCTGATGCGACGACAATCAGGAACTTTTGTCCGGCCAGCGGGATGAAGGCCTGCGATCCCAGTGGGTGGCGTTCCATCATCCTGATTTCAATCGGCTTGGGCCGGGGTGTGCCGCGAAAGATGCTGATGATCGGGGCCCCGCCTTCGTCACCGACATCGACGCGCGATATATCATGAAACCGGGTCGTGGTGCCCTGATTGATCTTGTAGGTATCGCGTGCGGTGGCGGTCGAGATCACCTCGCCAAACGGGGCGAAGGCATCCGGGGTCAGATATTCGATGGGAAGCTGCATCACCCTGCCCCGTTACTTGGTCGGCTTGCCGAGAATGCGCAAACGGCTGATGCCGCCATCGGGGATCGAGTTGACCCGAAGATGGGTGACCGGACCATTGACGGTAAGTGCGGATGCATCGAATTCGTGGATGTGGTCCGCTTGCATCTTGCTTTCGGGCAGGATGGTCGACCAGAACATCGAACGTGCGCGCAGCGACTTGTCCTTTTCGCCATCAACAAACGCGCCCTGAATCGAAACGCGGTCGGGATAGTTGCCCTTGAAGTGGCAGGTATCGACGATGATTTTTTCAATCTCGCCCGGGTGACCCAGTTCAACAATCAGCCATTCATTGCCCGGTTCGCGACGGCGGCGGGTTTCCCAGCCATCGCCCATATTGACCCCGCGACCCGGCGCCAGAATGGCATTGGGATTACCGTAATGGGCATCCGACCAGCCAACAACCACACCGCCATTGATCATCGCGGCAAGATCGACCTGTTCGCCCTTGGCGGCCATTTCCGTCCAGTCGCGGTTCGGGCGACCATAGACGCGCAGACGTGCAACACCACCATCGGGATAGATGTGCAGACGCACATGGGTATAGATCGCCTCCGACGTGACATCGGCATAGTGATGCGCACTGGCACCAAGGCCCAATGGGGCAACGATTTCATGCCATTTGGTATCGTCGGTCGGATCGCCACCGGGGCAATAGCAGCCTTCAAGCGATGCAGCCGGCGGGAAGTTGCCGGTGAAGTGGCTGGTATCGATATCGACACCGTAAATGCGGCCCGATGTCGCCAGACGGATGACACAGTAATCATGGCCTTCGACCCGTTTACGGCGGCTTTCCCAGCCATCCATCCATTTGCCGTGATCGTCATAGCGGTCAGGATAAAACACTGCATCGGCGGTTTGCAGCATGCGCTGCTTGTCGGCGAAGAAATCATCGGTCGCAAAGATTGCTTCTGCGCCCAGACGTTCGTCGGCCAGATTGACAAAGCGCCGTGCAAATTCCGGCGCGTCGGTGTTTTCCTGATGGCTCATGGTCTTTTTATCCTGAAATGGTCGTTTATTATCTGGCGGTCACAGGTGTTTGCTACTCGTGGTGCTGTGGTTAAACCCTACAGCGCTTCGAGCCGCAATTTGGCAATGCGGTGAACCTGTGCGATCGCCTCATTGAATTCGGTTTCCGGGTCGTTTTTTACGCGCCGCTCGAACGCTTCGAGGATATCGGTGCGATGGAAACCCTTGACGGCAAAGATAAACGGAAAGCCGAACTTCTGTTTATAGAGATCATTAAGCTCGGTAAAGCGGGCAAGTTCATCCGGTGTGCATTGATCAAGCCCGGCACCCTTTTGTTCGCTTTGTGATGACTCGGTCAGATCGGCCAGCGCAAGCTTGCCCGCAAGATCGGGATGGGCGCGCAGAAGCGAAAGTTTGTCGGCATCAACCGCGCCATTGACGATGGCGGCCATGGCATCGGCAAGCGCCGCAGGGTTATCGAGGTTTTTGGCGATGCCGCGTTCATAAAGCTGATGGGCAACCCACGGTGAATGTTCGTAAACCCAGCCATAGAGCGACACGAACGCGCTTTCGGCGAGTGTGCTCGGCGGGCGGGCTTCAAACAGGGATTGGGTGGTTTCTGTCATTGGGACCTTGTGTTTCTTTATTCGCCGCCAAACGGGTGATGTTCGCGCCAGTGACGGGCAATATCAATCCGGCGGGCAAACCAGACATTATCGTGGCTCTGGACATAATCGACAAAGCGCTTGAGGGCCGCGAACCGGCCCGGACGCCCGACCAGGCGGCAATGCAGGCCGATTGACATCATGCGCGGTGTATCGGTCCCTTCTTCATAAAGGGTATCGAAGCTGTCCTTGAGATACTGGAAATACTGTTCGCCGGAATTGAAGCCCTGCATGGCGGCAAAGCGCATGTCGTTGGCATCAAGGGTGTAGGGCACGATCAGGTGCGGGGTTTCTGTCTGGGTGCTCCAGAACGGGAGTTCGTCGCTGTAATCATCGGCGTCATAAAGAAAGCCGCCTTCTTCAGCCACCAGACGGCGGGTATTGGGGCTGGTGCGCCCGGTATACCAGCCCAGCGGACGTTCGCCGGTGACGTTCTTGATGATCTCGATCGCCTTGTGAAGATGTTCGCGTTCCTGATCTTCTGGCATGTACTGATAATCAATCCAGCGATAGCCGTGCGAGCAGATCTCGTGACCGTCCTTCATCGCGACTTCGCCGACCCTGGGATGGCGGGCCAGCGCCATGGCGACGGCAAAGATGGTGATCGGGATCTGGCGTTCGCGAAACAGGTTCAGAATGCGCCAGACACCCACGCGCGAGCCATATTCATAGATCGACTCCATGCTCATATGGCGGACACCTTCGCGCATGTCAGCGCCGATGATTTCCGACAGGAAAGCCTCGGATGCACGATCGCCATGCAGGATGCAGTTTTCACCACCTTCTTCGTAATTCAGCACGAACTGAACAGCAACGCGCGCCTTGTTCGGCCAGTTGGCCTTGGGCGGGTTTTCACCATAACCAATTAAATCACGCGCATATGTCTGGTCGTTCATGCGAACCTTCTCCTGAATTCTGTGGGATTGATCCCGTACGCCCGGCTTTGTTGTCGGGCCTGTTTGGTGTAGCATTAACCATCGGCCGCAGCGCAGCAAGAAAGAAACCTGCGGATGCTAGGCCAACGACGTGCCGCACTATCAAGGCTGTTTTGATAATGTTCCTGGACGGGATCAGATCGGGGCCACGTTTTTCGCGGTCTCTCACAGCGTTTTGCCTGTGTTTCCGTTCATAATGCCTGAAACGGTTCTATTCGTTTTTCAAAGATTTGTTGATATAGTTTCACGTTATCGCCTCTTTCCCCCGGACGGGGTGTAATGCGACGATTTTAGATCGCTTAAAAATGGTTCGGCACAAAACTTCATAAACAGAATGCCGTTCCCGGGGAGAAGCGACCGCTCATAAAATTAACGATTGAGAGAGGAGGCCCGGCATGGGACGACTGACCACCCATGTACTGGATACGGCAAAAGGCTGCCCGGCCGCCGGAATCCGCATTGAGCTGCATCGCTTTGGCAACGGCCATGATGACATGGTTGCCGAAGCCGTGACCAATGCCGATGGCCGCACCGAAGGCCCGATGCTTGAGGGGGCCTCTTTCAAACCCGGCCAGTATCAGCTTGTTTTCCATGCCGGTGATTACTTTGATGCCAGCGGGACAGAGCTTCCCGATCCGAAATTCCTCGATCAGGTCGTGATCCGGTTCGGCATTTCCGATGGGCAGGCGCATTACCATGTGCCGCTTTTGCTGTCTCCGTTCGGCTATTCCACCTATCGCGGTAGCTGAGGACAGACATGGCAAGTGCGACCGGATCCTTCCGTTCTGATATCCGTTTTTTGCTCGGCGACGAGGAACGCAGCCTGCGTGATGTTGATCCGCAGATGACGGTTCTTGAATATCTGCGCCTTTCCGAGCGCAAATCAGGCACCAAGGAAGGCTGTGCCGAGGGCGATTGCGGGGCCTGCACGGTTGTGCTGGGCGAACCCGATGGCAAGGGCGGAATGGCTTATCGCACGGTCAATGCCTGCATCCAGTTCGTGCCAACCCTTGATGGCAAGCAGCTTTTGACCGTGGAGCATCTTAAATCGACGGACGGTACCCTGCATCCGGTGCAGCAGGCGATGGTCGATACCCACGGATCGCAATGCGGTTTCTGTACGCCGGGCTTTGTCATGAGCCTGTATCAGCTGTGGCTTGATGGTGGCGAGGATGACCGCGGTGCGATTAATGATGCGCTTGCCGGGAACCTTTGCCGTTGCACCGGCTATGGCCCGATTATCGAGGCCGCGCGCAAGGCCGGTGGTGTCGCCGCCAATGATAGCGTGGAGCAAAAACGCCGGGCGGATATTGCCGCCAAATTGACTGCGATGGTCGAAGGTGAAGGCACGCTTGCACTTGAACATCCCGCCGGGCGTTATTTCGCACCACGCACATCTGATGAGCTGGCCGCTCTTTTGGTGGCGCACCCGGATGCTACGGTTTTGGCCGGGGGCACGGATGTCGGCCTTTGGGTGACCAAGATGCTCAAGCGTCTGGATCCGATCATTTACATTGGCGATGTCGCCGATATCCAATCGGTTTATGAAACCGAAGATGCACTGATTATCGGGGCTGGTGTGACCTATAGCCGGGCGCATGAGGCGCTTGGCCGGGTGGCCGCCGATGTTGGTGAACTGGTGCGCCGGATTGGCTCAAGACAAATCCGCAATGCCGGGACCGTCGGCGGCAATATCGCCAACGGATCACCGATTGGCGATACGCCGCCTGCCCTGATTGCGCTGGGGGCCAAGATCGTTCTGCGCATGGGCGATGTGCGTCGCGAAGTGCCGCTCGAAGACTTCTTTATCAGCTATGGCAAGCAGGACCGGGTTTCGGGCGAGTTTGTTGAAAGCGTGATTGTGCCCAAACCGCACAGCGGATTGGTATTCAAGGCTTATAAAATCTCCAAACGCTTTGATCAGGATATCACGGCTGTTTTGGGGGCCTTTGCCATCAAGATTGATGATGGCAAGGTTTCCGAATTCCGTGCGGCCTTTGGTGGCATGGCGGGCACCCCGATGCGTGCGAAAAAGTGCGAAGTGGCCCTGATCGGCAAGGATTGGAATGAAGCCAATCTCAATGCCGCGCAAATGGCATTGGCCAGCGAGTTTGAACCGATGACCGACATGCGGGCATCGAAGGAATATCGCATGCTGGTCGCGCAGAACCTTTTGACCAAGCTGTTTATCGAAACCAATGCGCCGGATATTGCCACCCGCCTTGTTGGCAAGGAGGCGGCCCATGTCTGATCAGGTTTTGAAAACCGATATGGACGAGGTTGTTGCACCGACCGCGGGACTGAGCGGTGGTGTGCGATCAAGTTCCAAACATGATAGTGGCCCGAAACATGTGGCGGGTGAGGCGGTCTATATTGATGACATCAATGAGCCGTTTGGTACGTTGCATCTGGCGCCGGGTGCATCAAGCATTGCACATGGCAAGATTACCAAGCTGGACCTGTCCAAGGTCCGCTCGGCCCCGGGTGTGGTTTGCGTTCTGACCGCGGATGATATCCCCGGCGTGAATGACGTTTCGCCAGCCCACACCCATGATGAGCCGGTCCTGCCCGATGGCATCGTGCAGTTTTATGGTCAGCCGGTCTTTTGTGTGGCGGCGGAAACCCGGGCGCAGGCCCGTGCGGCCGCCCAACTGGCCGAAATTGAATATGAAGAACTGCCCGCGGTTCTCGATGTTGCCGAGGCCCTAGAAAAGCAGCTTTTCGTTGCACCCCCGCATGTGATGAAGCAGGGCGATGCCAAATCGGCATTGGCCCGCGCCAAGCATCGTCATGCCGGGCGGATGGAGATTGGCGGGCAGGATCATTTCTACCTTGAAGGCCATATCAGCTTTGCCATTCCGGGCGAGGATGGCGATGTGTTGCTGCATTGCTCCACGCAGCATCCATCGGAAGTGCAGCATAATATTGCCAATGTGCTGGGCCGTCCGGCCAATGCGGTGACGGTTGAGGTGCGCCGCATGGGTGGCGGGTTTGGCGGCAAGGAAACCCAGGCAATGCAATGGGCGGCACTGGCGGCCATCGTTGCAACCAAAACCGGACGTCCGGCCAAGTTCCGTCTTGATCGTGATGACGACATGGTCATGACCGGCAAGCGCCATGATTTCATTGTCGATTACGATGTCGGCTTTGATGATGACGGGCGGATTTGCGGCCTTGATCTTCAATATGCGGCCAATTGCGGTTTTTCCGCCGATTTGTCCGCCGCGATTGCGGACCGGGCGATGTTCCACACCGACAATGCCTATTACCTTGGCGATGTTGAAATAAGGTCTTACCGCTGCAAAACCAATCTTGTGTCCAATACGGCGTTTCGTGGTTTTGGCGGGCCGCAGGGCATGGTTGCGATTGAACGCATCATTGATGAAATCGCAATGACCGTCGGTCGTGATCCTTTGGATGTGCGCATTGCCAACTATTACGACACCAAGGATCGCAATACGACGCCATACCATATGGTGGTCGAAGACAATGTCCTTTCGGAGCTGACAGACGATATCCTGAAAGCCAGCGACTATCGCAAACGCCGCAACGAGATTACGGCGTTCAATGCCGAAAGCCCGGTTTTGAAAAAGGGGTTGTCGCTAACACCTGTGAAATTCGGGATTTCCTTTACCACCACGTTTCTGAACCAGGCGGGTGCGCTTATTCACGTCTATCAGGATGGGTCGGTGCATCTGAACCATGGCGGGACCGAGATGGGGCAGGGCCTGTTTATCAAGGTTGCACAGGTCGTGGCCGAGGAATTCCAGATCGATCTTGATCAGATCAAGATCACGCCTACCAATACCGGCAAGGTTCCCAACACATCGGCAACCGCAGCCTCAAGCGGGGCGGATATGAACGGCATGGCCGCACGCAATGCGGCGATGACGATCAAGAACCGGCTGATTGCCTTTGCCGCCGAGAAATATGGTGTGGCGGAAAGTGCTGTGCGCTTTGTGCCGGGCAAGGTCATTGTCGGCGACAAGGAAGAGCTCGCCTTTGCCGATCTGATCAAGCAGGCCTATCTGGCGCGTGTGTCGCTGTCGGCCACGGGCTATTACGCCACGCCGAAAATCCATTATGACCGCGAAAGCGCATCGGGACGGCCATTTTATTACTTTGCCTATGGCATGGCGTGCTCGGAAGTTTTGATTGATACCCTGACCGGCGAATACAAGGTGACGCGGGTTGATATCATTCATGATGTCGGCAGGTCGTTGAACCCGGCGATTGATCTTGGCCAGATTGAAGGTGGCTTCATTCAAGGGATGGGCTGGCTGACGTCCGAGGAACTGTGGTGGGATGACAAGGGCAGCCTGCGCACCCATGCGCCGTCGACCTATAAAATCCCGGCATGTTCGGATCGACCGGAAGATTTCCGTATGGAGCTGTGGTCGTCCGGACGAAACGTTGAAAAAACCATTCACCGATCCAAGGCGGTTGGCGAGCCGCCCTTGATGCTGGCGATTTCTGTGCATCGGGCGATTGCCGATGCGGTGGCCTCGGTCGCCAATCACAAGGTTGTCCCGGCCCTTGATACCCCGGCAACGCCCGAGGCGGTTTTGCATGCCGTGGCCGATTGCGCCAAGCGCATGATCGAGAACGCGCATTCAGCCGATGCAGCCCATTCAATGGCGGGGGAATAGGACATGACCCTGTCGCGGCGCGATCATATCAGGCTGTTGTCCGAACCCGGTCCGGTGATGCTGGTCAGTGTTGCGGCCATTCGCGGATCAACCCCGCGGGAAGTTGGGGCCTTCATGCTGATTACGCCGGATGCGATTTCGGGCACGATTGGTGGTGGCAACCTTGAACATCAGGTCACACGCCGGGTGCGCGAAGGTTTTGACGCGGGTGCTGACAAGATGGCCGTTGCCGAGATCGCCCGGTTCCCGCTTGGCCCCGGTCTTGGGCAATGTTGTGGTGGATCGGTCGAGGTTGGTTTTCATCTGTTGCGCGGGGTTGCCAAAGAAACGCTGCGCACGGTTTTGCAAGAAATCGAAACCGCACCGACACGTGCCGATGGTTATTGGGTGACGGTTCCGGCCGATTGCAGTGACATCGGGCGCGTAAGTGGCGCGCATGCCAAGATGCTCTCGGGCAGTTTTGGTGCGGCCCGCGGCGGGATTGTTATGTTAAACGGGGCGGAAACGCTTTGTTTGCGCCTTGATGACGCGCGCACGCCAATGTGGATTTTTGGTGCCGGGCATGTTGGCAAGGCGGTTGTGCAGGCCCTGGCGCCGCTTCCGTTTGATATTCACCTGATCGATTCGCGTGATGAATTTCTGGCGGGTATTGAAGGCGAAAACGTTCAGGTTTGTCAAAGCGATAAGCCCGAAGCTGAGGTCGCCGATATCCCGGCCGGGGCGCATGTTTTGATCTTAACGCACAACCATGCGCTTGATTTCGAGATCTGCCGGGCGGCTTTGGTGCGCGATGATCTTGGTTTTGTTGGCATGATCGGCAGCCAAACCAAGCGTGCACGCTTTATCCGACGTCTTTCTGATCGGGGGTTGAGCCCGGTTGAAATCGGTCGTCTGACCACTCCAATTGGAATTCAAGGCATTACCGGAAAACAGCCGGTGGTGATTGCGGCATCGGTTGCCGCACAGGTGTTATCGGTGCGTGAAGCACAGATGGCGCAGACGCAAATGCCAAAATCCGCATCAGACGGGTTGGGCGACGGCTAGGGTCAGGACCTACTAATTTGATTGGAATGGCAGAGCTTATATTTGTGAAATACAAGGAAGATACCGCTGGACGGGTCGGCATCCCGTTCAAGGGATTTGACGCAGGAGTTTGCAAATATAAGCTCTGTCCTTCGGATCACTCAGATTTGCACGGACTACTTTGTCGCAGAACCTTGAAAGATAAATATCTTCCTGCGGTTTTGCTTCGCGTATCCGCACAAATCTGAGCGACCATTCGAACCAAATTAGTAGGTCCTGACCCTAAAGCCTTCTTTGAGGGCAATTTTAATGATAAAGGGCCGCGCAATGACGGCCTGTCAGGCGGTTCGGGCAACCGGACCAGAGGTTTCGTAGAGGAGAGATTGGCTGTGTGTGACGCCAAGGGCCATATGCGCCATGCCGTGGATTTGTCGCGGCAAAAGATGGATGAGGGATGCGGTGGTCCGTTCGGGGCAATCATCGTTCGCAATGGCGAAGTGATTGCGGAAGGATGGAACAATGTGACATCCCAGAACGACCCGACCGCCCATGCCGAGGTCAGTGCCATACGCGCGGCCTGCGCCAAGCTTGGCACGTTCAATCTGTCAGGCTGTGAAATCTATACCAGTTGCGAACCTTGCCCGATGTGCCTGTCTGCGATCTATTGGGCCCGCCTTGACAAGATCTATTATGCCAATGGTCGCGAAGATGCCGCTGCCATCGGATTTGATGATCAGTTTCTGTATGATGAGGTGGCAAAGCCGATCGAAGATCGTTCATTGCCAATTGTGCATGTCGATTTGCCCGAAGCGCGCGAAGTGTTTGCCGCCTGGGATGCCAAAGCCGACAAGATCGAATATTGAGACCGTTTGACTGCAATGCGTTATGCGGTAAAACCGCGTGCTGGATGCAAGACATATCGCTAAATGGGGGTGGCAACAGTGACGTCAACGACCGGTGAAGCCGGGGCAAATACCGTGAAGGGGGCTGGTGGGCCTGCGCAATTGGAAGTGCGCGGCGTGACCAAGGCCTTTCCGGGATGTCTGGCCAATGACGATATCAGTTTCCGTATCGAGCCTGGTGAAATCCATGCGCTGTTGGGGGAAAACGGTGCGGGCAAAAGTACGCTTGTAAAGATCATCTATGGCGTGCTGCAGGCCGATGAGGGCGAGCTGATCTGGGAAGGCAAGCCGGTCACGATCGCAAGCCCGCATGATGCGCGCGAAATGGGGATCGGTCTGGTGTTTCAGCATTTCTCGCTGTTTGAAACCATGACGGTTCTTGAAAACATTGCGCTGGCGATGAATGACGTGCGCGATATGGATGCGCTGCGCAAGCAGGTGCTTGAAGTCGAAAAGACCTATGGCCTGCCGCTTGATCCGGATCGTCATGTTTACACGCTGTCGGTTGGGGAGCGTCAGCGCATCGAGATTGTGCGTTGTCTGTTGCAGAATCCCAAACTTCTGATCCTGGACGAGCCGACCTCGGTCCTGACGCCGCAAGAAGTCGAAAAGCTGTTTGAGACGCTGCGTCGCTTGGCCGATGAAGGCTGTGCAATCCTCTATATCAGTCACAAGCTGCATGAAGTGAAGGCCCTGTGCCAGAAGGCAACTGTGCTGCGCGGTGGCAAGGTTGTTGGCGGCTGTGACCCGCGCGAAGAAACCGCAAAATCGATGGCCGAAATGATGATCGGCCAGAAACTGACCGCACCGGATCGGGGTAAATCCCGTGAGTTTGGCGATGTCCGGCTTGCGGTTTCCAATCTGTCGCTTGAAAGTGATGAACAGTTCGGCACCGACCTTAAGGGGATTAATCTTGAGGTGCGCGGTGGTGAAATCATGGGCGTTGCCGGGGTTGCCGGCAACGGTCAGAACGAACTGTTCCGCGCCCTTGCCGGGGAAACCGAACAGCAAGCGGCCCCGGACAGCATCAAGATTGATGGCAAATCGGTGGCCCATTTCGGCCCGCGCCGCCGTCGTCGACTGGGCGCGACGTTCGTGCCCGAAGAACGCAACGGTCATGGTGCCGTGCCGGACATGAGCCTGTCGGAAAACGGGTTTTTGACCGCATTCCGGCGCATGGCGCTTTCGGCACGCGGTCTGATCCGCGAAGTTCCGACCAAGTCGTTTGCCGATAACATCATCAAGACTTTTGATGTGCGTACCACCGGTTCGGGCGCAGAGGCCGGATCGCTTTCGGGTGGCAACCTTCAGAAATTTATCGTCGGGCGCGAGATTTTGCAGGACCCGGGTGTTCTGGTGATTTCCCAGCCGACCTGGGGTGTCGATGCCGGGGCGGCCAGTGCCATTCATCAGGCATTGCTGGATCTGGCGGCGAAGGGCACGGCGGTTCTGGTGATTTCGCAGGATCTGGACGAGATTTATGCCATTTGTGACTCGGTGGTTGTGATGGCGGAGGGCAAAATGTCCAAACCGCGTCCGATGGCCGATGTCAGCATCGAGGAAATCGGTCTGTTGATGGGGGGACTTCATGATCTTGAAGGCAACGCGACCCCGGCGAACAACACGCAAGTAGAGGGAGGTCGCGTTGGTCAGGCTTGAACCCCGTCGCCAGCATTCACAGGCGATGGTTTATCTGTCGCCGGTTCTGGCAATCCTTATGACGCTTGTCGTCGGCGGGATCATCTTTGCCTTTATGGGCAAGAACCCGTTTGACGCGCTTTATACGTTCTTCATTCTGCCGATCAATAACAGCTATGGCATTTCCGAGCTGTTCGTGAAGGCGACCCCGCTTGTCATCATTGCGGTCGGTCTTGCCATGGGCTTCCGGGCCAATGTCTGGAACATCGGGGCCGAAGGCCAGTTGACCATGGGGGCGATTTTCGGCGGTGGTCTGGCGCTTTATTTCCATGACAGCGAAAGCATCCTTTTGATGCCAGCCATGTTTGTGCTGGGCGCGCTGGGCGGTGCGTTTTGGGGGGCGATCCCGGCGTTGCTGCGGACAAAGTTCAATGCCAACGAAATTCTGACCAGCCTGATGCTGACCTATGTCGCAACGCTGTTTCTAAGCTTCTTGGTGCATGGTCCGTGGCGGAACCCGGAAGGGTTCAACTTCCCGGAATCACGCCCGTTCCCGGATGCCGGTTTGCTTCCGATCATCTTTGAAGGATCGCGTGTGCATCTTGGTACGGCCGTTGCGGTGTTTGTCGTGATTGCCGGTTGGTTGTTGCTGTCAAAATCGGTGATCGGGTTCCAGCTACGTGTTGTCGGCAAGGCCCCACAGGCCGCCCGCCATGTCGGGTTCCGTCAAAAACGTATGGTCTGGTTTACTCTTCTTCTGGGTGGGGCGCTGGCCGGTCTGGCCGGTTTGTTTGAGGTGTCCGGCCCCATCGGTCAGCTTCAGCCATCGATCTCGCCCGGTTATGGCTTTACCGCGATTATCGTGGCGTTCCTTGGGCGTTTGCATCCGGTGGGCATTCTGTTTGGCGGCTTGATCATGGCGCTGACCTATTTGGGGGGCGAACTGGCGCAGATTACACTCGGCCTGCCCAATGCTGTGACCGGGCTATTCCAGGGGATCTTGCTGTTCTTCCTGCTGGCCAGTGATGTTTTGACCAAATACCGCATTCGTTTCGGCTCCATCGCGGCAAAAGGGAGAACCGCATAATGGAATGGATTGTTCCCTTTATCCTGACCGTGATCACCGCCTCGACCCCGCTTTTGCTGGCGGCATCGGGTGAGCTGATTACCGAGAAATCCGGCGTGCTTAACCTTGGTGTCGAGGGCATGATGCTGGTGGGCGCGATTGCCGGTTTTGCTGTGACGGCATCGAGCGGATCGGCCTCTCTTGGTATTCTGGCCGCTGTTGTGGCGGGCACATTGATGTCGCTGATCTTTGCATTTTTGACCCTGACGCTGATGGCCAATCAAGTGGCGACGGGCTTGGCGCTTACGATTTTCGGGGTTGGTTTTTCAGCCCTTGTCGGATCGGGCTTTGTCGGCTTTGCGATTGATCCGCTGCCGGCCCTTTCGATCCCGGGCATCAGTGCCATTCCGATCATTGGTCCGATCCTGTTTGGGCAGGATTTTCTGGTGTATCTGTCAATCGCGGCAGTGATTGGGATTGCCTGGTTCCTGTCCAAATCGCGTGCGGGTCTGATTCTTAAGGCCGTTGGGGATTCCCATCATTCAGCGCATGCGATTGGCTATTCCGTGATCAAGATCCGCTATCTTGCCACCATGTTTGGCGGGGCGATGGCGGGCCTTGGTGGCGCGTATCTGTCGCTTTCATATACGCCGATGTGGGCAGAAAACATGACAGCCGGTCGTGGCTGGATCGCGCTGGCGCTGGTGGTGTTTGCCACGTGGCGTCCGGGGCGTCTGGTTGCCGGGGCCTATATGTTTGGCCTGATCTCGGTGATGCAGTTGCATGCACAGGGGGCCGGCATTCATGTGCCCAGCCAGTTCATGTCGATGTTGCCGTATCTGGCGACCGTGATCGTGCTGGTGATTATTTCAAGCGACCGTGCGAAAATCAGACTGAATGCGCCGGCCTGTATCGGTCAGGCGTTCAGGGCCGCCCAATAGGGTTTCGGTGGCCTTAACTGCGGGACCGGAACACGTTAAATGATGTTTCGGCCCGACGACGGGAGGAAGACTGTACTTGCCAAACCTCACACAAGCCGGGCAGGGCTTGGCCGGTTTGTCTGAGATTTGGTTTGTGCAGGAACGCGTCATTGATTGCGATCAGGAATTACGTATAAATCCTGATTGAGTGTCTAACAGGGAGACTGAAACTATGAATGCAAGCCTCGTGAAGCGCACACTTGCCGCCGTTGCGGCTGTTGGTGCCCTCGCAACCGGCATGGGTGCAGCCCAGGCCGAAGACGTTAAGGCCGGTTTTATCTATGTCGGCCCGATTGGTGACCATGGCTGGTCTTACCGTCATGACATTGGCCGTCAGGCCATCGAAGCTGAACTCGGCGATGCCGCATCGACCAGCTATGTCGAAAGCGTGCCGGAAGGTGCCGATGCTGAACGCGTGATCCGTCAGATGGCCCAGACCGGCCACAACCTGATCTTCACCACCTCGTTCGGTTTCATGAACCCGACCGAAAAAGTTGCCAAGCAGTTCCCGAATGTCAAATTCGAACATGCAACCGGTTACAAGCGTGCCGACAACCTGTCGACCTATGCTGCACGTTTCTATGAAGGCCGTTATGTTGCTGGTGTGATCGCCGGTAAAATGACCAAGTCGAACATCGTTGGTTATGTCGGCTCCTTCCCGATCCCGGAAGTTGTCCGTGGCATCAACTCCTTCATGATGGGCGCATGGTCGGTTAACCCGGACGTGCAGGTCAAAATCGTTTGGGCCAACACCTGGTATGATCCGGGCAAGGAAGGCGATGCTGCCAAGGCGCTGATCGACCAGGGTGCAGACATCATGGTTCAGCACACCGACAGCCCGGCACCGCTTCAGGTTGCTGAAAACCGTGGCGTGCTTGGTTTCGGTCAGGCTTCTGACATGATCAAGTTCGCACCGAAGGCACAGCTGACCGCGATCGTTGATAACTGGGACAGCTACTATGTTGCCCGGGCCAAGGCCGTTGCCGATGGCACCTGGGAATCCAAAGACACCTGGGGTGGCATTGATACCGGTATGGTCGAAATGGCACCGTACACCAACATGCCTGATGACGTGAAAGCCCTGGCAGAAGAAACCGCTGCCAAGATTGCTTCGGGTGAATTCCACCCGTTCACCGGCCCGATCTATGATCAGGCTGGCGAACTGCGCGTTGCAGAAGGCGAAGTTGCTGATGACGGCATGCTGCTTGGCATGGACTGGTACATCAAAGGCATCGATGCCGAACTGCCGAAATAAGTCAGATTTCCGATCCGTCCGGCTCGGTTAAATGACGAAGCCCCGTGCATTAGCTTGCGCGGGGCTTTTCTTATGACGGTTTGTCAGGTCGGCTTCTTGGGGTTGGCTCGGGTTGGTTCGTCTGACTTTTCATAGGCGATCATTTCGGTTTTTGGATGCCGCAGGGCATAGAGTGCTGCGCGCCAGCCATGCAGCTTGACCTTGTGTTCGCGGGTTTTACCGGCCCATTTGTCGCGGAAGCGTTCCATATCTTCACGGCGATTGAAATAGATCACCATATCGACAATCGGGGCATTCTGGTCGCCACGCGGGAGTTCGATATTCCGAATGCCCATCGTCCAGTTCTTGCTCATGACATTGATATCGAGCCAGTCCAGCACAGCTTGGGCGGAATGTTTCTCGTGAATAACGACACGATATGGAAAATTCCGAAGATCTTTCGACATCGGTGTGTCCCTGACGGTTCCCGTTTGCAACGATGATACATGAAATCGTTACAAAGTTGCTTAATTCATGAATGTGATTGTGTCGCGTTTCGCACATGTCACGCGGGTTGCCGATACTGGAAATCCGTGATTGGCGCAGAAAGAAAAATGGTAAGCGCAGGTTGAATATCTACTAATCGGATAATACTTTATCCAATAATAATTCCAGATTACTGTGTTAGGTATTGAGAATGAAACGTGTGGAAAAATAATATTTAGCTTCGCACGATCATTTTCACATGATAATCGAGTAATTCATCCTGCCCGCAGCCCGAAATTGCGGGCATGTTTGGAAATAAAAATAAAGTATCGGGGTCTTAAAGGTGAGTGAAAAGCCTTCAGGCATTCAGCCTTCTGGGCGGGAACGTCATTTCAAACCGGAAGAATTGATCGTCAGCAAGACGGATCTCAAAGGGCATATTACCTACGCCAATGAGGTGTTTTTGCGCCTTTCTGATTATTCGGAAGGTGAGGTTTTGGGGAAGCCGCATGCGCTGATCCGACATCCGGATATGCCGCGCAGCGTTTTCAAGCTTATGTGGGACCGGATTTCATCCGGTCACGAGATTTTTGCCTATGTCGTGAATATGGCCAGCAACGGGGATCATTATTGGGTCTATGCCCATGTGACGCCGACCTTTGATGCCAGTCACAAGGTGATTGGATACCATTCCAACCGCCGGGTGCCCGATCCAAAGGTTCTGAGCGAAACGATCATTCCTCTCTATGCGGAACTCCGCAAGATCGAGGACAGTCTGCCCAATCGCAAGGATGGCATGAATGCCGCATCCGAGGCCTTGTCACAAAAGCTTTCTGATATGGGCATGTCGTACGACGAGTTTATCCAAAGTCTCTAGAGGATCGCAAAGCGGTTCCCGAAAATGCAAGGTTTGAGGTTCTAATGTCTCTGTTCGGTGGTTCAAAATCGGGTATCAAAAAGGCACTGGATGTGGTTCTGGCCGCAGCGGACGGTGATTACGAAGCCCGCATTACCAATGTCGACAGTCATCCTGACATGCGCGAACTGTTTATTGCGATCAACCGGCTGATTGACCGCAATGATGCGTTCCTGCGCGAAAGTGCGGCATCCATGGGGGCGGTTTCCGAAAACCGTTATTACCGACGCATCGTCGAAACCGGGCTGGTCGGGGATTACCTGTCTTCGGCCAAGCGGATCAATGCCGCAAGTGCCTCCATCGAAAAGAAACTGTCCGGGTTTGCCGACATTCTTGATGAATTCAAAAGCGGTTCCTTTGCTGCGGTTGATGACATTGCCAATGCCGCGTCCGCCCTTTCCGAGGCATCCGGGGACGCCAATTCCATCGCGCACGAAACCAGTTCACGTTCAACCAACGTTGCCGCGGCAGCTCGCCAGACGGCGGCCAATGTCAGCGAACTTTCGGCCGCATCCGAGGAGCTGAACGAGGCAATCCGCAATGTGTCCGAACAGGCACGTGAATCGGTTGAGATCGCCAATCGTGCCAACGGCCTTGCCCAGGAAACCGATGGTCGTATCGGACAGCTGGAAGCGGCGGCTGGCGAGATCGTTGAAGTGGTCAGCTTTATCCGTGACATCGCGGCTCAGACCAACTTGCTTGCGCTGAATGCGACGATCGAGGCTGCGCGCGCCGGTGAAGCCGGCAAGGGCTTTGCCGTGGTTGCCAACGAGGTTAAGGGACTTGCCAACCAGACCAGCAAGGCGACCGAAAGCATCGAAGAAAAGGTTCAGGACATTCAGACCGCGATTGAGCAGTCCGTCGGTTCGATCCGCGAAATTGCAGGCGTGATCGATGATCTGGCGGCACGTTCGGACACGATTTCGGGCAATGTCGAAACCCAGGCGAACTTGTCTACCAACATCACGCGCAATGTCGAACAGGCATCAAGCGGCGCACAGGAAGTCACCGACAATATCACCGTGGTTTCCGATATGGCTGGGCGTACCGGGGAGGCTGCCGACACCACACGTGACATGGCCAGTCGTCTTGCCGATCAGTCGGAAAGCTTGCGCAATCAGTTGGGTGTGTTCCTCGATACCATCGAAAAGCTGCTTTATACCGCCAAGAAATAGCCGCTTTCTGCGTGCAACAGGATGCGTCGGGCGTCATGATGGTACCCGGTCAGGATTTTCAGTCAGGAGAGCGGTGCCATGCGGGTTTTCTTCAATTCGCGCCACGATGCCCATGACGGGGCAGGCGAAATGCATCACGGACGCATGGTGCCATGTTTCGAGAATGCCCGGCGTATTCCGATCATTCGCGATGCCGTCGCGCACGCGATCAAGGCGCAGCTGGTCGATCCGACCGATCACGGCATCGGCCCGATCCGCGCGATCCATGAACCGGATTATATTGATTTCCTGGAAAACGCCTGGAGCGAATGGACCAAGGCAGGGAAAAGCGGCGATGCCTTTCCCTATGTCTGGCCGACGGGTGGTTTTTCCGGTGGCAAGCCCGAACATATCAGCGCGCGTCTGGGTCAGTACGCCATTTCATCTGATACACCGATTACCCAGGGAACCTGGAAGGCGGCCTATTGGGGGGCGCAGACCGTCATATCGGCTGCCGAGGCAACCTGGAGCGAAGGTGAAGCATCCTTTGCCCTGACCCGTCCGCCGGGACACCATGCCCATGCCAACCGTTATGGTGGATATTGCTTCTTGAACAATGCCGCCATCGCCGCCCAGCACATGATTTCCAAGGGGGCGAAAAAGGTCGCCATCCTTGATATCGACTACCACCACGGCAACGGTGCGCAGGACATTTTCTATGAGCGTGGCGACGTTCTGACGATTTCCATCCATGCCGATCCAACCCATCAATTCCCGTTCTTCATGGGCTATGCCAATGAAACCGGACGCAATGACGGGCAGGGTGCGAACCTGAATATTCCGCTGCCGGGTGGCAGTGATTTCGCGGGTTGGGGGGCTGGCTTTGCCAAGGCGATGCAGAAACTTCTGACCTGGCAGGCCGATGCGCTGGTGGTGGCCCTTGGTGTTGATGCCCACGAGGCGGAACCGATTTGCGACTTCAAACTCCAGACCGATGATTTCAACCGGATCGGGCAAATGATCGGGCGGATGGGACTTAAAACCATGTTCACCATGGAAGGCGGTTATGCCCATGACGTCATCGGTCAAAACGTCGCCGCGGTTCTGAGTGGGTACCTGACGCTTGCCAAAAACTAGGTCAGCCCAAGTCGAATACAAAAAAACGCCCCGGCATCTGGTCGGGGCGTTTTTTGTATAGCGTTCTATTTGTTTACCGTTCCCAGGGTGGTGTGCCGCCAAATTCCGCCACCAGAAAGTCGACAAAGGCGCGGACACGCGTCGGCAGATAACGGTTTTCCGGATAGAGCGTATAGACGGCATGTGATGGTGGCTGGTAATCGGGCAGGACGCGTTGAAGGCGTCCATCGCGCAGATATTCGTCGACTTCCCAGTTCGATTTCAGTGAAATGCCATGCCCGTCAAGGCACCAGCGGGTCAGGACTTCGCTGTTATCGGAATCCATCGAACCAGCAACGGCCAGGGTTACCGGTGGTTCATCATTTGGTCCTTGCAGGGTCCATTGATATTGCTGTGATCCCGGGAAGCGCAGCAGCAGGCAATTGTGGTTCAAAAGGTCGGCCGGCACCGTGGGTGCGCCGTTCTTTTTGAGATAATCCGGGCTTGCTACCAGCATGCGTTTGTTGGTGGCCAGCTTGCGGACAATCAGCGAGCTTTCCTTAAGCTCGGCAATGCGGATGGCAAGATCGACCTTGTCTTGCAACAGATCCAGCAACCGATCAGACAGATGCAGGCGGATTTGCACATCCGGGTTCTGTTCGACGAATTTCGGAATGATCGGGGCAACGAATTTGTTGCCGAATGCCACCGGGCAGGTCAGCGTGACCGGGCCGCGGGTGGTGTTTTTCTGGTTGGCGATGGCGTTTTCGGCTTCCTGCATTTCCGAAAGAATGCGCAGGCAGTGCCGATAATAAACATCCCCCTCGGTCGTCAGATTGACCCGGCGCGTTGTGCGGTTCAGCAAACGCACCCCAAGCCGTTCTTCAAGGCGGGCAATCCGGTTTGACACCACAGCCGCCGAATGGCGCAATTCACGCCCGGCAGCAGAAAGGTTGCCAAGTTCGGCAACACGGACAAAAATCTGGATGTCCTCAAAGTCGGACATGGCGCGGGAAGCTCCTGATGTCTGAGGGCTGTTTCTTGATTTCTGGTGGGCGTTTTAATTCATTATATGTGCAGATTAGCGGCCACACTCTGCCATTTTAAAGATTATTTTGAAAGTCATTTCGATTATGCTCAACCCCTAAATAATAGAGGCGGTCGGGCGACTGTGCTAGGACAGGAAACAGATAGACTGAATTAAACCCGGGCAAAATGCTGCCATCAGAGCCATTCATGCGTCCCGGGGCATCATCAAGGCAGGGCTGCCAGCGCGCCGGAAACCGCGCTTAGGCGAGACGGAGGTTTCAAGCACCGTGGATATTCTGTTTCAGGACTGGATCAATCTGATCCTGCGCTGGGCGCATTTGATTACGGGCATCGCCTGGATCGGGTCTTCGTTCTATTTCGTCTGGCTTGACCTGAGTTTGCGCAAGCGCCCGGACATGGATGAAGGTGTCTATGGCGAAGCCTGGATGGTGCATGGTGGCGGGTTCTATCATGTGAACAAATGGATGGTAGCACCCAGTTCCATGCCGCCCGAGCTGCACTGGTTCAAATACGAGGCCTATTTCACATGGATTACCGGCTTTGCGCTTTTGGTCACCATGTATTACTGGAGTGCCGAAAGCTATCTGATCGATCCAAGCGTTCTGGCGCTGACCAAGATGGACGCGATACTGATTGGGCTTGGCAGCCTGTTCGCCGGTTGGGTGATCTATGACATCATTTGCAAAAGTGCGATTGGCAAACGCACCGATACGCTGGCGGTTGCGCTATTCATCCTGATCATGGCGGCGAGTTATCTGTTTACCCATGTGTTCAGCGGGCGCGGGGCGTTTATCCATGTCGGTGCGATGATTGGCACGATCATGGCCACCAACGTGTTTCGCATCATCATCCCGAACCAGAAAAAGGTCGTCGCCAGCCTGATGGCCGGGGAAAAGCCCGATCCGAAACTGGGGCTGCAGGCCAAGCAGCGTTCAACGCACAACAACTACCTGACGCTTCCGGTGTTGTTGATGATGATCAGCAACCACTATTCGATGCTGTTTTCCCATGATCAGTCTTGGCTGATTGTCGGTCTGATCCTGATCATCGGTGGGTTGGTGCGCCATTTCTTTAACACACGCAATGCCGGCGGCACCGGCAAGGCAATTGCCTGGCAGCTTCCGTCGGCTGCGGTCGGTATGGCGATCCTTGCGATGTTTGCATCCTATGATCCGGACGCGGTCAAGCTTGCCGATGAAGACGTGATTACCGCCAATCATGCCTTGGCCATCGTTCAGACCCGTTGTTCGACCTGCCACTCGGCCAACCCGACTGACGAGGGCTTTGACGAAGCCCCGGCAGGCGTGATGTTTGATGATCTGGCCCAGATCGAAGCCAATGCGCAGCGTGTTCTCGCACAGGCGGTTATTGGCCGGGCCATGCCGCTTGGCAATATGACGGAAATGACCGACGAGGAACGCGCGCAGCTTGGTCAGTGGATCCGGGCAGGCATGCCGGAATAAGCAGACAGGGACGATATACAAAGGAAAGAGCGGTCGTACACTACGACCGCTCTTTTGCGTTGACGGCTTGTTTTAAGGTCGGCGGGGATGGGGGATCAATTCCAACCTAAACGTCAGCGCGATAGTTCATCGGTACCCAGTCATACATGGTGGCATCTTCGCGCACATGACCAAATCCCGGGAAGGCGACGTGGCAGCCGGCAACCAGGTATTTTTCTTGTACTGCTTCGGCAAAGGCCGCTTCGCGTGATTTGATTGCCATGTCAGTGTCGCCGTCAAAGGCGATGGCAATATTCGGATCGTCAAACTGCACGACATCGCCGTGGGTAATGTCGCCCCAATAAACAAACTTCTCGCCCTTGCTTTCGATCCAAAGCGCGCTGTGGCCTGGCGTGTGGCCGGGGCGGAAAGTGG
Organism: Thalassospira sp. CA1; assembly: GCF_059052855.1. NCBI lineage: Bacteria > Pseudomonadati > Pseudomonadota > Alphaproteobacteria > Rhodospirillales > Thalassospiraceae > Thalassospira > Thalassospira sp. CA1. The sequence continues at coordinate 506,686 of NZ_JBZCIA010000001.1, forward strand.
TGTTGACCATGCCTTCGATGGCCGGGGCATCGGGTGCATATTTCGCAAGCTTGCCGCTATCGATATAGGGGGTCAGGGCCGCAACCGCCTGATCAAAGAACGCCTTGGCGTCTTCAGGCGCGGTCGCCTTGTTTTCGGCACTGAGCCAGAACGCGGCGTCTGCCTCGGGAACATGCACCGTGGCATTGGCAAAGACCTTGTTGCCGGCCAGTGTCAGGCCACCGGTATGGTCGGGATGAATGTGGGTAATCACGACATCATCGACCTGATCAGGGTGATAGCCCGAGGCAATCATGTTGGCCGGAAGTTTGCCAAGTGCCGGTCCCATCAGATCGCTGGTGCCCGCATCGAGCAACACAAGACGATCCCCGAAATTCAGCAAATAGGCATTAACCGAAAGATAGGTTGGGGTGCCTTGAAACGCATTGGCAAGAGCCAAGCGGGCCTGTTCGGGTGTGGTGTTGACATAAAGATCGGCGATGGGGAACTGGGCCGCGCCATCCGAAAGGGCGGTGACTTCGACATCGCCGACCATGACACGGTAATAGCCCGGTGCCTGTGTGCCAACCAGCGGTGCCTTTGCCTTTGCGGCCAGTGGCACAAAGACGGTGCTGCCGATTGCGCCAACGGCACCGGCGGCAAGCGTGCTTTTGAGCAAATCACGACGTGATAGCATTTTTCTTTTCCCTCAAATCATGCCGGTGCGAACCGGCGGGTTGTAAGCTGATGGGGAAAGGCTATAGTGCGATCAGTCAGTAATCAAATCGATACCAGTCATGGATAATATTGATCATTTCAATTTACGGTCATTTGACCTCAACCTGATGATTGCGTTTGACGCCATGATGCAGGAAATGAGCGTGACCAAGGCGGCCGAGAAACTGCGTATCGGGCAGTCGGCAATGAGCCACAATCTCAATACCTTGCGCATGTTGCTGGCCGATGACCTGTTTGTGCGTGTGGGTCAGAAAATGCAGCCGACAGCAAAAGCCCGTGCGCTGGCCGGGCCGGTGCGCACAGCCCTTTCGCAGGCGCAGAACGCCCTTCATGCGACGGATTCTTTTGATCCGCAAACCGCTCAGCGTGTTTTTCGCTTGGGCGTGACCGGCGAAATGGACATGATTTTGTTGCCGGTTCTGATGCAGCATTTGCAGCAGCAGGCACCGGGTATCAAGATTTTGAGCCGCACCATCACATCTGAAACGGTTGATGGAATGATCAATGGTGGCGAGATCGATCTGGCGATTGGCTGCAAAAGCCAACTCAACACAGGCCATTTCGGCGAGGTTCTGTTCAACTCGGAAGTCGCCTGTTGTTTTAATCCCGATATTGTCGATTTGCCGCTGCCGATGTCGCGTGCGCAATATCTGGCATCGCGGCATGCGGTTCTGTCCCAGACCGAGAATGTCGCCGGGTGTGTTGGTGTCGCGCTTCAAGGGATGGGCATCGAACTTGATGTTGTACTGGCGGCACCTGATTTCATGCCGCTTCTGGCTGCGGCCCGAAACAGTGCCGTGATTGCCACTGTGCCGTGTCGTATAGCCAATCAATATGCGCCGTTATTCGGCTTGTCTTATTGCCCGATGCCGATTGATGTGGCGTTTCCGCCGGTGAGGATGAACTGGGCTGTGTGGACGGACAAGGATGTTGGTTTGATCTGGTTGCGTGATCAAATCCGCACAGCAATTAACGCGATCGCGCCGGACCGCGAATTGCAGGCGGCCGAGTAATCCCGGCCAAATACGCCCAAAATCAAAACGCCCCGCCGGTCTCCCGACGGGGCGGGAAGCTGGCCGACACAGCGCAGATTGTGGTGCAATAAGCTCAGCGCAGGCGAAACTTCCGCGCTCCAGATAGGCTGTGAAAACCCTGACGTCAACATGATCAAAAATTAATCAAAATGTAATCAATGATTGAAAAATAGTCATTCAAAACACGGCTTACGCAAATATTTTCCCCGAAATAGATGTAAAATGGTTTCTTATTGCGTGAGAATCCCTCGATTCGCGATTTTATTCGATATGGCCTCTGAGTCTGGCACGGTTTTAGCAAGTGCAACGGCGGTGCAATAAAAACTCAGTGGAGGCTATAAATGAATAAGAAGCTTCAGGCGCTCATTGGCGCCGGGGCCATGGCAGTGTCTGCAATGGCAATGTCAGCCGCACAAGCAGCAGAAACCATCAAAGTTGGTGTGCTGCACTCTCTTTCCGGGACGATGGCGATTTCCGAAACCACGTTGAAGGACACTGTCCTGATGCTGGTTGATGACCTGAACAAGAACGGTGGTCTGCTTGGCAAACAAGTCGAAGCCGTTGTTGTTGACCCGGCTTCTGACTGGCCGCTGTTTGCTGAAAAAGCCCGCGAACTGATCGAACAGGAACAGGTTGCTGTTGTCTTCGGTTGCTGGACGTCGGTTTCGCGTAAATCGGTTCTGCCGGTCTTCGAAGAACTGAACAGCATGCTGTTCTACCCGGTTCAGTACGAAGGTGAGGAAAGCTCGCGCAACGTGTTCTATACCGGTGCCGCGCCGAACCAGCAGGCCATTCCGGCTGTTGATTACCTGATGAGCGAAGATGGCGGTTCTGCTGAACGCATCGTTCTTCTTGGGACCGACTATGTTTATCCGCGTACCACCAACAAGATCCTGCGTTCTTATCTGAACGGCAAGGGTATCTCCGATGAAGACATCATGGAGAACTACACCCCGTTCGGTCATTCTGACTGGCAGTCGATCGTTGCTGACGTGAAGGCATTCGCATCTGCTGGCAAGAAAACCGCCGTGGTTTCGACCATTAACGGTGACGCGAACGTTCCGTTCTACAAGGAACTGGCAAACCAGGGCATCAAGGCCGAAGACATTCCGGTTGTTGCCTTCTCGGTTGGTGAAGAAGAACTGGCCGGTATCGATACCGCACCGCTGGTTGGTCACCTTGCTGCCTGGAACTACTTCCAGTCGGTTGAGTCTGATGCCAACACGGCCTTCATCGAAAAATGGCACGCCTTCATCGGTGATGAGTCGCGCGTAACCAACGACCCGATGGAAGCAACCTATATCGGCTTTAACATGTGGAAACAGGCTGTCGAGCAGGCTGGCACCACCGATGTCGATGCCGTTCGCCAGGCAATGTATGGCCAGAAAGTCGCAAACCTGACTGGCGGTACCGCTGTCATGAACACCAACCACCACCTGTCCAAGCCGGTTCTGATCGGCGAAGTCCAGGATGATGGCCAGTTTGACATCGTTTGGGAAACCGAAGGCACCGTCGTTGGCGATGCATGGTCGGACTTCCTGCCGGAAAGCGCAAAGCTGACCGCCGACTGGACCTATCCGTGGGTCTGCGGCAACTGTGAAAAACCGATGTACTGATTGGTTTCGGATGGGCCGGTCGTGGCAACGCGACCGGCCTGTTCATTTTCAACGCAATCAGCACCTGCCGGCTGTCCGCGTTTTCTTTATCCAATTTTCCATATTGAATTCAAAGGTTTGGTGATCATGCGCAATGACATGTTTTCAGTGCTGCGCCGTTCTCCGTTCTCATTGGTCAAAACACGTGACGTCGCCCTTCGACTGGGTGTCGTGATCGCGTGTCTGGCCCTGCTTGTGATCGCAACACCCAATGGTGCACAGGCATTTAGCGACGAAGAACTGCGAAACATCGCCGAACAGCTCAATGATGATAGTGCGACCAAAAAGGTCGCGGTGATCGAGGAAATGGCAGCGGACGGTGATCCGCGTGTTGCCCCGATCCTTAAGGCCATGCTTGATGGTGATCTTTATGTTCGCGACAGCGACGAGCATGTCGTCATCGCCACTAAAAAGGGCAAGGTCTTTACCCATATCGACATCGTCAGCGGCGAAGAAGTCGGTGAAAGTTCATCCAAGGAACTCTCCAAGATCAAGATCAACAACCGTCTGCGGGGGGCGCTGCGCGATGCGTTGGCGACGCTTAATCTGTTTAGTCCCGATTTGACCGTACGCACCAATGCGGTGGAACAGATCATGGATGCCCGTGATCCGGCGATGTTGCCGTTGCTTCTGCGCGCGATTGATCGCGAAGAGGATGAAACGCTTCTGGCACGGATGGAACTGGCGCAGGCCACCATGGCATTGGCAGCCGGTGAAACCACCGAAGAACGCCTGAACGCGATTGACGTGCTGGCCAGTGAAACGACGCCGCAAATTCGTGCCGTGCTGTCGCAATTTGTCGCCAGTGCGGAGGCAGAAGGGTATGAGCCCGAAGTGGTGGCCGCCGCCGAAGATGCGCTGGCATCTGTCGAGGGGCGCCTGTCGACCTGGCAGACGGTTGGCGATGTTTATCGCGGCATCAGCCTTGGTTCGGTCCTGTTGCTGGCCGCCGTTGGGCTTGCCATTACCTTTGGCGTGATGGGTGTGATCAATATGGCGCATGGCGAAATGATCATGATCGGCGCCTATACCACCTTTATGGTGCAGCAGGCGCTGGGATCCATTCTGCCATCCGGGTCGGCATGGTCATTGGTGATTTCAGTGCCAGCAGCCTTTTTGGTCGCAGGCGCCGTCGGGGTTGTGATCGAACGATCCGTGATCCGTTTCCTCTATGGTCGGCCGCTTGAAACGCTGCTTGCGACATGGGGTGTCAGCCTTGTCTTGCAGCAGGCGATCCGAACGATTTTCGGGGCGACCAACCAGCAGGTCACCGCACCTGATTTCATGAGTGGTGCGATTGAATTTTCGACCGGTCTGGTCCTGACCTATAACCGGCTGTGGATCATTTTGTTTAGCATCATTGTGGTTGCGGGTATTGCAGCCGTGCTGCGTTACACCGCGTTTGGTTTGCAGATGCGCGCCGTTACCCAGAACCGGCGCATGGCTGGGTCAGTTGGTATTCGCACCGGTTATGTCGATGCGTTGACCTTTGGTCTGGGGTCGGGGATTGCTGGCATCGCCGGTGTGGCGCTCAGCCAGATTTCAAACGTCAGCCCAAACCTTGGTCAGACTTACATTATCGACAGTTTCATGGTCGTCGTGTTTGGCGGGGTCGGGAACCTGTGGGGCACGGTTCTGGGCGCGTTTAGTCTTGGCATTGTGAACAAGTTCCTTGAGCCGATGGCAGGTGCGGTTCTGGCCAAGATCTTTGTCCTGATTGCGCTGATCCTGTTTATCCAGAAACGACCCAAGGGGCTGTTTGCCCTTAAAGGTCGCGCGGTGGAGGCCTGATCCATGACCGATTATCGTCAAAAGTATCAAATGACACCGGTTATTGGCTGGCTGTTGAAAGACCGCGGCGGGATGATCCTTTTGGGTATTCTGATTGCGGCCGCCATTCTGGTGCCGGCAAGCAATTTGTTGTTGCCCGAAAGCTCCGCTTTTCATGTGCCAACCTGGATGGTCAGTCTGCTAGGCAAATATCTTTGCTATGCGCTGCTGGCACTCAGTGTTGACCTGATCTGGGGGTTCTGCGGGATTTTGTCGCTGGGCCACGGGGCGTTCTTTGCGCTCGGCGGGTATGCCATGGGTATGTATCTGATGCGCCAGATCGGCGATCGCGGTGTTTATGGTGATCCGATCCTGCCGGACTTCATGGTCTTCCTGAACTGGCAGGAATTGCCATGGTACTGGTATGGCTTTGACATGTTCTGGTTTGCCATTGTCATGGCGATGTTTGTGCCGGGGCTTCTGGCCTTTGTGTTTGGCTTCCTTGCCTTCCGGTCGCGTGTGACCGGTGTGTATCTTTCGATCATCACGCAGGCCATGACCTATGCGTTGTTGCTGGCTTTCTTCCGTAACGATATGGGCTTTGGTGGCAATAACGGCCTGACCGATTTCAAGGATTTGCTGGGCTATTCGTTGCAGTCCGATGGCACAAGGGCTGGCTTGTTTGTCGCGTCCTGTGTGTTTATTGGCATCTGCTATACGGTGGCGCGCGGCATTACCCAGTCGCGTCTGGGCAAGGTGTTGATTGCCATTCGTGATGCCGAAAGCCGCGTGCGTTTCACAGGCTACCGGGTTGAATATTACAAGCTGTTTGTCTTTACCGTTTCGGCTGTCATGGCCGGGATCGCCGGTGCGCTTTATGTGCCGCAGGTCGGCATCATCAACCCCGGCGAATTTGCCCCGGCCCTTTCGATTGAAATTGTCATCTGGGTCGCGGTTGGCGGGCGTGGCACGCTTTATGGGGCGGTGTTGGGCGCGTTTATCGTTAACTATGCCAAGACCTTCTTTACAGGGGCGATGCCGGATTTCTGGCTGTTCTTCCTGGGCGGGTTGTTCATTGCGGTGACCCTGTTCCTGCCAAAAGGTGTGATCGGGGCGGTGCCGGCATTCGGATCGGCCGACCGGCAATCATTGTTCGCGACCTGGCGTAAACGACGCGCAAATGAGGGAGGCAAGGCATGAGCGAAGCAGCCGCTGTTCAAAAGAATGCCTCGGACGAGGAGCAGGTCAAATCCGCGCGGTCGGAAACCATTCTTTATGTCGATGGCGTGTCGGTGACCTTTGACGGGTTCCGCGCACTCAATAACCTGTCCTTTTACGTCGAGCCGGGCGAACTCCGCGCCATCATCGGCCCGAACGGGGCGGGCAAGACAACCATGATGGATATCATCACCGGCAAAACGCGGCCTGATACCGGTGATGTCCTGTTTAAAAGCGAGATTGATCTGACCAAGCTGGATGAGGCCGAAATTGCCAATCTGGGTATTGGCCGCAAGTTCCAGAAGCCGACCGTGTTTGAAAGCCACACGGTTTTCGACAACCTGCTTCTGGCGTGTTCCGGCGGACGCGGCGTGTTTCGGGCCCTGTTCCATCGACTAAGTGATGCGGAAAAGATCAAGATCGAAAAGACGCTGGTCACCATCATGCTTGAAGACAAGCGCGATGAAATGGCCGCCAATCTTTCACACGGGCAGAAGCAGTGGCTGGAAATCGGCATGCTGTTGATGCAGGAACCCGAACTTCTTCTGGTCGATGAACCGGTTGCCGGGATGACCGATTCCGAGACCGAGGAAACGGCAAAACTTTTACGGTCGATTTCCAAGGAATACTCGGTCGTGGTGGTCGAGCATGACATGGAATTTGTCCGTGACCTTGATTGCAAGGTGACCGTGCTTCACGAAGGATCGGTTCTGGCCGAAGGGCGCCTTGATCACGTGCAGAAAGACCCGCGGGTCATTGAAGTCTATCTGGGACGCTAGGGGAAAACTGTCATGCTTGATGTCAGCAATATTGATCTGTTCTATGGCGCGTCCCATGCGTTGCGCAAGGTGTCGCTGAGTGCTGAAACCGGCAAAGTTACCGCGGTTTTGGGCCGTAACGGGGTTGGCAAAACATCCCTGATGCGCGCCGTTGTTGGTCAGCACCCGATAACGGAAGGCAACATCAAATGGGAAGGCAAGGATATCTCGCGCGATCCGTCTTATCGTCGTTCGGCCAACGGTATCGCGATTGTCCCGCAGGGGCGTGAGATTTTCCCGCTTTTGACCGTAAAGGAAAATCTTGAGACCGGCTTTGCCGCATTGCCACGTGCCCTGCGCCATATCCCGGACGAGATTTTCGAGCTGTTCCCGGTGCTGCGCGACATGCTGGGTCGTCGCGGTGGTGATCTTTCGGGTGGGCAGCAACAGCAGTTGGCCATCGGGCGCGCGCTTGTCACCCGTCCACGGTTGCTGGTGCTTGATGAACCGACCGAAGGCATTCAGCCATCCATCATCAAGGACATTCAGCGTGTCATCAAACAGCTGGCCGACCGCGGTGATATGGCGATATTGCTGGTCGAGCAGTACTTTGAATTCGCCCATGAACTGGCCGACGAGATTGTCGTGCTTGAGCGTGGCGAGGTTGTTTTGTCAGGCGCCAAAGAGACGCTCGACCGTGAAAAAGTCCGTGCCTATCTGACTGTTTGATCGGCATTTGCCAAAATTTTGCGCAAACTGGATGCTGTTAATCGGGCCAAATGCCGCCAAACTTCCTGTATCGACAGAGTGTTGGCGGTTGGCCCGCATCTTGCTGTGAGGACCCTTGGTATTAAGGCTCCGTCAGTGGGCCGCATTAATCAGGTGACTTTGTGCAGCTTCGCAAACTTGAACCGACAACATCCGCAATTCCGAATGCGGAGATGGAAACGCCAGTAACACCCGCCCGCATCATTACCGATGGCCGGGCCGAGGTGACGTTTCGTCAGGGCACGGGTGCAGCACATCAGGGCGGGCATGCCGCCCTTGATCATCTTTATTACCGTGACCCGATGAAAATCCTGTTTCCGCGCCCGGTTGCGGGGGATTTGGCAACGGCTGTTCTGGTGACCACGTCGGGCGGCATGGTCGGTGGCGATAAGCTGGCCTTTGCCGGCAAGGTAGAGGCAGGCGCATCGGCGCTTTTTACTGCGCAGGCGGCTGAAAAGATTTACCGGTCGGTCGGGCCGGATTGCGAGATGTCGGTTGATCTGGATGTCGCCGATGGTGGCTGGCTCGAATGGTTGCCCCATGAAAGCATCCTGTTTGATCAGGCCCGGCTGAAACGCAAAACCACCGTGCGTGCATCGGGAAGCGGCATGGTCATGGCCGGTGAGATGATGGTGTTTGGCCGCCTTGCACGCGGTGAGGTTTTTACGACCGGGCTTGCGCGCGATGCATGGGATGTGTCGATTGAGGGTCGGCCGATCTGGCGTGATGCGCTGCATCTCGAAGGTGATGTGTTGCGCATGCTTGATCACGAAGCGGCCTTTGATGGGGCGCGGGCCAATGCGACTGCCATTCTGGTCGGGCATGGGGCGGAAGATCATTTGGAGGCTGCGCGGGATTGTCTGGCGCAGGCATCTGAGGGGCTTGAGGCGCGCGATGTGTTGTGTGCCGCGACCGCGATGAAGGGAATTGTGATTGCCCGTTTCATGGCGCGCGATCCGATGAAACTGCGCCGGGTGTATGGCGCGTGGTGGAAAACATTCCGCCATCAAACAAGGGGGCTTCCCGCACGCTTGCCGCGTTTGTGGGAGATTTAATAAATGAAGCCAAGGAGTAGGCAGGCATGAATCTGACGCCACGCGAAAAGGACAAACTGCTGGTTTCGGTCGCCGCCATGGTGGCGCGCAATCGCCTTGCACGGGGGGTAAAGCTTAATTACCCCGAAGCGATCGCGATCATCACCGACTATGTCGTTGAAGGCGCGCGCGATGGCAAATCTGTTGCCGATCTGATGCGCGACGGGGCGACCGTGATCACCCGCGATCAGGTGATGGATGGCATTGCCGAAATGATCCACGAAATTCAGGTCGAAGCCACCTTCCCGGACGGGACGAAGCTTGTGACCGTTCATGAACCGATCCGTTAAGGAAAGAGGAGCGCGTTATGATTCCAGGTGAAATCATTACCAAGGAAGGCAGCCTCATCCTGAACGAGGGGCGTGAAACCAAAACCATCACCGTTGCCAATACCGGGGACCGCCCGGTGCAGGTGGGGTCGCACTATCATTTCTATGAAACCAATCCGGGCCTTGATTTTGACCGTGAAGCCGCCCGTGGCTTTCGCCTTGATATCCCGGCTGGGACCGCTGTTCGTTTCGAGCCGGGCCAGTCGCGCGAAGTCAATCTGGTGAAATATGCCGGTACCGGCACGGTCTATGGCTTTAACGCCAAAATCAACGGCAAGCTTTAAGCGGGGGGATGGAATAAATGGCTTATGAAATTGATCGTCCGTCCTATGCGGCCATGTTTGGCCCGACTGTTGGCGACAAGGTGCGACTGGCCGACACCGACCTGATCATCGAGGTCGAAAAAGACTTCACCACCCTTGGCGAGGAAGTCAAATTCGGCGGTGGCAAGGTGATCCGTGATGGCATGGGCCAGTCACAGGCAACGCGAGCTGATGGTGCGGTTGATACCGTGATCACCAATGCGCTGATCCTTGATTACACCGGCATCATCAAGGCCGATATCGGCATTCGTGATGGCCGTATTGCCGGGATCGGCAAGGCCGGAAACCCGGATGTGCAGCCCGGTGTCGATATCATCATCGGTCCGGGTACCGAAATCATTGCCGGTGAAGGCAACATCATCACCGCTGGTGGCATTGATGCCCACATTCACTGGATCTGCCCGCAGCAGGTTGAAGACGCGCTTTATTCCGGCGTGACCAGCATGCTGGGCGGTGGCACCGGCCCGGCGGCGGGCACGAACGCCACCACCTGTACGCCAGGTCCGTGGCACATTGCCCGGATGCTGCAGGCAGCTGACGGTATTCCGATGAATATCGGTTTCTTTGGCAAGGGCAACGCGACTCTGCCCGGATCGCTGATCGAACAGGTCAAGGCGGGGGCGTGCGGCCTGAAGCTTCATGAAGACTGGGGCACGACCCCGGCGGCGATTGATACCTGCCTGTCGGTGGCTGATGACCTTGATGTGCAGGTCATGATCCATACCGATACATTGAATGAAAGCGGCTTTGTCGAACACACCCGTGCATCGTTCAAGGGCCGGACCATTCACACCTTCCACACCGAAGGTGCCGGTGGCGGCCATGCTCCCGACATCATCAAGCTGTGCGGCGAAGCCAACGTACTGCCGAGCTCGACCAATCCGACCCGTCCGTTCACGGTCAATACGATTGACGAGCATCTGGACATGCTGATGGTCTGCCATCACCTTGATCCGAAAATCCCCGAAGACGTCGCCTTTGCCGAAAGCCGTATTCGCCGCGAAACCATCGCGGCCGAGGATATCCTGCATGATCTGGGCGCGTTTTCGATCATCTCGTCAGACAGTCAGGCGATGGGCCGCGTTGGTGAAGTCATCACCCGCACATGGCAGACCGCCGACAAGATGAAAAAGCAGCGCGGTGCATTGCCCGAGGATTCAGGCAAGGGTAACGATAACTTCCGCGCCAAGCGTTATGTTGCGAAATACACCATCAACCCGGCGATTGCGCAGGGGATTGGCGCGCATGTCGGGTCCATCGAAGTTGGCAAGATTGCCGACCTTGTGGTTTGGAAGCCGATGTTCTTTGGCACCAAGCCCGACATGGTGATCAAGGCGGGCATGATTGCCGCCGCCGCCATGGGCGATCCGAACGCATCGATCCCGACGCCGCAGCCGGTCCATTACCGTCCAATGTTTGGTGCGTACGGCAATGCACTTGCGAAATCGAGCTTCTCGTTCGTATCCCAAGCTGGCATTGATGCGGGTATTGCCGCCGAATTTGGCCTGTCGAAAGAACTTCTGGCGGTGTCGAATACGCGCAATATCGGCAAGAAGGACATGAAGCTGAATGATGCGTTGCCGGTAATGGAAGTTGATCCGGAAACCTATCAGGTGACCGCAGATGGCGAACTTTTGACCTGTCAGCCGGTTGATGTTGTGCCGATGGCGCAGCGTTACTTCCTGTTCTGATCGGTGGTAGCGAACTCCATGCGTCACGCCATTGAACATATCCCGGTTGATCGTGCCGACACATCCGAAGTGCGCGGCACGGTGACCCTGGCTTTTTCCGATCGGCATCGCCGCCGCATTCGTCTGCATGATGATGCGGGGGAGCCGTTCTTGCTTGATTTGCCGCATGCGGTGCGTTTGGCGGATGGCGATCGGTTGCGCCTTGTCGATGGCGGGGTGATTGTCGTGCGCGCAGCCGAGGAGCCGGTTCTGACCATCACGGCGGCCGGTCCGATTGCCACGGCCAAACTGGCCTGGCATATCGGCAACCGTCACACCCCGGTTCAGGTTTTGAATGACGGACGTCTGCGCATCATTGATGACCATGTCATGCGCGACATGATTACGGGCCTTGGCGGTGTGGTGGAAAACGAAATCGCGCCGTTCGATCCGCTGAATGGAGCCTATCACGGGCTTGGCGGCGCGCATGGTCACAGCCATGGCCATGATCATTTCGAGCATGACGATCATGACCAAGATCACAAGCACAGCCATCACCACGGGCATTCCCATGACCACGGATGACCTGACCCTTAACCCGGCTGGCCTGATGCGGCTAATGACGTGGCTTAGCCCGTCATTCCCGGTCGGTGCCTATACCTATTCGCATGGCGTGGAATATGCCGTCGAAGACGGGCGGGTGACGTCGGCTGATAGCCTGATCAACTGGGTTGAAGGGGTTCTGGAATTCGGAGCCGGGCGGATTGATGCGGTGCTGTTTTGTGCCGCATGGCGGGCTGCACGCGCAGATGATGAAGCGGCCATGTTTGAAATCGGGGTTGAGGCCGATTGTTGGCGCGGCACGTCCGAGATGGCGTTGGAGGCAACTGCACAGGGGCGCGCCTTTGTCTCGACCATGCAAAAGGTCTGGGGTGATGGGATGATAACCCGCTGGGCCAATGCCATGCGCGAAGATGATCGCCTGCCATCCTATCCGGTGGCGGTGGGCATTGCGGCCGCCGAGTTTGATGTGCCGCTGCGTGATGCGCTGACGGCTTATTTGCATGCGATGGCGGCAAATCTTGTGTCCAGTGCGGTGCGTCTGGTGCCGCTGGGGCAGACCGATGGTGTCAGATCGCTGTCGTCGCTGGATGGTGCGGTATCGGTTGCCGTTGATCACGCTATGCAGGCTGAACTTTCCGATCTTGGTGCCGCGGCACCGATGGTCGACTGGACGTCGATGAAACACGAAACCCAATATACGAGGCTATTTAGATCATGAGCTCTCCCCTTCGTATCGGAATTGGTGGCCCGGTTGGTTCGGGCAAGACCGCCCTTTTGGAACGCCTGTGCAAGGCGATGCGCGATGAGTTCAACATCGCTGCCATCACAAACGATATCTACACCCGCGAAGATGCCGAATTCATGACCCGTTCGGGCGCACTGGCCGCAGACCGCATTGCCGGTGTTGAAACCGGTGGCTGCCCGCATACAGCCATTCGCGAAGATGCCTCGATCAATCTGGCGGCGGTCGAAGACATGGCCGCCAAGCATGCCGGGCTTGAGGCGATCTTTATTGAATCGGGTGGCGACAACCTGTCGGCCACCTTCTCGCCGGAGCTGGCCGACATCACGATTTACGTCATCGACGTTTCGGCAGGCGACAAAATCCCGCGTAAAGGCGGTCCGGGTATCACCCGTTCTGATCTGCTTGTGATCAACAAAACCGATCTGGCCCCGCTGGTCGGGGCTGATCTGGGCGTGATGGATCGCGATGCCAAGAAAATGCGTGGGGATCGTCCGTTCCTGTTCACCAATCTTAAGGCGATGGATGGCCTTGAAGACGTCAAAAACTTCATCATCGAGACAGGGGGGCTCCGCCAATCCGCAGCATCCTGATATGGGGATATAAGGATAGCTGCACGGGCTTTGCCGGTTACATTAACGCGGCACTGACCCAAGGATGACGGGAGCACGCACCGCCCGGCTGGCAACAGCCGGGCGTTTGTGTTTTGAGGCTCAAAATCAAATACGCAACTTTTTAGTCGCATAATCGAAGATCTTCTGGCAGGTTAAATGCAACCAGGAGGTTGCGTTATGTCGAATACTATTGAGAAGTCGATTGAAATCAAAGCGTCCCGTTCCCGCGTGTGGAGGGCCCTGACCGATTCAAAGGAATTCGGCGTCTGGTTCGGGATCAATATCGAAGGCCCGTTTGCGGTTGGTGAAGTTTCCAAGGGCATGTTCACCATTGATGGTTTCACCCATGTGCCATGGAATTCAACGATCAAGGCGATGGAGGAACCGGCCTACTTCGCCTATACATGGCACCCCTATGCGGTTGACCCCGAAGTCGATTACAGTGGGGAACCCGAAACCCTTGTCGAATTCTGGCTTGAAGAAACGTCCGGCACGACATCGGTAAAGGTGCGGGAAACCGGATTTGATAATCTACCACCCCATCGCATTGCTGATGCGTTGCGGGCCAATACAAACGGCTGGGGCTTCCAGCTTGAAAACATCAAGAAACATGTCGAAAGCTGAAAATAATTCGGAAAATGGTAAACATGACAAGGATTTCTCCGTCATGTTTGCCGCCTTGGGCGATCCTACACGGTTGGCGATCTTTGATCGTCTGGCCGATGGCAAGCCGCGCTCGATCTCGGTGTTGTCTGATGATGCCGATATGACCCGCCAGGCCGTGACCAAACACTTGCGCGTGCTTGAGGCCGCAGGGCTTGTGCAAAACCATCGGGTCGGGCGCGAAAGCCAGTATGCCTTTTGCCCGGAACAACTGGCCGAGGCGCGCGCCTATCTTGATCAGGTGGCGGGACGTTGGGAATCCGCCCTGATGCGGCTTAAGTCCTTTGTCGAAGATGACGAGGCCTAAGGTTTTGAAAAATATCGGATATTGCGTTCCTCTTAAATGAGCTACGCAGTATCCGGTGTCATTTTGCTTGGCGTCGATGATATTTGCGGTTATCCCATATCGCGTTGAGCCGGTCGGGCGGACCGGTTAACGGAGGCCATTCTGCGCAAGGGGTTGATTGCAGAACGGCCTTATAACGGGAATGGGAAACCGTTACATGAAGACCAAAGATATTGTCTATGTCGCCCTGTTTGCAGCCCTGACCGCCGTTCTTGGGCTGTTTCCGCCAATCACCCTTCCAGTCACCGGTGTGCCGGTCACAGCACAGTCGCTTGGTCCGATGTTGGCCGGGGCCATTCTGGGTGCCCGTCGTGGCGGGCTTTCGATTGTTCTGTTCCTTGTTCTGGTTGCTGTTGGCTTGCCGCTTTTGTCCGGTGGGCGCGGTGGCTTTGGCGTGATGATCGGGGTGACCGGCGGGTTCATGTTTGGCTGGGCCATTTCGGCCTTTGTCATCGGGCTTCTGATCGAGAAGTTCTGGAGCCGCCTGAATGTACTCAATGCCGCACTGTCCATCGCTTTTGGCGGGATTGTCGTCCTGTATGCCATTGGCAATGCCTGGGTCGCGGTGGTGGCCGAGATCAGCTATTGGCAGGCAACCGTCGGGGCGGCTCCGTTCCTGATTGGGGATGCCATCAAGGTTGCGATTGCGACCGCGGCGTGCCTTGCGGTCCGGCGCGCCTATCCCTTGATTTCCAAGGCGGGCTAACGTCTTATGGGCGCAAGTGATGTACTTGCGCCCATTTTAAGCCTATTCCAATTTCCCTGATAAAGCCGGACGTCCTTCCATGATCCGAATTGAAAATGTCTCTGTGCAGTTTGAACAGCGACGTGCGCTTGCTGATATTGACCTGACGCTTGGCGAAAAGCGGATCGGGATTGTCGGCGCGAATGGGTCGGGCAAAAGCACCTTTGTCAGGTTACTGAATGGCCTGCAAACGGCAACGTCGGGCCGGGTTGTGGTCGATGATTTTGATGCGGCGAAGGATGGCCGCAAGCTCAGACGTCATGTCGGGTTTGTGTTTCAGAACCCGGACAATCAGATCGTCTATCCGGTGGTCGAGGAAGACATTGCCTTTGGCCTCAAGTCTTTGAAACTTTCCAAGGAAGAGGTCAACCGGCGGATCGATGAGGTGCTGGCGCGCTATGACCTTCAGGATTTCAAATCCCATCCCAGTCACTTGCTGAGCGGCGGGCAAAAGCAGTTGCTGGCCATCTCGGGCGTGCTGGTGATGGAACCGCGCTATATCGTGTTTGATGAGCCAACCACGCTTTTGGACCTGCGCAATCGCAACCGGGTGCAGCGCGCCATTGCCGAGCTGGATCAAACGGTGATTACGGTTTCGCATGATCTTGACCTGATTGCCGATTACGACCGGGTGCTGGCGTTTGAGGATGGCCGTGTGGTGCTTGATGGCACCCCGGAAGACGTCCTTCCGAAATATCGGGAGATGATGGCGTGATCGCGGGGCTTTATATCCATGGGCAATCTGCCCTGCACCGGGCCGCGGCCGGGGCCAAGATCCTTGCCATGGTCGCGCTTGGTACGGGCGTGTTCCTGATCCCCGATTGGCCAGTGGTGGCGTTTGTTCTGGCGACTGTCTTGTTGCTTTATCCTGTATCTGGCTTTGGCCCGCGCATTATGTGGGCGCAGATCAAGCCGATCCTTTGGCTGCTGGTGATCTTTTTTGCCGTTCAGCTTTGGCTGAATGACTGGCAGGCGGGGTTGCTGGTCATCACCCGGATTGCAGCAATTGTGATGTTTGCATCGCTTGTGACCCTGACCACCAAAACGTCCGACCTGCTGGCATCGCTCGAACGCGCCATGCAGCCGCTGCGCCCGATTGGCGTAAACCCGGAAAAGGTCAGTCTGGCGATTTCGATGGTACTGCGCTTTATTCCGGTGATCTCAACCGTGGCATCCGAAATTCGTGATGCCCAGCGCGCACGCGGCCTTGATCGATCCATCGTTGCGATGGTGGTGCCACTGATTATCCGTACGCTTAAAATGGCCGATGACGTCGCCGATGCGATTGATGCGCGCAGCTTTGACTAGGCACCATCACCAGGTTTTCAGATTTCCCTGAAAAGAAAAGCCCCGACACGCCAGAGGGGGGAAGTCAGTGGGCGGCGTGCCGGGGAAGTCGAAGATCGTTGGTGCAATCAGCTCAGTCCAAGATGCTTGGCGTGGAAGCGGATATGATCTTCGATAAAGGTCGAGATGAAATAGTAGCTGTGGTCATAGCCATCCTGAATGCGGATGGTGACCGGGTAGTTTGATGTCTTGGCCGCGGCTTCAAGCACTTCGGGTTTGAGCTGCTCGGCCAAAAAGCCATCTGCACCGCCCTGATCGACAAGGGCCGGGGTCTGCACATCGGGCGCACTTGCGGCCTTCATCAGTTCCGAACTGTCCCAGTCTTTCCAGCCTGATTTGTCATCGCCGAGATAATTGCCAAGCGCCTTCTGGCCCCACGGACAATTGATCGGGTTGGAAATCGGTGCAAAGGCGGTAACAGACCTGAACGTGCCCGGGTTGCGCAGCGCAATCATCAGCGCCCCATGACCGCCCATGGAATGGCCGGAAATCACCGCATCATCATTGACCGGGAAGTGATCCTTGATGAGTGCGGGCAGTTCCTTGGTCACGTAATCATACATGCGATAATTGCGCGCCCACGGTTCCTGGGTGGCGTTGACGTAAAAGCCAGCCCCCTTGCCGAAATCATACGCCTCGTTCTCGTCATCGGGGACATGATCGCCGCGCGGGCTGGTGTCCGGGGCGACGATGGCGATGCCCAGTTCGGCGGCAATACGGAATGCACCGGCCTTCTGCATGAAGTTTTCATCCGTGCAGGTCAGCCCCGATAGCCAGTACATGACCGGCACCTTGGTGCCGTTGCTGGCCTGTGGTGGCAGAAAGATCGCAAAGCGCATGTCGCAGCCAAGGGTGGTTGACGGGTGGGCATATTGCTTTTGCCAGCCGCCAAAGACCTTGTTGCTTGAAGAATTCTCGATACCCATATCGGGGCCTCCTTCTGATCGGCCACTACCGGACGGTTTCCGGCAGTGGCGCAATTATTCAAATACCTATATTTCGATCAGTAATGGATAACCGAACGGATGCTTTCGCCTTCATGCATCAGATCGAACGCTTCGTTGATGTCTTCGAGCTTCATGGTATGGGTGATGAAGTCCGAAAGCTTGAACTCACCGGCAAGGTAGCGTTCAACATAATCGGGCAACTGCGAGCGGCCTTTAACGCCACCAAACGCCGTGCCGCGCCAGACGCGACCGGTGACCAGCTGGAACGGACGGGTGGAGATTTCCTGACCGGCACCGGCAACACCGATGATGACCGACTCACCCCAACCCTTGTGGCAGCACTCAAGGGCTGAGCGCATGACATTGACATTGCCGATGCACTCGAACGACCAGTCAACACCACCATCGGTCAGCTCGACAATGACTTCCTGGATCGGCTTGTCATAGCTTTTCGGGTTGATGCAATCGGTCGCACCCAGCTTCTTGGCGAGATCGAATTTCTTTTCGTTCAGGTCAATGGCAACGATGCGACCGGCACCGGCCATCTGTGCGCCAATGATGGCCGAAAGACCGATACCGCCAAGGCCAAAGACGGCTACAGAGTCACCCTTTTGCACCTTGGCCGCGTTCACCGTGGCCCCCATGCCGGTGGTGACCCCGCAACCAAGCAGGCAAACTTCTTCAAGCGGGGCGGTTTTGTTGATCTTCGCCAGCGAGATTTCCGGCAATACAGTGTATTCCGAGAAGGTCGAGCACCCCATATAGTGATAGATCGGCTTGCCATTCTGCGAGAAGCGCGTTGTGCCGTCCGGCATCAGGCCCTTGCCCTGGGTTTCGCGGATTTTCTGGCACAGGTTGGTTTTGCCCGATTTGCAGAATTTGCACTCGCCGCATTCCGGGGTGTAAAGCGGGATCACGTGATCGCCAACCGAAACGCTGGTCACACCTTCGCCGATGGATTCAACAATGCCGCCGCCCTCATGGCCAAGGATGGCCGGGAAGATGCCCTCGGGATCGTCACCCGACAGGGTGAAGGCATCGGTGTGGCAAACGCCGGTCGCAACGATCTTGACGCGCACTTCGCCGGCTTTCGGCGGGGCGACCTGAACTTCTTCGATCGACAGCGGTTTGCCTGCTTCCCAGGCGATGGCGGCTTTACAGGTAATGGTCTCGGCGCTCATGACGCTACTCCGATGGTTTGATGTGGATGCCAACAGTCTATTTATTTCCCTTGATGTGATAATCCGCTATTTTGGTAATTAACTTTTACGTATATGTAATAATCAAGGCGGGGTCGGGTCATGAATGCCTGGGACGGGATCAGCGAATTTATCGCCGTGGCCGAGCGGCAAAACTTTACCCATGCCGCCAAGCAGCTCGGCATTTCCGTCGCCCAGGTTAGCCGACAGGTCACAGCGCTTGAAGAAAAGCTCGGCACGCAACTGTTTTACCGCACCACGCGCAAGGTCAGTGTGACCGAGGCCGGGCAGATTTACTATCAGCATTGCCGGCAATTGCTCGACGGGCTGGACGAGGCAGAGCGCGCGATTAGCAACCTGACAGAGGTACCGCGCGGTAAGCTGAAACTCACCGCGCCGACGACATACGGCGAAACCGTGATCGCACCGCTGGTCAATGATTTCGTCACCCGCTATCCCGATCTTGAAGTGCAATGCCGCTTTACCAACCAGAAGCTTGATCTGGTGCTGGAAGGCTACGACATGGCGATCCGTCTGGGCCGGTTGGAAGGCACAACCGGCAGCCTGATGACTCAGCAGCTTTCAACGCGCCGCCTTTATGCCTGTGCTGCACCCAGCTACATCGCCAAACGCGGGGAGCCCTATTCGCTTTCGGAATTGCACCACCATAATTGTCTGGTCGGCACACTCGATTACTGGCGCTTTGAAGAAGATGGCCGTGAACGCACCGTGCGCATTCATGGCTCCATCCACGCCAATAGCGGTCAGGCGCTTCTGGATGCAGCCCGCAAAGGCATCGGCATCGTGCAATTGCCCGACTATTACGTCGATCCGTGGATTGCCAGTGGCGACCTCGTCCCGGTCCTTAACAAATACCAACCCTCCGATGAAGGCATCTGGGCGATCTACCCAACCAACCGGCACCTCAGCCCGAAGATACGGATGCTGGTGGAGCATTTGGGGCGGTATTTGGGGCAATCATCCTAATTTTTTGTCACAACCGGCTTGCGCCCGCGTCGAACCCTCAATGCATTTCGGTTTGAAGGAGACGAACGATGTCAAAGTGCACAGGGTCGAAAGGTGATCTCTGGGAGCTTTATGAAGCAAAGGATGGCTGGCGGTGGCGGCGCACGGCCAGCAACGGCAATATCGTCGGGGCTTCGACGCAAGGTTATTCGAACAAATCCGACTGCATCGCCAATGCCAAGCGCAACGGATGTGATTGCGATCTGAGCTAGGTGCGGAGCGATCTGTGCAAAAAAAAAGCCCCGCGGCATGTTGCCTGCGGGGCTTCATGTTTTCGGGCGTGCGCGTTACTGCGCTGTCCAGCCGCCATCGACCGAAAGATGCGTGCCGGTCATCTGCGATGCCGCGTCCGAGCACAGGTAAAGTGCTGTCTGGCCGATTTGTTCGGGACTGACGAACTGTTTGGACGGGTGTTTGTCCGAGACAAGTCGGGTTGCGGATTCTTCGACCGAGATGTTGTTTTCCTTCGCACGTGCCTCGATCTGGCGTTCGACCAGTTCGGTGCGCACCCAGCCCGGGCAGATGGCATTGGCCGTGATGCCGGTTTCAGCTGTTTCAAGGGCTGTGACCTTGGTCAGGCCAATCACGCCGTGCTTGGCCGCGACATAGGCCGCCTTCTGGACAGAGGCGACAAGGCCGTGGGCGGATGCCGTGTTGATGATGCGGCCCCAGTTTTTCTTGCGCATATAGGGCACGGCAAGGCGGGTGGTGTGGAAGACGGAAGACAGGTTGATCGCAATCACCGCGTCCCACTTTTCCGGCGGGAAGTCTTCGACATTGGCGGTGTATTGAATCCCGGCATTGTTGATCAGGATGTCGACGCCGCCAAATTTGGCTTCGGCGTCTTTCATCATCGCTTCGATCTGATCGGGTTTGGACAGGTCGGCACCGTTATAGTGCGCAGTGACGCCATGTTCGGTTTCAAGGCTTTTGCGGGTGGCCTCGATTTCATCGGCGTCGCCAAAGCCATTGAGCATCACATCAGCGCCGGCTCCCGCAAGGGCCTTGGCCATCGCAAGGCCGATCCCGCTGGTCGAGCCGGTGACGAGTGCGCGTTTACCTGTCAGCATTTTGTCTTCTCCCTGTGAAATGGGCTTTCTGCCCTTTGATTTAGGAAGATCATGCCGCAGTGCAATGTAAGTGGCAAGAAATGCTGTGGTCGGGCAGATGGCTTTTTAGGTGCCGATACCGTATTTGCGCAGCTTGTTGGCGATCGCAGTATGCGAAACACCAAGCCGTTTGGCGAGCTTGCGCGAGCTTGGATAATCCGGATAGAGGCGGGCCAGCATTTCCCGTTCAAGCAATTCCATGCCGCTATTGAAATCACTCTGTGCCAAGGCCTTTGCGATCAGATCGGATTGCTCGGTGTTGGACGTCGGGGCATCTTCGGTGCCGTCGGACATGCCGTGAGCCTGTCGGGTTTCTCGTTCGGGTGTCGTCGCCGTGCCGGTGGCGGCATCGGCAAGATCACGTGCGCCAAGGACATTGCCGTCAAGCAAGGCAACGGCGCGAAACAGGGTGTTTTCAAGTTCGCGCACATTGCCCGGCCAGTCGTGACGGCAAAGCCAGTCCAGCCCATCGCGGGCAAGGCGCGGTGGTGTTCGTTCGGTCTGCTGGGCGGTGCGGTCGATAAAAACGGCGGCAAGATCGGCAATGTCTTCGACCCGGTCGCGCAAGGGCGGCAGGGTGATGCCCAGTACGTTAAGGCGGAAATAAAGATCTTCGCGAAACGTGCCGTCATGCGACATCGCCTCGAGGTCGCGGTTGGTCGCGCTGATAACCCGGACATCGACGGTGATTTCATCCGTCCCGCCCACGCGCCGAAACCGGCCATCCTGCAGCACGCGCAAAAGCTTGGCTTGCAAATAGGGGGTCAGTTCGCCGATTTCATCAAGAAACAAGGTGCCGCCATCGGCCAGTTCCAGAAGCCCCGGCTTGCCGCCCCGCCTGGCACTGGTGAAGGCGCCGGCGGCATAGCCAAACAGTTCACTTTCCGCTAGGCCTTCAGGCATGGCAGCGCAATTAAGAGCCAGAAACGGTTGATCAGCGCGCGCACTTGCGCGGTGGCAGGCACGCGCAAACAGTTCCTTGCCGGTGCCGGTTTCGCCAAGGATCAGGATCGGGGCATCAATGGCAGCCAGCCGTTCTGCCTGTGATTTGACGCGCAGCATGGCCCGGCTGGTGCCGATAATGTCGTCAAAGCCAGTGTGGCTGCGATCCTGAAGGGCGGTGATGACACGCCCCAGCCGTGCCGGTCGGTGAAACACCATCACCCCGCCCCAGGGCGCATCATCACTGGCGTCTGAGCCATCATCAACATGACCGATCGGTTCGACCTGCAAGAGATAGGTCTGGCCACCCAAAACCACTTCGCGTTCCGGCAGGCGAAAACCACCTTGGCGCAAATCTTCAATAGATGGTTCTCCAAGTATGCTCGATATATCCTGATCACGCAGGAGTTTTTCAGGGGTGGCTGAAATTGCCTGTGCCGCCGGGTTGGCCTGTGCAATCAAACCATTGGCATCAACCGCAATCACCGGATCACCAAGGGCGGCAAGCGTTGCATGTAGCTGTGCGCGGCGGCGTTCGGTTGGCAGACGGTCGATTTCGGTGATGTCGAAAATGCCGGGGATTTTCTTCAATGCGCTTGCCAGTGCCGGGAAGCGTTCCGGGCGGATGGCCGGGATATCGGCATAGATATGATGGGTGGTGACTTCGAATGTACGGATGTCCAGGCCCTGATCGGTCAGGACATTGATGACGTCGCGCGTAATGCCGAGCCTGTTTTCACCGCGAATTTCGAACCGCATAGCCGTACCAATAAGTTTACATTGTATCGATAAATGTACAGTATTAAGCGACTGAAATCCAGAGTCTTTGCGCTTTTCTGTGATGGTGAGCGTCGTTGTGTAAACTAATATTTACACACAAAAGAGCGACGATTTCCGTAAGCCTTTGAAAATGAGCGATTTTTAAATCTGGCATGGTGATTGCGATTGTCAGGTCAGAATAAACGCATTTCAAGGAGCCTTCCGATGTCTGCCCATGACAAACACAACAGCGCCAAAACCGGCTTTGCCACCCGTGCGATCCACCACGGTTACGATCCGCAAAGCCACAATGGTGCGCTGAACCAGCCGGTTTACATGTCTTCGACCTTTGCGTTCGAAACAGCCGAGCAGGGCGGGCGGTTCTTTGCGGGCGACGAGCAGGGCTTTATCTATTCCCGTATTGCAAACCCGACGCTGGATCTTCTCGAAAAACGCCTTGCGGTGCTGGAAGGCGGTGAAGCCGCCGTTGCGACCGCATCGGGCATGGGCGCGATTACATCCGTCTTTTGGACCTTTATCGCGCCGGGCGACGAGATCATTGTCGATCGCACGCTGTATGGCTGCACCTTTGCCTATTTCCGCCACGGTCTGGAAAAGTTTGGCATCAAGCACACCCATGTCGATCTGACCGATCCGGCAGAGCTGGAAAAGGCGATTTCGGACAAGACCAAGATTGTCTATTTCGAAACGCCGGCCAACCCGAACATGCGTCTGGTCGATATCGAAGCCATTTCCGACATCGCGCACAAGCATGGCGCCAAGGTCGTTGTCGACAACACCTATTGCACGCCGTATCTGCAGCGCCCGATTGAACTCGGTGCTGATATCGTTGTGCATTCCGCGACCAAATATCTGGGTGGCCATGGTGATTTGATGGCCGGTGCAGTGATCGGAACCCTTGAAGACATGACGCAGGTGCGTCTGATCGGGCTTAAGGATATGACCGGTGCGGTGCTTTCCGCGCAGGATGCCAACCTTGTGATGCGTGGTCTTAAAACGCTTGAGCTTCGCATGGAACGCCATTGCGACAATGCCGAAAAAATCGCCGATTTCCTGGACAAGCACCCGAAGGTCGAGAAGGTCTTCTATCCGGGGCTTGAAAGCGACCCGCATCATAAACTGGCGAAAAAACAGATGGACCGGTTTGGCGGCATGATCGCGTTCGAACTTAAGGGCGGGATCGAGGAAGGCCGTAAACTGATGAACGGGCTGAATATGATTGCGCGTGCGGTCAGCCTTGGCGATGCCGAAACCCTGATCCAGCATCCGGCATCGATGACCCATTCGACCTATACCGCCGAAGAACGTGCGGAATATCAGATCACCGATGGTCTGATCCGTCTGTCGGCCGGGCTTGAAAGCATCGATGATATTCTGGCTGATCTTTCCAGCGCGCTAGATGGCGATCAGATGGCGATTGCCGCCGAGTAACGGCAAATCAACTGTGGATCGGGATGGCCGAGTGCCATTCCGGTCTGCTGTTTTCACCTGCCACTAGTCAAACAGACTGTATTGAGCCATTGCCTCGCGCGACCGGTCTGACAGATGTTTATTCTCGATCCGCATGACTTTCAGATTATGCAGATCAATCTGCGAGAACGAAGGTGCGGTATCGCGGTGGGTTTTCAAAAGATCCAGCATCATGCCGTTTGAAAAGGCGCGCTTAAGTCCGGTTTCGATGATGTCGCGCAGATCGGGATTTTGCGGGCTGACAAAGAAATAGATCGGCTGCGGGTAATAAAGTGCTGTTTTCTCGGCAATTTCGATACCGGGTGCTTCCCACTTCATCCAGTTCCATTCGCCGGCAATCTGCCAGTAGGCACGCGGATAAAGATCAAATCGCCTTGCATCGAGCATTCGATGAAGCGTTCGATATCGTCCGCTAACGACGTCAAAGCCGTTATCGGTCAAAATCTCGTTGTCTGGCCATCCAAGTCCCTGACCCATCGAAAGTTTCCTGAGGTCGTCAATCGTCTCAATCTGACTGAACGGTTCTTTGAGGTCTTTATGCAGCATAAAAAGCCGCAAACCGGTGGTGCCAAGATAAATCGGGATATAGACCGCGAGCAGCCTTTCTTCGCGCTCTGCATTGGTGCCAAAGAAAACCGTGTCGAACTGGTCGGCAGCTTCGAGCATGGGAATGCGCCGGTCTTCGGTCGGGTAATCCATGCATACCGGCACAAGGGAGGCGTTGTCCCCGCTCAGTCTCAGGGCCAGCCGCAACAAATCGATGTGATATTCCCGGTGTGCTTCCCAGGTGATCTCGCCGCGGCAAAATTCTGATGTTGTATCCATGGGGATGCGCACCACGAGCGGATCATTGGTGGATGCCGACTGGGCATGGGCGGGGATGTTACCAAACAGGTGCGCAGTGAAGATCATCAGGCAAGGCAATCGTCGGGTAACATCTTTGATGGCTGTGAACCGGTTGATCACAGAAGATAATACGCCTCGAATTGCTCCGATCCGGACTGTCATCAGAACAGAATAACTTCGATCAGGGAAAAAGATCTTAACGAGCGGAAGTTTGGCAATTTCGACGTCACCGGAAGCGAACTTTAGGAGAGGCGGTATCTATATATCAGTATAAGATATTTCTGTGCAAAGAGTTTGAGCCGGGGTTGCACCCAAGCCGCAATCTTCCGCCCTGAGCTGGTCGAATTTGGCGGTCTTCCGGGTTTGATCGACTCGTACGGGAATAGGTGCGGGGCAGTGATTTTCCGGATTTTTTGCTGGAACGGAAATTCGAGAGTTTCCCTGTGATCGTCGCAGCTGATTCCAACATTTCAGTGAAATTGCCGAATCTTGTGTGAATTGCCGGACCACCATCTTGATTTCCGCGACGTGCCCCTAAAAATCGGCATTGTGGTGCCGAATTATTGAGACGCCAGACGACATCGCATGAAACCCGCAATATCGGATAAAAAAGAAAGCAATCAGGAAATGTCAGTACAGGAAAGCGCACCGGAAATCGGTGAAATCATCGAAGCAAGCAGCACGGCCGATATCAATGCCAAGGACCTTGAGATGCTTGGTCTGCTTGAAAAGAAAGTGCGCTGGCTGTCAAGCTGGACAATCCATAATGCCAACCATCTGCGCCCCAAGCGCGATGGCATCAAGGTTGGCGGCCATCAGGCCAGCTGTGCGTCGATGACGACCCTGATGACAGCCCTTTATTTCAATGTTCTGCGCCCGCAGGACCGGGTTGCGGTCAAGCCGCATGCAAGCCCGGTATTTCATGCGATCAACTATCTGTTTGGTCGCCAGACCAAGGAAAAGCTCGAAGCATTCCGCTCGTTCGGTGGGGCGCAATCCTATCCGTCACGGACCAAGGATGGCGATCAGGTCGATTTCTCGACAGGCTCCGTCGGCCTTGGTGCGGCGGTGACAAACTTTGCCGCCCTGACGCAAGATTACCTGCGCTACAAGGACATGCTGCCCAAGGATGAAACGCCCGGTCGCATGGTCGCCCTTGTCGGTGATGCCGAACTTGATGAAGGCAACATCTATGAGGCGCTGCTTGACACCTGGAAGCATGACATTCGCAATGTCTGGTGGGTGATCGATTATAACCGCCAGAGCCTTGATGGCATGATTGATGCGCATTTGTTCCGCGTGATTGGCCGGTTCTTCCGCGCGGTTGGCTGGAACGTGATTACCATCAAATATGGTCGCAAGCTGCATGACGCCTTTGCCAAGCCGGGCGGGAAATCGCTTAAGAAGTGGCTGAATGATGTGCCCAACGACATCTATTCGGCGCTGACCTTCCAGGGCGGGGCGGCATGGCGCAAACAGATCACCTCGGACATGGAAGGCGACAATGCGCTGGCAAGCCTACTGGGCGACTATGACGACGATCAGCTTCATGATCTGATGACCAATCTGGGCGGCCACTGCATGGAAGCCGTGCTCAGCGCCTTTGACGCCGTGCCCAATGACAAGCCGACCGTGTTTATTGCCTATACCGTCAAGGGCTATGGCACGCCGCTTCAGGGGCACAAGGACAACCATGCCGGCCTGATGAACGTCCCGCAAATGGATGCCTTCAAGCTTCAGAACAAGATCGCCGACGGGCAGGAATGGGATGTCGCGGCTGGCCTTGATATCAGTGCCGATGCGCTGCGCGACTATATTGCCAAGGCACCGTTTAACGATGATGCCCCGCGCAACAAGTCGGCCAAACACATCACCATCCCCGAAATGCCCTATGCACGTGCCGAAACGTCCAGCACGCAGGAAGTTTTTGGCAAGATTTTGAATGAACTGGCCAAGATGAAAAACAGCGACCTGTCGGACCGGATCGTGACCACCTCGCCCGATGTGACGGTCTCAACCAACCTTGGCGGGTTTGTAAACCAGCGTGGTCTGTTTGGCCGCGAAGAACTGGCTGATGAGTTCAGGGAACGCAAGGTTCCCTCAGCCCAGAAATGGATCAGATCGCCAAGCGGACAGCATGTCGAGCTTGGTATTGCCGAAAACAACCTCTTCCTGAACCTGGCAGCCCTTGGCCTGTCGCACAGCCTGTTTGGCGAACGCCTGTTCCCGATTGGAACGCTGTATGATCCGTTCATTGCGCGCGGTCTCGATGCGTTGAATTACGCCTGCTATCAGGATGCGCGTTTCATGGTGGTGGCAACGCCAAGCGGCATCACGCTGGCCCCTGAGGGTGGCGCGCACCAGTCGATATCAACGCCAATGATCGGCATGGGCCAACCCGGCCTGACCAGTTTCGAGCCAAGCTTTGGTGACGAACTGGCCGCGATCATGGGCTGGTCGTTTGAACATATGCAGGACCCGGACGGTGGATCGATTTACCTGCGTTTGTCAACCAAACCGCTGTCACAGCCGGAACGTGACCTGTCAGAATCAGAAAAAACCGAAATTATTTCGGGTGGCTATTGGTTGCGTCAGCCGGGCGACGATTGCAAGATGGCGATTGCCTATTGCGGTGCCATGGCACCCGAAGCAATTGCCGCTTGGGAAAAGCTGTCTGAAGATCATCCGGGGCTTGGTCTGTTGGCTGTCACATCGACCGATCGTCTGTACAACGAATGGCAGGATCTTGAACGTGCCCGCCTTGAAGGCAAGGCCGATGGTAAAATGGCCCATGTTGAAAACCTGCTGAAACCGCTGGCATCCGATGCCCGCCTTGTGACGGTGATTGATGGTCATCCAGCCGCCCTTGCATGGCTTGGCGGTGTGCGTGGTCACGCGGTTGCGCCGCTGGGTGTGAATGCCTTTGGCCAGTGCGGCGACAGCATCGCGCTTTATGATCATTATCAGATCGGCACCGACGCGATCCTGCGCGCTGCAAAACGCTGGGATTGAGTAAGCTAACCCATTGAAGTTTAGAAAGGGGCGACGTTGTTGATGTCGTCCCTTTTATTTTGAAATGGTGAACAAGTTCGCTTGCAAGTGATCGGTCGGCAGAACAACTCTGCGCAAAGCATCTTGAAGATGTGCGTTGTTATGTATCCTGGTCTGAAAGGACGTTGGTCATGGAATATCTGATGTTGCTCGGCGGTTTGGCCGGGCTTTTCTTTGGGGGGGAATCTCTGGTGCGCGGTAGCGTCGGGATCGCCCGCAAACTTTCCATGTCATCGCTTCTGATCGGTTTGACCGTGGTCGGTTTCGGGACATCGACGCCGGAACTTCTTGTCTCCATGGATGCGGCATTGCGTAGTGTTCCGGATATCGCGCTTGGCAACGTCATCGGGTCCAACATTGCCAATATCTTGCTGATTGTTGGTGTCTCTGCCGTGGTGTGGCCCATTGCGGTATCTGGCGGTACGCTTGGTCGTGACACCGCTGTGATGCTTGGTGCTGCTGTCGTGCTGGTGCCGTTCTTTGCGCTTGGTGACCTTGGGCGTGTGGCTGGCGGGTTTATGTTTGCGGCATTGATTGGTTATCTGGTGTTTGCCTATCGCCAGTCGCGTTCGGAACCCGCGTCATCGACGGATCTGCCCGAAGCGGTTTCAAATGTTTGGCTGTCAATTGTCTGGGTTTTCGCGGGGCTGGCCATGCTGATGGTTGGCGCCGATTACCTTGTCGAAGGGGCGGTGACCATCGCGCGAACCTTTGGTGTATCCGAAGCCTTTATCGGGCTTACGATTGTTGCGGTTGGTACGTCCCTGCCAGAGCTCGCAACGTCGCTGATTGCCGCATTGAAGAAGCAATCTGAAATCGCGATTGGCAATATTATCGGGTCGAACATTTTCAACATCCTGGGGATTCTCGGCCTGACGGCGGTTGTATCCCCGATTCCGGTGGCAGACCGGTTCCTGATGTTTGACCTTCCGGTGATGATTGCGGTTTCGATTGGCCTGACGCTGATGCTTCGCCGTCCGCAGATCGGTCGGATACCGGGCATCATCATGCTGGTGCTGTATGCCGGTTACGTCTGGGCAGCCCAGTAAGGATTGTCAGCGCAGGGAAGGCTGTTTGGCGGATTTCCTAAAAAAACGCCTGCTTTATGCCATCAATGATGAACTGGACCGCAAGGGCGGCCAGGATCATACCAAGCAGGCGTGATACCACGGTGGCAACGGTCGGGCTGAGGCGTTTGGCAACCACGTTTGCCAGCAGGAAGAAGACAAAGGCGATCACCATCACGACGGCGACCACGCCAATGACGCTGGCCTGCATGGCGATATTGTCTTCGAACTTGCCCATCAGAAGCATCACGGATGCGATGGCACCGGGGCCGGACAGGAACGGGATCGACATCGGGAAGATCGAGACATCATCGGCCTCGTCATCCGGGATGGTCGGGCCGTCCGCCGTTTTGGTGGCTGCGGCCTTGGACTTGGCTTTTGTAGTCTTTCCGGCCTTGTCGGTGTCGTGATCTTCTTCGAGTTCCTGATGGACCTGTTCGGCGCGCTGGTTACGTTTCTGGCTGCGCTTTTCAAACAGCATTTCAAGCGCGATCAAAAACAGCAACGTGCCCCCGGCAATTCGGAAGGCCGGCATGTGAATGCCAAACACGCCCAGCAATCCCTCGCCGATCAGGGCAAAGGCTGCAAGAATGAAGAAGCTGGTCAAGCAGGCACGGATCGCCATGCGCCGGCGGTGCGCAGCACTGGTGCCTTGCGTCAGGACGATGAAGACCGGCACCAGACCCAACGGGTCGATGATCACAAACAGTGTGACAAAGACCGGGATCAATTCGTTGAGCATATTTAGGGTCCGGACCTATTAATTTGGTTTGAATGGTCGCGCAGCTTTGTGCGGATACGCGGAGCGAAACCGCCGGAAGGTATTTATCTTTCAAGGTTTTGCGACAAAGTAGACCGTGCAAAGCTGCGCGATCCTAAGGACAGAGTTTATATTTGCGAACTCCCGTGTCAAACCCCTTGAGCGGGATGCCGACCCGCTCGGCGGGATTTTCCTTGGATTTCACAAATATAAGCTCTGCCATTCAAATCAAATTAATAGGTCCGGACCCTGAGCTTGGCATCGGTTCTTCCTGCTTTCGGCGACTGCGCGATGGATGCGTATATTGCGCCCATCTTCGCAGGTAAATGGTTAAATGGGCAGTTCTTTTGGGTGGGTTTGCAATGCAGGGCCTTATCGCCGTTTGCCGCGATTGCGTCCGTAACGCCCGGCACTTTCCGGCCAGTCGACATAATCAACCGGTTTCTTGCGCACCCATTTGACGAACTTGATGATGTCAGGATGGGCAAGCAGCTTGTCAGGGCTGTTATAGTCGCGTGCAAGGGTGGCTTCATCAAACAGGCGATGGATCATGCGATGGCAAACGCGATGGAGCCATTCGGTTTCAGTCCCGCCCTGTGATTTCGGGTGCCAGTGATGGCGATCAACACTGGGCCCTGCGATCATCGCCCGACCGCAAATCGCGCATTTTCCAAGATCAGGACTATCTGAATTACCCGGTATTGCCATGGTCGATTATTGCGGCGGCATCCGCCGGTTTTCAAAGAATTTCTGCCAGGTGCCGGGTTTGAGTGCGCGGAGTGCCTTTATCCGCGCGCCAACCGATGGATGGGTATCAAGCAGGCTTGGCGGCTGGGTGCTGCGATAGGGCACAAGGCCCAGACGTTTGCGGTTGATCTGATCGATATGCAGAAGGGCATCAATCATGTCCTCCGGGCCATTGAGCAAATCACTTGCCCCATGGTCGGCGGCAAATTCGCGGTCGCGGATGACCGCGCGCTGGAACAGGAAGCTGATGGTTGGCACCGCACCAAACAGGATAATCATCCAGGCGGGTGGATTGAAATCGCCAAAGATAAAGATCGCCAGACCAAACAGCGCGATGGTCCATGTTGCGCGATAAAGCACATCGGTAATCAGCAAGATACGCGTATCGCCATGCCAGGCATGGGCGACTTCGTGGGCCAAAATGGCGCGCATCTGGCGCGGTGAAAGGCCATGAACCGCATCGCTTGAAATCGCAATCGTGGTGTTGTCGTCCGTTCCGGTCGTGATGGCATTGACCCCCTTGCCGGGCAGCAAGAACAATTTTGGTTTGTGACCAAGTTCTGCGCGTTCGGAAAGCAGGCGGCTCATTTCATGGATGGCGGGATAATCTTCCCCCGAAAGCGGACTGGCGCGCAGCATTTTCATCAGGATTTCTGGCGAGATCATTGGCGAAAGTACCAGCATCAGGGCTACCGCAATACCAGCCGAAATCATCATCGATATCCCGCCCAGCATCCATGCACAGGCGGCAAGCACGCCGATCATGCACGCCATCAGCCCGCCCGCGTGGGAGACTCCGCCGGGCTGAATTGCGAGAAACCGTTGAATGAAGTCGGGAAGCTGCGGCGTGTTGTCAGCCATTCGCGTTTTGCCTGTCAGGGTTCGGGTTGGGGGCCTTATCCAAAGATAGGGATGATCACTGCAGATACGCAAATGCAACCTTTGGCACGGTCGGAAAAATTTATGTCAAACAATCGGTTGTTTGCATTGATCCAGCACAGGTTGTTGCCCACAACACGTGGTTGGGTTTCGACGCCGGAATTTGGCAAGAATTGCGCGATGTGATGACGCGGTAAGGCAATGAAATAAAGGGCTTTGCGGCGAAATCTTAACACATCCTTATATATTCGACTAGAATAGTGGGAGTATGCCATTGGCTAGGATACCCGTTGTGGCTTTGCCGCGCGGGTGGTTTGTCATGCGCAATTGCCAAATGGTCAACGGCAACAGATATAAGAGATCTGCCCTTGTTTCATGGGCGGTGGTAGTGGAAGGACTTGATGGGCCTGTTGGATAGAATCCGACCAACCCGCAAATCGGATGCGGGACGCGAAGGGGATCGTACCCCGCTGGAACGGTTGTTCTGGCGGTCGATTGCGCTTGTCGGCGGATTCTCGATGGTGATCAACCTGCTGAACATGGTGATCCCGATTTATTCCATGCAGGTGTTTGACCGCGTTCTTTCCAGTCGGTCGGTGGATACGCTGGCCCTTCTTACCCTTGGCATTGGTCTTGTTCTGGTCTTCATCGCCTCGATGGAACAGCTGCGATCACGGGTTTTGATCCGGGTCGGGACGGCACTTGATCTGCGTCTGGGCGGGGAGTTGTTTGCCCACGTTGTGCAGCAATCAGCACGCGGCAGCCAGATGCGCCAGAGACCTTTGCGCGATCTATATGGTTTGCGCGGGTTCCTGACCGGCAGTGGCCCGTTTGCACTGATCGATTTCATGTGGGCCCCGGTCTATATCGGGGTTGTGTTCATCTTTGATACCCGCCTTGGCATGGTGGCCTGTGGCGGGGCGTTGCTTTTGATCGTGATTGCGATTGCCAACGAAGCTGCGGCCAAGATTTCCGTCGACCGGTCCGAAGAAAGCCAGAACCGCGGTATTGCGCAGGAAGAAACCTATGTCCGCAATGCCGAGGCGATGGAAGCCATGGGCATGACCCAGTCCGCCCGCCAACGCTGGCAGGCGGACCAATCAGATTCGCTTTATTGGGAAGGCCAGGCCAGCCGCCGGGTTGGCACATCGACAACGTTGTCGCATTTTGTCCGTCTTGCCATGCAGGTCTGCTTTATCGGGGTTGGGGCCTATCTGGTCCTGTCCGAAAGCATCACGATCGGCATCATGGTGGCGTCCATGATCCTTGGCATGCGCGGTTTGGCGCCATTTGATGGCGCAGTGACTGCATGGCGCAGCTGGAATGCGGCCCGCAGTTCGTTCGAACGTCTTAATAATATCCTGCTTGAAAAACGTCAGACGGTCCCGGCACCCATGCCGCGCGGGCGGGGTATGTCGGTCAGTGTCGATCGTCTTGTCTTTGCGCCGCCCAACAGCCGCAATGTGCTGTTCAAGGGATTCTCGTTCAAGGCCGGGCCGGGGCAGATCATTGCAATCGCCGGGTTCAACGGGGTTGGCAAGACCGCGCTTTTGAAACTGATCATGGGCATCTGGTTGCCGGGGTCCGGCTCGGTGAAGCTTGATGACGTGGAAGCATCCCGCGCAGATCGCACCGAAATGGGCGCTCAGATCGGGTATCTGGCGCAAAACCCGTTCCTGTTCCCAGGCACAATTGCCGAAAACATCGCCCGTCTTGGCAATGCGGAAATGCGCGACATCATTCAGGCTGCTGAGCTGGCAGGTGCGCATCAGTTCATCCTGGATTTGCCCGATGGTTATGACACGCGGGTTGATCGTGGTGGTCGCAATCTTTCGGGCGGGCAGCGGCAATTGATCGCACTCGCTGCCGCCCTGTTTTCGCGTCCACGTTTGTTGTTGCTCGATGAGCCGACAACCGCCCTTGATGACAACGGCGTTACCCATATCAGCGAACTGATCGACGTTTTGCGCCGCAACGGCATTACGACCTTTATCGTTAGCCATGAACGTGAAATTCTGGCACGCGCCGATGCTATTCTGGCACTGGCCGACGGCCAAATTCAGGTTGTCCCGGTCAAGGGTGGGGCGAAATCAGCAGTATCAAAACCGGTTCCGGAAAGTGGTCAAATTGCGCGAGGCCTGCCACCAATGTCCCGCCCGGTCGAGCCAATGGCCGACGCGTTGCCATCTGATGGTCAAATGCGCATCACCCCCAAACAGATTGCCGTGCCAAACCCCGACGCACCGCGCCCGATTGTTGAGAAAAATACTGCCCCCAATACCCATCCGGCAGCAGCCATGAGCGCGCCGGAACCTGAAGTGGGGATTGAGGAAATACCAGAGATCGCGGATTTCGGTGCCACCGGCGAAGCAGGTTCTGGTCGCGCACAAGCCGCAAAGCAGGCGGCAGGTATCGCCAAAACAGAAATGAAGCCACAGCCGACCCCGGGTGGCACGATGATGACCATGCGCCCGGTCAGCAAGAAGCAAGCCGCGACAAGGGACGATGCCCGCAAGGACCCACCGGCCCGCGCATCGCGTGAAGCCCGTCCGGCAAGTGCCGCCGATCTTGCGCCCAAGCGCGCCGCTACCAAACCAAAGGCCCAGCCGGAACGCACCGCACAACCGGCCCGCAAGCCTGCGCCACAGCGCAAAATGAGTGAAGCCGAAGCCATCGCCAAGGCCCGCGAAGAAGCCGCGATGCGCATGCGCAAAGTGCGTGAGGATGCCGAACGTGCCGCTGCTGCGCGCGCACCGCGCCGCAAACCGGCCGCCGCGGAAGATCGCCAGATGGACCGCGCACAAGCAAGTTCACAAAATACCCGTCGCGGTCGTCCGCAATTGCGCGTGGTTGAAGGATCAGCTGAACGTCGACAGGGTGGTGCCTGATGTCTGGTGGTGTGCAACTTCCAACCGCGCGCGAGCTTAGTACCGATGTTAAGCCATTGGTGCGGATCGGCTTTTTGATCCTGTTCTTGGGCTTTGGCTCGGTCCTTCTGTGGGCGGGTACGGCCGAGGTCAATTCGGCCGCGACGGCCAGTGGTGTGGTTGCGCCATTTTCCGGCCGACAAAGCGTTCAGCATCTTGAAGGCGGCATCATTCGCGACATTCTTGTGCGCAATGGTACGCGGGTCCAGGCGGGTGATGTCCTGATCAGGCTTGATGATACGCGTTCACGGGCAAGTTTTGATCTGCTCAATAACCGTTATCTCAATGCGCTGGCGACCCAGACGCGGCTGATTGCCGAACGGGCGCAGGATGATTACTTGTCATTCCCGCCGCCGCTTGAAGATCCGCGGTATTTTTCGATCACGGACGCACAACGGACCCTGTTTGACAGTCGCCGCAGTGCGTTTGCCGGTGAACTTGCGCTCTATGACGAACGCATCAAGGAATTGCGTCGCGAGATTATTGGCACGCGCGAACAAAAGACCGCTGCCGAACAGCAGGTAGGGATCGTCAAGGAAGAGCTCGCCATGGTCAAGCCGATGGTCGATCTTGGCTATGCCCGGCGGACCCGGCTGCTGCAACTCGAAAGCCGGTTGGTCGAAACCCTTGGCAATATCGGGCGGTTTTCGGCCGACATTGCCCGGATTGAACAGCAAATCCAGCAGGTCAAGGCCAGTCAGTCGCAGCTGATGCGCGACCACCTGCAATCGATCAACACAGAATTGCGCGATATCCAAAGCGAGATTTCCGATCTGAACGAACGCCTGCGTTCGGCCGAGGATATCCTGGTGCGTTCCGACATCAAGGCGCCGCGCAACGGCACGGTGACCAATATGCAGTTCACCACGGTCGGCGGGGTCATCCCGCCCGGGGCACAGGTGCTTGAAATCGTGCCGGCGGATGATCGGCTTGTGATCGAGGCCCGCGTTTCTCCGAACGATATTGACGTTGTCTCAGCCGGTCTCCCGGTCAATATCCGGGTGACATCGTTCAGTCAGCGCTGGTTTGCGCCGGTCAAGGGCACGGTAACCGATGTCTCACCGGACCGGCTGACAGACTCCGAAGGGCGATCCTATTTCCAGGCCATGGTCGAGATCGATGCCGAAAGCCTCGCCGAGCATGAAGGGATGATTTTGTCGCCCGGTATGCCCGCCCAGTTGGAGATCGTAACGGGTGCCAGAACGATTCTCGCTTACCTGTTTTCACCGATCACCACCAGCTTTGATCGCGCATTCCGCGAACAATGATCCGGTAAATAACGTATAGGTCATGGCAGGTGAATCTATACAACCTGACAGATTCTGACAGGCCGGGCTTTTTCCTTCCAAAACGCCGGAAAATATGAGAAAAAACGCATCAACCGTACCCGGGCGAGTCATTTTCTATTGATGATTCGCATAAATCTAATTTATACTACGGTATAAGTTGATTCTGGGGCCGATTGTTCGCCGCAGTACTGGTAAAAATAATTCCCATGTAGGGAGTATGTGTTTTGGTCTCGCCCGCCAACCAAGACGACGGTGTTGGAATTACCGACACCGACATTGATCAGGTTCTTGATGACCGCGCAGAAGGGGATTCTGCTGCGGTCAAAAATGATTCTGGGGCAGGCTCTTCGGGCGAAGGCAACTCACAATCCGCTGCAACGCAGGTTTTCACCAACATCCAGAACGTGATTGGCACTGCCTATGACGATGTTCTGGTGGGCGATGGTGGTGACAACACCCTGATTGGCGGCGAAGGCGACGACATTCTCGAATCGGGCGAGGGTGAGGATGTTGTTACCGGCGGCGAAGGACGCGATACCTTCGTGCTCCAAAGTGGTTTCGAGCAAACCACAATCACCGACTTCAACATTGACGAAGATGAGTTGGCACTCAGCGACCTTGGCGTCGACAGTGTCAGCGAACTCATGGCGCTGGCCAGCGAAGATGCATCTGGCAATGCCTTCATCGTGTTTGCCACGGGCGACAAGGTGATTTTCGAGGGCGTGTCGAAGGCAGAGCTTGCCAATGTGACGCTGGTCGATGTCCCGCAAATCAACGAAGTTTCCGTCGCGACCGAGGGCGGGGATGCTGCCTCCACCGATGGCGAAGCCAATGTCATTGAAGGTGGGGCAGGCGACGACATCATCATCGGTTCGGATGGTGATGATGTTATTTTGCCGGGTGGCGGTGCAGACAGCATTGATGGCGGTGCTGGCGAAGATACCCTGTCATTTGACGGGGCTTCTGACGGCGTGCGCGCCGATCTTTCGCAGGGTTCCTCAACCGATGCCACCGGTGCCAATCGGACGTCCTTTGAAAATATTGAAAATCTCCGTGGCACATCGGGTGATGATGTTCTGACGGGTGATTCCGGCAATAACAGCCTGTCGGGTGGCGATGGTGATGACACCTTTGCCGTCAGCGACGGTGCGGACGCTATTGACGGTGGCGCGGGCGAAAATACCCTTGATTACAGCCAGTCTGATCAGGGTGTTGAAGTTAATCTCGATTCCGGTGCGGGTCGTGCAAATGACGCGCAAGATACGCCGTCGCAAAGCGATGCTGGTACCGCAACCGATGGTGCAGCAAGCGGTGATGCTACAGGCGATAGTGGCACGGAAAGTGGTTCCGGCAGCACCGGAGAAACGGGTTCGGCAGCTTCAGGTGAAACCTCTGGTGATGGCGCGACTGGTGCATCCGGCAGTGAAGAAACCACCCAGAATGATGGCGGGACCGGCAGTGATTCCAGCAGTTCCGGTGAAACCACGACTGGCGATCCGGTAACGGAAACCGGTTCAACGGGCAGTTCTGAAACACAGGAAGATACCACCTCGGGCGAGGCCACATCTGGTGGTTCAGCAAGCACAGACGAAACGGGCAGCACCGGCGATGCCGCGTCGGAAACACCAACCGATGGTGGATCCGCGGATGTATCCGGTTCCGAAGCGACCGGTAATGAAGCGGGTGCGTCTTCGGGCGAAACTTCCGGCTCGACGGATGGCGGCAGCACAACGGGTGAAACCGCATCAGGTGAAACTGAACCTTCCACGGGTGGTTCCGATTCTGGTGATGCAACGGGCGGCGAAGAGGCTTCAGGCTCTGACAGCGCTGAAGTCGTTGACGGTTCTGATACGGGTTCTGGCGCAGGTTCAGAAGCCGGTGCGGGCAGCAACACTTCTGGTGAGGGTGCTTCTGGCGGCGAAACCAGCGGAGAGACTGGTTCTGACAGTGCTTCTGCAGGCAGCGGTGAAGATACGCTGGATTCCGGCGATGCCGCAGGTGGCGCAACCGATACTGGCAGTACGGATTCCGGTGATGCTGCGGGCGAAGGTGCTGAGCAGCCGGTAGAGGAAGTAACCGGTGAAACATCCGGCGGTGAGACCGCTGGAACGGGCGCTTCCTCTGGCGAGGCAGAGGCCAGTGAAGAAACCACAGGTGACGGAGCCGGTGCCGACAGCCCGGCTGGCGAAACCAGCCCGAACACAGAAGACAATACAGGCACCGGTGCCCAGGCGGGTGCCGAAGCTGGTGCGGAAACCGGCGGTGAGACGACTGAGTCACAAGCCGGTTCTGAAACCACTGGCGAAGGTAGCGACGAAACACCGGCAGAAGGCTCCGGCGCGGCAGAATCAGGTGATGTCGCTGCTGATGGCGATCACTCGTCTGATGCGGGTTCAACTTCCGATCAGACCGCAGGTCAAGAAACCACCGGTGAAGAAACCGCATCCGGTGACGCCACCGAAGGCGGCGAAGCTGGCGCAGCACCCGAAGGTGACGCCGGACAAGAAACCTCTGGCGATGCAACCTCTGGCGAGGACGCAACGGGTGGTGAAACAACCGTCGGTGCCGAAGGTGAAGCGGATGGCGACGTAACCGATGCTGATGACGGCGATGCCAACGCCTTTGACAATAATCCGTCGGGTGCGGCCGATATCGTTCAGGGCGACGACGAGACAGATACTCTCGGGGGGGCTAGCGGAAACGACACCCTTCAGGGCAATGATGGCGATGACACGCTTGAAGGCGGTGCAGGCAATGACCTTTTGCAGGGTGGTGGGGGCAATGATGTCCTGCGCGGTGAAAGCGGCAACGACATCCTGCAGGGCGGTGATGGCAGCGACAGCCTGTTTGGCGGCGATGATGACGACGTGCTGCAGGGTGGGGCTGGCAACGACCTTCTGGTTGGCGGGTCCGGCAATGATGTCATGGCGGGTGGATCGGGTGACGACTTCCTGCGTGGGGGCCAGGGCGATGATCAAATCCAGGGTGGCAGTGGTGTCGATACTGTAAGCTACAGCGATGCCGAAAGTGCCGTCACGGTTGACCTTGCCAATGAAACCGCGACGGGCGGTGCGGGCAATGACGTCGTCCAGATGGTGGAAAACGTCGTCGGCTCCGACTTTGACGACCACATCGCGGGTGATGATGCCGACAACGTCCTTGAGGGCGGTGCGGGCATCGATACGCTGACCGGTGGTGCGGGGGACGACACCCTGACCGGTGGTTCGGGCGCCGATGACTTTGAGCTGACCGAGGATTTCGGTAACGACACGATCACTGATTTTGCCAGTTCGGAAGACATTATAGATCTCTCCAAACTCGGCATTCAGGACTTTGCAACCCTGCAAACCATGATGTCCGATGATGGCAACGGCAACACCGTTATCGATTTCGGGGATCAGGGCACGCTGACCCTTGCAGGTGTCAGCAGCGACAGCCTTAGCGCCGATGATTTCCGCGGTTTCGGTCGTATTTTTGAAACCGAAGACAATGACGTCGGTGCTGGTACGGACGGCAGTGACGCGCTTTATGGGTATGGCGGCGACGATACGCTCAGCGGTGGGGGTGGCGATGACGTCATTTCTGGCGGCTATGGCGATGATACGGTTTCGGGCGGGGCAGGTAACGATACCCTGCGTGGTCAGGAAGGTATTGATACCGTCGACTATTCCGGTGCGAATGGCGGTGTTCAGGTTGACCTTGGCGCAGGGACTGCGACGGGTGCCGATGGCAACGATGTTCTTGATCGCATCGAGAATGCGACCGGTTCCGCCTATGATGACGAACTTTACGGCGACAACGGTACCAACGTTTTGCGCGGTGGTGCAGGTAATGACACGCTTGTTGGTCGTGGTGGCAATGACACCCTTGATGGCGGCGAAGGCGACGACCTGTTTGTTGGTGAAGATGGTAACGATACCCTCATCGGTGGTGAAGGCAGTGACACCCTTGATCTGAGCGCGCGTGAAAGCGTTCAGGAAGTTTATCTTGGCGATGGATCCGCGCGTGACGGCCAAACCGGCGAAACTGATACACTGATTGGTGTTGAGAACGTTATTACTGGTGCTGGCGATGACACCGTCGTTGCGTCCAGTGATGCCAATGTCATTTCGACCGGAGACGGTGATGACACCATTCGCGGCGTCGGTGGCAATGACACCATCGACGGTGGAGATGGTAATGACACGGCTGCATTTGGCAATGAAGCTGGCTTGAATGTCGATCTAGCGAGCGGAACCGCTAAGATGGGTTCCGGGACAGCGCAGCTTTCCAACATTGAAAATATTACCGGCTCTGCAAACAACGATGTCATTTCCGGTGACGATGGTGCGAATACGCTTTCGGGCATGACAGGCAACGACACCATTTCCGGTGGCGGCGGTGATGATATGCTGTCTGGCGGTGCTGGCAACGATACAGTTGATTACACCGACGTTGATGGCGGTGTGACGGTTGACCTCTCGACCGGCACGGCAACCGGTGACGGCAATGACACCCTTTCGGGATTTGAAAACGTTGTTTCCGGTTCTGGTAACGACATCGTTTATGGCAACACTGCCGACAACATCATTGATACTGGTGCAGGTGATGACACTGTTTTTGGCAGTGCCGGTGATGACACCCTGATCGGTGGCGATGGCAACGATACGCTAAGCTATAACGCCAGCGGGACAGGTGTTGGATCGGGCGTGACGGTTGACCTCGACGCAGGAACGGTTTCCGGAAACGACTTTACCGACGTTATATCCGGTTTCGAGAAGATTGAAGGTTCATCTGGCAGCGACACCATGCTTGGCAGCGGCGGTGACGATATCTTCTTCGGTGGTGCGGGCAGCGATACCATTGATGGTCGCGGTGGTGACGATACGCTGAGCGGTGGTTCAGGTGCCGATACCTTCGTTGTCCGGGCGGACAGCGGTAATGATCTCGTCACCGATTTCGATCCTGTGAACGACGTCATTGATATTCAGGGTATTGACGGTCTTGAGCTGTTCTCCGATGTCGCCGACTTTATCGGCGAAGACGCGGCGGGCAATGCGACGATTACGGTTGGCGATGCCGTCATTACCCTAGAAGGTGTCATTCCCGATAGCCTGACCTATGCCAACTTCAAGGGTATCCGTTCGCTCGAAGGTACCCAGGACAGGGACGTTCTGATTGGTACTGATCGCAGCGACGTGATCAGTGCGAAAGAAGGCAATGACACCGTTTCCGGGGGGGCTGGAAACGATACGATTGATGGCGGCGATGGCAACGATGTCATCGCTGGTGGAACTGGCACGGATACCATCACCGGTGGTGCCGGCAATGATGTGATCAGTGGCGGTGCTGGCAATGATGATCTTGATGGTGGCGAGGGCAACGATACCCTAACCTATCAGGGTGCTGATGGCGGTGTTGTTGTCGACCTTGAGACCGGCGAGGCAAGTGCGCCTGACGGCACTGATACGATTGCCAATTTTGAAAATGTCACTGGCTCGTCCTTTAACGACACTCTGGCAGGCGATGACACCGCGAACGTGATTGATGGCGGTGCAGGTAACGACATTCTTGATGGTCGTGACGGTGATGATGTGCTCAATGGTGGCTCTGGTAACGACACCATGTCCGGTGGCGCAGGCAACGACACGATCACCGGCGGCCTTGGCTCGGATACCGTTACCTATGCGGATGCATCGGGTGGTGTAAATGTCGATCTTGCCGCAGGTACGGCATCCGGCGCAGATGGCAACGATACTCTGGACTCCGTTGAAAACATCGTTGGTTCGGACTTTGATGATGTCCTTACCGGTGACCAGTCCAATAACATTATCGAGGGCGGTACAGGCGATGACACCATCACCGCTGGTGGCGGCAACGATATTGTTTCCGGCGGCGAAGGTGCTGATACCTTTGTCTTTGGCACTGAGACTGGCCGGACCGTCATCACTGATTTCGATCCGGCAGAAGACAAGATTGATCTTGCTGGCTTCAATGTTCCGAACTTTGAAGCATTCAAGAAAATGCTCGGTACGGACAATGCGGGCAATGCTGTCATCACTATAAATGACAGCACCATCGTCCTGAATGGTGTTTCGCCGGAAGACCTCACTGCAGAAAACTTCATCGATATTGACTCGCTGGGTGCGACGCAGGGTGATGATGTTTTGCAGGGATCTTCCGCTGCCGAGATTATTGACGGCCAGTCGGGCAATGACACGATTAGTGGTGGCGCTGGCGACGATACGATTTACGGCGACAGCGGTAATGACACGATTTCTGGCGGTTCGGGTCAGGACGTCATCGATGGCGGTGACGGTGAAGATACCGTCGATTATTCGGCCGGCGGTGGCGTTGCAGTAAATCTCGAAACAGGCGTTGGTGGTGTCGGGAACGAAGACACGCTGATTGATATCGAAAACGTTCTTGGCTCAAACCAGAACGACACCATCATCGGGAATGACGGTGCCAACACATTGTCTGGTGGTGCAGGTAACGACATCCTTTCAGGCGGTGCGGGTGATGACGTCTTGCTTGGTGGTTTGGGCAATGACAGGCTCACCGGCGGTGAAGGTGATGACACGGTACTGGGCGGTGCAGGCAATGACATCCTCTCAGGTGGTCTCGGCAATGACGTCCTAGTTGGTGGCGCCGGGACAGATATCGCTGATTACAGCGACGCAGACGGATCGGTTACCGTTGATCTTTCCCAAGGAACTGCAAGCGGTGCCGCAGGTAACGATACGCTCGAAGGTTTCGAGAGTGTTCAGGGTTCTGATCACGATGACACACTGATCGGTGATGCGGCCAACAACACTCTTTCGGGTGGTGCAGGCGACGACATCCTTGATGGCGGTGCAGGCGATGACCTGCTGATTGGTGGCGCGGGAAGCGACACCATCGAAGGTGGTGAAGGCACCGACACCATCAGCTATGCCGGTGGAAGTTCTGTCAATATTGACCTGGCAGAAGGAACAGCCACCAACGCCGATGGAACGGACAGCATCAGTGGCGTTGAAAATGTCATTGGTTCTGATGACGACGATGTCATTACAGGCGATGCAGCTGATAACGTCATCAATGCGGGTGACGGTGCCGACACCATCACCGGTGGCGCAGGCGATGATACCCTGACCGGTGGCGCGGGTGCTGATGTCTATGTTGTTGGCCCGGACGACGGAACTGACACGATCACCGACTTTGCCGTTGGTGAAGACCAGATTGATATCACCGCTCTTGGTGTCGATACTTATGGCGCACTTTACGAGATGATGACCGAGAACGAAAACGGTGACCTTGTCATCGATTTCGGTGAAGGCACGTCGATGGTGCTCGAAGGTGTTGGTCTTGACGACATTACCGCCAACAACTTCATTGGAGTTCGCGACATTGTCGGAACGTCAGGTGATGACACCATGTCGGGGACCGATGGTCAGGACACCATGTCGGGTCTTGATGGCAACGACATCATTGATGGTCTTGAAGACGATGACAGCATCTTTGGTGGTGCCGGCAACGACACCCTGATTGGCGGCCAAGGGAACGACATTCTTGATGGTGGCGATGGTGTCGACGCGGTCGACTATTCCGACGAAACCGGCAACATCACGGTCAATCTCCAGTCAGGAACGGCGACTGCTTCAAGTGGCAACGACGCGATCCGCAATGTTGAAAACGTTGTGGCTGGTGCCGGTAATGACGCGCTTACGGGTTCGGATGCCGACAACATCCTAATCGGCGGCGAAGGCGATGATGTCCTAGAAGGCCTTGGCGGCGATGACACCCTGTCGGGTGGCGCGGGCAACGATACCGCAAGTTACGCCAATGCTGATGGCGGCGTTACGGTCGATCTTGCTGCGCAAACCGCAAGTGGTGCGGCGGGTGCAGACACACTTGAAAGCATCGAAAACGTTACCGGTTCGACGCACAACGACATGCTCACGGGTGATGCTGGTGCCAACACGATTATTGCCGGCGCAGGCAATGACTCCCTAGTTGCAAGCGGTGGCAATGACGTGCTGCTTGGTGGCGTCGGCATCGATACTGTTGACTATGGCAATGCGACTGACGGCATCACCGCCGACCTTGGCGCAGGCACTGTCACCGGTCTGGGAAATGATACACTTTCGGGTATCGAAAACCTCAGCGGTTCTGCTTTTGACGACACCATAACGGGTGATCAGGGTAACAACGTCCTGTCCGGTGAAGATGGCGACGACATTCTTTCTGGCGGCGGCGGCAACGACACCCTACTGGGTGGTGCTGGTGACGACACCCTGAGCGGCGGATCGGGCAGTGACCTGATTGATGGTGGCGATGGTATTGATACCGTTGATTATTCTGATGCCGAAAGCGGCGTTACCCTTGATCTTGGAACTGGCAAAACGGACTCGGTAACCGGTGACACGGTTCTGAATGTCGAAAATGCCATCGGTTCGGGGCAGGATGATACGATTACCGGTTCGGATGCAGACAACAACATACTGACTGGTGCCGGCGACGATACCATCAACGGTAGTGCTGGCGACGATGTCATTGACGGTGGTGCCGGGCAGGACGTTGTTGATTACAGCAACAGTGAAACCGGCGTTGATGTCGACCTTGAGGCCGGCTCGACTGACAAGGCCGACGGTACGGATCTGTTGAGCAACATCGAAGATGTGATCGGCTCGGATGCCAATGACAGCATTAGTGGTTCGGATGCTGCAAATACCCTTTCGGGTGGTGTAGGCGACGATACGATTGATGGTCGCGCTGGAAATGACCTGATTGCTGGTGGTGTGG
The DNA here is from genome assembly GCF_059052855.1 of Thalassospira sp. CA1. NCBI lineage: Bacteria > Pseudomonadati > Pseudomonadota > Alphaproteobacteria > Rhodospirillales > Thalassospiraceae > Thalassospira > Thalassospira sp. CA1. The sequence continues at coordinate 550,845 of NZ_JBZCIA010000001.1, forward strand.
GAGATGACACCCTTTCAGGTGGCGCGGGTATTGATACTGTTGATTATTCCGCTGCAGCCGGTGGTCAGAATGTCGACCTTGCCGCAGGAACGGCAACCGGTGCAGATGGTAATGACACGATTTCCGGTTTCGAGAATGTCACCGGTACCGACTATGACGACACCATCACCGGTAATGACGCCAATAACGTAATCCTTGGTGGTGCTGGCAACGACATGTTGACCGGTGGTGCAGGCAATGACGTTCTGAACGGCGGCGAAGGTAATGACAGCTTCGCTGGTGAACTGGGCGACGACACTTACATTGGTGGCGCGGGTACAGATACCCTTGACTACTCTGATGCGGCATCAGGGCTGACCATTAATGTGGGAAGCAATACCGCAATCGGTGATGATACCGGCCGTGATACCTTTAGTGGCATCGAACGGATTATTGCATCCGACCATGATGACACGGTGACCGGTGGTGCCGGTAACGACGTGATTGATGGCGGTGCGGGCGACGACACCATTTCTGGCGGTGCTGGCACTGATACACTTGATGGTGGCGAGGGCGAAGACACCCTTTCGTTTGCGGGTGATGCAGGTGTTTCGGCAGATCTGCAGACCGGTGTGATCAGCACCGGTGATAAAGTCTCGAATTTTGAAAACATTTCCGGTTCGACCGGTGCAGATACGTTGCGCGGTGATGGCGGTCGCAACACGTTGTCGGGTGATGCGGGCAACGACGTCCTTGATGGTCGCGCAGGTGATGACGTCCTACTGGGCGGTGCGGGCAATGATACGCTGCGCGGTGGTGTTGGTAGTGACATCATAGATGGTGGTGTCGGGAACGACACGCTTGATCTCGGCGACTTTTCTGGCAACCAGACCGTCGATTTTACCAGCGGCAGTGCCACCGATGGCACAGATATCGATACCTTCACCAATATCGAAAATGTCATCACGGGTGACGGCGATGACCTGATCATTGGCAATGGCAATAACAATGTCATTAATGCCGGAAATGGTGACAACAGCGTTGATGCGGGTGCAGGCAATGACGTCGTCACAACCGGTGACGGTGCTGATATTGTCGATGGCGGGACTGGCGATGATACCATCAATACCGGTGCAGGTGCCGACACCGTCAATGCCGGCGACGGTAGTGACGTCATCACCACTGGCGAGGGCGCCGATATTGTCGATGCTGGTTCTGGAAATGACACCATCAATACCGGTGACGGGGCCGATACCGTTCTAGGCGGTGAAGGTGACGACGTCATTTCTTCTGGCAGCGGTGATGACCTTGTCGAAGGTGGCGCGGGCAATGACACCTTGCAGTCGGGCGCCGGTGATGACCGCCTGATTGGTGGCGAAGGCTTGGATACTGCAAGCTATGTCGACTCTCAGTCTGCCGTCACAGTTGATACCAGCAACAATACCGTATCCGGCACTGCAACCGGCACCGATACCCTTGAGGGTATTGAGGCAATCCGTGGTTCCGAGTTCAGCGACACCTTTATCGGTGGTGCACAGAGCGATACCTTTATCGGTGGTGCAGGGGATGACACCTTTGATGCCGGCGCAGGCAATGACACCCTGACGCTCGGCGAAGGTGCCGACCAGGTGATCTTCAATCCGGGCGACGGCCAGGATACGGTTACTGACTTCAATCCGCTCGCCGATACCATTGACCTGACCAGTTTCAATATTGCCGGTTATGGTGCGCTTGAGAAAATGTTTGGCACGGACGCCAATGGTGATCTGACCATCACGTTTGACAGTGGTGACACCATCACGCTGCAAGGCGTCACTCCGTCAGAGCTCAGCGCAGACAACTTCATCGGTGTTGAAGTCCAGCTCGGGTCTGAGAATGCCGATGAAATGATCGGCGGCAGTGGTGATGACATCATCAACGCCCTTGAAGGCGACGACACGATTGATGGTGGTGCCGGGAATGACCGCCTGATCGGTGGCGAAGGCAACGATACACTTGACGGCGGAACCGGCGATGACACGCTGGTTGGCAATGCCGGATCGGATGTTTTGCGTGGCGGTGATGGCAACGATACCGCCGACTACTCGACCGAGGGTTCCGGCATTGCTGCCGATCTTGCGGCGGGCACGGTCACCGGTGGTGACGGCGACGACGTCCTTGAAGGCATCGAAAACGTCACCGGTACCCTGTTTGACGATACCCTGTCGGGCAATGACGAAAACAACACCCTGACCGGCCTTGCCGGTGACGACACCTTTGTCGGTGGCGCGGGCGATGATGTGCTTGATGGCGGCGAAGGTTCCGATACCGCCGACTATAGCAGTGCGGATCAGGGCGTTGATGTCGATCTGGGGGCGGGCACCGCAACCGGTCAGGGCAATGATACGCTGGTCGACATCGAAGACGTTGTTGGTTCTGATTACAACGACCAGATCGTCGGTGATGAAAACGACAACACGATTTCCGGCGGTGCTGGCGGCGATGCGATTGATGGCGGTGCCGGTGCTGATGTGATCGATGGCGGCGAAGGCATTGACGAAATCAGCGGTGGTGCAGGCGACGACATCATCGATGGGGGTGCCGGTGGCGACATCCTTCTGGGTGAAGCTGGCGATGACACCCTCTCTGGCGGCGAAGGCGACGATATTGTCGAAGGCGGCGCTGGCAGTGACTGGGTCTTTGGCGATGCCGGGGATGACATCCTTGATGGCGGCGATGGCGAAGACGACATCGACACTGTCGATTATTCCAACATGGATTCCGGTGTCACGGTCGATCTGGTCAAAGAATATGCGACCGGTGGGGGCGGGGACGACATTGTTCGTAACTTCGAACGCGTCATCGGAACCGATTACACCGATACCCTGATCGGCAGTGACGGCATCAACACCCTTGATGGTGGATCGGGTAACGATACCCTTGTTGGCGGTTCGGGTGATGATGTCCTGATCACCGGCGAAGGCGAAGATCTGATCGTGCTTGAGCCGGGCAGCGGACATGACACCGTTAACGACTTTGACGTCGAAAAAGACATCATCGATCTGTCGGCCTACGGCATCGAGGATTATGCCACCCTTCGTGACCAGATGGCCGATGATGAAAACGGCAATGCGGTCATCACCCTTGGAGATGGCGACAGCATCACGCTTGAAGGTGTCTCGGTCGATGATCTTGGTCAGAAAAACTTCTTTGGCTATGACGCCATCTTTGGCACCGAGTTCGAAGATGACATCACCGGTAGCCAGATCAGTGACGAAATCCATGCCCTTGAAAGCGATGACATCGTCGATGGTCAGGCTGGCGATGACGACATCTATGGCGACGAGGGCAATGACACGCTGATCGGTGGCGCAGGTGACGATACCCTGCGTGGTGGCGATGGCAGTGATACCGCCGATTATTCCGACACGTCTGAAGGCGTTACCGTTGACTTGGGGGCTGGCACTGCGAGTGGTGAGGCGGGCAACGATATCCTTGAAAGCATCGAAAACGTCACCGGCGGTAACGGTGATGATGTTCTGATCGGTGATGAAAATGCCAACATCCTTGATGGCGGTGCAGGCAATGACACAGTCTTTGGCAAGGGCGGCGATGACACGCTGATCGGCGGCGAAGGCGAAGATGTCCTGTCCTACGAAGACTCCGAAAGTGGTGTGAATGTTGACCTTGATGCCGGTACTGCAACCGGTGGTGCGGGCAATGACAGCATTGACGGTTTTGAAACCCTGATCGGTTCCGATCATGATGACACGCTTGCTGGTGGTGAGACTGACAATGTCATTGATGGCGGTGCCGGGAATGACACGCTTTCGGGCGGTGCGGGTAACGATACCCTGATCGGTGGCGAAGGCGATGATATCGTCGATTATTCCGACCTGACCGATGGCGTGGTTGTCGATCTTGAAAACGGCACGGGCACGACGACCGATGGCACCGATACCCTTGACGGTATCGAAGGTGCGACCGGTGGCGCGGGTGATGACACCCTGATTGGCTCGACCGGCGACAACATCTTTTCTGGTGGTGCTGGTAACGATACGCTTTCGGGCGGTGCGGGCAATGATACGCTTGCCGGTGGCGAAGGTGCCGACCTGATTGATGGCGGTGCCGGTGATGATGTCCTGTCGTTTGAAGGTGACAATGTTGCCGCAGATGGCGACACCACCGACCATGTCGGCAGCCCAACCACCGATGGAACTGGCGAAGTTGCCGATATCTCGGGCAAGAACCTGTCTGACGACAGCTTCGTTGGCGGCGAAGGCAATGACACGCTGGTTGCCGGTTCCGGTGACGATGCGATCATTCTTGATCGCGATCATGAAAACGGTGCGGCCAACCCGTCCATCGTTGATATCGAAAACATCGATGCTGGCGACGGCAATGACGTCGTCGACCTGACCAGCAACACCCATTCCTATGGCGATGTCACGGTCGATGGCGGTGCGGGCGATGACACCATCTGGGCAAATGATGGTAATGACGTCCTGCTGGGCGGCGAAGGTGCCGACAACATTAATGGCGGTGCCGGGAACGACACCCTTGATGGCGGTGCGGGTGACGACGTCCTGGATGGCGGCGAAGGTTCTGACACCATTGACGGTGGTGTTGGCAATGACACCATCGCAGCCGGTGCTGGCGACGATATTTTGATCGGTGGCGACGGCGATGACACGCTTGATCTCTCGGGCGCCGATGGCGCGACCATCGATCTTGGTTCAGGCACCGCAAGCAGTGAAGAAACCGGCAGCGACAGCATCACGGGCTTTGAAAATGTCATCGCGACCGATGGTGATGACACCATTACCGGATCGTCTGGCAACAACACGATTGATGCCGGTGCGGGCAATGACACCGTTTCCCTTGAGGGTGGTGACGACGACATCGATGGCGGTGACGGTATTGATACCCTTGATCTGTCTGACACCACTGGTGGGGTGAATGTCGATCTTGCGGCCGGTACGGCAAGTGGTGCCAACACCGGATCGGACACAATTGCGAACTTCGAAAATGTAACCGGCTCGGACAGCGCTGACGTCATTACCGGTTCCGATGATGCCAACATCATTGACGGTGGGGCAGGCAACGACACCCTTGATGGTGGTGCGGGTGATGATGTTCTGTCTGGCGGTGCCGGTGATGACACCATTGCGGCAGGTGCTGGCAACGACACGCTTTCGGGTGGTGACGGTGCGGATACGTTTGTCTTCGCAGACGGCACGGATGCCGACCTTGTTACCGATTTCGACCTGACTTCTGACGCAATTTCACTTCCGGATCTGGGCATCTCGGCCTGGACCGATCTGCAACCCTTGCTGTCTGATGGCCCTGACGGTGCGGTTATTACCCTGCCAGCTGGCGGTACGGTGACCCTGTCGGGTGTGGCTGTGGGCGATCTGACCCCGGATCACTTCACTGGTATCGACAATGTCGGCACGCCGGGTGAAGACACCCTTGGCGGTGGCGACGGCGACGATTCGGTTGATGGCGGCGGCGGCAATGACAGCGTCGATGGCGGCGACGGCAACGATACCGTTGACGGTGGTGACGGTGATGATTCCGTTGGCGGCGGCAGTGGAAACGATTCTGTCGGTGGCGGCAGTGGCAATGACACGGTCGACGGTGGCGACGGCGATGATACCGTTGACGGCGGCGAAGGTAATGACTCCGTCGGTGGCGGCAGCGGCAATGACACTGTCGATGGCGGTGACGGTGACGACACCGTTGACGGCGGCGATGGTGATGACTCCGTTGGCGGCGGATCAGGCAATGACACCGTTATTGGCGGTGGCGGCAATGATACGCTCGGCGGTGGCGAAGGATCTGACACCCTTGATGGTGGTGACGGTAACGACGTTCTTCAGTTCGAAGCCGACCGTATTGGCCAGGCCGGTGATGAAACCGACCATGCCGGCAGCCCGGGTGTCGATGGCACCGGCGATGTTGCCGACCTTGAGGGCCTTGATCTAAGCGATGATCAGTTTGATGGTGGCGAAGGCATCGATACCCTTGTCGGGACATCGGGTGGCGACGCGATCATTCTTGATAACGATCATGCCGATGGGTCGAACGCACCGTCGATTTCCGGTGTCGAAGTCATCGACACGGGAGCCGGCGACGACGTTGTCGATCTGACCAGCCAGACGGATTCCTATGGCGATGTATCGGTTGATGCCGGAACGGGTGACGACACCGTCTGGACCAACGAAGGCAATGACAGCATCAGCGGTGGTGATGGCAATGACCACATCAATGCCGGTGCAGGAAATGACATCGTTGATGCCGGTGCGGGCAATGACACAGTGGTCGGCAGTGCTGGCAACGATACCCTTTCGGGGGGTGACGGCTTTGATACGCTTGATATGTCGGACGTCGAAACCGACATCGCGCTCAATCTGCAGAATGGCACAGCCAACGGCAGCGAAACCGGTGCTGATGTTATTTCCGGCTTTGAAAATGTCGTTACGGGTGCCGGTGATGACACCGTTACCGGCAGCAGTGCTGATGACACCATTTCCACTGGTGCCGGTGCCGACACCATTGATGGTGGCGACGGCATTGATCTGATCGATGGCGGTGCGGGCAATGACGTCATTTCCGATGGCGCGGGCAGTGATCTAGCGCGGGCCGGTGCCGGTGACGATACGGTCATCGCCGGTGCAGGCAATGACAGCCTTGATGGTGGCGACGGCACTGATACCCTCAATATGTCGAACGCATCGAGTGATGCGGTTGTCGACCTTGGTGCGGGGACGGCAAGTTCGGCTGAAACCGGCAATGATCAATTCTCGAACATCGAAAATGTCACGACCGGTGCCGGTGATGACCAGATTACCGGATCGAACGGCGATAACGTTATCAATGCCGGCGCAGGCAACGACACCATCGATGGTGCGGCTGGCGATGATACGGTTGCCGGTGGCGCTGGTGCGGATACCTTCATCTTTGCCGATGGCACCGATGATGATGTTGTCAGTGACTTCACCCGTGGCGAAGACAAGATTTCCATTGATGACCTGGGCATCGAGAATTGGGGTGACCTTGTTCCGTTGCTCAGCGAAAACAGCAATGGTGACGCGGTCCTGACCCTGCCAGCTGGCGGTACGGTGACCTTCGTCAATGTTGCTCTCAGCGACCTGAGTGCTGATGATTTCAACAACATCACTGATGGCGCGACACCGTACGACGATACCCTGCAAGGGACCGATGATGATGACACCATTGATGCCCTTGCCGGTGACGACACGGTTGCCGGTGGTGCGGGTGATGACACCCTGCTTGGCAACGACGGTGCCGATACCCTTGACGGCGGTACGGGCAATGACAGCCTTGATGGTGGTGCGGGCAACGATACCCTGACCGGTGGTGAAGGCGACGACGCCTTAACCGGTAGTGCCGATAACGACGAACTCAGCGGCGGCGCCGGTGACGATACCCTTGATGGCGGGGCTGGTGACGACGTTCTGAACTTCGAAGCCGACGGCACAGGCACCAGCGGTGATACCACCGAAAACACCGGCAGCCCGGGTGTCGATGGCACCGGGGATGTTGCTGATATCAGCGGCAAGAACATCTCTGACGATACCTTCATCGGCGGCGAGGGTAATGACACCCTTGATATGACCGATGGCGCCGATGCACTGGTGCTTGATGGTTCGAAACTTGGTGATGGTCAGACCACCACGCCGACGACCGAAACCCGCACCCTTGGCCTGACAGAGTCGGCAAGTTCGGCTGATGTTCAGGCCGCGTGGTCCGATGCCAACCTCTATGCCTTTGACTTTGGTACGTCCTATGTTGATGGCGATGGAAAGCTGAACCTTGCGGCGGCGGATGACGCGGTCAACTTTGATGGCAATGGCATCGGTAATGACGGCGGCGGTATCGCTGGCGGTCAGATCAACCACGATGCCCAGTCCGGCGAAAGCGAAGCCATCGTTGTCGATCTTGGCGCAGATGCCTCGACCGCCACCGTTCAGGTTTCTAACCTGATGGCTGGTGAAGGCGGCGGCGAGATCGGGTCATGGAAGGCCTTTGATGCCGACGGCAACCTTGTCGCTTCGGGCACGCTTGATGACAGCACGATCGATTACACCAGCAATGGTGTGGGCACCGCAACCATCAACGCCACCGATGGCAGCGGCAATGCGGTCGAATTCCGCTATATCGCGTTTGAAAGCGAGCCGTATGCCAATGGCTCGACCGGTTCTGACAGCAGCGACTTCTTTGTCCGCTCGATCAGCTTTGAAACCACCGTTGATGAAACCACGACCGACGGCGCACGCCTTGACGGGGTTGAGGTCATCAATGCCGGCTCTGGCGATGACGTGGTCGATCTGACCAGCGACACCATTTCGTACGGCGATGTCACCATCAATGGTGGTGCGGGTAACGATACCCTTTGGGGCAATGCGGGTGACGACACCATCAATGGCGAACTTGGCCATGACAATCTGGATGGCGGTGCGGGTAACGATTACCTTGATGGCAGCTATGGCGACGACATCATCGATGGTGGTGTTGGCGATGACACGCTGCAGGGTGGTATCGGCGACGATACCCTGCGCGGTGGTGCGGGCAATGACATCATTGTCGGTGGTGCAGATCAAGACGTCGTCATGTACGACGATGCGACGTCGGCTGTTGATGTTGATCTGGCGAACTACTCCGCAACCGGTGGTGCCGGCAATGACGCGATCTATCATGTCGAAAACGTCATCGGTTCGGATCACGACGACACAATCGCTGGTGATGCGAAATCCAACATTCTTGATGGTGGTGCCGGTGACGATACGCTTTCGGGCGGTGCTGGCAACGACACCCTTGTTGGTGGCGACGGCAATGATACCGCCGATTACAGCAACGCAAGCAACCCGGTAAATGCCGATCTTGCGACCGGCACGGCCAAGGTCGGCACAACCGAAACCGACAAGCTTTCCAGCATCGAAAACCTGATTGGCTCGAACGGAAATGACAGGCTTTCCGGTTCGGACGATAACAACACCCTGACCGGCGGTCTGGGGAACGATATCCTTTCGGGGCGCGCGGGTGATGACTTGCTTGAAGGTGGTGCCGGTAACGACATCCTTGATGGCGGCGAAGGCAATGACACCATCAATGGCGGCGAAGGCAGCGACGTGATCACTACCGGTGCCGGTGCCGATATCGTTGATGGTGGTGCGGGCAACGATACCGTCATGGCAGGTGCAGGTGATGACACCCTTTCCGGTGGCGAAGGTGACGACACCCTTGATCTCAGTGATGCCACCAGCGGTGCGACTATTGACCTTGCGGCCGGTACGGCAAGCAGTGCAGAAACCGGCAATGACACCATTTCCGGCTTTGAAAATGTGATCGGCAGTGCCGCGGCAGACACCATTACCGGTGACGCAGCCAACAACACGATTGCTGCCGGCGACGGCGCAGACGTCATTGATGATGGCGCGGGCAACGACGTGGTCGATGCCGGTGCCGGTGACGATACCCTGATGGCAGCGGCAGGTGATGACACCCTTGATGGTGGCGACGGCGAAGATACGCTTGATATGTCTGCTGCCAACGGTGCGATGGTTGATCTGTCGGCTGGTACTGCGACGTCGGCTGAGACCGGAACGGATACGATCAGCAACATCGAAAATGTCATCGGATCGGATGGCGACGATGTTCTGAGCGGATCAAGTGGTGCCAACACGCTGCTCGGTGGTGCCGGTGATGACACCATCGAAGGTGGCGCTGGCGGCGACTATCTTGATGGTGGTGATGGCCGTGACACCATCAGTTACGAAGGATCCGACGAAGGCGTTGAAATCTTCCTCGGTGACACCGATGCCCATACCCACAATCCGGGTGAAGGCGGGCGTGCCTTTGGCGGCGATGCGGTTGGCGATATCCTTGCCAACTTTGAAAAAGTCATCGCATCCGCCCATGACGACTATGTCTATGGCAACAGCCAGAACAACGAAGTTGATCTGGGTGCGGGTAATGACACGTTTGACAATGTCGAAGCCGATATCAGCGAAGACACTGTTGATGGCGGTGCCGGCGACGACGTCATCTGGACCGGCGATGGTGCCGATACCCTGATCGGTGGCGATGGCAATGACACGCTGCATGGCGAACGGGGCGACGACTACCTTGACGGTGGTGCAGGCAACGACACGCTTTATGGCGATCAGGGCAACGATACCATCGATGGTGGCGCCGGCGATGACGTCATCCATACCGGTTCGGGTGCCGACGTTGTTCAGGTCACCAGCCTGATCGGTGACAAGGTCGTCATGGACTTCAACACCAGCGTTGATCAGATCTCGCTTGATGCGCTCGATATCAGCACCTGGTCGGAACTGGCCCCGCTTCTGTCCGAAGTGAATGGCAATACGGTCATTGATCTTGGCGATCAGGGGTCTGTCATGCTGCGCGGTGTCCGCCTGAATGATGTTTCATCCGACATGTTTGTCGGTATCGAAAATGATGGTGGCCCGACCCAGTTTGATGATGTCCTGCTGGGCACCAGCGAGGATGATTATATCGATGCCCTTGCCGGCGACGACACCGTCGATGGTGGCGCTGGCAATGACACGCTCAATGGCATGGAAGGCAACGATACGCTTTCCGGTGGTGACGGGAATGACACCATCACCGGCGGCAGCGGCAATGATGTGATTTCCGGTGGTTCGGGCAATGACAGTCTCGAAGGCAACGAAGGCGACGACGTCATCGAAGGCAATGCCGGTGACGATACCCTGATCGGTCATGCCGGGAACGACGTCATGGATGGCGGCGGCGGCGATGATTACATCGACGGCATGGAAGGTGACGACACCATCACCGGTGGCGATGAAACCGACACCATTTACGGATCGGCCGGTAATGATTCGCTTGATGGCGAAGGCGGCGACGACGTTCTGTATGGCGGTGATGACAATGACAGCATCGCTGGCGGTGCTGGCAATGACCTGCTGTCGGGCGATGCTGGCAATGACACCCTTGATGGTGGCATCGGCAACGATACCCTCCTTGGCGGCGATGGTGACGATACGCTTCTCGGTGGCGACGGTGATGACGTTCTGTCGGGTGGCAATGGCAATGATCTTCTCGATGGTGGTACCGGCAACGACACCCTGACCGGAACCGATGGCACCGATACCCTTCTTGGTGGTTCGGGCAATGACACGCTTGATGGCGGTGCGGGTGATGACACCTACACCGGCGGTACGGGTGCGGATGAAATCATCGTATCGAACAATTCCGGCAATAAGGTCGTTACCGACTTCAACACCAACGAAGACAAGATCAATCTGGCGTCGCTCGACATTGATGACTGGGGTGATCTGCAAGACCAGATGAGCCAGGTCGGCAACGACACCGTGATCAACCTGAATGGTCAGGGCACGCTGACGCTTGTTGGCATCTCGATGAGCCAGCTCAAGGCGGATATGTTTGTCGGCGTCGAACAGGCCTCCGGCCCGACGCCGTATGATGATCTGCTCTATGGCACCAGCAATAACGACACGATTGCCGCCCTTGCGGGCGATGACACGGTCTATGGCCTGAATGGTCAGGACACCATTAGTGGCATGGAAGGCAATGACAGCCTGTATGGTGGTGACGGCGATGACACGCTTTCGGGTGATGATGGCAACGACCTGATCGAAGGCGGTAGTGGCCAGGACAGCATCACGGGCGGCACCGGCGACGATACCCTTGATGGTGGATCGGGCGATGACCGCGTTTGGGGTGGTGACGGTGCTGATACCATCACCGGTGGTCAGGGTCAGGACAAGCTGTATGGCGAAGCTGGCAATGACACCATCAATGGCGGCACCGGCGACGACAGCATCCTGGGTGGTGCCGGCAACGACGTGATTGATGGCGGCGAAAACAACGACCGTCTCTATGGCGGCGATGGCAATGACATCATCGAAGGCGGCAATGGCGACGACAAGCTTTATGGTGATGCCGGCAATGACACCCTGATGGGTGGTGCTGGTCATGATAGCCTTATCGGGGGTGCCGGTCGCGATACCGCAAGCTATGCCAACTCGACCACGGCAGTCGCCGCAAACCTTGAAAGCGGCACCGCAAGCAGCAGCATTGGCAATGACAAGCTAAGCTCGATCGAAGACCTGATTGGTTCGAACTTCAACGATTACCTGTTTGGTGATGATGGCGCGAACCTGCTGTCGGGTCTTGATGGCAATGACATCCTTGGCGGTGACGACGGGGATGACACTATCTGGGGCGGCGATGGCAATGACAGTATCAATGGCGGCCGCGGTTCGGATGTGATCGATGCCGGTGCTGGTGACGATTACATCGAATATCAGAAAGATGCGAGCTGGACGGGCAGTTATGCTGCGAAAAACGTTGGCGATCCGGGGATGGATGGCACCAACGAACAGATCAATCTTTCGGGCTATAACCGTTCCGAAGACATCATTGATGGCGGTTCGGGCACCGATACCCTGGCAATGACCAGCGGCAACGACGCCCTGTTCCTTGAAGATCGTCTGACCGATCCGGGCACCAGCCCACGTATCTCCAACATCGAAGTGATCGATGCCGGTAACGGCGATGACATCATCGATCTGACCAGTGATACGCTGTCTTATGGTGATGTAACCATCCTTGGTGGCACTGGCGATGACATCGTCTGGAGCAACGCCGGCGATGACGTGATTGATGGTGGTGCTGGGAACGACACCCTGTGGGGTGGTTCGGGTGCTGATACGATCACGGGCGGTGCCGGTCAGGATGTGCTGAATGGCGGGGCGGGTGATGATGTCCTGCAATACAACGCCGATGGCGTTTGGGATAACAACTGGTATGCCGTGAACAACGGATCACCCGGCGAAGATGGTCATCAGAATGACAGTGGCTGGGGTCATCACCATTTCCATGGTAATGGCTGGGGCCATAACGAGGGTGGCGACACTGGCACCGGCGAGACCGTCAATCTGGGTGGCTATAACCAGTCGAACGATGTCTTCACCGGTGGCGAAGGTGTCGATACCCTGAAAATGACCAGCGGCAATGATGCCCTGTTCCTCGATGATGACGTCAGCGACGGTGATGCTAATGTCCGCATCAGCGGGATCGAAGTGATCGAGGCCGGTGATGGCAACGATATCATTGATATGACCAGCGACACCGAAAGCTATGGCGATGTCACCCTTGATGGTGGTGCCGGTAACGATACGCTTTGGGGTAATGCCGGGGATGACCTGTTGCTGGGTGGCTCGGGCGATGACCATCTTTATGGCAGTGCCGGTGATGACACCCTGACCGGCGGGACTGGCTGGGATACCTTCCAGATCGGCAAAGCTGATGGGCATGACATCATTACTGACTTCAAGCCGGGCGAAGACATCATCGATCTGTCGGAGTGGAACTACAACAACTTCAACCAGGTCCTCAATGACATGCATCTCGATACCGATGGCAATGTCGTCATTGAACTGGGCAACGATGCCTCTGTCACGCTGATGGGCGTCAATGATCCGGATGATCTGGATGCCGATGACTTCGGCTTTGGCAACTGATCAAGGATCAGAAGTCTGATCGAATAAAAACGGGCGGTCGTGATGACCGCCCGTTTTATTTTTGGATATCTGGCGAGATTGAACTGCTACTCTGCCGCAATAAGGTCGCTTGTCTGTTGATTTTCCGGCAAGGCCATATCGTGCCGAAGCTTGGCGCGCAGCTCGTCAATCGAACGAATGCGTTTGATCTCGTCAAAACAGGCTTCACCCTGTGTGTGGCTTTTGCGGATCAGGGCCATCCATTGTTTGATGCGCCCGGCCTGATGATTTTCCGACGCACCATCTGACGCCATCAGATCGCAATAGGCCAGCAACATGGACAGAACATCGGCCCAGCTTTCCTTGGGCAGGTGTGATCCGCCTTCAAATGCCTTGATCCGATTGGCAAGGTCCGGGGCGGCAATGGCACCCCGGCCGATCATAAAGCTGTCGCAGCCCGAAATATCGCGGCATTTCTGATAATCCGCGACATCCCAAATCTCGCCATTGCCGGTCATGCCGATTGAAATGGCCTCGCGAATGCGCGCAAGATATTCCCAATGCGCTGGCGGTTTGTAGCCTTCCATCTTGGTGCGCGCATGCACAGTCAGGTGCTGCGCGCCACCGGCTTCAACCGCACGCGCGATATCAAGGAACATTTCCTTGTCGGAATAGCCAAGCCGGACCTTCGCACTGACCGGGATGTGATCCGGAACCGCACGGCGCACAGCGGCGACGATTTCATAAAGGTTTTCCGGGCATTTCAAAAGCGACGCACCGGCTTCGCGCTTGTTCACGGTTTTGGACGGGCAGCCAAAATTGATATCAATGCCCGGCGCGCCAAGCTCAACCGCGACAACCGCGTTTTCGCCCATCAGTTCCGGGTCATGGCCCATCAGTTGAACCAGAACCGGCACACCCGACAGCGTCTTGCCACCGTTCAAAAGTTCCGGGCAATAACGATGAAACACGTGCGCGGGAAACAGGTTCTGCGACACGCGGATAAACTCGGTCACGCAGAGGTCGAACCCGCCGGCAGCACTCAGCAATTGCCGAACGCGCCAGTCAACAAGTCCTTCCATCGGTGCCAGCACCAATTGCGTCATCGGGTTTACCCAGTTTCAGAAAATCAGTTGGCGGCTTTTACCACAAACCGTCCAAACCTGCCGGTGAAAAATCACAGATCAGCCTTGCCGTCCTGCACGCTCTCGCGGCGAAATACGGCAGAAATAGCGCATTGCTGACACGGTTTCAGCGAATTTGGGGGCTAGCTTTGAAACATCAAAAACAACAATGAAAGGGCATAAACATGCTCTATATCTTTGAAAGCACGCTTGATGAAGTCGAAGCGGTCTCGCGCGAAGCCCGTGAAAAACTCTCAGGCCTTGAACAGGTTTTGCAATCAACCTCCGAAAGCATCCGAGTTCTTCAAGAACGTCTGGAACAGACAGCCGGTTGATACTTTCGGATCATTCTTGATCCATGTCTTTGAAACGACACATCGGTTGGTCCATGCTGGGTGTTATGTTAACCAGCGTGAATGTTGCCGGTGCCCACGGTGCCAGAGTGACGTCGCCGATACCCAAACAAGGAGGATTGCAGGATGCTGTATATCGTAGAAAAAGCCCTGGATGAGCTCGAATCCGTACCGACCGAAAAGCGCGAAGGCCTCAAGCATCTTGATCAGGAAATCAACGATGCGGTCGAGAAGCTCAAAATCCTGAAAGAAAAGCTGAAAGCCGCTGACAACAAGTAAGCCAGCCACAGCTAAATTGTTTAAGAGGCCGCGCGTTTTGTGCGGCCTTTTGTTTTGCCTACTTCGCGGCAATCTTGATCAGGCCGAGCAATTCCTCGACCGCGGCGGTCGGGTTGGTGGTGCCCGATAAAACGTCAGCCTCAAGCGCCTGAATTCGGCTTGCCACGTCATCGCGCGCGGTAAAGGTTTCAAGCAACCGGTCGCGCAGCATCGTCCACATCCAGTCATGTTGCTGGCGCGCACGCTTGGCGGTGAACTCGCCTTCCTTTTCCATCACGGCGCGGTGCTGATTGATCAAATCCCAGATGTTATCAAGCCCGTCATTGATCAGCGCTGAAACCATCACCGATTGCGGGCGCCAATGTTTGCTGGTGGGCTGCATAATTCGCAAAGCTGAGGAATACTCACGTTTTGCCTCGCGCGCCTTGGCCGGATCGGCATCGGCCTTGTTGACCGCAATCAGATCGGCAATTTCAAGAACGCCCTTCTTGATGCCCTGAAGTTCATCACCCGCACCGGGCAGCATCAGGACAAGGAAGAAGTCGGTCATCTGCGCGACCATGGTTTCGCTTTGCCCGGCGCCAACGGTTTCGACCAGAACCACATCAAAGCCGGCGGCTTCGCACAGCAGGATGGTTTCGCGCGTCATGCGATTTACCCCGCCCAGATAGCCACTGCTGGGCGATGGGCGGATATAGGCATTGGGATCAATCGAAAGTTCGTTCATCCGGGTCTTGTCACCCAGAATGGACCCACCTGACCGCGCACTTGTCGGATCAACCGCAAGCACGGCGACCTTTTTGCCTGCCTTGGTCAGGTTCTTGCCAAACGCCTCAATAAAGGTCGATTTGCCAACACCGGGCACCCCGGTAATGCCGATGCGCTGCGATCCGCCCGTGTTGGGCATGAGTTTGGCCAGAACGGCTTGGGCCTGCTCAAAGTGTTTGGGATTGCGGCTTTCAACCAGCGTGATGGCCCGCGACAGAATGGTGCGGTCGCCTGCCAGAACCCCTTCGACAATTTCATCGGTTGAAAGCACACGTCTGCGCACGGCCTTGCGCGGGCTGACCGTGCCGCCCGAGCCTGCAGGTATGGTGCGCAGTGTTTCTTTCACCAGGCGTTCCTTGAACTTTGGCGCGTCTCACGCCAGCAAAGCTTTACGTCGGGTGGGAATGAAGCGGCGATCAGGCCGCTTCCTCGCCAGACTGATTAAGCTTTTCTAGCAGGTCGCCGGCTGCTTCGGCAATGACCGTTCCGGGCGGGAAGATCGCCTCGGCCCCGGCTTCGAACAGTTTGTCGAAGTCCTGCGGCGGGATCACGCCGCCAGCAACAATCATGATGTCTTCACGGCCAAGCTTATCAAGCTCTGCGCGCAACTGCGGCACAAGGGTCAGGTGCCCGGCGGCAAGCGAACTTGCCCCCACGATATGAACATCGTTTTCAACCGCCTGTTTGGCGGCTTCTTCCGGGGTTTGGAACAGCGGGCCGATATCGACATCAAAGCCAAGATCGGCAAAGGCCGTTGCAATCACCTTTTGCCCACGGTCATGACCATCCTGCCCCATCTTGGCGATCAGGATACGCGGACGGCGGCCTTCATTGGCCTCAAACTGCGTGATCAGGCGATCAACCTTGGCCAGCGCCTCGTTATCAGCGCCGACTTCAGTTTTATAAACGCCGGAAATCGACCGGATCACCGCCTGATGACGGCCATAGACCTTTTCAAGCGCATCGGAAATCTCGCCAACCGTGCATTTGGCACGCGCCGCCTCGACAGCGAGTTCAAGCAGGTTGCCATTGCCACCATCGGCGGCATTGGTCAGTGCGGTCAGCGCACTTTCAACAGCTGCGTTGTCACGCTCCGCGCGCAGGCGTTCAAGTTTCGCGATCTGCTGACGACGGACTTCGGCGTTATCGACCTGAAGCACATCGACCGGGCGATCATCGGTGACGCGATATTTGTTCACACCCACCAAAGTCTGACGGCCGCTATCGATGCGGGCCTGCGTGCGGGCCGCGGCTTCTTCGATGCGCATTTTCGGAATGCCGGCTTCAATCGCCTTGGCCATGCCGCCTTGTTCTTCGACCTCGGCGATATGCGCCCATGCCTTTTCCGCCAGATCGCGGGTCAGGCGTTCGACATAGTATGAACCACCCCACGGATCGATAACGTTGGTGGTGCCACTTTCCTGTTGCAGGAACAGCTGGGTGTTACGTGCAATCCGGGCCGAGAAATCAGTCGGCAGGGCCAATGCCTCGTCCAGTGCATTGGTATGAAGCGACTGGGTGTGGCCTTGGGTGGAGGCCATCGCCTCAACACAGGTGCGGATGACGTTGTTAAACACGTCTTGGGCGGTCAATGACCAGCCCGACGTCTGGCTGTGCGTGCGCAGCGACAGCGATTTGGGGTTTTGCGGATCGAACTGTTTGATCAGCTTGGCCCAGATCATGCGGGCCGCGCGCATTTTGGCGATTTCCATGAAGAAGTTCATGCCAATCGCCCAGAAGAACGACAGACGCGGCGCGAATTTATCAATCGGAAGGCCCGCCGCCTGACCGGCACGGGCATATTCGATGCCATCAGCCAGCGTATAGGCGAGCTCAAGATCAGCCGTCGCACCGGCTTCCTGCATGTGATAGCCGGAAATCGAGATCGAGTTGAATTTCGGCATGTTTTGCGAGGTAAAGGCAAAGATGTCCGAAATGATCCGCATCGAGGGCTTTGGCGGATAGATATAGGTGTTGCGCACCATGAACTCTTTCAGAATGTCGTTCTGAATGGTGCCCGAAAGCTGTTCGTGCGCAACGCCCTGTTCTTCGGCGGCCGCAATATAAAGCGCCATCACCGGCAGAACCGCACCATTCATGGTCATGGAAACCGACATCTCATCAAGCGGGATGCCATCAAAAAGGGTGCGCATGTCATAGATGCTGTCAATCGCCACACCGGCCATGCCAACGTCGCCTGCGACGCGCGGATGATCACTGTCATAGCCACGGTGGGTTGCCAGATCGAAGGCAATCGAAAGCCCCTTTTGCCCGGCGGCAAGGTTACGGCGATAAAACGCGTTGGATTCCTCGGCGGTCGAGAAACCGGCATATTGGCGGATCGTCCAGGGGCGCTGCACATACATGGTCGGATAGGGGCCACGCAAAAATGGCGGCATGCCCGGCATGGTATTGAGGTGATCAATCCCGTCCAGATCCTTGGGGCCATAGGATGATTTGACATCAATGCCTTCTGGCGTGGTCCAGGGCGTGCTTTCAAACGGGTCCTTTGCACCTGCGGATGCGCCATCAAACAGCGGAAGGTCGGAGAAATCAGGAATGCGGGTCATGGTTATTTCTCCCCCTGTTTGCCAAGAAGGTGATCAAGTGCGGCACCGCAAATGGCAAGGACATCGGCCCCGACAAAGACAAACTCGTTAATGCCGGCTGCTTCGTAAGCAGGCCTCGCATCGCCCGGCTGGCCAGCAAGATAAACCATGCTGGCCCCTTTGGATTTCAGTGCCTTGGCAACGTCGGCAGCCATGTCGGCATATTGCGGGTCTGATCCGCAAATGATGGCGATTTTCGCCCCGCTTTCGCCAAAGGCGGTTGCAACATCATCCGCAGTGGCAAAGCCGTTATTGGTGATCGCCTCGATCCCGCCGGCTTCAAAGAAGTTACGCGCAAAACTCGCACGTGCCGTGTGCTGGGCGACCTTGCCAAGATTGGCCAGGAACACCTGCGGGAAGGATCCGGTCTTTGCCTTGTGCGCATCTGAACGTTTGCGAAGTGCCTCGTAACGTTCGGCAAGTCGATGGGCAGGCAGGGCACCGATACGGGCCGCGGCACTGGTGCCATAAAGATCGGTAAACATGTGCCCGATGGTAGCACCGGCGCGGGCGGCCTCAATCATGGCATTAAGGCTGTTGCCGACCGTGCCATCAAACTTGGTCTGGCGGTCCTTGGCATCTGCAACGATCGCCTCAAGGTCCGGCTTTTCACAGGTTACTTTGGCTTCTGTGATGTTGGGGAATTCCGACACACCGGTCAGCGGATCGCGACGGGTCGACAGGCGTTTTTCGCGCGCATTCCAGACGGTCTCGATCTCGGTCTTCAGGCTGCCATTGGCAAGGGCACTTAGAATACCACCCGATTTCTCAAGCGACTGGAACTTGGACCAGGCGGCCTTCGCCAGTTCCTTGGTCAGGTTTTCAATAAACCACGAACCACCCGCCGGATCGATGACCCGGTGCACGTTGCTTTCTTCCTGCAAGATCAGCTGGGTGTTGCGCGCAATGCGTCGCGCAAAGCCATCGGGCACGCCAATCAGATGATCATAAGGCAGGCAGGTGACGCTATCCGCACCACCCAGACCGGCGGCAAAGCTTGTCACCGTGGTGCGCAGCATATTGACCCACGGATCAACCTTGGTCAGGGCCATTTCGGCTGAAACCGCATTGATCGTAATCGTCGCATCCTCGGCACCGGATGCCGAAAGAACGCGGCTCCACATCATGCGAAGCGCACGCAGCTTGGCGATCCCGGCAAAGAAGTCCGTGCCGATGGCAACGTTAAACACCATCGCACCCGCGGCCTGATCAACTGCCATTCCGGCATCGGTCAGGGCGCGCAAATAAGTCACCCCGCTTGCCAGCAAACAGGCCAGTTCCTGACCATCGGTGGCACCGGCATTGTAATAAGGTGCGCCATTCACTGAAATCGCGGTCGCCAGCGGGAAAAGGTCAATCAGCTCAACAGCAACGCTTGCCGCATGATCAACCGCGTCCTGTGCGCCGCAGGGCAGGGTGCCGGTGGATGCCAGCGTGCCAATCGGATCAATATTAAAGGCCGGTGCGGCTTCGTCGGCACCATCGGTATTTGCGATATGGGCTGCCAGAAGTGCTGCCGCCGGAACACCTGCCGCCCCGGCATCCAGCCCGACGGTGGCGAGGTTGGTGTACACATCCTCAAGCGCGGCATCAAGATCGGCCAGACAATGAATGGCAATCCCGTCAACGCCCACCTCGGCAGAACTGATTTCGCGCCCGGCACGGGCGGCGGCATCAAGTTTTAGCGTGATTGAGGTCGCACCATTTTCAAGGTCCTCAAGGATCGCGGCATTGGTGGCCTTGGGATCGGGATGGGTATGAAGCTGGCGGATATCCCAGCCGGTGACGGTTTCGCGCGGCTCGACCGTGGCATTAAGAACTTCGTGAATCAGCCGGGTCGCGTCATCCTGATCATCATTTGTATAGATCGGCTGAACGGAAAACCCGTCAAGCGTATTGGTGACAAGCTTCTTTTCGAACGGTGCCCCTTTAAGGGCCTCTTCGGCAAGCTTGCGCCAACTTGCATAATCAGCAGATGGAAATTCGGATGCGAGCTTTAGCGGGTCGGACATGGTTTCTCCCGGCTTGGTGTGTCCCGTCCTTGATGCGACTCCATATGGGGCCTCCATATGGCGTTGGGGAACGGAACTCTGCCAAATTCTATTCTACTACGGATTCCCAGTACCCGGTACACCCCGCCCGGCCCATTTCATGCCAAGAAAACACCATCGGTATTCTGACTCGCGAGAAAGCCTGCAAAAAGGCCGTTACGCTTACAGTTGCGGGGGCAGTTCCGGGCTTGGCCAAAGTGCGCTAAGGCACGGCCGCACCGGATTCCCGATCCTATTTTCCGGTCACATTCGCGACATGGCGGTTTATAGCACCTGTCCATAATTCCGTAAATAGGCATGGAAATACCTATTTAGACGGATATCGACCCCGACAAATCAGGTTTCCGTAACGTTATGTTGGCGGAAACATTGGGATTTTGCCCGTGTGTTTATCGTTTGGGCGTCACATGGTTCCGATCATTGCGGCCTTATACTTTCGCGGCACGGGTGCGAGATCGGGGTGAAGCCGGAACATTGCGTGGCAAAAATTTGGCGGGTTTAACCAATTTGACATTTTCGTCTGTCAGTTTGGACTTGTCCCAAAACTCGGAGTATCGCCATCCATGAACGCGCTCAGCGCCATGCCGTCGCAATTTTGTCCTGATGGACTGGTTGCGTTCGCCGACGACAGTCCCAGCGCCAAGGCAGCCCTTGAAACAGTGTTGCGTCGGGCAGGATATGACGTGGCCGGTTTTGATTGTGCCGATGATCTGATTGATCAGCTGGACGGGCTTTATCCCCGTGCCATCATCCTTGATATTGAAATGCCGGGTATGAGCGGCTTTGAAGCGTTCTGCGAAATTCGCCGCCGCTATCCAAACAGCCAAAACGTGCCGGTTTTCTTCTTCTCGGCCCATTATGATGCCGACACCCGCGCACAAGCCGATGCGCTTGGGGCGGCCGATTTCATCAGCAAGGACGCCAGCCCGAAAGTGGTGCTTGAGCAACTCAATCGGGTGCTGGGTCATTCCATCAGTGCCTGCTAGCAGTGCTGGCAGACCGGCTCTGCCTTGATCAATCCTGAACGGATCGCCACGCCCTGCCTTATGCAGGGCGTTGTTGTCTGTGGGGCCTGTGCGTCTCCTCCCCCAGGGAAATGATGCTGTCTGTAGCCCCATGCACATGATAAAGCCGGTCTGTCGGCAAGGTGGTCGCCGGATCAATCGCAGGCTTCTTGGCGAGCCGATCATAGATCGGGGCCAGCGGCACATTCATCGCGTCAAACAGCTGATCGTAACTTTCCAGAACGAAATAGGTTTTCTGGAAATCATCAATCGCATAATCCGTGCCCATGACACGTTCAAGCTCGAACGCCACCCGGTTTGGCGTGGGATCGGTAACCGAATAGATGGTTTCGGTTTGCGATGACAACATGCCCGCACCATAGGCGCGCAAGCCATGTGGGGTCATGATCAGGCCAAACTCGACCATATACCAATACATCCGCGCCAGCTGTTTCAGGCCGCCCATCGCAATGGCCTCTGGGCCCTTGGCGCCATAGGCCGCCAGATAGTCGGCAAAGGTCGGGTCATACAGCATCGGCACATGACCAAAAAAGTCATGGAAGATGTCGGGTTCGACCAGATAATCCATTTCCTCGGGCTTGCGCAGCCAGACCGTGACCGGGAACCGCCGATTGGCAAGATGGTCAAAAAACACATCATCTGGCACCAGCCCCGGAACCGCGACAAGATGCCAGCCGGTCGCCGCATGAAGCTTCTCGCTGACCCGGCCGAAATGCGGAATCTGATCCGCCGCATCAAGTTTCGTCAGATTGCGAATGTAGTCCTCGGCGGCATAACCGGGCAAAATGCGCGACTGGCGGTCATAAAGTTTGCGCCATAGTTCGTGCTCGGCCTCGGTATATGTGCTCCAGTCCTGATCGATGGTGTAGTCGTCATTGATGTGGCTGTAGTCACCACGCAGATCGTTTCCCTGATTCATGGCCGTCCTCTTTCGGGTTCTATTGCCGATTTACAAGGATCATTTTACATCAACTCTAATGTCATTTTCTGGCCAATAAGGCGTTAAAATCGGTTATGATGTGCATATTGTGACCTTTTGGGTTTGATTTGGGGTTTAAAATGACCGACGTGACGCTAAGCGCGACTGATATCCGGATCCTGCAGGCCCTGCAAAAGGACGCCGCCATCAGCAATGTCCAACTGGCCGAAATGGTCGGCATGTCTCCATCGCCGTGTTTGCGCCGGGTCAAACAGCTTGAGGCATCCGGGGTGATCAAACGTCAGGTTGCCCTTCTGGATCGCAAGAAACTTGGCTTTGGGGTGCTGGCAACCATTCAGGTCCGCTTGCAAAGCCATACCGAACAGGGGGCGGAAGATTTCGCCCGCGCGATGAACGATCTTCCGGAAATTCTGTCCTGCTGGGCGATGACGGGGCGGCAGGATTTTCTGCTGGTGTCTGTGGCGCGCGATATCGAAAGCTTTGGCGATTTTGTCACCCATCAGTTGCTTTCAATGCCCAATGTGCGCGATGTGCAATCCAGTCTGGTTTTGAAGGAATACAAGAACCTGACGGCCATACCGTTGCCAAAAGGCGGCTAAAGGTATCGGAAAGATGTATGCTGGGCCGGGTGCAAATGCACCCGGCCCAGTCTTTGGTGGCAGTCACAATCAGGTGCCGAGACCTCCCGCGATATTGATGGTCTCGCCAGTGATGTACCCGGCATGCGGACCAGCAAAAAAGGCGATGGTTTCAGAAACTTCCTCCAACGTTGCAATGCGTCGGATCGGATGCATATCGAGAAGCGCATCCGGGATGTCATCCCCAAGGACTTCAGTTGCCATCTCTGTTGGCATCACACCGGGCTGAATGACATTCACCGTGATGTTGCGTCCACCGAGATCGCGGGCAACACCCTTGGCATAGCCGACAAGGGCAGCTTTGGTTCCAGCATAATCAGCAGCACCGGCAAATGGAACGTAACTGCCAAGCAATGAGCCGATAAAGATGATGCGGCCACCGTTGGAAAGCCTGGGTGCGGCCGCACGGGTATTGGCGATCGTTCCCATGACATTGACCTGCCACTGACGGTTATAATTTTCGCCATCAAGCTCGGGATCATCCACCAACTGTCCCTGTATGGCGATGCCTGCATTATTCACAAGAATGTCGAGTTTGCCGAATTCGGCAATCACGGCGTCAATCAACGGCTTGGCAGAGGCCAGATCGGATTGATCACTTTTAATGGCGATCGCGCGAACGCCTTTTGATCCGAGCCTATTGACGACGGCCTTGGCCTTTTCGTCAGAGGACGCATAGCTGATGGCAACATCTGCGCCAAGATCGGCAAGCTTTTCAGCTGTTGCCGCGCCGAGGCCACGAGAACCACCCGTGACAAGAGCAACTTTTCCGCTGAGAACTGCGGTCATGATAAAACCTTTCTGTGTGAGGAAACTGGTCGCAGAATTCGGCGACCAATATTTCATAACGATCATTACGATAATGCTAGTTATGAAAACTGGACATGACCTGTCAAGTGGTTTAGTAACGATCGTTACGAAAAAGAAGGATCGGTTTGATGGGACGTCATCGCGAATTTGATGTGGAAAAGGTACTCGACGCTGCACTGCGCGTTTTCTGGCGTAAAGGATACGAGGGTGCGTCTTACGCCGATCTGACAGAAGCGACAGGTGTAGAACGCCCGGCCCTTTATTCCGCGTTTGGTAATAAAGAAGCCCTGTTTCGTAAGGCGCTGGACCGCTACTACGAGCACTATCTTGATTTCATTCCGGTTGCGCTCGAACGCCCGACGGCGCGGGAAGTTGCCGCCCACATTCTTTACCAGGCCGCTGAGCTGCATACGCGCTATGCCGACCATACGGGCTGTCTTGGCATCAATGGTGTTCTTGCCGGATCAGACGATGCTGAGGCTGTGCGACAAGCACTGATTGATGCCCGCGCAGAGGGCGAGGCAATGCTTCGCAAGCGATTCGAAAAGGCAAAGACCGAGGGTGACTTGCCAGCGTCTACTGATGCTGCGACGCTTGCGGCATTCGTTCTCACCGTCCTGCATGGCATGGCCGTGCAGGCCAAGGCAGGCTTCAGTCGCGAACGCCTCGAACGTATCGCCGATCAGGCACTTTGCGCCTGGCCGCAAGCATAACGCTACCTCTATTCATCGTGATCTTGCGACAATCAACGCTCTGCCCTGACAGGGTGTTTTTTATATCTGCGAAGGCTGGTCTTGCTTGCCTTCACGCCCATATTTCGGGCATAGCATGATCAGAGTTCATACCTCGGTCGACCCCCAAGTCCATCCAGCCCCGGAGCTTCCCGAAATGCCTCAGTCCCCAGCGTCCCTTGCCGCCAACCCGATCCTTGTCGAAGCCACACGCGGCGATATGGTCGAAAGTTTCCATCGCGGGCGCTACGTCGTGATGACGTCTGACGGGACGGTGGTTGATCAGGGCGGTGATATTGATGCGCTGATGTATCCGCGATCGGCGATCAAGCCGCTTCTGGCCATTCCGTTTGTTGAAAGCGGTGCGGTCGAGGCCTTCGGGCTTGAGGACAAACACATTGCCCTTGCCTGTTCATCGCATAATGGCGAGGAAGAACACGCCCAAACCGTCAAGGCATGGTTGGAGAAGATCGGCCTTTCGGTCGATACGCTGGAATGCGCCCCGCATTATTCACTCAGCCTGAATGCCGCGATTAAACAGGCGTCCGATCATGTGAGCCTGACCAAGGCGCACAACAATTGCTCTGGCAAGCATTCAGGCTTCCTGTCGACCGCACAGCAGCTTGGCGAAGATCCGGCTGGCTATATCGAAGAATCCCATCCGGTTCAGCAACGCCTGATCAAGGTGTTGGAAGAAATGGGTGATTGCGATCTGTCTTCGACGCCGCGCGGTATTGATGGTTGCGGTATTCCGGTGATTGGCATGCGGTTGCGTGATCTCGGCCTTGCCATGGCGCGCATGGCCGATCCAGCGGGCCTTGATGCCAAACGTATTGATGCCATCAAGCGCATCCGCAAGGGCTGTGCAAATGCCCCCTTCATGGTTGCCGGAACCGGGCGTTTTTGCACCGGCATCATGGAAGAATGCGGTGAAGATGCACTGGTCAAGGTCGGCGCAGAGGGTGTCTATTGCGCGGCCTTCCCCAAACAGGGGCTTGGTGTGGCGCTTAAGATCGATGATGGCACCCAGCGCGGGGCAGAGGTTGCGATGGGCGCGATCCTGCGCAAACATGGCGTGATTGATGACGCCAAGGCAGAGGTCCTTAAAAAATACCTGACCCCGGTTCTGACCAACTGGGCGGGCAAATATGCCGGGGACTTGCGCCCGGCCTTCTGATCAAAACGGGGAACAGATGCAAAGCATTGCGGCCTATATCTTTGCGGCGATTGCCGAAATTGCCGGATGCTTTGCCTTCTGGGCTTGGCTTCGGTCCGGGAAATCGATCCTTTGGGTCGTGCCGGGTGTGGTATCCCTGATTGTCTTTGCCTGGCTTCTGACCCGGGTTGAGGCCGACTTTGCCGGGCGGGCCTATGCGGCCTATGGCGGGGTTTACATCACGGCATCGATCTTCTGGATGTGGGTGGTTGAACGCACCACACCGGACCGCTGGGATGTAACCGGGTTGTTGGTTTGCCTTTTGGGGGCCGGGATCATCCTGTTTGCCCCGCGTTAGGTTTTGGTTTTTTCGGATTTTTCGTCGGACTTTTTGCCGGTGCGGTCTTCGGCGGGCAGAAGTACGCGGAATGTCGTTCCCTTCCCCATGTCGGTTTCAAACCAGATGCGCCCGCCGTGGCGCACCGTGACGATGTCATGGGTGATCGAAAGTCCCTGTCCCGTGCCCTTGCCAACTTCCTTGGTGGTAAAGAACGGGTTGAACACCTTTGACCGGTTTTCTTTGGCGATGCCGGTTCCGTTGTCGGAAATCGAAATCAGGATGCTGTCATCAAGCGACGTGGTCTTGACCGTGATGTGTCCTTCTTCGGGTTTGCGCCCGGCCGCCTGAATGGCCTGTGCCGCGTTGACGATCAGGTTAAGGAAGACCTGATTGACCTCGTTGATGTGGCACGGAATATGCGGGATTTCCGGATCAAATTCCTCGGTGATGTCGGCATTGTGTTTCCACTCATTGCGTGAAATCACAATCACGTTTGACAGGACCCGGTTGATGTCGGTGGTGGTTTTTTCCGTCCCGCCGGGGTGGGAGAATTCCTTCATCGACAGCACAATGCGCGCCACCTGATTAATGCCATCAAGGGATTGCTGGGTGGCATGCGGGATTTCCTCAAGCAGGAATTCAAGATCGGAATCACGCATTTGTCGGGCGAAATCCTCAAACGTATTGGGTGGTAAATTTGCGCGGTTTTTCCACAGGGTCTGCAAGGCGAGACCAAGCATGCGTGACAGCGCCCCGTAACTGTCATTCAGGAACTTCAGGTTATCGCGGATATACTGGCTGGGCGTATTAATTTCATGGGCAATTCCGCCCGCCAGATGGCCAATCGCCTCAAGCTTAAGGGCCTCGCGCAGGTCTTCTTCAAGTTTCTTTTGCGCGACTTCCGCGTTCTTGCGTCGGGTGATGTCGCGGAAGATATAGAGATAACTCATCTCGGAGGCGAAATTGGCCGGACTTACGATGATTTCCATCGGAAAGCTGTCGCCATCAAGGCGCTGCGCCATGGTTTCGGTATAGTCATATTTCAGCACACCACTGCTGATATTGATGCAGCGGTTCAAAAGCTTGTGGCGCACGGTTGCCTTGCGATCAATGAACATCACATCGACCGACGTGCCCAGCAACTCATCGCCGGTTGCGCGCAAGATTTCGGCTGCTGATTTGTTGAAGTCCTGGATCATGCCGGTGGCATCAATGATCAGGATCCCCTCGACAACGCTATCAAGAATGGTCTTGAGCCGCTGCATGGTTTCGAGCTTGCGGCGCTTTTGTTCCCCCATCAGAGCCAGGAAGTGGGCGCGAATGTCCTCTGGTGCATCAATTTCCTTGGCAGCCTCAAGCAAATCCGCCCCGGATGTCAGATCGGATGAGCCACTCAGGATCTTGGTGTCGTGCAGGCTTTCAATCTTGTCAGACATCAGGAGCCTCCGCCCGCGGCAACCTGATCATGCCCGCCGCGGCGAACACGAATGGGCTCATGAAACTGGTGAAGTTCCTGAAAAACCCGCAGCCGCTGGATCTGAATTTCGGAAACGTAGTTGCCATGGGTCAGCAAGATATGCCCGTCGCGCGTTTCGATATCGGTCAAAAGGAAATCCCCGATCCGCAGGTTCTTGAGGTAAATGTCATGCTCCGTCCCTGTCGGATAAGCGACTTTGTCATAGGACGGGTCTTCCTGGGCAAGGATCGCCTCGATCTGGTTCAGCAGTTCCGGGTCATAGCGTTCGGGCTTGTGGCGCAGCTCGTCAAAGTGCTGTTTGACGACAAGATCACTTTCGACAATTTTGCCAAGGTCATTGAAAATCCGAAGCACGCGCGCGCCCAATGGAATTTCCGTGCCAAGCGGGCCTTCGGCCGGGAAGCCCGTTCCGTCAAAATTGCGGTTTTGCAGATAAACAATACCGGCAACTTGTTCCAGACGCGGGATATTGGAAATCAGTTTGCGCGCCACTTCGGGCGTGCGACGGACCACGTCACGTTCAAGCGGCTGAAGCGGCTTGTCCTCGCCAAGGCGGGCAAGGATTTCCGGCGGCAGGGAGACATAACCAATTGGCCCGAGTAACGCGGCCAACCCAAGCTCCCACGGATGCGGGTAGCCGATCTGCTTGGCAATGGTATCGCACCAAAGCTTGGCGCGCATCGCCTTGCCAAAAATCGCCGGATTAAGTTGTGCCTGCACCTCGGTCAGGACCTTTACACTGCCTGCCAGGGTCTGTTCGATCAGCGCCTTTTCCGCGGTGATCAACTGATATTGCCGCAAGCCCGCCTTAACACCGGCAATCAGGTCCTCGTCCTCGCACGGCTTGTTGAAAAAGCGGAAAATATGCCCCCGGTTGATTGCTTCGACCGCTGTATGCTGGTCCGCATTGCCGGTCAGCATCATGTTGACCGTGTCGGGGCTGAGTTTGGCAACCTCGGCCAGTAGCTTCACACCGTCCATGTCGGGCATGCGCATGTCGGCAACACAAACCGCATATTTGTTGCCCGCCTTGATTTTCTCAAGCGCCTGAAGCGGGCCGACCGCCGTGTCGAAATCGAACTTGCCGCGCAGCTTGCGCTTAAGTCCCATCAACAGGTTTTCATCGTCATCAACGAAGAGTACAGGGGGATTCTGTGTCATCATATCTCTCCCTTACATGTCCATTTCGCGGTATTTTTCTTCGACCACGCGGGCAATTTCGCGCCAAACCGGCAACCGATCGGCTTTTCCCAGACGTTCAAGATATTCAAGGTCAATGCGGCTTTCAGGCGCCTGGCCGGTGCGGCTTTCGATGGCGACTTCGCGTGCCAGATGCTGGGCGATATAGATTGCGCTAAGCGCGTTCATTTCGGTATGCCGTGTGTCTTGCGGGCGATGGTGATAGGCAACCGTCTGCACCATGGCGCTTGGAAAGCCCCACAGACCCAAAAGGTACGCACCGATTTCCGGGTGGGCCGCGCCAAACTGGTCACGTTCGGCAACGTTGATCGGAATGTCTTCGGTTTCGACCCGCTTGATGACCTCGGCCATTTCATTGGCGCGATAGGCATAAAGGATCAAGCTGCCGGTATGGCTCAGCATGCCCACAGCGGCCATGACACTGATCACTTCCTTCGGAAGCTTTTCCTGTTCGGCGATCAAGGTGGCGACAACGCCAAGCTGCTGGCTGCGCTTGCACAGTTGCATCATCCGCGTCACCGCCGGTTTGGGGCCGTCAAAACTGCGAAACAGACCGATAAACAGGGCAAGCGCCTTAAGCGTATCGACGCCAATCATGCGGATGGCTTGCGAGACAGATGTGATTTTCTGACTGACCGCAAAATAGGCCGAGTTGGTCAGCTTCAGGATCTCGGCGGTTAACGCAATGTCCGAGGCCACGATGGCCGTAAGCTGCTCGTTGCTGGTCAGTGGGTTTTCCAGTGCCTTGACAAGGTTGGTATAGGTTATCGGCGGGGAGGCAAGTGCATCAATCCCGCCAACAAGTGCACGCAGATCCGGATTGGTCAGAAGGTTTCGCAGATCAAGCGCGTTCTCGATGGTTTCGACCAGCATCTGATCATCACACGGTTTGGCCAGATACTGATGCGCCGGGCCAACCGTGCGCAAGATTGCTTCTTCTTCGGCAAAACCCGAAAGAATGATGCGCGCGCTATGCGGGTGTTTTTCCTGCATCATGGTCAAAAGTTCTGCGCCATCGGTTCCGGGCATGCGCATGTCGGAAACGACGACATCCGGTTCCATTTCGGCAGCCTTTGCCAAGGCGCTTTCCGCGTCATGCGCGAAATGCAGCTCCCAGCCGGACCGGACCGAGCGTAACCGGCGACGCAAACCATCCAGAATATTTTTGTCATCATCGACAAAAAGGATGACGCTCATTTTCACCTCATGCGTGTGCTCCATGGTCTATACATGGGGCCTGCAAAGGATCTTTGATAGTCCGCATATGTGGAGGGTCGTGTCCTTTTTGCCCCTTTTTCCTGAAGACGGAGCACATCAGGACACGTGATCTAGTTGTTGGTCAGTTCGCGGTATTTGCCGGACACAACAGCCGCAATATTGGTCCATTCTTCAATGTGGCTCTGCTTGCCGATCTGGGCGAGATATTCCTGATCGATCGTGCTTTCGACCGTCCGTCCGGCATCGCGATCGGCAATTTCACGTGTCAGATGTTGCGCAACATAGATCGCGGTCAGGGCGGTCATTTCCCGGTGCGGTAAATCCATTGGCCGATGATGATAGGCAACCGCCTGAATGACAGGTGCCGGAAACCCCCACAATCCCAGCAAATAGGCACCGATTTCGGCATGTCCGGCCCCGAATTGTTCGGCCTCCGCCTGATCAATTGAAATGCCTTCTTTTTCAACACGGTCAATGACCGCCTGCATCTCATCAGGGCGCTTGGTATAAAGGATCAACGTCCCGATGTGACTAAGCATCCCGATGGATGGCACAGCATGGCAAATTTCACGCGGAAGCCGTTCATATTCGGCAATTAGGGCGGCAGTAACGCCAATCTGCTGGGAGCGGTGGCACAGGCGCTTAAGATTGGCTGCCTGACTGGCCGGGCCGTCAAAGCCCCGATACAGCCCGACAAAAAGGGCCAGTGCCTTAAGCGTTTCCATCCCCAGCATCCGTACCGCGTGCGCGACAGACGAAACATTCTGCGTCACCGCGAAATAGGACGAGTTGGTAAGTTTCAAAACTTCGGTGGTCAGCGCGATATCGGACTCAACAATTTTGCTGATGGTATCAAGCGCGTAGTTCGGGTTCGAAAAGGCCGTTTCCAGACGCATGTAGGTGTCGGGCGGCGAGGCGAGGCTCTTGGAACCAGCGACAAGGCTTCTAAGTTCGGGGCTTCGCAACAACTGACGCAGACCCAGCGCGTTTTCGATACTGTCGACCAGGGTTTCATGATCGCATGGCTTGCTCAGAAACTGGTGTGCCGGGCCAATAGTGCGCAGATAGGATGCGTTATCGGCATGACCAGTCAGAATGATACGTACGGCATCCGGATGGGTTTTCTGCAAGGTTTCAAGCAAGGTCACACCGTCCATGCCAGGCATCTGGATGTCTGAAACGATGACGTCGAGATCCTTGTTTTCGGCAAGTTCGATGGCCTCAGACCCGCTATTTGCGAAATAAAGGTTCCACTCGGGACGGGTGCTGCGCAGACGTCGGCGCAATCCGTTCAGGATGTTGGCATCATCATCAACAAACAGAATTTGGTGCATTTTACCCGCTTCTTCTTAAATACATTTTTGCAGATGGGGGTGGGCGGAACCCCATACAAGATCGCAATATCACAGGCCGGTTCCCTGCGCGGTCCGGCACATATATGGCGCTGCCGTTGCAAACACATTGCCCCGCAATATCGATCGCACGATTGTCAGATCCGTAACAGGGCGCAAGAAAACCATGCAACGCGATAAGTATTGTGTAATCATATATTTATGCCAGTGAACCAGGTGGCTTAATTGTCATGTTTTGTCAGAATGTTCACTGTCATTGACGAGTATACTTTATAAGAATTCTTGGAACCGCGGTGTCCAAGCGCTGTTTCCGATTGATCGGGGGTACCGCCCACCAGATGACAACACGCACCAAACTGGTCGACGCGATCAAAAAGCATCAGCTATTTGTCATGAAGCAGCCCGGGGGTCGGCGATTGCAGCTCCGCAATGGCAACCTGTCGCGCATCAAGATGAGCAAGATCAGTCTTGAAGATGCGGTGCTTCCCGGTGCCAATTTCATCCAGGCCCAGATCCAGGATGTCAAATTTGATTTCTGTGATCTGTTCGGAACCAACTTTGTCGAGGCCAATCTCGAAGGTTCAAGCTTCATGCGCGCCGACTTGCGCGGCGCCAACATGGCGCGTGCCAAACTGCGCAATGCCAACCTGACGGGTGCCGATCTTCGATCCGGCGTAATGGTGATTGTCGATGCCGGACGCGAAAAAAAGGTCAAACGACAAACAGATCTGACCAACGCAGACCTTCAGGGATCGGTGATGTCCGGTGCCAATCTGGCCGAAAGCAACATGTCCGGTGCCCGGCTTGCCGATGCGGATCTGAGTGACGCCAACATGTTTGCCGTGAACCTTGCCGGCGCGGATCTTTCAGGCTGCAACCTGTCGGGCGCAAAGCTCAAAAACGCGAACCTCAAGGGTGCAAAGCTCAAGGATACGCTTTTGCTTGGCACGGACTTGTCGGGTGCCAATCTGCGCAATGTTGATTTGGCGAACGTTGATCTGTCGCAGGCCAATACGTCAAACTCGATTGGCAGCAAGGCTGCAACGCCGTTGCCCGATGATATCCGCATTTTGCTTAATGCCCATACCGAGTGGCTGACAAGTGGCGGCATATCGGGCGCACGCCTTGATGTAACCGGTCGTGATCTGACCGAACTTGATTTCACCGGGTTTGATCTTTCAGCGGCATGTTTTGATGATTGCATCCTGCGCGGTGTTTTGCTGGTCGATACCATTCTGGTCATGGCATCGATGCGCAATGCCGATTTGTCCCGCGCCCGGCTGAGCGGGTCGATCATGAATGGTGTGCGGATGTCCTATGCCAACTGCACCAAGGCCGTGCTTCAGGGCGTCAAGTTCGGTGGCGTCGAACAGCGCGATGCCAAGGGACAGAAAACGGGCGAGGTCTGGCGCGCAGACCTTCATGCGACGGACTTTTCACACGCTGACCTTCGAAACTCGGTTTTCGATGAGCCCCACATGAAGGGGGCCAAGCTTTGCAAGGCCAATATTTCCGGTGTCGCCTTTGGTGAAACAGACTTAAGCGACGTCGATCTTGACGGTACCAACACCGGCTCGATTCTGACCGGAATCATCCCCGGTAAGGTTTAGTATCCAACCCTGCCAGGGCGCGGGTTCACTAAGCGTTCGGATAGTTTTTCCCACTTTTTAAAGACTTAAACCGTCCCAATGTCGCGCAATGTCTTAAACAAATTGCGTTGCGGGGAAACTGCGTCATTCTATAATCCAGAATAATAAGAATCTAATTTAGAATCTCTGGGGTTTTCTACTGAATGTCATCGCGTTCGGAATTGATTGATTCAATCAAAAAGCATCAACTTTATCTCAATCAAAAGCCCGGCGGCGTGCGCATGCAAAAGCGCAACTGCAATCTTTCCCGCATCAAAATGAGCAAGATCAGCCTGAAAGAGGCGGTATTGCCCGGTGCAAACTTCATACAGGCATCGGCGCGCGACGTTTGTTTCGATTTCTGCGACCTGTTTGGTGCAAACTTTGTTGAGGCTGATCTCGAAAATTCGACCTTTGAACGCGCCGATCTGCGCGGGGCCAATATGGCACGGTCCAGTTTGCGCAATGCCAACCTGAACGGCATTGATCTGCGCGCAGGCATCATGGTGGTCCTTGAAGGGGCTCGTGAACGCACGGTCAAACGCGAAACCGACATGTCAAATACCGACCTTGAAGGTGCCATGATGTGGGGGGCCAATATGGCCGGTGCCAACATGTCGGGATCGCGCCTTGCGCACACGGATATGAGTGACGCCAACATGTTTGCCGTCAATCTCGAAGGCGCTGATCTGACCGGGTGCAAGATGAATGGCGCAAAGCTTCGCAATGCCAACCTCAAGGGGGCGAAGCTTGCCGGGACGGAACTTGTCGGGGCGGATCTGAGCGGTGCGAACCTTCGCAATGTCGACTTGCAGGATGTCGATTTGTCGCAGGCCAACACATCCTACTCAATCGGTGGCGGTACACCGACGGCCCCGCTGGTTGAAGATATTCGCGAACTTGTAAACGGCCACAGTACCTGGCTGGCAACGGGCGGCAAAACCGGCATGCCAATGATTGCTGCCGGTCGCGATTTGTCGGGCATGGACTTTTCGGGCATGGACCTGTCCGGGGCCGTCTTTGACAAATGCATTCTGCGCGGCACGCTTTTTGTCGATACCATTCTTGCCATGTGTTCGATGCGCGAAGCCGACATGCAGAAAATCCGCATGAATGGTGCGGTGCTCGATGGTGTGCGCATGGCGGGATCGGACTGTAGCGAAGGCGTGTTTCAGGGCGTTCACTTTGGCGGTGTCGATCAGCGCGACAAGAAGGGTGAGAAGACCGGCGTCGTCTGGAACGCGGATCTTTCGGATGTCAATTTCGAACAGGCCGATTTGCGCAACTCGGTATTTGACGAAGCCAAGATGAAGGGCGCCAATCTGACCAAGGCAAACGTTGCCGGCGTCGCCTTTGGCGCCACGGATCTAAGCGAAACCGAGCTTGAAGGTGCCAATGTCGGTCTGATCCTCAATGGCTATATTCCCGGCAAGAGATAACCTTTGCCGATCACGGCCCGAAAACGCAAAACGCCGCCCTCATCGAAGGCGGCGTTTTTTAGTGCACAGGACTTTGATCGCTTAGCTGCGGTAATCCGCATTGATCGAGATGTAACCATGCGTCAGGTCACAGGTCCAAACCGTGGCCGCGCCATCGCCAAAGCCAAGATCGGCATCGATGTCGATATACTGGCCCTTGATGTGGGCTTCGACCGGGCCTTCGTCGTAATCGGCAACACGTTCACCGTTCTTGGCCAACGTAATGCCACCGATTGCAACGCTCAGCTTGTTCGGATCGGCGGTTACACCGCATTTACCAACCGCCATGACGATACGGCCCCAGTTGGCGTCTTCACCAGCAATCGCGGTTTTGACAAGCGGGGAGTTGGCAATGGCCTTCGCGGCAGTTTTGGCTTCTTTTTCGTTCACGGCACCGGTGACTTTGACGGTGATGAATTTCGAAGCGCCCTCGCCATCGCGAACGATCTGATGGGCAAGATCACGCAGTACGTCTTCAAATGCCGCCTTGAACGCGGCAAGTTCCGGATCGTTGACGTCACTAATCGCATCATTGCCCGCCTTGCCGGTGGCAGCCACCAGAAGCGTGTCCGAGGTCGAGGTATCGCTATCAACCGTGATCGCGTTGAAGCTGCGATTGTTGCAATCGGCCAGAATGGACTGCAAAACGCTGTGCGGCAGGGCGGCATCGGTAAACACAAAGCTCAACATGGTTGCCATGTTCGGCTCAATCATGCCCGATCCCTTGGCGATACCGGCAATGGTCACTGTCTTGCCATTGATGGTCGCGGTGGCTGACGCGCCCTTGGGGAAGGTATCGGTGGTCATGATGGCCTTGGCGGCGTCAAGCCAGCCGGCCTCATTGGCCAGAAGATCACCCAGTGCATCGGTGATGCGGTTTGCCGTGGTCGGCTCGCCAATCACGCCGGTCGATGCAGTAAAGATTTCGGTTTTTGCGCAACCCAGCGTCTTGGACGCGGCTTCAACCTTGTCAGCAACGAACTTTTCGCCTGCCTTGCCGGTGAATGCGACGGAGTTGCCCGCATTGACAAAAAAGGCACGTGCCGTACCCCCCTTAAGCGCCTCGCGTCCCCAGCGGACCGCCGCCGATGCGGTGGTCGACGTGGTGAAGACACCAGCAACCTGCGTGCCTGGCGCGAGTTCGGCCAACAGCACATCCGGGCGCCCCTTATAGCGAATGCCAAGGGTTGCGGTATGCAGTTTAACGCCAGCAATCGCCGGAAGGTCTGGGAATGCCGCAGGGGCAAGCGGTGAAATGGCAGTCGCAACCATCAGTGCAGTTTCCTTTATTGGATAAGTCGGTCCATCCTGCCGCAATGGCGACGAAAAGCAAGCGGCAGAATGAATTTACGCGATCAAATGATGTGTAAAAAACGGGGCGAAGCCAATGGCTGCACCCCGTTTTCGAATTCTCTGAAGCCAGTCGCGATCAATCGATGCTGACCGCGAAGTCTGCGGGATTATTCCGCCGGCTTTTCCTTGGCGGCTTCTTCTTCTGCCTTCGCGGCTTCGATTTCGACATAGTTGACGATTTCGGCATCAGAACGCAGGTCTTCGACAAGTGCGTTAAACGCATCGCGGCTGATTTCGGCCACCAGCTGCTGACGGACTTCGTCAAGTGACGGCTGGGTGCCTTCTTTTTTCTCTTCAACCTTGATCACGTGCCAGCCGAACTGGGTCTGAACCGGCTCGCTCGAATAGGTGCCCGGTTCCATGGCAAAGGCTGCCTCGGCAAACGGTGCAACCATGTCGGCACGGTTAAAGAAGCCAAGATCACCACCGTTCGGGCCGGACGGGCCGGTCGATTTTTCTTTGGCGAGTTCGACGAAGTCGGCACCATCGTCAAGTTCTGCGATGATGGCTTTTGCGTCTTCTTCGCTTTCAAGCAGGATATGGCGGGCGTGAACCTGCGGCTCCGGCTCGTTGGTTTTGATGAATTCTTCGTATTTTGCTTCGATCGCATCATCGGTGATCGCGTCACTGAGCGCACGATCCAGATAGGTTTCCGCGATCAGGCGGCGCTCAAGCGCTGCGATCTGTGCTTTGACTTCCTCGTCATCAGCCAGACCAGCTTCGCTGCCGGCATCCATCAGCAGGCGCTGATTGATTTCACGGGTCAGAAGATCCGCCTTAAGCATGTCAAATGGAAGCTGGCGATACTGTTGCGGCAGGCCCTGCTGGGTTGCGCGGACTTCTGATTCAAGAATGTCCTCACCATTGACCGTCGCCAGCACCGGGTCTTCTGCCGGTGCAGCGTCCTGTGCCATGGCAGGGGATGCAAAAATAACGGTTGCCAGGGACGCAGCAAGAAGGGATTTGCGCAGCATAGTTTCTCCAGACTTTGATTTCAGATGGGCTTATGCCCAATGCCTCTGCCCACGGGTAAAACACATAAGTTGTGCCTGCACAAGGCTTCGCCGTGGATGTCGCACCTTTTGGCAAAGCTTTCTGTCTAAAATGTGAAGAAGCTAAATTTGCGTGTCAGCATGTTGTGATGTGTATCTGTGCGTTCACGCGTTCATGCCACGCAAGGCGGGAAATGCTCGGACAACAGTTATGTGAAATTTTGACATGGTTGGGACTGTTCAGGCCTGAACGTCAAACAGCACTTCACCGACTGTTCCTTGTGACCCGTCTGTTCGGGTGAAACCCGATTTGGCCACTAGATCCCCGCCGATCAGGCGTTCATCCAATGGTGTGATCATGGTCAGCGATATCGATTTGATGCCTTCGCTTGCCAAGCTGCTCTGGCTTCCATCGGCACGTAGTAGAACGAGCGAACTGAACACAGCATCACTTTCGTCAATCACGCCATCCTGGTTGTCGTCATATTTGGCCAGCTCGGCAAAACCGTCTTTGGCCCCGTTCTGGTCGCCAAACAACTCTGTGCCGTCGTTGATTTTGCCATCCCCGTTGCGATCAAGTGCCAACAACGCATCCCCGCCACTGACCCAAGCGGTTTGATCCTCTTCGCCATCGCCGTCAATGTCGAATGTGACGCCGCTGGCAACGTCGGTGACATCAATGCCATTGCCGTCAAGGTCCAGGATAAGGGGGTCCACCTGCTGATATATCTGACGAATTTCAATGCTTGTATACTTGATGCTGATTTGCTCAATCTTGGCATTGATCTCGGCCATGGAAATGCCCCCACTCATTCGGCCCGAGGAACCGCTTTGAAGCTGAGTAAGGTCAATATTGACGGCTTGGGATATCATCTGCAGGGAACCTACATCGGCCTTGATGTCGCCCGAAGCAATCCCCTTTACGAGTGATTCGACAGATATGCCATTGGGAACGCCGTCGACACCGCTGATCGCAACATCACCAAGCGGACCATCGGCCATCTCAGAGGCCATCTGACGTGCTTTTTCGGGCGGGACGCCAATCATCGAAAGAATGATAAAGGCATCATTATCCATTCGGCCCTGCGCATCCTGAATGGCAGGTTTGACAGCATTCAGAATATCGAGCGCATTGGTTTGCACTTCAAAAACCGGCAAATGGGCAAACGGTTCCGGCGCATCTTCAACTTTCTCGTTGGCTTCAGCGCTCAGGTCCACCTGATCTGCAATCGCGCGCTGGACCTTACTCAGCTGCCCCGCATTTGTTTTTTGCGCAGCAACGCTTTCGGCAGCAGCCTTGGCTGCTGCCTGCGCGCCGGCATAGGCATCCATGCCGGCTGTACCGGTTTGCTGTGGGGGGACCATGTTCGGGTCAAGCATCATTCAGCACCTCCTTCCTGAAGGGCTGCGGGATGTCGGTCACGACATCCCGTCGCAGTTAAATCAGAACATCCTGTTCCTGTGTCGGGTCAATGACGGGCACGGTTTCACCATTCGGGAACGTGAAGGTGGCCTTGCCATCATCCTGACCAAAGAGGCCCATCGGCATCATCATATCAACGGTCAGCTGAAGCGGACCGGCACCCTCGCCAGTACCGTCAACCGGCTGATTGATGCTGCGTACGATCAGGGTTGCCTGTTCCATGAACTGTTCGGTGATCTGGGCATTCAGGGCCGCCATCCGTTCAGCCGCAAGCGCCTGACCATTGGTCTGCGCAGTACCGGCTGAGTCGCCTTCTTCGGACGTATCGTCAGAACCGACTGTTGCATTCATCAATTCACGAATGAATTCAGCGACTCCGTTGTCATTGATATCAAACAGAAGTCCGCCATTCTCGGCACTGGCCGGGTTGCCCAGCATATCCACAAGCGACCCGCCACCCAGTCCATCCATGACCGCGCCAAGTGCGCCAAGGGCTGCACCGGCACTGTTGCCAATTGCGATGGCTTGGGTCTTTACAACTTCAATCTTGGCGGCCTCGTAATTAAACGAGAACTCACCGGTTTCATTGTTGATGCTGATATCCAGCGACTGGACCGCCATCATGGCGGATTCCGATACGCCAACCGCGGCACCATTGGCCCCGGCATAGGAAATAGCGGTTTTGCTGTGGCTGGCGATCGCCTGATCAAAGGAAAACTCGAACTGGTCCTGCCCGCTGGCAGCATCGCGAATGCCATTGAACATGGCATCGGTCGCAGCAATCGCATCTTCTTCGGACATGCCCGAAAGCGCGAACATTTCCTGCACACTGCCGCGAATCATCTCAAGCGACGCATCAAGTGCGCGTTCAAACAGTTCTTCGGTTGTCAGGGACTTGTTCGACAGCGACTTGCCTGCCGCCGGGGCAAGCTTCTGGCTGTCATTGTGTGCGGCAAGCGCATCGTCTGACAACGCAAGCGGATCAACCTGATTGCGGGCATCAGTTCGCGCCTGTGCGGCACTGTCACCGGCATCGGGATTACTTTTTGAAATGGGCTGACGCGCATCCTGAAGGGCGGATTGACCCTGACGAAATGGATTAAGCGCTGAGAAATCGACCATAATCCTCCTCCTGAGGACGTGATTTGGCAGCGCTTTCGGGGCAACCCTGCGTGCCAAAACGAGCTACGTGCTCTGTTAGGGTTTAAAACTATTAGGCGAATGGTACGCCGATTTCTCGCATTTCTCAAGCAAGAAGGGATCAACAGCCAAAAACGAAAACGTGAAACCGTCCGGATGTGTCCGGGGACTGCGGTGAAAACCGGTAATTTTCAGCCCAACATTAGCGATATTGGCTCGTTCCGTTGACAGATGGCAGGCAGGGTTCTATCTGTGATCGGGCTCCGCTTTCTGTCGGGCCTCATTGTGTCTTAATTTATTTGTTCAGGAACGTATTAATGCTCGGCGCTATTGCCCGGAAAATTTTCGGTTCAGCTAACGATCGTGAAGTCAAAGCCCTGCGGGCCACGGTCGAGCAAATCAATGCCCTGGAACCCGAAGTCGAAAAGCTTACTGATGACGAACTGCGCGCCCGGACCGATTGGCTGCGCGAACGTCTCAGGAATGGCGAGACTCTGACCGACATCCTTCCTGATACCTTTGCCACCATCCGCGAGGCATCCAAACGTGTCCGTGGTGAACGTCATTATGACGTGCAGCTTCTGGGCGGCATGGTTCTGACATCTGGCAAAATTGCCGAGATGAAAACCGGTGAAGGTAAAACCCTGGTATCGACCTTGCCGGTCTATTTGAATGCGCTTGAAGGCAAGGGCGTTCATGTGGTGACGGTGAACGACTATCTCGCAAGTCGTGACGCGGAATGGATGGGCGAGGTCTATGGCTTCCTTGGTCTGACGGTGGGCGTGATCATGCATGGCATGACCGATGATCAGCGCCGTGCGGCTTATGCCTGTGACATCACCTATGCGACCAATAACGAGCTCGGCTTTGATTATCTGCGCGATAACATGAAGTTCCGTCTCGAAGACATGGTGCAGCGCCCGTTCAACTTTGCGATCGTCGATGAAGTCGACTCGATCCTGATTGACGAAGCCCGTACCCCGCTGATCATTTCGGGTCCTGCCGAAGACAGCTCCGAACTTTACCGCTCGATTGATGCGCTGATCCCGAAACTGATCGAAGAAGACTTCGAAAAGGACGAAAAGGCGCGTGCGGTTACCCTGACCGAAGAAGGCACCGAACACGCCGAACAGCTTCTGATGGAAATGGGCATCCTGACCGAAGGCACGCTTTACGACGTTGCCAACGTTCATCTGGTCCATCACGTCAACCAGGCGCTGCGTGCGCACAAGTTGTTCCAGAAAGACACCGACTATATCGTCAAGGACGACAAGGTCGTCATCATTGATGAATTTACCGGTCGTATGATGGAAGGCCGCCGTTATTCCGATGGTCTGCATCAGGCACTGGAAGCCAAGGAAAAGGTCAAGATCCAGAACGAAAACCAGACTCTGGCATCGATCACCTTCCAGAACTATTTCCGTCTCTATCCGACCCTTGCCGGGATGACCGGTACGGCAATGACCGAGGCCGAAGAATTCGAGGAAATCTACAATCTTCAAGTTGTCGAAATCCCGACCCATCGCCCGATTGCCCGTAAAGATGCCGATGACGAGATTTATCGCACCGCCAATGAAAAGTGGATTGCGATCTCTGAACAGCTTGAAGATTGCCACAAGCGCGGCCAGCCGGCTCTTGTCGGGACGGTCTCGATCGAGAAATCGGAAATTCTGTCCGACCTTCTGAAAAAGAAAAAAATTCCGCACGAAGTTCTCAACGCCAAGCAGCATGAACGCGAAGCCTTGATCGTGGCCCAGGCCGGCGCGCCGGGTGCGATCACGATTGCCACCAACATGGCCGGTCGTGGTACCGACATCAAACTTGGTGGCAACGTTGAAATGCGCGTTGAACATGAACTGGCCAATGTCACCGACGAAGCCAAACGTGCCGCCGCGATTGAAAAAATCAAAGCCGAGGTCAAGGCTGATCAGGAAAAGGTTCTCGCCGCCGGTGGTCTGTTTGTGATCGGGACCGAACGCCATGAA
Organism: Thalassospira sp. CA1; assembly: GCF_059052855.1. Lineage (NCBI taxonomy): Bacteria > Pseudomonadati > Pseudomonadota > Alphaproteobacteria > Rhodospirillales > Thalassospiraceae > Thalassospira > Thalassospira sp. CA1. The sequence continues at coordinate 592,411 of NZ_JBZCIA010000001.1, forward strand.
TCACGGCGTGTGGATAACCAGCTGCGTGGTCGTTCCGGCCGTCAGGGTGACCCGGGTGGATCGAAATTCTATCTTTCGCTTGAAGATGACCTGATGCGCATCTTCGGATCCGAGCGCATGGACGGCATGCTGCAGAAACTTGGTCTGCAGGAAGGTGAAGCAATTTACCATCCGTGGATCAACAAGGCGCTTGAGAAAGCCCAGCAGAAGGTCGAGGCACGCAACTTCGACATTCGTAAGAACGTTCTGAAGTTTGATGATGTCATGAATGACCAGCGTAAGGTCGTCTATGAACAGCGCCGCGATCTGATGCAGGCCAAAAACGTTGCCGAAGACGTCGCTGACATGCGCGCCGAAGTCATCGAAGACATGGTCGACAAATACTGCCCGGCCAAGGTCTATCCGGAGCAATGGGAAGCCGCCAGCCTGCACGAAGAAGTTACCCGTCTTCTGGGTCTTGATCTGCCGATTTCTGATTGGGTCAAGGAAGAAGGCATCGATCAGGAAGTCATGCGCGAACGCATTGAAAAGGCTGCGGATGCGAAAATGGCGGCCAAGGTTGCCAACTATGGTGCCGATATCATGCGCCAGGTTGAAAAAAGCCTCGTGCTGCAGCTCCTTGATCAGTCATGGAAAGAGCACCTTCTTGCCCTTGACCACCTCCGTCAGGGCATTGGTCTGCGCGCCTATGGTCAGCGCGACCCGCTCAATGAGTTCAAGCGCGAAGCGTTCAACATGTTTGAAGCCATGCTGGTGTCCTTGCGCGAACGCGTAACCCAGATGCTGTCGCATGTCGAACTTCAATCGACCCCGCGCCCCGAAGACCTCGAAGCACCCCGCCGTCCGCAACAGGAAATGCGCGAAAACCGCGACGAACTCGAAGCAACCGAGCAGGGTGTCGATACCGCAACCGTTCAGTCGCGTCAGCCGGGCAACTTTGATCCCAACGATCCGTCGACCTGGGGTCGTGTGGCGCGTAACCAGGCCTGCCCATGCGGATCTGGCAAAAAATACAAGCATTGCCACGGTCAGCTGAACTGATCGTATTGGCCATGAATTGAAACAAAAAGCGCGCTCCTTCGGGATGCGCGCTTTTTCTTTGTCAGTTTCTTGCTGTCAGGGCCTTGGTTGGCAGGTGGTTTTGCAGGAACTGTTTGACCGGGTCCAACACCGCATCATCGGTTGTCAAATAGAACCCAAGCGCAATCAGGGTTCCTGCATGACCCGTTTCGGGGACTTCGACAAGTTCTGCATTCGGGGCCAGTTCGGCGAGTTTGCGCGAGTTGCGCGGTAAAACCGTGTGATCACGGGTGCCTGTAATCAACAAAAGCGGCGGCATATGTGCAAGATCCATCGCGACCGGCTGGCTCTGATTGGCCGGTGTTTCGCCAAACGCATTTTTGGTGGCCGCAACATCATAGGGGTAAAAATCATACGGGCCGGAAAGCCCGATGATGCCGGCAATGTCATCGGCATCAATCCCGACAGCTTGCAGATATTGTTGGTCCGCAACCAGCTGAACGGCGTTATAAGCCCCGGCGGAATGACCGGCCAACATAATCGGGACATCTTTGATCTGACCCGGATTTTGTTCCGCGTAGTTTTTCATAAAGGCGATCGCAGACGCGCCGTCCTCGATAAAGTCCGGAAAACGAACATCGGGCACCAATCGGTAATCATGAATGGCAACCGCATAGCCAAACTCGGCAAAGCGTTTGGCGATAAAGGCATACTTGCCGCGATCACCAGAATCCCATGACCCACCATAAAACCAGATCACAAGTGGGGCGGGCTGCAGGGAGGGATCGGGCAGATAAAGATCCACAACCTGCCGCTCATCCGGCCCATAGGAAAGTGCCGCGATATCAGGTTCTAAATCACCCGCCTGCCAATGATTATAAGCACCAAGCTTGTCACATCCGGCCAGAAGCACCATTGCGACAATGGAATTGGTCGTCATGCTCAGAAACTTTTTGGGAAACATTCGGGGTGCCGATCTATGCAAAAATTATCGTTTATATAGTCAATACGTTAGCGCACTGAATTCCGTTTAAAACAATCAAATGGATGTTTGCACTGACCACGCCCGTTATGTCGTGGGATTTTGACAATCCGGAGCTGTAAAGCAGCACGTCGCATGTGTATTGTTGGGATGTATTTATTAGTCCTTAATTGCCTGCTCCCTAGACTTTCCGGGCAAAGTTCAAATTCGGAGATCTCGTCAAAGTGTCCTCATTCGATCAACTGTCCAAACGCGCAAAAAAGCTCGAAAATCAGGGCCAGATTGACGAAGCGATCAGGCTGTACGAACAGTTTCTTCAGGACTACCCGAAAAACACACGCGCGAAAGCAGCTCTTGAGAAATTGCGTGATGCTGCATCCGGAAACGGTGTTTCTGCTCAGGAGGCGTTTACAAAAGCCTCCAAACTGATTGATCAAGGCGAGTTTGCAAAAGGCGTTGAGCTTGCCCGTCAACTCTTGGAATACGCGCCCGAAAATGCCCAGATATGGAACCTTCTTGGATTTGGCTATGCAAAAAGTCAAAACCCGGTCGAGGCTGAAAAATGTCTGCGCAAAGCCATTGAGATCGATAAGAATTTCGGAATGGCCTGGGTGAATATTGGTAAGCTGTTTTCAACGCAAAACAAGTGGGACCTTGCGTTGCAGGCATTTCAGAATGCCAGTTACATCGAACCGCAAAATGCCGGCGTTCTGAGTTCGATCGCAGGCATCCTGGTAGAGATGCGGCGCTTTGATGAGGCTGAGAAATTCTGCGTGATGGCGATCAAATACGATCCCAACCTGGCGGAGCCGTATCTTAATCTCGGGATCATCCTGTATCGCAAGAAAAAGCGCGGTGCTGCCAAACAGGCCTTTGAAAAAGTCGCCCAACTGCGGCCGAACAATATGACGGCACTTTCCGACTATCTCTATGTTCGCGCACAAATCTGCGACTGGTCTGAACTTGCACCCGAATTTAAGAAGGTGAAGCCGATTGGAAAACCGGGCAACTCGGTCTCGCCCTTTTCCTTCCTGCATTTTGACGATGACCCATACGCGCAGAAAAAGCGTTCTGAAAACCGGGCCCAGGAACTTGCCGTGCGAGAAGTCGTTCCGAATTTCCCGCGTCCGTCTTTACGCCCGCAGAAACTCAAAATCGGCTATTTCTCCGCTGATTTTCACAATCATGCGACGCTTTCCTTGATGATGGGGCTTTTCGGTCTCCACGACAAAAGCCGATTTGAAATACATGCATATAGTTACGGCGGTGTCACGGATGGTTGGCGTCGTGGCGAACTTCAGAAACTGGTTGAAAAAAACTGGGACGTTCGCGGTGCATCGGACCGCGAGATTGTCGAGCATGCCCGTAACCAGGGGATCGATATCGCGATTGATCTGAAGGGCTATACCCAGTACGGGCGGCCACAGCTATTTGCCTATCGGATGGCGCCAATTCAGATCAACTATGTTGGTTATCCGGGGACTTTGGGGGCCGACTATATCGACTATCTGATCGCAGATCACACCATCATCCCCGGTGAATACAAGAACGCATACTCCGAAAAAATCATCTACATGCCGCATTGCTATCAACCCAATGACGGCGGCCGGGAATTCCCGGAAAACACGCAAACACGCACGGAGCTGGGCTTGCCCGAAGACGGCTTCGTCTTCTGTTCATTCAATGCCAACTACAAGATTTCGCCTCGTGAATTCGATATCTGGATGCGCTTGCTTAAGAAGGTAGATGGTTCTGTCCTGTGGCTCTTCGAAGGAAGCGAGGACGCGATGCTCAACCTTCGCAAGGAAGCCGGAAATCGCGGCGTGGATCCTGCACGCCTTGTCTTCGCAGGCTTCTTGCCCGAGGAACAACACCTCGCACGTCACAAACATGCTGACCTGTTTCTGGATACCTTCAATGTGAACGCTCATACCACGGCAAGTGACGCGCTTTGGACCGGGTTACCGCTTGTAACACTTCCCGGAAAACAATTTGCCGCCCGGGTCGCCGCAAGCGTTCTAAAGGCGGCAAACCTGCCCGAACTGATTGCCAAATCGGAAGAAGAGTATGAGGCAATAGCCCTTGATCTGGCTTTGCACCCGGAAAAGACCGCTGCCATGAAGGCAAAGGTCAAAAATAACGTCAAAGCCTGTCCGCTGTTTGATACGAAATCATATACCCGTGATTTGGAGCGGGGCTATGACGCGGTTTATGAACGTTATCTCAGCAATCAGAACCCGGTAGATATTGACCTTGGCAGCCAGTGAAGTGCGCGCAGATATTGCACCCATAACGAGGACGAAGTCTTGACGTCGGCAGTTGAAAAGGCGCTTTCGCGCGCCAAAGAAGCGATGAAAAGCAATCAGTTTGGGTTGGCCGTCTCCATCTGCGAAGAACACCTCAAAGCCGAACCAAATTCAGTCGTGTGCTGGGATATGTTGGCAAATGCCCATTTCCTGAAAAAGGATTATGAGAAGGCCACTCTCTGCTTCGAGAAGGTCGTCGAGCTTGCGCCACAAAGTCCAAAATCCCATCAAAACCTGGGTATGTTTTATCAAAGCATCGGCAAGTTTAACGAGGCGCTACAGTGTTTTCAGCGCGCGGTTAACTGCGATGCAAACTATGCCAGGGCGTATAACGGTGCCGGGAATGTTCTGGTGAACGTGGGCCAGATTGATACTGCACAACAGTATTTTGCCAAGGCCCTTCAACTTGATCCTCAATTCGCCGACGCTTACAGCAATTTGGCCCGCGTTTTCTTTATCAAGGGTCAATTTCAGGCTGCAGCACAGGGCTATGCAAAGGCGTATTCTCTTGATCCTGAGATGAAAAGTGCCTTGGCCAGCCAGTATTACAGCTCTGCGATGATGTGTGATTGGTCTGGTTACGAAGAATTTTCAAAGGTCGCCAGCACATTAGGCGTCGAGGGAGAAGTTGTTTCGCCATTTCCAATGCTCAAACTCGAAGATGCACCGGAAAGGCAATTGGTCAGAAGCCGCAGGCTCGTGATGTTCAATTTTGGTCACGGTGCCCAATGGCAAGGGACGCGCCCAACCAAACGTCCGGGCAAGCTGCGTATTGGATATTTCTCGGCCGATTTTCAGGATCACGCGACGCTTGCGTTGATGATGGGGCTGCTGCGTCACCATGATCACGATAAATTCGAAATCCACGGCTTTTCATATGGGCTTATCAAGGAGAGCCGAAGCCTTGATGAAGCAAAGAACTACCTGGATAGTTTCACCGATGTCGAACGGGCATCCGATGATGAAATTGCCGAGCTTGCACGACAAAAGCAGATAGATATCGCGATTGATCTCAAAGGCCATACGAAATTGGGGCGCCTTGGAATTTTTGCACGCCGTGTCGCCCCAGTTCAGATTAACTATCTTGGCAACCCGGGGACCATCGGGGCCGACTTCATCGACTATATGGTCGTTGATAAGGTCACGGTTCCAGAAACGCACAAACAGTACCTTTCGGAAAAACCGATCTATTTGCCGTATTGTTATCAGCCTAACGATGATCAGCGCAGCATCGCCGATACAAAAACAAGCCGCGCTGATTTCGGCCTGCCTGATAGTGGGTTCGTTTTCTGTAGTTTCAACAACACCTACAAAATTTCGCCGCGGGAATTTGATATCTGGATGCGGCTCCTGAAACAGGTCGAAGGTTCGGTGCTTTGGTTGTTCAAGGGCAATGACTACGCGGCGCAAAACCTGCGTAAAGAGGCGCAAAAACGCGATGTCGATCCGGATCGTTTGATCTTTGCCGAAAAGTTGTCCCAAGCGGAACATCTTGCCCGTCAGAAACATGGCGACCTCTTGCTTGATACCTTTAACGTCAATGCACACACAACGGCAAGTGACGCGCTTTGGGCCGGTTTGCCGCTTGTTACCCTGCCCGGAGAACAGTTTGCTGCTCGTGTGGCTGCAAGTATCCTGCGCGCTGCAAACTTGCCGGAATTGATAGCAAAGGACGAGGCGGATTATGAGGCCATCGCCCTTGATCTGACACTGCACCCAAAAAAAATTGCGGCCTTGAAGCAGAAGCTAAACGATCAGAACAAGATCTGCCCTCTGTTTGACTCAGAAGGCTACACCCGTGATCTCGAAGCAGGCTTTGAAGCAGCTTATGACCGATATCTTAACGGATTGGCTCCCGATGACATCGAAGTGCAAAGGAAGAAGTCTTGACGTCGGCAGTTGAAAAGGCGCTTTCACGCGCCAAGCAAGCGATGAAAAGCAATCAGTTTGGATTGGCTATTTCCATTTGTGAAAAGCATCTCAAGACTGAACCTGATGCAGCTGTGATTTGGGTTTTGTTGGCAAATGCCCATTCTGCCCAAAAGGATTATGAGCAGGCTTATGCTTGCTTCAAAAAGGTTGTTGATCTTGCGCCACAAAACCCGAAGTCCTATCAAAATCTTGCTGTGTTTTATCAGGGCATAGGGAAGTTCAACGAAGCCCTCCAATGCTATCAAAAAGCAGCCAGTTGCGATGCGAACTATGCCCCGGCCTATAATGGTGCGGGCATTGTTCTGATGACAGTTGGCCAACTTGATGCGGCCCAACAATATTTTGCCAAGGCGCTTCAGCTCGATCCGCAGTTTGCCGACGCCTATAACAATCTGGCCCACGTATTTTTTACAACGGGACGGTTTCCTGCTGCTGCCCAAAGCTATGCCAAGGCCACTGATCTGAACCCGTATCTGACAAGTGCCTTGGCAAACCGCTTTTATAGTTTGGCAATGATGTGTGATTGGTCAGGCCTTGAAGGCTTTTCACGTGTTGCCAAGACCTTGGGGATTGAGGGTGAAGATGTTTCACCCTTTTCGCTGTTGGTGCGTGAAGATGCACCGGAGCGGCAATTGGCGCGTTGCCGCAAGTTCGTTTTGGCTAAATATGGCCGAGGCGCAAAGTGGCAAGGGACCGCTCCATCAAAGCGCCCATCAAAATTACGGATCGGCTATTTTTCTGCCGATTTCCATAACCATGCAACATTATCGCTGATGATGGGGTTGCTCAGAAACCATGATCGCGACAAATTCGAAATCCACGGTTTCTCCTATGGCGCGATCAAACAAAGCCAAAGCCTGAATGATGCCCGGGACTTTTTCGAGAGCTTTTCAGATGTAGAACGTGCTTCTGATGCGGACATCGCGAAACTTGCCCGCGAGAAAAGCATCGATATCGCCATTGATCTAAAAGGGCATACCCAGATGGGCCGAACCGGCATTTTCGCCCAACGCTTGGCGCCGGTGCAGATCAATTATCTGGGATATCCCGGATCAATTGGGGCCGACTTCATTGACTACATGATTGTCGACAAGGTCACCGCGCCTGAAACGCACAAACAGTATTTTTCCGAAAAGCTGATCTACCTGCCAAATTGCTATCAGCCCAACGATGACCAGCGCCTTATTCCGGCGACGAACACAACGCGCGCTGATTTCGGTCTTCCGGAAACCGGCTTCGTATTCTGCAGTTTCAACAACACCTACAAGATAACCCCGCGGGAATTTGATATCTGGATGCGGCTTCTGAGTAAGGTTGAGGGCTCGGTTCTTTGGGTGTTCAAGGGTAACGATTACGCCGCCGAAAACCTGCGCAAGGAAGTGCAGAAACGTGGCATTGATCCAGGCCGTTTGGTCTTTGCCGACAAGATGCCGGAACCGGAACATCTCGCACGCCATAAGCATGCCGACCTCTTGCTTGATACCTTTAACGTCAACGCGCACACGACGGCGAGTGATGCGCTTTGGGCCGGCTTGCCACTAGTGACCTTGCCCGGGGAGCAATTTGCAGCCAGGGTGGCGGCCAGCATTTTGACGGCGGCCAATCTGTCGGAGCTGATTGCCAAGGATGAAGCGGACTATGAAGCCATTGCACTGGATCTGGCGCTTCATCCCGAAAAGACCGCGGCCTTGAAGCAGAAGTTACAACAACAGATCAAGACCTGTCCGCTGTTTGATACGGTCACCTATACACGAGACATCGAAGGTGCATTCGAAGCCGCATATGACCGTTATCTGAAGGGCCTTGCGCCCGATGACATTGATCTGACCCGCGCAAAGTGACCGTCGATGCTTTCTGCACTTGGCGAAGGTTTGATGGCGCGATAAAACAGTGCCATGACAATACAACAACCAGATAAAGGCTGCATGTCGGTTGACCTGCGCCAGGGCAAAATCCCGGAAAAAACCGTGTTCGTCAGTGCGGTCGCGCTGGTCGATATCGATCATCGTGTGCTGATCGCTCAGCGCCCGGAAGGCAAATCCATGGCTGGTCTGTGGGAGTTCCCCGGCGGCAAGGTCGAGGCGGGTGAAACCCCCGAAATGGCGCTGGTGCGCGAGCTCAAGGAAGAACTTGGCATTGATATCACCGAAAGCTGCCTGGCACCCTTTACCTTTGCATCCTTCACTTATGATGATTTCCATCTGATGATGCCGCTTTATCTGTGCCGCGTCTGGAAGGGTGAAATCACCCCGATGGAAGGCCAGCAGGTGAAATGGGTGCGCCCGGTGCGTCTGGGGGATTATCCGATGCCGCCGGCCGATGTACCGCTTGTGGCGATGCTGCGCGATTTTCTGTGAGCCATCTGCCCGTTTGTGGCGTATGAGATCGCGCATTGAAGTTTGAATGATGTTGTGGGGATATGATGTCTGATCCGGTCCGTGCCTGTCTGATTATTATCGGCAATGAAATCCTGTCTGGCCGCACCCATGACAAGAACCTGCCCTATCTGGCAGAGGAACTGAACGCGCTTGGTGTCCGCCTGGCCGAGACCCGCGTCATTCCCGATATCGAAGCCACCATCATCGATACGGTCAATGAATGCCGGGCAAAATTCGATTACGTCTTTACCACCGGCGGTATCGGCCCGACCCACGATGACATCACATCGGAATGTGTTGCCAAGGCATTCGGGGTGGCGATTGAACTCAATGCAGACGCGCACGACTTGCTTAAAAGCCATTATGAAAACCCCGAAGATCTCAATGAAGCACGCCTGCGGATGGCACGTATTCCGGTCGGGGCGGAACTGATCCAGAACCCGATTTCCAAGGCACCGGGTTTCCGCATGGAAAATGTCTATATCATGGCCGGTGTGCCGATGATCATGCAGGCCATGTTCCAGGGCATCAAACACCAGCTGATTGGCGGCAAGCCGATGGTATCGCGTTCTGTCGGCGGCTATATTCCAGAAGGCACGATCGCCAAGGTGCTTGGCGAAATTCAGGCTGATTTCCCGGAAACCGATATCGGATCCTATCCGTTCCTGCGTGAAGGAAAGCTTGGCACCACGCTTGTCGTGCGGGGCGAGAGTGCCGATGACGTCAATCAGGCATCTGATCGCATTCGCCTTGCCATCATCGAAGGTGGCAAGGACGTGATCGAGGATACCGGTGCTGTCTGATTGCCTTAGCCAGTGGCCTTGAATTGCGTTTGATCAAGGTAATGTCTTCGGGCTGTGTCTAGAATTGTTCTGACCTTTTACGGGAAGACAACATGACCGATCAGAACCATGATCCGCACAATGACGCGCGCAACAGTCAGGCCGCTCGCGAAGCCCGGTCGATTGTGAAATTCATGATCGAACACACAGCTTATGGCGGGTTTGGCGCGCTGGTGTTCGGGGCGTTGGTTCTGTATTTCGATATTGGCGGGATTTACAGTCTTGCGACGTCATCGCGCGATGCGCCGATCTTTATCTTCTTGCTGTTTTTTGGCCTGTTTGTGACCTTTGGCAGCATCAGTCTGGGCATCGGGATCATGACGCTTGGCGGGTTTTCTGATGATGACCGCTATCGCGATGAACGCACCCGCAACCGCAATTCTGATGACAGAAAATAGAAAGGCGCCGTTTGGTGGCGCCTTTCTGGAACGATGAAACCCTGCCTTATGGCCGGTCCGCACCGGATTTCTTGGCGATCACGCGGGCAACCAGCATCCCGATGATCCAGCCCGCCAGCGGCACAATGAAAATGTAATCAAACAACGGGTGGCTCGAATCCCCGCCCGACGCCGCCAAAATAATCCCGACCCAACCCGCGGTCAGAAGATAGCCCATGATCTTGAAATAGACCCCGTTCGACAGTCGTTTTTTTTGCGGCGGCTGTTCGGGATTGTTCGGTTGGCTTGGTTCGCCAGACATTCGGTATTCCTTGCGTTCTGAAATATGTTTTGGCAATCAGCGTTCAAGTGTCAGCGCATCGGGATCAATGCGATCCTGCCAGCCTTCGCGGACCAGTTCGGGCACGACGTGATCTTCTTCGGGATATCCGATACACAGATAGGCAATGAGGCGCCAATGGTCTGGCACATCAAGCGTCTTGCCAACCACATCCGGCTCAAGGATCGAAACCCAGCCAACCCCGATGCCCTTCACACGTGCGGCCAGCCACAGCAGCTGCACAGCGGCGACCGCAGAATAATCAAGCATCTCGGGCATGGTCTTACGGCCCAGTCCCATGCCTGCTTCGGTTTCTTCATCGGCAAACACGGCCAACTGTACCGGGGCCTGATCCATGCCCTGAAGCTTCAGCGACGCATAAAGCTTGGCGCGTTCGCCGTGATAGTCATTAAGTGCTTCGTTATTGGCGCGCTCGAAACTGTCGCGAATTGATTTACGACGTTTCGGGTCATTGACCTTCACAAAACGCCATGGCTGACAATTGCCGACCGACGGCGCCAAGCAGGCTTCCTTGATCAGATCATCGACATCGCCCTTAGGGATCGGGTCTGTGCGAAAACGCCGGACATCACGCCGCCAGAGTAAAAGATTGATGAACTGCTTTTGAAACGCCTGGTCAAAAACCGGCGGCGTCAGGTCCGTTTCCGGGGCGCTGTTTGTGGCAATCTGATCTGGTTTGGTCATGGCGCGGGCCCGATGAAATGCGAGGTAAATCTCAATTGTTTTGCACCCTACCTGTCAGCGTCGCTGTCGCCAATAGCAAGATGATCTCATCGATCCATCACAGCCGATTTTTGCGCAGCATGCGCTTTACGTAAGCCTAGAACGGCACATCTATGGTCAGAAAACCGGTATAGTTGCCGTGCGACACTTCATAACTCAGTTTTCGCCGCAGCTCGAAACTGACGCTGGCGGGGAAACTACCCCATTGCTGGGTAATACCACCCCCGGTATCAAGATAAAGATTGGTGCTTTCAATGCTGACAAACGGCTCAAGCGTCATCGATGACTGTGCCACATCATGGATCAGGGAAAACTCCGATCGAATGCCGGTAATGTCCTCAGTCCCGGTGGCAATGTCGCGAAACCCCTGAATGCTGAGATCAAAACTCAGCGGATCATAGGCATAGTCGGCCCCGGCATAATATCGTGTCGATCCGCTGCGCCCGTAATTCTGGTTCAGAAGCGATATGGTCTCGTCCTGCCCGGCAAACGGAATGATTTCATGATTGCCAAAACCAAGGCGATAGCGCGCCTCGACCGAGGCATCAAAAAGCTGCGTGGTCGCAATGCTTCCGGGCACAAGTCCACCATTGGTGGCGCGCGCCGCATCAACATATTCGCGCGCGGTGGTGATGTCGCCATCAAGCTGGATGCGCAGCGGCACTGCGCCAAACTCATAGTCGGTGCCAAAACCGATGCTGTTTGAAATGCTGGTACTATCAAGCCGTTCGGCATAGCGCAGATTATCTGGCACCGGGCCAATCGGCGATTGGCGGATGGTGCTTTGGCCAAGGCTGATGCTGCCGCGCAGGTTAAACCAGTCTGTCACGCGCGAGACGAAATAGGGCGACAGGGCCAGATTGTTCTCGCGATAACCCAATTGCCGGGTGCCGGATTCGCCAACCGTGCTGCCCCAGCCAACCCCGATGCCAAGCACAAGCCCGTCATCAATCAGATAATCCACACCGCTATCAATCGAGATGGTGTCGCCACTGAGGCCTGGATCATAGCCCGACCCGGTGATCCGGTTTTCAAGTTCTGAATGGTTGCCCGCAAGCCAGATACTGATTGGCGCATGCACGCTGCGCGATTGGGTCGGGAACGTCCCCGCCGCACTATCAAGGTCAAGCTTGCGCGCAAGCGATGAAAGCGCATTACGCCCGGCCAGAATTTCGCTGGGCGTTGGTGTGCCCATGCCAAATTGCAGATGTTCGGTGGCCTGTTGCGGCGGAGAAAGGAAGCCATCAAACAACAAGGGCGCCACCCGACTGTCATACAGATCTTCGTCCATCTTGTCATACAGGCGGTTCATATGGCGCTGCTGATTTGCGGTCCGGGTGGTGGTCTTGTTGCGCAATACCGGTGCATCAGGCCGTGCGGCATCATCGCGGGCAAAGGCCTGCGGTATTATGGGCGGCTGGCTTATCTCCCGTCGAAGGATATAGGTAACGGCCGCCAGACAGACCGTGGCAATCACGGCAGCTTGAAAACGCCTGTGCATCTGACTTTAAACGTGACTGTTTGGGTCAGTGGTCCAGCATGACAGACGAAAATGCACGGAATATGGAGAAACACGGGCAGTTCTGCCCCATTGCTGTTTAGTCGCGCAAAGGTGCCGATTAGCGCCAATAGAATGTTGCGTCAAAAACCAAGCCGCGCTAGAACGCTTTGCACCGGCTTTGTCCGGTCCCAACGCGCGTCGCGGGCGTGGCGAAATTGGTAAACGCAGCGGACTTAAAATCCGTCAGCCCTAAGGCTTTGCCGGTTCAAGTCCGGCCGCCCGCACCAGCGCATCGGCAAACGGACCCTGTTTAAGGTCCCGGCACCAAATTGCCGAATTCCTGTCATCAAATCCTCTGCTTTGTATTTCATCCTGTGAGCATCCCGGCACAGGTTTGCTGTGGATGTTGTTTCATCCCCAATGCAGGAGAATGAAGATGGTTCACTTGATTGCCATTGGTGTCATTGCCGCCGCCGCACTGTTTGTAACCTGATGATCAATCGGTGACTTCTTGTATGAGATGCTGCAGTGCGATAGGATCTGTGATGTGCGTATTCACGCCATCAACAGGCCAGCATCGCCATGAACAAAGTCGCTGCCAAAGCCACAGAATTTTCGGGCGTACCGATCCAGCAGGACGGCGCATGGCACGCACTACCCGCCGATCAGGCCCTTGAAGCTTTCCAAACAAGCCCGCAAGGCCTTGATGCAGACCAAGCATCCGAACGTCTGGCGCAATATGGCCCCAACCGGCTTGATCCGCCGCGTCGGCGTGGGCCGCTGATCCGGTTTCTGGCCCAATTCAACAATGTGCTGATTTATGTCCTGCTGCTGGCAGCTCTCGTCACGGCGGCACTGGCGCATTGGGTCGACACGTCGGTCATTCTGGCGGTGGTGGTGATCAACGCCATCATCGGTTTCGTGCAGGAAGGCCGAGCCGAAAGCGCGCTTGAAGCAATCCGCAATATGCTTTCGCTTGCCGCCATCGTCGAGCGGGCCGGGCGTAAAATCGAAATCCCCGCCGAAGACGTCGTGCCCGGCGATATCATCCATCTGCAATCGGGGGACAAGGTCCCGGCTGATGTGCGTCTGAGCCGGGTCAAGGGTCTGCAAATTCAGGAAGCCATCCTGACGGGCGAATCTGTCCCCGTCGATAAGGCCGTCTCCCCCGTGGCCGCGGAAGCAGCACTCGGTGATCGTTTTTCCATGGCCTATTCCGGCACCATGGTCACCCACGGGCAGGGCTGCGGCGTGGTTGTTGCCACCGGTGCCAAAACCGAAATCGGCCGCATCAGTGCGCTTTTGTCCGAAGTCACCACCCTTACCACGCCACTTCTGCGGCAAATGTCGACCTTCGGGCGTAAACTCAGTGCTGCCATCATGGCGGTCGCCTTTATTACCTTTGCCATTGGTGTCTGGGTGCATGGGCGCGGGGCGGCGGACATGTTTGTCGGTGCGGTCGCGCTCGCCGTCGCCGCCATCCCCGAAGGCCTGCCTGCGATCATGACCATCGCCCTTGCCACCGGCGTGCAACGCATGGCCGCACGGCGCGCCATTATTCGCCGCCTGCCGGTGGTGGAGGCATTGGGATCGGTCAGCGTCATCTGCTCGGACAAGACCGGCACGCTGACGCGCAACGAAATGACGGTGCAGTCGCTCGCCACCGGCAAGCATCTTTATGCCGTCACGGGCACAGGATACCGGCCCGAAGGCGGCTTTGAGCTTGATGGCAAACCGGTCAAACCGGATGACCATCCCGGCCTGACCGAAATGGCGCGCGGGGCACTTTTGTGCAGTGACGCCGGTCTGCATGAAAGTGATGGTCAATGGTCGGTTGATGGCGACCCGACCGAAGGCGCACTGGTTGCCCTTGCCATGAAGGCGAAACTGGAACCCGGCACTGAAAACCGTCAATTGCCGCGCCATGACGTCATCCCGTTTGAATCCGAACATCGTTTCATGGCGACCCTGCATCACCATGCAGAGGGGCATGGCTTCATCTATGTCAAAGGCGCGCCGGAACGTATCCTTGCCATGTGCAACTCTCAGGGCGGACCGGATTATCAGGAAGTCCTGGATCGCCCCTATTGGGAAGCCCGCATGCAGGAAATGGCCGAAAATGGCCAACGGGTGCTGGCACTTGCCTTCCGCCCGACCCATAACGGCCATCACCAACTGGTGTTCGACGACGTCAAACAGGATCTTGTGTTGATCGGCCTTTACGGATTGGTCGACCCGCCGCGCGAGGAAGCCATCGCCGCCGTTGCCAAATGCCGTGCTGCCGGGATTGCAGTTAAAATGATCACCGGCGACCATGCGGTGACAGCCGGTGCCATTGCCCGGCAACTCGGCCTTGGCGATGGCGAACCTGTGGTCAGCGGCCACGAGCTTGACGGGCTTGATGATGACGCATTGCGCGCCGTCGCCCGGAAATCCCACGTTTTCGCCCGCACCAGTCCCGAACACAAGCTGCGTCTGGTCAAGGCCCTGCAGGCAGAGGGCCATGTCGTTGCCATGACCGGCGATGGCGTTAATGACGCCCCGGCGCTCAAGCGCGCCGATGTCGGCGTTGCCATGGGCCAGAAGGGCAATGAGGCCGCCAAGGAAGCCGCCGAAATGGTGCTGGTCGATGACAATTTTGCATCGATCGCCGCCGCGGTCGAAGAAGGCCGAACGGTTTACGACAATCTGGTCAAATCGATCCTGTTCATCCTGCCCAGCAGCGGCGGGGAGGCCCTGACGATTGTCATGGCGCTGGCCTTGGGGCAGTTGTTGCCAATCACCGCCCCGCAAATCCTCTGGGTTAATATGATCACCGCGGTGACGCTCGCCCTCGCCCTTGCGTTTGAGCCCGCTGAAGACAATGTCATGAAGCGTCAACCGCGCAGGCGCGATGCACCGTTACTATCGGGCTTTCTGATCTGGCGGACGATTTTTGTCTCACTCATTCTTGTGGCCGGTGTGTACGGCGTGTTTGTCTGGTCCCAGAACCGCGGGGCGGACCTTGAAGTATCGCGCACGGTTGCGGTCAACACGCTTGTGATGTTTGAACTGTTCTATCTGTTTAACGCCCGCTTCCTGACCGCATCGGCATTCACCAGACAAGGGCTTTTGGGCAGTCGGGCGGTGTTGATCGCGGTCGCACTGGTCGTGCTTTTCCAGCTGATCTACACCTATGCCCCGCCGATGCAGTATCTGTTTGAAAGTGTCGCCATCCCGCCGCTTGGCTGGGCGATGGCCGTCGGGGTCGGGTTTAGCGTCTTTGTGCTGGTCGAGATTGAAAAGGCTTTCCTGCGCCGCTGGCAGAAACGCAAGACAGGGTAATGTTTACCGGATGTAAAGCAGATGCCGCCTATCCATAACGCATCGCCGCAATCACGTGTCAGGCTGCCCTATGCCGTTACCAGACCAAGAAGACGAAGGCCCGCGCAAGAAAGAACGGATTGGCAAATATGTTGCCCCCGAAGAGCGCGCAGCCAATATCGTCAAACAGCTTGATGAATTCCTCCGCAAAGGGCCGAGCAAGGGGCTGAAATATTCCCGTTGGCAGCAACTGGCCTGGTATGAGATCGTCGATGAAATCAAACGCGCCGAAATGGCCCAGAAAAATCAGGACACCCTGACAAAGTCCGCCTTCCTCAGTTTGGCAATTGGCTTTGGTACGGTCGGCTTCTGGGGGCTGGTGCTGGTGGCGGGCAATGGCTTGGGCGCAATTGCCGCTGGCGTCATCGTGATTGCCGGTCTTGTTGTCTGGCGCGCCTTGTCCAAGGCAAAATGGTTTAAATAACAGTTCTATCACGCAGGCATTCGCACATATGAACAAGGAAGCAGCCGAAACTCTCGCCATTCGCGCCATCGCTCATATCGCCGGCGATGACGAATTGCTTCAGGGGTTGATCGCGCAAACCGGCATGGGGCTTGATGATCTCAAAGCCGGGATCGCCTCGAACGAGGTGCAGTGTGGTGCGCTTGAATTCCTGCTGTCGCACGAACCGTTTTTGATGCGCTTTGTCGAGGAGTCGGATTATGCCCCCGAAGACCCGGCACGTGCCCAGATTGTGCTGTCCGGCGGTCCCATCTGGCAGGACTGACCCCGGCCCGGAAAAACACCAGCCTAGGCTGTGATCAATTCAGGCGGATTGGGAATATCGGTCAGGCTGTCGGTGCGCAGTAGCCCGAAAATCACAGAATCACGAATGCCGATATGGGTTTGCCACTCGCCGCGCAGAACGCCTTCGCGGGTGAAGCCCAGCTTTTCAAATGTTCTGATTGACGCATGATTGTCCGGGTCGATATCGGCAAACACCCGGCGCGCGGTGGTGTTTTCAAACAGATACCGGATCGCGGCATGAAGACCACGTGCGGCGTAATTCCGACCGCGTGCGGCCGGGGTCACCATGCAGGCCGCTTCCCAGACATCCTCGTCGCGCCCGACATTATAAAGCGCAATACGCCCAAGGGCTGGTCCATCCGGTGTCTCGCAGATCACCCATGATGTCGCCTCGAACCCGATTGTCCATTCGCGCAATTTGGTAATCGTCGCTTCAAGATCGGCAAAGGCCGGGTCCGGAAGCCAGGTACAGCAATCCGGATCACCAAAAATGCGGTGCAATGCGGCGCCATCTGCCGCCGGGTCAAGGGGACGTAAAAACATGTGGGGCTCTTGGGTATGCGTTGGACGGTGGTGGTGTTTGGTCAGCTCAGGAACGGAAGGGGCGCACCGCCATAGACGTAAATCCACACCAGAAGTCCGCCGCCCAGCAAAATGCGATAGATCGCAAAGGGCGTGAAGCTGGATCGTTTCAGCCAGCTCATCAAAAGGGCGATGGCGATCAGGGCGGTGATAAATGACAGACCCGCTGCAAGCAGAACGTCTTCGGTCAGGTTGATGTCGCCTGCCTGATGCAAATCGATCCCTGCCAGCAACCCGGCACCGAGAATGACCGGGATCGACATCAGCATCGAAAACTGCGCCGCGTCCGATCGTTCGTACCCCATGAAGCGCGCTGCCGTCATGGTGATGCCCGACCGGCTGGTACCCGGAACAAGGGCCAGAACCTGTGCAAGTCCGATAAACAGGGCACCGCCCCAGCGCATATGTTCAAGACGGTTGATCGTCATGCCGACCTTGTCGGCAAGCCAAAGCAAGATGCCAAAGCCAAGTGTGGTCCAGGCAATGATTTCAACAGAGCGCAGCTGTTCCTCGATCCCGGAAACCTTGAAATAGAATCCGACGGCAATCACCGGGATGGTGGCAAGCACGATATGAAGGGCAAGACGGGCACCGGGATTGATTCGCCCGGTAAACAGCCGGACGAATCCGCCAAGCATGGCAAACACATCACGCCAGAAATAGATCAAAACAGCAGCCAAAGTACCGACATGCACCGCGACATCTACCAACAAACCCTGATCCGCGCTGCCGGTGAGGGCAGGGGCCAGGACAAGGTGGCCAGATGAACTGATCGGGAGAAATTCGGTGATCCCTTGAACGATCGCCAGAAGAATAATGTGCTGTAGGGTCACGCCCGCCTCTGTGGCTGTTCGCTGCAAAAACTGATCGCTTATAGCAGTTTAGCCCATTTTGGCGAAACGCATAAATAGTACCATTATGGTACTATTGAAACAATGTTGCGGTCATTTTCCGAGGCTCTCTTTGAAAAACCGGAAAAATTGTCCGGATATTTAAGTCAGTAATATTGACCTAAATGATATTTTGTGCTGGATTCTTGCCTGTTCGACACGTATACAGAGCAAAACCCGCAACATAAAACCCTTCCAGAGGGCCGTCATGACAGAAAAGATGCTGACATTTGTTCATCTTGAACAAAAATATCCGCACAAAAGAGAAGCGTCCGAGCGCCGCACGGATTTCAACGAAATTTATGCACCGTTTGATGACAATAGTGCCGCCGATCAGTCATCGCGCTGCTCGCAGTGTGGTGTGCCATTCTGCCAGGCGCATTGCCCGCTTTATAATAACATCCCCGATTGGCTGCGCCTGACCACCGAAGGTCGCCTTGAAGAGGCTTATGCCATCTCGGCTGCAACCAACAACATGCCCGAAGTCACCGGTCGCATCTGCCCGCAGGATCGCCTGTGTGAAGGCAATTGTGTGATCGAACAGTCGACCCACGGTGCTGTTACCATCGGTTCTGTTGAAAAATACATCACCGACACCGCCTTTGCGAATGGCTGGGTGAAGCCGCCGAAACCGGCCAAGGAAAATGGCATGTCGGTTGGCATCATCGGCGGTGGTCCGGGTGGTATGGCCGCGGCCGAACAGCTGCGCCTCAAAGGATATGAAGTCCACATCTATGACCGTTATGACCGCATGGGCGGGCTGCTGGTTTATGGTATTCCGGGCTTCAAGCTTGAAAAGGATGTCGTCGAACGCCGTGTGAAGCTTCTCGAAGAAGGTGGTGTTGTCATGCACACCGAATTCGAGGTTGGCCGCGATGCGACCCTTGATGACCTGCGCAAGAAACATGACAGTGTTCTGATCGCGACCGGCGTTTACAAGGCCCGCGAACTGAAGCTGCCCGGTGCCGGTCTTGGCAATGTCTATCCGGCACTTGAATACCTGACCACGTCCAACCGCCACGGCCTGGGTGACACGGTTCCTGCTTACGAAGACGGAACGCTGAATGCCAAGGACAAGAATGTTGTCGTGATCGGTGGTGGTGATACCGCCATGGACTGTGTCCGTACCGCGATCCGTCAGGGTGCCAAATCGGTCAAGTGTCTCTATCGCCGTGACCGTGCAAACATGCCGGGCTCGCAGCGCGAAGTCGCCAATGCCGAGGAAGAAGGTGTCGAGTTTGTCTGGCTGACCAACCCCGAAGCCTTTGTCGGCGATGACAAGGTAACCGGTGTGCGTGCGGTCAAGATGCGCCTTGGTGCCCCGGATGCCGGTGGCCGTCAGAGCCCGGAAATCATCGAAGGTTCCAGCTACACCATGGATGCCGACATGGTCATCCTGGCGCTTGGTTTCGAACCCGAAGACCTGCCGACCCTGTTTGATGCACCGGAACTGGGTGTTTCGCGCTGGGGCACGGTCAAGATCGACTTCCGCACCATGATGACCAATCTCGATGGCGTGTTTGCTGCGGGTGATATTGCCCGTGGTGCGTCGCTTGTGGTCTGGGCAATTCGCGATGGCCGTGATGCGGCTGACCGGATTGATGAGTATTTGCTGGCGCGCAAAGAAGCTGCTGCTTAAGCCCGCTGCCGCATTAGGAGAGAGACGATATGAACAAGATCGTTCAGGATAAAATGGATCAGAACCGTGGCGCTGCTGACATCGCCCGTTTTGAAAAGAACGCAGCACATCTTGAAGCCAGTGGCATGTATGACCCGGCCGAAGAACACGCCAACTGTGGTGTGGGTCTGGTCGGTGCCATTGACGGCAAACCGCGTCGCGAAGTTGTCGAAGCCGGTATCGAGGCGCTGAAAGCCATCTGGCACCGTGGTGCTGTTGATGCCGACGGCAAGACCGGTGATGGCGCAGGTATCCACCTTCAGATCCCGCAGGATTTCTTCAAGGCATATCTTAAGGTCATCAACCAGGAAGCCCCGGACAGCCTGATCGCTGTTGGTCAGGTCTTCCTGCCGCGTATCGACATGGCCGCACAGGAACGTTGCCGTGCGATTGTTGAAACCGAAATCCTCAAACAGGGTTACGGCATTCTCGGCTGGCGTCAGGTGCCGGTTGATGTATCGGTCATCGGTGAAAAAGCCAACCAGACCCGCCCGGAAATCGAACAGGTTCTGATCGGTGTCCGTGATGACGTCGACGAAGAAAAGTTCGAGATCGACCTTTATGCTATCCGTCGCCGCATCGAGAAGGCTGTGCTTTCCGAGGCGATCAAGGATTTCTACATCTGCTCGATGTCGTGCCGTTCGGTGATCTACAAGGGCATGTTCCTGGCCGAAGACGTCGATACGTTCTATCCTGATCTGCGCGATGATCGCTTCATCTCGAACTTCTGCGTCTATCATCAGCGCTACTCGACCAACACCTTCCCGAGCTGGCCGTTGGCACAGCCGTTCCGTGTTCTCGCCCATAACGGCGAAATCAACACGCTGCGCGGCAACGTCAACTGGATGAAAAGCCATGAAGCACGCATGGCACATGATGCCTATGCTGACAGCATCGATGACCTCAAACCGGTGATCCAGCCGGGCTCGTCTGACTCGGCCGCCCTTGATGCCGTGTTCGAACTGATGGTGCGTTCGGGTCGCGACCTTCCGATGGTCAAAACCATGATGGTGCCCGAAGCCTGGTCGAAAAAGGCATCCACACCCGACAGCTATAAAAACCTCTATGCCTATTGCAACGCCGTGATGGAACCGTGGGACGGTCCGGCCGCCCTTGCGGCCTATGGCGGCAAATGGCTGATGGGTGGTACTGACCGTAACGGTCTGCGTCCGCTGCGCTATGCGGTGACGGGCAACGGTCTTCTGATCGCTGGTTCCGAGGCCGGTATGGTTCATATCGACGAGGAAGCCTGCGTTGAAAAAGGTCGCCTCGGCCCGGGCCAGATGATTGCCGTCAACCTCGCAGAAGGCAAACTGCTGCATGATGCCGAGCTTAAAGATCAGCTGGCAGCACGTCGCGACTGGTCGAAATGGGTTGGCCGCACCAAGGTGCTTGATGATCTGATTTCACCGGAACATGCCGAACCGGCACATTTCGAAAAAGAACGCCTGCTGCGCATGCAAAAGGCGATGGGCCTTTCCCACGAAGACCTTGAACTGATCCTTCATCCGATGGGTGAGGACGGCAAGGAAGCCATCGGTTCGATGGGTGATGACACCCCGCTTGCGATCTTGTCAGATCGTTATCGCGGCCTGCATCACTTCTTCCGTCAGAACTTCTCGCAGGTCACCAACCCGCCGATCGACAGTCTTCGTGAAGCGCGCGTCATGAGCCTGAAGACCCGTCTGGGCAACCTTGGCAACATCCTCGACGAGGATGAAAGCCAGTGTGACTTGCTGCAGCTCGAAAGCCCGGTTCTGACCAACGCCGAATATGACGCCATGCGCGGCTATATGGGCGAAAGTGCTGTTGAAATCGACACCACCTTTGACATCGGTGGTGGGCAGACGGCCCTGCGTGATGCGATCACCCGCATCCAGCGCGAAGCCGAGGAAGCTGTGCGCGGCGGTGCCCTGCACATCATCCTGACCGACGAAGGCATTTCCGAAACCCGTGCCGCAATCCCGATGATCCTTGCGACCGGTGGTGTACACAGCTACCTCGTGAAGACGTCGCTTCGCACCTATATCTCGCTCAACGTTCGCTCGGCCGAATGCATGGATGTGCATTACTTCGCCGTTCTGATCGGTGTCGGTGCAACGACGGTCAACGCCTATCTCGCACAGGAAGGTCTGCTGGATCGTTATGCGCGTGGCCTGTTCCCGAATGTGAACAGCACCGCCGAAGTCATGCAGCGCTTCAAGGCCGCAATTGATGCCGGTTTGCTCAAGATCATGTCGAAAATGGGCATCTCGATCATCAGCTCCTATCGTGGTGGCTACAACTTCGAAAGCATCGGTCTGTCGCGGTCGCTTGTGGCTGAATTCTTCCCGGGCATGCCGTCGCGCATTTCGGGGATCGGCCTTCAGGGTATTCAGCGCCGCACAATCGCCCAGCACAAAGAAGCCTTTAACGGCAATGTCGTGACGCTTCCGGTGGGTGGTCTCTACAAATACCGTCGCAGTGGCGAACGTCACGTCTGGACCGGTCCGCTGATCCACACCTTGCAGTCCGCTGTGACGTCTGGCAGCTACAACACCTTCCGCAAGTTCTCCGAAGGTCTGCGTTCGCGTGAACCGCTTCATCTGCGCGATCTTCTTGATTTCCGCAGTGACCATAGCCCTGTTCATCAGGACAAGGTCGAAAGCATCACCGAAATCCGCAAGCGTTTCGTAACCCCGGGCATGTCCCACGGGGCGCTCTCGACCGAGGCGCACGAGGCCCTTGCGATCGCCATGAACCGCATCGGTGCGAAATCGAACTCCGGTGAAGGTGGTGAATCGCGTGAACGTTTCCGTCCGCGTGCGAACGGTGACAATGCGCGTTCCTCGATCAAGCAGGTTGCATCGGGTCGCTTTGGCGTCACGGCCGAATACCTCAACAACTGCGAAGAAATCCAGATCAAGGTCGCCCAGGGTGCAAAACCGGGCGAAGGTGGTCAGCTGCCGGGCTTCAAGGTCACGGTGGAAATCGCCCAGCTGCGTCATGCAACGCCGGGTGTGACCCTGATTTCGCCGCCGCCGCACCATGACATCTACTCGATCGAAGATCTGGCACAGCTGATCTACGACCTCAAACAGATCAACCCGCGCTGCCGCGTCTGCGTCAAGCTGGTGTCGCGTTCGGGTGTCGGGACGATTGCCGCCGGTGTTGCCAAGGCAAAAGCCGACGTGATCCTGATTTCCGGTTATGACGGCGGTACGGGTGCAAGCCCGCAGACCTCGATCAAATATGCCGGTGTTCCGTGGGAAATGGGCCTGTCGGAAGTCAACCAGGTCCTGACGCTCAACAACCTGCGTGACAAGGTCAAGCTGCGCGTTGACGGTGGTTTCAAAACCGGCCGCGACGTGGTGATCGGTGCCATGCTCGGTGCCGAGGAATTCGGTATCGGGACGGCCTCCCTGATCGCACTTGGTTGCATCATGGTCCGTCAGTGCCATTCGAACACCTGCCCGGTGGGGGTCTGTACCCAGGATCCGGCACTGCGTGCCAAGTTCGTCGGTACCGCAGACAAGCTGGTCAACCTGTTCACCTTCATGGCCGAGGAAGTCAAAGACGTTCTGGCTGAACTTGGCTACACCCGCCTCGAAGAGGTCATTGGTCGCTCGGATCTGCTTCAGCAGGTTCACCGTGGTGCCAAGGACCTTGTTGACCTTGACCTTAACCCGCTTCTGGCACAGGCAGATGCTGGCGATCATGCCCGCTTCTGCACCATCGAAGGCCGTAACGAAGTACCCGACACTCTTGATGCCCAGATGATCAAGGATGCCCGTCCGCTTCTGGAAGACGGCGAAAAGATGCAGCTTCAGTACAACATCCAGAACACCCAGCGTGCGATTGGGACCCGGATGTCGTCACTGATCACGCAGAAATACGGCATGACCGGCCTGAAACCGGGCCATCTCCATGTCCGTCTTCGTGGCTCGGCTGGTCAGTCGCTTGGTGCCTTTGCCGTGCAGGGGCTCAAGATCGAAGTTCAGGGCGATGCCAACGACTATGTCGGCAAGGGCCTTTCGGGCGGAACGATTGTTCTGCGTCCGCGCCCAAGCAGCTCGCTTAAGACCAACGAAAACACCATCATCGGCAACACCATTTTGTATGGTGCGACCGCAGGCAAGCTGTTTGCCGCCGGTCAGGCCGGTGAACGTTTCTGTGTGCGTAACTCCGGTGCGACTGTCGTGGTCGAAGGCTGTGGCTCGAACGGTTGTGAATATATGACCGGCGGCACGGCTGTCATTCTTGGCTCCGTTGGTGAAAACTTCGGTGCTGGCATGACCGGTGGCATGGCGTTCATCTATGACAGGGACAATACCTTTGCCGATGTCGTTAATGATGGCTCCATCCTGTATCAGCGCATTGAAACCCAGCATTGGGACGAACATTGCCGTTCTCTGATCGAAGAACATGTGGCCGAAACCGAAAGTGGTTTCGCCCGCACCATCCTCGATAACTGGGATCGTGAACGCGGCAACTTCTGGCAGATCGTGCCAAAGGAAATCGTCGACAAGCTGGAACACCCCATTCGCTCCGAGAGCGAAAACCAGGCAACTGCGTGATCCCTCACGCTTTTGCGCAAGCTCCCTTGTCCAACACACCTGGACAAACGAACTCGCCCCGTACTTCGGTACGGGGCTTTTTTCTTATGGGGGAGTTGCCTTGGTTGAACCTGCAAAGGCACGTCAAATGCGTGCGTTCCGTAAGGGAACGTCACGACGCAACGATCTGCGGCATTGCTGGTTAAAGCACGATGTTCAGGTAGGTCCCGCGTCGCGCATTATGGTCAATCTGATCGGTTGCGATCAGGTTGCGCAGGCGGGCAAGCTGGGATGCGATGAAGCTGTCAGAGGACGGCTGGTCGGAATTGGCACCAACCCGACCCCGCGAAACCATACCGCCCTGCGGACGCGCACGCGCATCCTGAAGGCCTGTATGGGAGGAGCCTGTGCCAATTCTGTTGGTGGTCATCTGATCGTCCACGATTGAAGTTGGGCTTACCCTAGCACGTGGTCAGACGTTTGTCATGATCGCGTGACGGGCGGCATCAAAGCGCAATCCGTGGTCCAGACAGAAAGAAGGGTGGCCATAAAAGACCACCCCGGAGGAAGCTAACGAGAGGGAAAAATCACGTTAGGATATTAACCTTGGTGCCACGATTGCCGCTGGTTTCAAGCGGCTGGTGTTCGGTGACGATCGAGCCAATCACCTTGGCAAGACCGGTTGCCTTTTTGATCGCGCCTTCTGCGGCTGCGAAAGGCAAAGACGGGTCTGCACCACCTTTGGGCGTAATTGCATCATTCACGGCCTGTGCCGCTGAAACAAGTCCTGAACCTTGAACTGAGCCGATCATCCTGACCTCTTTATCTGTCCGGGTGGGCGATGCCCATCACTATTTACCGGGTTCTTCAAATCTGTCTGAAGTTCACGGTATGGGCTTGTTAGGTTGATATAAGTGATGGTTGTCACACTATCCAGTGCTGTCGCAATCCAAACTCCGCCAATTGCTTGGTTTGCAAGCATTTTAACTAATATAGGCGGGTAAGATTTTTTTAACCATTCGGCGAAAATTCTGCGATTTCGCAATGGTCAGGGTTGGGGACTCGACCTGTTGAGCAGCGATGTCAGCTCGACTGCGCCCGTTCGGATGCGAGTTTGAGCGCATCATGCACCGCTTTTTGCAACTTTCCGGGGCGGAATGGCTTTTTGACAAACACGTAATTGCCCAAAAGATTATCCAGTTCCTTGCGTGATCGTGCCGGGTAACCGGACATGAACACTACGCCATAGCGCGGGTTTTGGCGCAATGCTTCGATGATCAGTTGCGGGCCACTGCGACCGGGCAAGACGACGTCGGTCACAATCACATCAAATGCCGCATCACCGGTGCTCGTTTGCAGGATCACCAATGCCTCTTCGGTGCTTTTCGCGATCTCGGTGCGATAACCGGCATCATCCAGGATGATTTGGGCGGTGGTGCGCAGGGCCTGCTCATCATCAACAATCAGAACACGCTCGCCATTGCCGGGGAAGACGCCAATTTCGTCAACTTCGTCCTCGGGCTCTGCGCCGGGTTCCGAACGCGGCAGATAGATCGAAAACGTCGTACCTTCGCCCTCGACACTTTCAAGATTGATAAAGCCGTGGGCCTCTTCGACCCAGCTATGCACAATCGAAAGCCCAAGTCCGGTCCCCTTGCCCGGCTCCTTGGTCGAGAAGAAGGGCTCGAAAATATGATCGATCACATCTTCGGGAATCCCGGTGCCGGTATCCTGCACGGTGATGACAACAAACTGGCCTTCCACCTCTGGCGGATAGATATCCTCGTCCTCATCGGCGTCGCGCTGTGCCAGTGGCGGAATATCGGCACTGCTGCATGAAATCTGCAGTGTCCCGCCATCGGGCATCGCATCGCGCGCATTGATCGCGAGGTTAAGGATACAAGCCGACAATTGCGTCGGATCAACCCTTGTATGAAGGTCGGCCTCGTCGGCCCAGATTTGCAGATCAATCCGGTGCTCAAGCAAGGTCACCAGCAGTTTTTCCATCTCCGCAAAGATGCTTTCTACCCGGACATTCTTCGGCTGGTCGATCCTGCGGCGCGAAAACATCAAAAGCTGATCGGCAACACCGGTCGCCCGCTCGCCAAGCGATATGACATGATCGATATATTCCTTGACCCGTTCAGGGTCATCAATCTTGGCACGCGCCACTTCGGCGAAGCTCAGGATGCCGGCAAGGCAATTGTTGAACTCGTGGGCAACACCACCGGCCATCTGGCCAACCGCCTCAAGCTTTTGCGATGTGGCAAGCTGGCGCTGCAAGGCTTGTTGTTCCTCGGCGGCGCGATGTTGTTCGGTAATGTTGCTGCCCGTCCCGCGATAGCCGTTGAAACTGCCATCCAGCGCAAAGACCGGCACGCCATTGATCCGCCCGAACTGCTTTTCACCATCCCGCGATGTCCAGGAAAATTCGACGTTATAGAACGCGGTATGTTCATCGAGATGGCGTTGCAGATATTGCCACCCCTCCGGGTGTTCCGGATGAAGCCCAAGTTTGTCAAACGACTGCCCCTGCGGGGAGCCATTGATTTCCTCGATCAGCTGATAAAACTTGTAGGACGCAAAGGCGATTTTGAAATCGCTGCCCATCTCCCAGTACCAGTCGGCGGAAGACAGGGTAAAGTCGCGGAAACGCTCTTCACTGTCGCGCAAGGCATTCTGGGCCGCCTGATGTTGCTGGGTGCGGCGTTCCAGACTTTCGGCCATGGCGTTCAGGCCGCGCTCGAGAATGCCGATTTCGTCACGCCCCATCGGTGTCAGCCGTGAACTCAGCTTGCCGACCTGGATCTTGTTAACAAACTGTGCGGCTGTGATCAGGCGCTTAAGCACCGTGTGCTGGGTAAACAGGAAAATCAGCGCGGAGGTCAGCAACACACAAAGGATGGAGCCGATCACAAGCACCGATTGCATCTGGCGCTGGCTTTCTTCAAGGCCCTTGGTGGATACCTTGAGATAGACATACATGAAGGGCTGATTGGCATTCAGGGCAAAGATCGGCGTGATGCTGACCATGCTGGACCCGGTATCGTCATCAACCGTGAACAGGGTCTGCTCTCTCATGTCGGCGCGAAGCTGTTCGGCCGGGAAGTCGGGTAACGAGCTGATCGATGCGCCGATCATCAAAGGGTCGGTTGAATGATAGATGGTGCCGTCAAAACCGACAGCCAGCGCTTGCTGCAAATGCCGTCCAAGCAGAAGTTCCATCTGCTCGGGGTCGCTCAGAATAGAGACCTTGAGTTGTTCCTGCTGGATAAGCCGTCCGGGTGTGCTGATCTGTTCCGCAATCCTGCGGTCAATTTCGGCCCCGAAATAGTTCACATAATAGCCGCCAAACAGACCAAAAAGGATGGTTTCCACGACAATGATCGCAAATGCGATCTTGAAAACCAGACTGCCGATCAGTCGGTCAAACAGCGTCCTCAAGTTAATTCTGCCCCCATTCAGAATGATGCGTGTTTGTCGTGGATTTTACTCGGGCTGAATAAAATACTGACTTGGATTGGTCGGTGCAGGTGTCGCATAACTCCAGGCGGCAGGCATGACCTTGGGAACGTTGTGGAAGTCCCGTGCCACCACGCCTTTTCTGTTTGGCGGTAATGCAATTCCCATAAGGTAAAACTGATTTGCACTGATGTCGAGAATATCGCGCATCAGTTGATTTTGTTTTTCGGCATTTGCTGTCGCTTTGAGCTGGTCATAAAGCGCAAGCTGATCGCGAACATCTTTGGGCGGGGTGATGGCATCGGGGCTTTCCGGGTTCAGGTACCAGTTGGCCCATCCGGTTGCATACCAGGACGATTCAGAAGACATCGGCAGGTAATTGATCGGGGTGAGCATCGCATCAAGACCGCCATCACCACCCCACGCACTGGCATTGTGTTCATTGCGTTCGCGCAACGCGACAAACTCGTCACGCGCAAGGTTCCGGGCCCTGACATCAATGCCAAGTTCGCGCCAATACCCCATGACCGCATCGAGCATCTGAAAGCGTTCCGCACCCTCGGTATCAATCGTAAACGAAAGCGGCTTGCCGTCCGGACGCAACAGGATGCCGTCATCATTGATGTTGGTAAGTCCTGCTTTGGCAATATAGCTCCGCGCCAGTTCGACATTATATGCCATGAATTGTCGCGCCAGCACCGTGTGATATTGCGGGCTTTCCGGTCTTGGTGCCGCCTGATGGGGCAAGGCACCGGGAACAAAGCGATCAATGATGGTCTCGCGATCAATCGCATATGACAGTGCAACGCGAAAATCCTTGTTCTGGAAGATGTCGCGCAGCACCGGGTCCTTGTCATTGAGATTAAGCGACAAGGTCAGGATATTCATATCGCTCTCAATCAGCGTGAAGGCCTGAAGATCCTTGTTTTGGGCCAGAACTTCGTTGGCGCGCGTGCCGATATGGCGTTCCTGCATATTGACCTTGCCGGCAATTGCCGCATCCCCAGCCGCACTTTTTGACGGCACCAGTGTCATGGAAACCGTGTCGATATAGGGAAGTTGACGACCGGTCGGATCAATTTTCCAGTAATAGGGATTGCGTTTGGCGATCAGTGGATCGTCCTTGCCATATACCCCGGTAAGCACCCAGGCATTCAGGGTCGGCACATCGGGATTGTTCCAGCGCGTCGGGTCATCAATCGTACCGGGGTGCCCAAATACGTCGATAAAACGCTCTTTCCAGCCGGCATAACCCATCTTCTGGGCGTCGGCATCGGCATTGGCATTATATTTCGGCAAAAGCGGCTTCAGAAAATGCGCCGGATAGCTTACCGGCTCAACACCTTCGGGGCGGGCAAGGGCGGTCGGGAAAAGTCCATATGGCTTGCTGAAACGAAACGCGACGGTATAGGGATCGATCTCGTCGACTTGCACGGTATTGCCGCCTGATGTCAGCCATTCCGGCACCGCATCGGCAAAGGCCGGATTGTTCAGGATATCTTCGTACCAGAAAACGATGTCATCAGCCGTAAACGGGGTGCCGTCCGACCAACGCATGCCTTGCCGCAGACGGAAAAAGAACTCGGTTGCATCGCTGCTGGGCTGGAATGACAGGGCGACATTGGGGATGGTCGAAGACCATTGCGGGGTCCAGCGCAGAAGTGGCTCATATCCAATTGTCCTGATCAGCAGGGCATGGTCGCGGCTGTTACGCTGCGCCATTTTCCAGGTGCCGCCATAGGTTCCGACCCGTTCATTGGGGGTGACGATCATCGGTGCGGTCGGCAAGCGATCCTTGACCGGCGGCAGATTTCCGTCCTCAACCAGTTTGGCAAGTTCGGGTGCTTCACCAAATTCAACGGCATGCGTTTTGGCAACGCCAGTCAACATTGTGGTCAGTGCAACAATCAGGATAAGAGTATGGTGCCTCACAAAAACCTGGCCCCCCTTTTGGATTTGTGTGCTCTGGTCTAAAGTATTGCGACAACTACCCTAAAGTGGTGGTAAGTTGATCCTCCCAAACTAGATAGAGTGATCGAGTTGTGGAAGTACAAAATTTGCAATCGCGCGTTTTTTTGTATCGATTCATTGCGCGGTGAAATTGCTATATGTGAAATGCGTTGCGACTTTCAAACGCATTTTCATCGGTGATCAAATGATCAAGCCGTCCGCTCGATTGGGAAAAATTCAGCGTGGTACCCATCTTTTTTCTTCTTATTTTAATTCGACCCTAGCATCCGAAACGCGCGGAAATCAAAGTTTCTTTTAAACTAATATAACGATCTGAAGCGGCTGAGAGCGCCTTGCAAGCTGCGATTGGATTTGCACTCTGTCGGGGCAGCCCAATATGATGACTGTGTCACAATGCGAACCGAAAGTTGTGCCAATGACGCAATCAGATAACAGCGATAAAACAGGGGATGGACCGTCATTTTTACCCGGTCCAAAGCCTGCGGCACCGATCCCACGCTACGAATCGGGTTCGGATTCGCGTTTGCGTGAAAGATTGCGTGCAACAACGGCGGGCGTATCGTCTGTTTCCGGATCCGACGATCAGGACCGGTTCAATCTGGCCGGCATTGACGGCATGATTGATCGCAAAAAGGCCAATGTCGCCGCCAGGATCGTCGATACCGACCCCGAACAGGCATTGCGCGTGATCCGCAACTGGCTGCTGGGCAACTAGTCTCCAGCACAAATCCACCCGGCCCAACATCCCATGCTATCCCTCGGCTGTTTGAAGCCGCTTGTCGATAATGCTTTGGATCTGCACGGGTATTTGTCATGGTTTTACATGATAAATATCTTTTGAAACATCGGGGGCAGGGGTTTGACGGATTTTAGTAAACTGATCACGGCGCAGTTCTGCGTTTTTGATCCCGACTATGTCGCGCAGCAAAAAACATATGCCGCAAAGCTGGCCCCGCTTCAGGATAAACTGATCGCCGCCCAGCAAACCGGCAACAGCATGGCGGCCTCTGATCAGCAGATGATCGAATGCAAATGGCTGCTGCAATATACTGCTGACTGGAAAACGCTTGATCAAAAGCTCGCTGGCTTTGCCAGTTCGCTGAACAATCCTGATCAGGCCTGGGCCGAAAAACAGGTCGCAAGCGACGGCTCATGGGGGCCCTGTTACGATCAATGGTTCCTCAAAGTCGATGCGATGATTGATGCGGTCAATACGCTGGCCGATGAAGGCAAGGCGCCTGAATACCCGCTCAGTTTTCTGGAACCGATTTCAACACCAGGCAAGATGACGGCCTGGCTCGATGGTCAAAAGACATCGCGGATTTTTGCCGATGGTCTGGATCGCCGTGATGCCCTTGGGGCCGTGACGGCAGCACTTTCACAGATGTGCTTTAAAAGCGAAATCCGCGATTATTTCAAAACCAACGTAAAGGGTTTTGATCTGACCGATGATTACATCTCGGCCTACAAATCATGGCTTGATGACTGGCAGGATGATCAAACTGGCTATTGGGGCGGTTGGTTTGACACCACCGATCAGGGCGTTCTCAAAAGCAGCGATCTCAGCCTGACCTTCCATAATATCTCCTATCAGCATGGCAAGGTCGAACTGTGGACGCAGATTTTCAATACCACTCTTGCGATCCGTGATGATGCCTATCCGTTCGGCTGGAAGCACAATGGTGATTTCAACAATCACAACAATTATGACGTCACCAAGATTTTCGATCTTGGCTGGTCAAAGGTTGATGGCGCGACACAAGATGCAGCATCCAAGGACATCGCCTTGGTGCTTGATTGGTGTCTGACCAAATCGATGACGCCCGATGGCGGTTTTATCGATGACCCGACCTTCTATAATTCGGTCGGGGCCGCCTATTACTATGGCGTCTCGTTCCTGGATCAGGCGGGATATTTTGGCACTACGGCACCCTTCTGGACCGACAAGCCGTTCCCGAATGGGCCCGCCCTTTGCTGCAAGATCCAGAAAAAGATCAAATCCGAAGGCCTCGATGACGACGAAGCCAAGGCAGCGCTTGAAAAACTCGTCGATGCCTGCGGCAATTGCACGTGATCGGCAAAATCTTTGAATAATTTGATCTATGCATTGGCGAAGAGGGCCGCTCTATCCCCATATAAACGGGTAAGAACAACAACGTATAATGAGGTTTCGGATGACGGATCGAACAGACATTGATCTTGCGAAATTGCGCACCCGGCTGGAGGAAAGACGCGCCGAGATTCTGGCACATTCAACCCACTCGGAAGACTACCGCAAGCCGGTCGAACTGGATCAGCAGGCGGTCGGTCGTTTATCAAGGATGGATGCCCTGCAAAATCAGGAAATGCATCTTGAACAGGAACGCCGCCGCGTGGTCGAGCTGGAGCAGATTGAAAAAACCCTCAAGCGCATGGATGACGACCAATACGGTCATTGCCACAATTGCGGCGAACCGATTGCTGCCAAGCGTCTCGAATTCGATCCGACCACACCGCTTTGCGTCGATTGCGCTGATCATGTGAGCCATGTCTGATCGTTGCGCGTAAAGGGAATATCGCAAACGCTGCGTGCGGGTGTTTCTGTGCGCAGCGTTTTCTTTAAAGGCAGGAGAAACGGTTTGCCAGCTTTCGGGCAACGCAATGATCAGATCGGAAAAGGCTGCATCTTGTGCGCGCTTTTGATCGTTCTGGCTGCGCTGCTGTTTCTTCCCAATTTGGCCCGTGCCCAAGGCACCTGTGCGCCGATCAGTGCGCCCGAAGCCTTCCTTGAATTCAATCACATGGATCCGATGCTTGATCGGCACCGCTCGGTGCGCTGGCTCAACAGCCGTGCCGGGGGCAGTCCGCGTTTTCTCGTGACGGGCCTCACCGAATATGAAGTTCAGGCATCTTTCGATATGCGCTTTGAACCGCGCCAGGTTGGCTTTGGCCGTTATTGCCTTGATCCGGTGCGGGTCAATCCCAAGGTCGATGTCGTCAAACATCTGGTCTATATCGCGTCCGAGCTTGAACGCGGTACCTGCGAATATGATGTGGTTTATGCCCACGAAGGCGAACATGTGAAGATCAATCAAGGCATGGAGGCCGACATTCGTGCCGCCCTTGATGATCTGGTCAATGATGTCGTCAGACAGGTCGGTGCCATGTTCCCGATGCCCGCGGACAATGCACAACGCGCCATGCGGCGGCTGATTTCGGAATATGGCCGGGATTTCAAAAGACGGCTGAACGATATTCGCAGGCGGAGTGCGGAAAAACACAAACGGATCGATACGCCGCAGGAATATGAAAAGCTGTCACTGGCCTGTGGCCCAAACTCGGCCTTTCAGACCGTCTTGCAGGATGCCGCCAGATAGGTTTATCGGGGATCAGTCGGCGTAATTGACCTCATCCGCGGCGTCCATTCCCGCAACGTCGCGCAGTCCCACAAGATCAAGCTTGAAGACATTGCGTGACTTGAATTCCAGCAGGTCATGACGTCTGAAATCGGCGATGATCCGGCTGGCCGTTTCGGTGGTAATGCCAAGCATCGCACCAATATCCTCGCGCCCCGGAACGGTGCAGGTCTCGGTCACGTCATCATGTAAAAACAGGCAAAGCCGGGCGACCCGTTCGCGCGCCGTGCCGGTCGACATCTGGGTCAGCCAGTTATCGGATTCCATCACCGCCTGATGCCAGCGATTAAGCACCTGCTTGTGCAAACGCGGGCTTTCGCGATCAAGCTTTTCAATCACCGCAATCGGAATGCGGCACAGCTTGCTGTCCTGAAGGGCCTCGGCATGGTGGGTGAAACATTCGCTAACCAGGGACTCAAGCCCGATGGTGCCGCCGGGTTTGACAAGGCGCACCACCCGCTGATTGCCATCCGGCAGGTAATGGACAAGTTTGATCAGGCCAGAGCGGAGGGTATAGATCGATTGCGCCTGATCACCGGCATTATAAAGCGTATTGCGTTTGGGCAGGGTGATGTCTTCAACCGGCATATGGACAAGTTTGAAATCCTCGTCCGTCAGGTTGTTGAACAAGGCAAATTTCCGCACACCACATTCGCGGCATCGCGCAAGTTCGGGTCGGAATGTGTAGCTTGTTGTATGGTTCACGCGTGCCACCCATGACAACGGGCTGATCCGGTTATCGGTCAGTCCCGGTTACGCAGGTATCAAGAATATAATGAGTCCAACTTTCGAGCTAATCTACCGTATCAGAATGTGAAATCATTTCATAGTCATGCATGGCCACGTCAAACGCGCGGACCGTTTCTGATTTCAGCTCGCAGAATCAAGGGTAACCAGACCCTTTTCAATGGCATAGCGGACAAGACCGGCCGAACTGTCGATATCAAGTTTGCGCTTGATGTTGCGGCGGTGCGTTTCCACCGTCCGCACACTGATGTCAAGTTCGCGGGCAACGTGCTTGTTGCTCGCCCCCTTGGCCAACAGGCGCAAAACCGTGCGTTCGCGCGACGTCAACGGCACGCCATCATTGTTGCTGTCTTCGCCATCGGTGATGCGATCGAATGTGGAACTATACGCCTCACCGCCATTGGCGATGGTTTCAATCGCACGCACCATGTCATTGGATGACACATCTTTCAGGATAAAGCCCTTTGCACCGGCCTGCTGGGCGGTGCGCAGATATTCCGGGTTTTCATGCATCGACAGGATGACAACCTTGGTATCGGGCAGGGTTTCACGGAACTTTTCGGCTGCTTCCAACCCGTTCATCACCGGCATCGAAATGTCCATCAGGACAATATCAGGATGCAGGTCACCGGCCATGGTCAATGCCTCGGCCCCGTTGCCGGCTTCACCGACGATATTGATATGCTCAAAACACTCCAGTCGCGACCGGATACCATCCATGACAAGCGCGTGATCGTCGCAAAGCAAAATCCGCAATGGCCGATGGGTGGAATAAACTTCGTTGGCAATGGTGGCATTGGTCATGGATCAAACGAGTTCCTGTCGCGTGACTGTCGGGTTGTGCGTCATCAGATTAACCGCTGATAGCGTCATGGGGTAGGGCATTCTGGCTGTTGGCGGGAATAAATGCAGTGATTTTTGTCCCGTCATCCGGTTCGGAGCGCACCGAAAGCCCGCCACCATGGAATTCCATGCGTTCGCGCATGTTGCGCAGACCAATGCCGGCCCGCGGATCGCGGTTGCGGATATATCGGTTGGTTTCAAACCCGACACCGTTATCGGCAATGCGCATGATGATGCTGCTGCCTTCGCGTTTGATCGAAATCTTCACCACCGTCGCATCGGCATGGCGCTCGATATTGGTCAGCGTCTCCTGCAACACACGATACAGCGTTGTTTTCTTGTCGATATCAAGCTGCCCGTCGACATTGTCGCATTTCACCTCGATCAGGATGCCCGACCGGTCCTGAAGTTCAGCACACATGCTTTCGATGGCCGGTTTCAGGCCAAGGTCATCAAGCACGGCTGGGCGCAAATCACGCGAAATCCGCCGCACTTCATGGATGGCGTCCTGCAATCTATTGGCCGCCTTTTCCATGGGTTCAATCGCGTTGTCGCGTTTCTGGGTGATGCGCGCAATCGCGGTTTCGACCGCATATTTGACCGAAACCAGTATCTGACTGATCCCGTCATGCAGCTCGCGCGAAACGCGCAAACGTTCCTGTTCCTGCACATCAACCACCCGGTGGGTCAGTTCCTTAAGCTTTGAGTCGGCAAGTTTGCGTTCCGAAAGTGTGACCACCGTTCCCGATATGCCCACCAGCAACACCGCAAGGATCGTCACGCCAATAATCGACATGGTGGTTTCGCGGATATGGGTGGAAACTTCGGCCTCGATCTCGGTGACCTGTTCGGCGATATCGTCGATATAAATGCCCGTGCCGATCATCCAGTCCCATTTATCCAGCATCAGGGAATAGGTGATCTTTTCGGTCGGCTCCCCGGTCGATGGCTTTTCCCAGACGTGGCGCATGAAATCGCCACCCTTTTCCGCATTGAAAATCAGGCCCTGAATGACTGTGTTGCCATTGATATCGCGCAGGTTCCAATAAGTCCGGCCAAGGCGCCAGGGTTGCGGCGGATCAACAAGCGCCGTGCCATCGCGGTCATAAATAAAGAAGTATCCATCCTCGCCATAAGACAGATCTTCGATGATCGCTTTCACGCGTTCTTTTGACACCGCATCCAGCGGACTTGCTACCGAATAGATGTGGTCGATCGATTTCATCGCCAGCTCAAGATAGCTTTTCAGCTCGTCCTTTCTGGCCTGAAGGATGTTGCGTTCAAAGGTCCTGATCTCGGCCTCGGCCAGGCGTTCGGCCTGGGCAAACACCAGCCAGGAGATCGCAGACGCCGCCAGAACCAGTGGCAGGATCGAGAGCAGCAAAAACTTTAGTCGAAGATTGAGCTTCGGCATGGGCGTAACCGTTTCGGGAATTTCCGTTTTTCTGATCGCGGACAATAGCATATCCGCGCCAAAAGTCGCTGTAAGAGCCTGACCAAAAATTCTGATATGGTTTGACGCCTTGATTTTGCAGTGATTTTTAGGCGTGCGCGGTCCGCAAGGGTCGGCCCCTGCGGACTGTGCGCAACGACAAAATCGCTCAAAATCAAGGCGCCCGAAGGGTTTGAAGAATTTCATCCACTATGCTGCGGCTTTCCTCTTGAAAAGGCCGCCGGGCATTGTCTGCGAGCAAAGCCTTGACATTGAAGGAAATTTCTCAAATCAAACCATGTCAGAATTTTCGGTCAGGCTCTAAAATCGCGGTTTTCCCATCGCCCTGATAGAGAAACCTTGGGGGACCTGTTCCGCATGGTGAAAAGAAACTGGTCGGTATTTCCAATAATTGGTAATACCAATTTGCGAGATCATGCTTTGACAGGGAGAGGGCAATGCGCATATACCAGAACCGTCGCCTGCCCACCGGGCGCCGAAAGCTCTGGATGCATTGCACAAGATCTCCGCGTGCCGGCATCCCGTATCGCCACAAAAGGTATGGCGTTGCAGGCATCCCCGCACCGCAACGCATTCAAGGACCATATCGTGGCGTTTCACTTGGTTTTGGCAGGCGCGCACAGGCACGTTCCTGCCAGGAAATTGTGGTAGGAGCCCGGTGTCCATGACGCGTTCAGCACCAAAGCGTATCCGTAAACTTCTGGTCGCCAACCGTGGCGAGATTGCGATTCGTGTTTTGCGAGCCGCCAACGAACTTGGCATTCGCACAGTTGCGATCTTCTCTGACGAGGACCGCTTCGCCCTTCACCGTTTCAAGGCGGATGAAAGCTACACGGTGGGGAAGGGCAACAAGCCCATTCGCGCCTATCTTGATATCGAAGACATCCTGCGTGTCGCACGTGATGCCGATGTCGATGCGATTCATCCCGGTTATGGTTTCCTGTCGGAAAATCCCGAATTCGCCGATGCCTGCGCCGAGGCCGGCATTCAATTCATCGGCCCGGATTCAGAAGTCATGCGCACCCTTGGCAACAAGGTTTCTGCGCGTAATCTGGCCGAAAGTGCCGGTGTGCCGGTCATGCCCGCCTCAAGTGCGCTTCCCGAAGACATGGCAGAAGTCACCCGCATCGCCGAGAAAATCGGCTATCCCCTGATGCTCAAAGCCAGCTGGGGCGGCGGTGGCCGTGGCATGCGCGTCATTGAAAATGGCAAGGACCTGTCTGGTCAGGTGCTGGCAGCACGGCGTGAAGCCGAGGCCGCCTTTGGCAATGGCGAAGTTTACTTTGAAAAACTGATCCGCCGCGCCCGCCATGTCGAGGTCCAGCTGCTTGGCGACAATCACGGCACCTTGGTTCATCTCTATGAACGTGACTGTTCGGTTCAGCGCCGCAACCAGAAGGTGGTCGAGCGCGCCCCCGCACCCTATCTCGATGATGATCAGCGTGCCGAGATTTGTGACGCCGCGATCCGCCTTGGCAAGGCTGCCAATTACGTCAATGCCGGCACGGTCGAGTTCCTCATGGATGTCGACACATCCAAATTCTACTTCATCGAGGTCAACCCGCGCATTCAGGTCGAACATACCGTCACCGAATGTGTCACCGGCTTTGATCTGGTCAAGGCGCAAATCCTGATCGCGCAGGGGGGCCGCATTGGGTTCCCGTCCGAAACCGGTATCCCCTGGCAGGACAAGATCAAGCTGCGCGATCACGCGCTTCAGTGCCGTATCACCACCGAAAACCCGGAAAACAACTTTGTCCCTGATTACGGGATCATCAAGGTGTATCGCGGGGCCAACGGCTTTGGCATTCGTCTGGATGGCGGCACGGCCTATTCAGGTGCTGTGATCACACCGTTTTATGACAGCATGCTGGAAAAGGTCACCGCATGGGGCAGCACCCCGCGCGAGGCGGTGGACCGTATGGACCGCGCACTTCGCGAATTCCGTATTCGCGGTGTTGCCACCAACCTGGCCTTCCTTGAAAACCTGATCAATCACCCGAAATTCCGCGCCGGGGAATACACCACGCGGTTTATTGACGAAACGCCAGATCTGTTCAAGTTCGTGCGCCGGCGTGACCGTGCCACCCGTCTGCTGCGCTTCATCGGCGAGGTTGCGGTCAATGGCAACCCCGAAGTCGAAGGCCGCGTGGTGCCGACCAATCTGCACGATCCGGTGATGCCAAAATCAATTGATCTTGGCGAAATCCGCCCGGGCACCAAGCAAAAGCTTGATCAGTTGGGGCCGGAAGGTTTCTCGCGCTGGATGAAGGATCAGGAACGCGTCCTGATGACCGACACCACCATGCGTGATGCCCACCAATCCCTTCTGGCGACCCGCATGCGCACCTATGACATGCTCGAAATTGCGCCCTATTATGCGCATGGTCTGCCGGAACTGTTTTCAATCGAATGCTGGGGCGGGGCGACGTTTGACGTTGCCATGCGCTTCCTGAAAGAAGACCCGTGGGATCGTCTGGTCAAGCTGCGCGAACGCGTGCCAAATATCCTGACCCAGATGCTGCTGCGGGCATCCAACGCGGTTGGCTACACCAACTATCCCGATAATGCGGTCGATTACTTCGTCAAGCAGGCGGCCGAACACGGCATGGATGTCTTCCGCGTGTTTGATAGCCTCAACTGGGTTGAAAACATGAAGGTCGCGATGGAATCGGTTCTTAAGACCGACAAGCTCTGCGAAGCGACCATCTGTTACACCGGCGATATCTATGACAAGGACCGCCCGAAATATAACCTTGATTACTATGTGAATATGGCCCGCGAACTGGAATCTGCCGGTGCCCATATTCTCGGTCTCAAGGATATGGCGGGTGTCCTGCGTCCCGCCGCTGCGACTGAACTGATCACAGCGTTGAAGGACACCGTCAATATCCCGATCCATTTCCATACCCACGACACCAGCGGCATCTCGGCTGCAACTGTCATTGCCGCGATTGATGCCGGGGTTGATGCGGTCGATGCCGCGATGGATTCGATGTCGGGCCTGACATCCCAGCCGAACCTGGGTTCGATTGCCAACAACTATATCGGTCAGCCGCGCGACCCGGGCCTTAAGACCGAGGCGCTCAAGGAAATCTCGACCTATTGGGAACAGATCCGTCGCTATTACGCAGGCTTTGAAAGCGATATCCGCAGCGGCACCTCGGACGTCTATGTCCACGAAATGCCGGGCGGCCAGTACACCAACCTGCGCCAGCAGGCCCGTGCACTCGGGATCGAGGATCGCTGGCCCGAGGTGTCCAAGGCCTATGCCGCGGTCAACAAGATGTTTGGCGATGTCGTCAAGGTAACGCCAAGCTCCAAGGTTGTCGGCGATATGGCTTTGATGATGGTGACATCCGGTTTGTCTGAGGAAGACGTTCTTGATCCTAAAAAGGACATTACCTTCCCCGACAGCGTCATTTCCTTCTTCCGTGGTGAAATCGGTCAGCCGGTCGGTGGCTTCCCGCCCGCCCTTCAGCGCAAGGTGCTTAAGGGGGCGGAGGCGCTAACAGATCGTCCGGGCAAATCATTGCCGCCGATTGATTTCGAAGCGACCCGCAAGGAGATCGAAAAGAAAACCCATCGCAGCAATATCACTGACGCCGAGGTTGCATCTTATGTGATGTATCCCAAGGTGTTCCTTGATTACGCCGAACACCGCAGCCACAACGCCGATGTTTCGGTTCTGCCCACCCCAGTCTTCTTCTACGGGATGAACCAGAACGATGAAATCTCGGTCGATCTTGAAAAGGGCAAAACCCTTGTCATCCGCTATCTGACCACGTCCGAGGCCGGTGACGAGGAGGGCAACCGCACCGTGTTCTTTGAACTCAACGGTCAGCCCCGCACCGTCAAGGTCGCCGACAAGACACTGGCCGGCACGGGCAAGACAAAACCAAAGGCCGAAGATGGCAACAAGCTGCATGTCGCAGCACCGATGCCGGGTCTGGTGGTCGAAGTCCACGTGTCCGAGGGCCAGAAGATCAAGTCGGGTGATGTGATGTGCTCGCTTGAAGCCA
Source organism: Thalassospira sp. CA1 (assembly GCF_059052855.1). NCBI lineage: Bacteria > Pseudomonadati > Pseudomonadota > Alphaproteobacteria > Rhodospirillales > Thalassospiraceae > Thalassospira > Thalassospira sp. CA1. Next base: position 632,522 of record NZ_JBZCIA010000001.1, read on the forward strand.
TGAAAATGGAAACTGCGGTTCACGCCGAAAAGGATGGAACCGTGGCCAAAATCCACGCCCCGGCCGGGACACAGGTCGAAGCCAAGGACCTGCTGGTCGAATTAACGGAGTAACCCACCGATGCTTAGGATGCCTGAGCCTGATCAACACACACTTGCACGTCGCAAGGACATTATCGCCGCCATGCGCGATATCATCCCGTCACCGGGCGGGGTTATTGTCGATGATGATCAGCTCAGGCCCTATGAATGCGACGGGTTGATGGCTTATCGGCAATTGCCGATGATCGTTGTCCTGCCGGAAAATACCGCCCAGGTCGCAGCCATCCTAAAATATTGTCATACTAATAAAATCCGTGTCGTTCCGCGCGGTGCCGGTACCGGTTTGTCCGGTGGCGCGCTTCCGATGGCCGATGCGATCACCATTAGTATGATGAAATTCAATCGCGTGCTTGAGATTGACTGGGACAACCGGGCCGCCGTCGTGCAGCCCGGTGTCACCAACCTTGGCATCACGCGCGCGGTCGAACACAAGGGGTTCTATTACGCCCCCGATCCGTCCAGCCAAATTGCGTGCTCTATTGGCGGCAACATCGCCGAAAATTCCGGCGGGGTGCATTGCCTGAAATATGGGCTTACCACCAACAATGTGTTGGGGGTTGAAATGGTCACCATCGAAGGCGAAATCCTGCGCGTCGGTGGTAAGGGCCTTGATCAGGCGGGCTATGACCTGCTTGGCATCATCACCGGGTCCGAAGGGTTGCTGGGCATCGTGACCGAGGTGACGGTGCGTATCCTGCGCAAACCCGAAACCGCGCGTGCGCTGTTGCTGGGCTTTAATTCATCCGAAGAAGGCGGCAATTGCGTTGCCGCCATCATTGCCGCCGGGATCATTCCGGGCGGTCTTGAAATGATGGATGCCCCGGCAATCAAGGCGACCGAGGAATTTGTTCAGGCTGGCTATCCGCTCGATGTCGAAGCCCTTCTTCTCGTCGAACTTGATGGCCCGCAGGTCGAAGTCGATTACCTGATCGACCGGGTTGGCAAAATCGCCAAGGATTGCGGGGCGGTCTATTCCCGCATTTCCGAAAGCGAAGAAGAACGCCTGCTATTCTGGTCGGGCCGCAAAAACGCCTTCCCGGCGATTGGCCGAATTTCACCTGATTATATGTGCATGGATGGCACCATCCCGCGCGGTCGCCTGTCCGAGGTGCTGACCGGCATGCAGGACCTGTCGAAAAAGCACGGGCTGGGCGTTGCCAACGTCTTCCATGCTGGCGATGGCAACTTGCATCCACTGATCATGTTTGATGCCAATAAGGCCGGCGACCTTGAAAAGGCCGAGGCTTTCGGGGCCGACATCCTTAGACTTTGTGTCGCGGTTGGCGGGGTGCTGTCGGGTGAACACGGCATCGGTGTCGAAAAGCGCGACCTGATGGGCGAGATGTTCACATCTGATGACATGAAACATCAGGAACGCATCAAGATGGCCTTTGACGAGGACCAGTTGCTCAACCCCGGCAAGGTATTCCCGACCTTGCATGGCTGTGGGGAACTTAAAACCCTGCATGCCAAGGCGGTGGCCGACAAGTTCCCGGATATCCCGCGCTTCTAGGGTCCTGCCCCTAAGGCGTGATCAAACGAAACAACAAACAAACACGATAAAACAAAGGCCGGCCAATCGGCTCCCGCAAATCCGATTGGCCCGGCTCAGGAGAGGAAAAGAGAGAGTTATGGTGGACGTACTTTCCCCCACCACGCCAGACCAGCTGCGTGATGCGGTTGGTTGGGCGCTTGGATCAGAAACCCCGCTTGAAATCATCGGATCGGGCAGCAAGCGCGCCTTTGGCCATTCTGTTCGAACCAACGCAGTGCTTGATTGCTCCAAACTGTCGGGGATCTTGTTTTATCAGCCCGAAGAACTGGTGATCTCTGCGCGTGCCGGAACGCCGCTTGCCGATATCAAGGCGGCACTGGCCGAGAAAAATCAGCAATTCCATTTCGAGCCCGGAAACTTCCCGGCCCTGCTGGATGGATCAAGTGGCCCGGATGCCGGCACCATCGGCGGGCTGGTGGCCTGCAACCTTGCCGGACCGCGCCGGATCAAGGTGGGCGCCGCACGTGATCACCTTCTGGGGTTCGAAGCCGTTTCTGGCCGGGCAGAGGATTTTAAATCCGGTGGCCGGGTGATGAAAAACGTCACCGGCTTTGATCTGTCAAAACTGATGGCGGGTTCCTTTGGCACGCTGGGCGTGATGCATACGGTAACGCTTAAGGTCATGCCAAATGACGAAACATCCGCCACCGTGATTGTCGCCTGCAGCGACCCGCGTGCGGCGGGCAAGGCGATGACCATTGCCATGGGCAGTGAAAACGAAGTCTCCGCCGCCGCCTGGATCGCCCCCGAAGACGCTCCGCACCTTGATGTGCCACTGGCCGGTGAATATGGCAGCGGCCTTGTCGCCCTGCGGGTCGAAGGTCCCAAGCCGTCTGTGGCATGGCGGGCCGATGCCCTGTGCCGGGCGCTTGCCGGGTTTGGCGAATGCCACGAAGTCCCCGAAAGCCACAGCCACAGCATCTGGAAGGTCGTCGCCAATGTCGCGCCGTTCGTGGCATCGGAAAACGGTGGCAGCGTTTTGTGGCGGGTATCGGTACCCCCGGCAAGTGGGGGTGATATCTGTGCCCAACTGATCGAAAAAACCGGCGGTCGGGCGATGATGGATTGGGCCGGTGGCCTGATCTGGTTGCAGATCGCCGCATCTGACGCGGCGAATGCGCCTGATGCACCTGATGCAATGGCCGGTACGATCCGCGATATCGTCGCAAACGTGGGCGGGCAGGCCAATCTGGTGCGCGCATCCGATGAAATCCGTCAAGCCACCCCGGTCTTCCATCCCGAAGACCCGGCACTTGCCCGGATCAATGCCCGGATCAAGGAAAACCTCGATCCGAAGGGTATTCTCAATCCGGGGCGGATTGCGCCAGTGTCACTGAACGGGGAGGGCGCGTAATGCAAACCAACTTCACCGCTGCCCAACTTGAAAACCCGGCGATTGCCGAAAGCGAACAGATCCTGCGCAAATGCGTGCATTGCGGTTTCTGTACTGCGACCTGCCCGACATTCGTCACCCTTGGTGATGAACTCGACAGCCCACGTGGCCGCATTTATCTGATCAAGGACATGCTGGAAAATGACAAACCGGCAACCGAAAAGGTGGTCAAACACCTTGATCGTTGCCTGTCATGTCTTTCCTGTACAACCACATGTCCTTCTGGTGTTGATTACATGCACCTGATCGACAATGCGCGCGCCCATATCGAACAAAACTATGAACGTCCGCTGGGTGATCGGTTGCTGCGCAAGTTGCTTTCGATTGTTGTGCCCAATCCGACCCTGTTCCGGCTGTCATTGATCGGGGCGAAATTCGCGGCCCCCTTCGCGCGTCTGATGCCCGGTCGGCTTAAGGGCATGGTCAAGATGGGCGCACGTCCCATGCATCCGCCAAGCTGGGTTGATAAGCCCCAGGTGATCCCGGCAGTTGGCGAACGCAAAGGCCGGGTTGCCATCCTGATCGGCTGTGCCCAGCAGGTGCTTGAAACCGAAATCAACGAATCGACGGTTCGTCTATTCACCCGTCTCGGGATCGAGGTGGTGGTTGCCAAGGGTGCTGGCTGTTGTGGATCGCTTGTCCATCATATGGGCAAGGAAGAACAATCCCACGCGCAGGCCAAGGCCAACATTGATGCCTGGACGGCCGAGGCTGCGGGCGAAGGCCTTGATGCCATCGTAATCACCGCATCGGGCTGTGGCACCACGATCAAGGATTACGGCCATATGCTGCGCCATGATCCGGCCTATGCCGAAAGGGCCGCGACGGTGTCCGGTCTTGCCAAGGACATTACTGAATATCTGGCTGGCCTTGATATCGATGCCGCCGTCTTTGCCGGTGCCAATCACGGGAATCCCCGTGTTGCCTATCATTCGGCCTGTTCGATGCAGCACGGTCAAAAGATCACCCGACCACCGCGTGATCTATTGAAACAGGCCGGGTATGAGGTCGCCGAAATCGCCGAAGGCCATCTGTGCTGTGGTTCTGCCGGGGTCTATAACCTGTTGCAGCCCGAAATCGCTGGTCAGCTTCAGGAACGCAAACGCGGCAATATCCGTGCGACCCAGCCTGATCTGGTGGCAACGGGGAACATCGGCTGCATGGTCCAGATCGAAACCGACGATCTTAAAGTTCTGCACACGGTGCAGCTCCTTGATTGGGCGGCGGGCGGCCCGGTGCCGGAAAAACTGCGCGACCGGATAAAGCCGACCGAACTGGCAGGCTAGGTTTTCTCAAACCCGCATCAGAAAACAAAAAGGACGGCAGGGAATAACCTCTGCCGTCCTTTTGATTTCGTAAGTCCGTGGGACTGGGCGCCTTACTCTTCCTTGCCAAGCAGGCTTTTTGTAATGCCTTCTGCGGCAGAGCTTTCGCTGCTGTCCTCGGCATAGGCTGCGGTCTTGTCACGAATCCACTTGATTGCTTCGGCCTCGTCTACCTCGACCTTCTGGGCCACCAGTGACAGAACTGCCTCGATCGCCAGAACGTGCGATGCGACGTTATTGACCGCAACATGCAGATCATCAATATGGCGCGACGCAGCCTCTGACATATCTCCAAGTTCGCCAGACAGCTTCTGAATCAGTTCCTGAATTTCGTCGAGTGCAGCGTTGCTCATCAAGTGCTCCTGTTATGGCCGCGTACTTACGCGCAGCATTTTTTGTCCCTTGGGGTCCAAACTCATTCACATAATCGTCCCGGTCCCCCGGATTTGCACGGATATGCGGAGCAAAACCACAGGAAGATCTATATCTTTCAAGGTTTTGCGACAAAATAGCCCGTGCAAATCCGGGGGATCCAAAGGACAATTGATATGAGAGAAAGCCTCTGCGTCAAACCCCTTGACCGGAGAATACTCCGCTCTGCGGGCTTTTCCTTGCTTTTTCTCTCATATCAATTGCCGGGGCGGTCATGTGAATGAGTTTGGACCCCATGCACAACAGTTGCGTGTAAATGGGGTCATGTAAAGGGTTTGGTGGCAATTATCGTCAATTCACACCATTCCCCGACACCCAAGGCCACCTTTGGACGAAATGTGACAGTTTTTGTTACAGCCTTTCGCAATCAATCGCGATTTTGCCATGTTGAAGTGAAAAACCACCGTTTTCGGATGGTTGTCGTGAAATGCTAACTTATTGATTTTATTAGTAATAAGTGGCTGTTTTTACTGCTCTGATACGTTGTCACATAACGTTAACAAAAGCGACACAATACCGTAAGCACCCAGCGGTAGAGTCCGCCTCGCAGATCGTTGCACCGTTCCGAAGTGGAACTACCATTGGGGAATTTATGATGAAGAAGACTCTTGCTGTTGCGGCGCTTATGAGCGTTGCCTTTGCTGGCGCTGCCGAAGCACGCGACCAGATTCGTATCGTTGGTTCGTCCACCGTCTTCCCGTTCGCAACCGCAGTTGCAGAAGAATTCGGTAAAACCACCTCCTTCAAAACGCCGGTTATCGAATCTACCGGTTCTGGCGGTGGTCTGAAGCTGTTCTGCGCCGGTGTTGGCGAACAGCATCCGGACATCACCAACGCTTCGCGTCGCATCAAGAAGTCCGAAGTTGAAACTTGCGCGAAGAACGGCATTTCGGAAGTTACCGAAGTTAAAGTTGGTTACGACGGTATCGTTCTGTCGAACTCCAACGCTGCGCCGCAGCTCGACCTGACCAAAGAGCAGATCTTCCTTGCTCTGGCAAAAACCGTTCCGTCCAAAGACGGCCAGTCGCTGATCGACAACCCGTACAGCACCTGGGCTGAAATCGATCCGAGCCTTCCGGACGTTAAAATCGAAGTTCTCGGCCCGCCGCCGACCTCTGGTACCCGTGATGCCTTCACCGAGCTGGTACTCGAAGAAGCTTGCGATGAGTTCCCGGCAATCGCCGCTCTCAAAGACACCAACAAAGACCAGCACAAAGCTGTCTGCGCTGGCGTTCGTGAAGACGGTGCCTATGTCGAAGCTGGCGAGAACGACAACCTGATCGTTCAGAAACTCGAAGCCAACCATGATGCACTCGGCATCTTCGGCTTCTCCTTCCTTGACCAGAACGGCGACAAGCTTCAGGGCTCGCTGATCGGTGGCGTTGCTCCGACCTTCGAAGCAATCTCTGCTGGTGACTATCCGGTTTCCCGTTCGCTCTTCTTCTACGTGAAGAACGCGCACGTTGGCACCATTCCGGGCATCAAGGAATATCTTGCTGAATTCACCGCTGACAAAGCTTGGGGTGAAGAAGGTTACCTTGCTGACCGTGGCCTGATCCCGATGGATGCCGCTGAGCGTGAAGCTGTTCGTAACGCTGCGATGAACCTTTCGCCGCTGAGCATGTAACGCGATCTTTCAACCGGTGGCAGCCTTTTCTGCCACCGGTTTCTTTATATCATTGCTTGATTTGTTTATTGTTTCTGTCCTATTGGCCTCACGAACTGATCTTTGCAGGCTCATCTGGCGAACGGATCTCAAATAATGTCCCTGTCTTTCCTGTTGCTCGCGGTTGCCGCACTTTGCGCGCTGTCCTTTTATTTTGGACGCCAGCGGGCTGTTGCCCTTTCTGGTGGCCGGCACAGCAATCTTCATTCCTTGCCGGTTCACTACGGGGCCTACACAGCAGCATGGTGCGGGCTTCCTGCGCTGGCGCTGCTTCTGATCTGGTACATCTTCCAGGGCTCGGTGATTGAAGCCCTGATCGTGTCGGACCTGCCGCAGGAAGTAGTTGGGGACTCCGGTCGTCTGTCGCTGGCGCTCAACAGCATTTCCCAGATCGCCGCCGGTGGCGGTGAACATCTCACCGTGTCGCCGGAAATTGTTGATGCCGGGCGCAGACTCGCCAATTTGCAAACCATCGCCAATGCGGCGCTGGTGGTTGTCATGCTGTCGGTTGCGCTTGTCGGTCTTGTCCTGTCCTATCGACGGATTGAAGCGGATATGCGCGCGCGCAACAATGTTGAACGCATCTCGCGCGCGATCATGATTGTCTGTTCGGCGATTGCGATCCTTTCAACGGTCGGCATCGTGTTTTCACTGATGTTCGAAACCCTGCATTTCTTTAGCAAGATCAACCCGCTCGACTTCCTGTTTGGTCTGGAATGGAGCCCGCAAACCGCGATCCGTGCCGATCAGGTGGCGTCCGAGGGGGCGTTTGGCATGATTCCGCTGTTTGTCGGTACCTTGCTGATTACGCTGATTGCCATGTGTGTGGCGGTGCCGGTCGGTTTGTTTTCGGCCATCTATATGGGTGAATATGCCGCGCCGAAATTCCGCGCCGTGGCCAAACCGGCCCTTGAAATTCTTGCGGGGGTTCCGACGGTTGTCTATGGCTTTTTTGCCGCCCTAACTGTCGCCCCGTTCCTGCGCGATAACGGTGCCATCCTTGGCCTTGATGTCAGTTCGGAAAGTGCGCTGGCAGCCGGACTTGTCATGGGGATCATGATCATCCCGTTTGTCTCTTCGCTGTCCGATGACGTGATGTCGCAGGTACCCAAATCGCTGCGTGACGGATCCTATGCACTGGGGGCCACAAAATCGGAAACCATCCGGCAGGTGATTTTCCCTGCCGCCCTTCCGGGCATCGTCGGTGCGGTTCTGTTGGCCGTTTCGCGTGCAATTGGTGAAACCATGATTGTTGTCATGGCCGCTGGTCTTGCCGCGAACATGACGGTGAACCCGCTGCAGGCTGTGACAACCGTTACCGTGCAGATCGTGACGCTTCTGGTCGGCGACCAGGAGTTCGACAGTGCAAAAACCCTCTCGGCCTTCGCGTTGGGGCTGGTTCTTTTCCTTGTCACCTTGGGCCTGAACGTATTTGCCCTTAAGGTTGTTCAGAAGTATCGCGAGAAATATGACTGATATGGCATCTCTTATGGAAGACAGAGCTGCGGCCAAGGTGATCTCGGACAATCTGCGCAAGCCGGTTGACTGGGACAGCCCGAAAATCTCCCGTAACATCAAAAAACGTTACGCCGCCGAACGCCGCTTTAAAATCTATGGTCTGATTGCGATTGGTATCGCGCTTCTGGCGCTCTGCACGCTGGCATTCTCAATCGGATCAAAAGGCTACAGCGCCTTTTACCAGACCTATGTCCAGCTCGAAGTGACCTTTGATCCGGCTGTGATCGATCCGGAACGGACCGGCGATCCCGACGTGATCGGGCGCGCGAACTTTGATGCTCTGATCAAACAGGCGCTGCGTGATCGGTTCCCGGATGTGACCTCGCGCAGTGACAAACGTGATCTCTATGGCATCGTTTCAGGCGGCGCATCTTATGATCTGCGCGAACGGGTTCTCGAAAATCCGAGCCTGATTGGCCAAACGCGCACCATTTGGCTGATTTCCGGTGATGATTTCGACATGCTCAACAAGGGCTATATCGATCCCACCGTTGACGAAGGTGACCGTCGCCTCAATGACAAGGAAGTCGCTTGGTATAACGAACTGGTGGCTGACGGTGCGGTGGAAAAACAGTTCCACACCCGCTTCTTTACCAGTGGCGATTCCCGCGAACCGGAACTTGCCGGTATCTGGGGCGCGGCTGTTGGCTCGTTCTATACCCTGCTTGTGACTTTGGCATTGTCCTTCCCGATTGGGGTTCTGGCGGCGATCTATCTCGAAGAATTCGCGCCCAAGAACCGCTTCACCCAGATTGTTGAAGTCAACATCAACAACCTGGCCGCAGTCCCGTCCATCGTGTTTGGTCTGCTGGGGCTTGAGGTCTATCTCAATGTCATGCATTTGCCGCGCTCGGCCCCGGTTGTCGGTGGTTTGACGCTGGCGCTGATGACTTTGCCGACGATCATCATCGCATCGCGTGCGGCGATCAAGGCGGTGCCGCCGTCGATCCGTCAGGCCGCCCTTGGCCTTGGTGCATCACCGGTTCAGACCGTCACCCACCATGTCTTGCCGCTCGCCATGCCGGGCATTCTGACCGGCACGATCATTGGTATGGCACAGGCATTGGGGGAAACTGCACCGCTTCTGATGATCGGGATGGTGGCCTTTATTGTTGATATCCCGGGCGGGGCGCTTGACCCGGCAACGGTTCTGCCGGTCCAGATCTATCTGTGGGCAGACAGCCCGGAACGTGCCTTTGTCGAGAAAACCTCGGCAGCGATTATGGTGTTGCTGGCCTTCCTTGTCCTGATGAATGGACTGGCTGTGTATCTGCGCAAAAAATTTGAACGGAAGTGGTAAAATGGCTGCTGTATCCCAGAGCGCAATGACGGCGGAGCCGTCGGTCGAAAAACCGAAAATGACCGCGCGCAAGCTCGATCTTTTCTATAGCGACAATCAGGCCCTCTATGAGGTCAACCTTGATATCCCCGAACAGCAGGTAACCGCACTGATTGGTCCGTCGGGCTGTGGTAAATCCACCTTCCTGCGCTGCCTGAACCGGATGAATGACACCATTGACGGTGTGACGATCAAAGGTGACGTTACCCTGGATGGTCGCGACATCTATGACAAGCGGATCGACGTGGTTCAGTTGCGCGCGCGCATCGGCATGGTGTTCCAGAAACCCAACCCGTTCCCGAAATCGATCTATGACAACGTGGCCTATGGCCCGCGCATTCATGGTCTGGTCAATTCGCGTGATGAGCTTGATGAAATCGTCATGACCTCGCTCGAACGTGCCGGTCTTCTGAAAGAAGTCAAAGATCGCCTGCAATCGCCGGCAACCGGTCTTTCCGGTGGTCAGCAGCAGCGCCTTTGCATTGCACGCGCGGTTGCCGTCAGCCCGGAAGTCATCCTGATGGATGAGCCGTGCTCGGCCCTTGATCCGATTGCGACCGCCAAGGTCGAGGAACTGATAGACGAGTTGCGTTCGAACTACACGATCGTGATCGTGACCCACTCCATGCAGCAGGCCGCCCGTGTGTCGCAGCGCACCGCGTTCTTCCACCTTGGAAGGCTGGTTGAAGTCGGTGAAACCGATCAGATCTTTACCAACCCGAAGGACGAACGCACCAAGGGTTACATTACCGGCCGCTTCGGTTAAGCGAGCCAGGAGTAGGCATAAATGGCTGATGAACATACCCATATCGTAAGTTCGTTCGACGAGGAACTCACCCGTCTGAACAACATCATTTCGCAAATGGGCGGGCTTGCCGAAAGCCAGCTTATTTCCTCGATCAGATCCATCGTCAAACGCGATTCCGAACTGGCCGAGAAAGTCATCCTGTCCGATCAGCGCATTGACGTGCTCGAACAGGAAGTCCAGGACTTTGCCGTCCGTCTTCTGGCCCTGCGTCAGCCGATGGCAGATGACCTGCGTCAGGTGGTGACGGCCCTTAAGCTGTCAAACGATCTTGAACGCATTGGTGATCTTGCCAAGAACATCGCCAAACGCGCGCAGGTGCTTAATCAGATCCCGCCGATCCGCCCGGTTCAGGCGATCCCGAACATGGCCAAACTGGCCCAGGAAATCATCAAGGATGTCCTGGATGCCTATATCGAAAGCGACGCCGAAAAGGCCCACCGGGTCTGGGAACGCGATCAGGAAGTCGACGATATGTACAATTCGCTGTTCCGCGAATTGCTGACCTACATGATGGAAGATCCGCGCAACATTACCGCATCGACCCATCTGTTGTTCATTGCCAAGAACATCGAACGTATCGGTGATCACGCAACCAATATCGCCGAAACGATCTATTACCGGATCAAGGGCGAAGACCTGCCGGGAATTGACCGGCCAAAAAACGACGCAGCGAACTTCGCTGTTGTCGAACCGAATGACTGACACGGGAGCATAGGAAGATGGACCCAACGGTTCTTATCGTCGAGGACGAGGCAGCAATCGTAACCATGTTGCGCTACAACCTCGAACGCGAGGGGATGCAGGTTGTCGAAGCCGGTGACGGTGACGAAGCGTTGAAAATTCTGGCTGAAACCCATGTCGATCTGGTTTTGCTCGACTGGATGTTGCCGGTAATGTCGGGGATCGAGGTCTGCCGTCAGATCCGCCGCAAGCCTGAAAGCCGCGATTTGCCGGTGATCATGGTGACTGCACGTGGCGAAGAGGGTGACCGCATCCGCGGTCTTGATACCGGCGCTGATGACTATGTCACCAAGCCGTTTGCCATTGGCGAGCTTCTGGCCCGTATCCGCGCACTTTTGCGCCGGTCCGGTCCGGCGCAACCACAAGGGCAGTTGATCTATTCCGACATCGAAATGGATCTCGCCGCCCACCGGGTCAGCCGCAATGGAAAATCGATCCATCTTGGCCCGACCGAGTTTCGTCTGCTGCGCTATTTCCTCGAACATCCGGGACGGGTTTTCTCGCGCGAACAGTTGCTTAACGCGGTTTGGGGCCCGAATATCTATGTCGAAACCCGCACCGTCGACGTTCATATCCGTCGCCTGCGCAAGGCGCTCAATGACGTCAAGGGCACCCGCGATATCATCCGCACTGTCCGTGCCGCGGGCTATGCACTGGACTCTGAAACCGCGGCCTAAGCCGGTTTAGAGCCCGATCCAATTAAAAAAACCCCCGTTGCAGGTTGCAGCGGGGGTTTTTGTTTTAAGGGCGTAACGTCTTCAGGTTTCTTTCTTCGCCGGTTTGTCTGCATTCTCCGACCCTGACGGTTTGCGCTGCGGGCGCGGCGCCAGTTCGTTCATCAAAAGCATGTCCGCACGGCGGAATTTGGCGATTTCGGCATCAATATCTTCCTGCGGCACATCGCACGCGGCCAAAACATGATCGGATAACCGCAACCCGGTTTCCAGAACTTCCGGGATGGCGGCATCCGCCCCGTGGCGCGACAGCGGCCCGATATGGGTGATGTCCTGCGCGCGGGCAAAGATCTTCAGATGCGGGTAATGCTGGCGCAAAAGGGCGACCGTCTTCTCGGTCGCATGCGGGTTCCCCATGGCAACAACCGCAATTTTTGCCTCATCGGTGTGTGCCGCCCGGAAAGTTTCCGGTCTGGACCCGTCGGCAAAGTAAACCGGAAGGCCTTCCGCCCGCCCGCGTGAAACCTGCTGTGCATCACTATCAAGCACCAGGAACGGAATATTGCGCGTCTTGAGCAACCGGGCCAGAACCCTGCCAACGCGGCCGCTTCCGATCACCAGAACATGCTGGTGAATGCCCTCGGACTCCTCGGCAATCTTGCCAAGCTGGTCTTCTTCCTTGGGATGAAGCTTTTCCTCGATCTTGTGACCAAGGCTGATCAGGGTCGGGGTCAGCGCCATCGAAATCGCCACCACCGGGATCAGCATGGCTGCCATTTCAAGCGGCACCGCGCCGTTCTGGGCGGCCAGGGCAAACATGACAAAGGCAAATTCACCGCCGGCGGCCAAGCTCATCGCCACCCGGATGGCAAGGCCGGTTTCAAACCGGATCGCGCGCGCCAGAACGAACAAAACCGCCGTCTTGATCACCAGCAACAGCACCAGCCACATGACGATGGTGCCAAATTCGTTATACACAACGTCGGCATCAACCGACATGCCCACCGACATAAAGAACAGCGACAGGAACACGCCGCGGAACGGTGAAATGTCGGCTTCGATCTGATGGCGGAACTCGGTTTCGGCCAGCATCACCCCGGCGATAAACGCCCCCAGCGCCATCGAAAGCCCGGAAACCTCGGTCAATGTGCTGGCGGCTAGCACAACAAACAGCGTGCCGATGGCAAACAGTTCCGGGTTCTTAAGCGACGCGATATAGCGAAACAGGCGCGGCAACACATAGCGCCCGACCAGTAACAACAACGCGACCGACCCAAAACCAAGCAGGATGCTCATCCACGGGCTGGTTTCCGTGCCAGCATCACCTGCCGCCTGCACCATGATCAGGAACGGACCAACCGCCACGTCCTGCAATAACAAAATGGCAAGGGCCGCACGGCCAAACCGGGTATTGAGCTGCTTGTCATCGGAAAGCTGTTTGAGGATGATCGCGGTCGATGAAAGCGCAAGCGCCCCTGCAATCACCAACGCCGTCGGCAGCGGGAATTCCATGACAACCAGAAGCCCCAGAAGGGCTGCCATCGACACCAGAATTTGCAAAACACCCAGACCGGCAAACCGCCCGCCAATCACGCGCAAACGATCACGCGAAAGCTCCAGCCCGATCATGAACAGCAGGAAAACCACGCCCAGTTCGGCAACCGTGGAAATGTCTTCGCGTTCGGAAATCAGGCCAAAGCCGAATGGCCCGATAAAGAACCCGCCAATCAGAAAGCCGATGATCGAATTCGCACGCAGCTTGTGCGCAATCGGCACCGCAATGATCGCGGCAGTCAGAATAAGAAACAGCTCAAACAGGACGCTGTGATGCATGGCGAAATTCGTTCCGGAAGGCGGTCAAATAATCAATGGGTATCAGGACCTAAATGCCTGAAAATAACGAGATTACAACGATAACGAAAATAACCCTGCCAGTCGTGGGTAAATTTGCGGCATTGGCGAAATTCACCGCCCAATCGCACTATAAAGTGCTGTGTCGATTGTCACCGCCTGATGACTTGCCATTCGCGCTGCCAAATGCCATCTTCCGCGGGCCCGACAACGGGCCGGTTTAATCGCTTTTGAAACGAGCAGATATTTTGGAACAGCTAATCCCCTATCTTCAGATCATCGCGGGTCTTGTATTGCTGACAGCAGGTGGTGAATTCATCGTAAGGGGGGCGGTTGGTCTTGCACTTTTGCTGGGCGTTTCCAAGGTGATCGTCGGTCTGACGATTGTCGCCGCCGGCACGTCAGCACCGGAATTTGTCGTCTCGCTCAATGCATCACTCAAAGGCACGGCCGATATCGCCATGGGCAACGTTGTTGGCTCCAACATTGCCAATATCCTGCTTATTTTGGGTGCTGTTGCCTTGCTTAAACCCGTTGCGGCCTCGCGGGTCACCGTGGTGCGCGATGGCGGCACCATGTTGCTGGGCACGGTCCTGTTTATCGCCTTTTGCATGTTTGGCGTGATTGAACGCTGGGCCGGGGCGGTGATGCTTTGTGTGCTGGCGGCCATCTGGTACTTCACCTATCAGCACGACAAAAATTCGCCAAGCGAGGCCAGCCACCTGCACGAGGAAGAAGTCGACGAAGTCGGCGAAAAGCCCAAAGGCTGGACCAGGCCGATCATCGCGACTGTCATCGGGATTGTGGCGCTGATGTTTGGCGCGGAATGGCTGGTTGAAGGCGGGGTCTCGGTCGCCCGACAGTTTGGCGTATCCGAAGCCGTGATTGGCCTGACCCTTGTTGCCTTTGGCACGTCGCTTCCGGAACTCGCTGCATCGGTGGTTGCCGCCTTCCGCGGGCATTCCGATGTGGCGCTGGGCAATGTGTTTGGCTCGAACCTGTTGAACCTGCTTGTGATCATTGGCGGTGTGTCGCTGATCGCACCGATCCCGGTGCCTGAACAGATCATGAACTCCGACATCTGGATCATGCTGGCGGTAACCGTGGGCTTGCTCGGTGTTGCCTATGCCATGCGCAAGATTTCGCGCATCACCGGCGTTGCATTCGTGATTGCCTATCTGGTCTATGTCTTCCAACTTGTCGTAGCATAGTCAGTTCAATCAGTTCGCGGGCCGTCTGTCTCATGACGGTCCGCACACTTTGCGAAGGATCGAGGCAACAATGACAGGTCAATTCCCGAAATCCGTTCTGATCACCGGTGCGGCAAAACGCATCGGTCGTGCATTGACCCTGGATCTGGCGCGCAACGGCTATGACATTGCCCTTCATTGCAACAGCTCGAAACAAGACGCCGAAGCTGTCGCGAACGAGGTCCGCGACCTTGGCCAAAAGGCCTGCGTCGTTTCGGCCGATCTGACCAACGAGGATGCAACCCATCAATTGGTTGCCGATGCGACCAGGCAACTTGGCCCGATCGGGGTTCTGATCAATAACGCCTCGACCTTTGAATTTGATGATGTGCAAACCGCAACCCGCGAAAGCTGGGATTTGCATATGGAAACCAATTTGCGCGCGCCGTTTATCCTCTCGCAGCAATTTGCAAAGCATCTGCCAGATAACTGTCAGGGCATGATCCTCAACCTGATTGATCAGCGTGTCTGGAACCTGACCCCGCATTTCATGACCTATACCCTGTCCAAAGCCGGGCTTTGGACCCTGACCCAGACGCTGGCATTGGCCCTTGCACCAAAAATTCGCGTCAATGCCATCGGGCCGGGGCCGGCACTGCCTAGTAGCCGACAAACACAGGAAGATTTCGACGCGCAGTGCGAAAAAACACCTCTGAAAATAGGGACAAACCCGCAAGAGATTTGCGACGCGGTTCGATTTTTCCTTGCCGCGCCGGCCATCACCGGGCAAATGTTAGCGCTTGACGGCGGGCAGCACCTCGATTGGGCGCCCAGTGGCGAAGAAGATGCGCCCAACGAATGATGCCCGGCAGTGATCATTAAATCGCTGCCAGACATCGGGCCGGACATGTGTGGTTCTGTTGATCAAACTGCACAGGAAAGCAGCACAAGGAAGACCGGAATATGACCGCAGGCCTTAAACAGGATGCCAAAATTACGACATTGCCATTTGCCGATGTGCCCCATGCAGATCGTGCAGGCAACCTGCGCCGTGTCTTCGTGCGTGACATGATCATTCACACCTCCATCGGTGTTTACGAACACGAAAAAGAAGCCCCGCAACGCGTGCGCATCAATCTCGACCTTGCCGTGCTCGAAGGCGACGGTGTCCAGAATGATGATATCACCACCGTGCTGAGCTACGAGGATCTGGTCGTCGGCACGCGCCGCATCTGCCAGGATGGTCACACCAACCTTGTGGAAACCCTTGGGGAAAAACTCGCCGACATGTGTCTTGCCGACCCGCGTGTGCGCAAGGTGATCGTCAGGGTTGAAAAGCTCGACGTTTTTGAAGATGCAGCTGCGGTTGGTGTGGAAATCGAACGCCACAATATCGCGCGCTGATCGATACGCGATTTCCCGAAAAAATTTACTTTTCCAGACGGCCAATCCAAGGGACTCTGTGATTCCTCTGGCGCGAATCGCTATGGCGCTTATTCACAAGCATCTGGCGAATATGATTCAAAGGAAAATATTCATTTTTTACGACTCTATTACCGAATGATTTCACGTTGACAGTATTTTTATTGTTTAAAATCAATAACTTGATTGTTTTGCTCAATAATTGTGCACTTCATAGAACGTTAAGACTCTCAAGGGGTGCAGGAAGTCACCCCCCGATTACCCACATAGTTATCCACAGTCTTGGTGGACATCTTTTTTGGCATGGCGATTCCCCTCGGTGCGGTTGCGATGTTAATCTTTTCAGCTATGTTTCAATTCGCGTTTGCCTGTGACGGCTGTCACAACTTTGAATGTATTTTAGACTCTGTTGCTCTGCGCTTTAACCTCAACAGATTCTCCTGATCTCGGAGTGCCTTGATGAAGCCACCTGTTTCCCCCGAAAACCCGACCGGGGATGACGCCCCGAAACGGGAAATCGGTTTGTCGCTTGATGGTGATAAAATCGACGGCGGGGCAGCACGCGGGGTGGAGGCGATCAAAAATGCGCTGAAAACCATGCCGGGCTCGGCGGGGGTCTATCGCATGATCGATGACAAGGAACGGGTGCTTTACGTCGGCAAGGCCAAGAACCTCAAGAAACGCGTGGTCGCCTATACCCGCATCATGCAATTGCCGATCCGCATTGCCCGCATGGTGGCCCAGACGGTGCGGATGGAAATCATCACCACCCATACCGAGGCCGAGGCGCTCCTTCTTGAATCCAACCTGATCAAGAAACTTAAACCGCGCTACAACATCCTGCTGCGCGATGACAAAAGCTTCCCCTATATCCTGATTACCGAGGATCACGACTATCCGCGCATCGTCAAACATCGTGGCGCACGCGCCAAAGATGGCAGTTGCTTTGGCCCGTTTGCCTCGGCCTGGGCGGTCAATAACACCATCAATCATCTGCAACGCGCCTTTTTGCTGCGCTCCTGCACCGACGGGGTGTTTTCCAACCGCTCGCGCCCCTGTTTGCTTTATCAAATCAAACGCTGTGCGGCCCCCTGTGTTGATCGCATTTCCAAGCCGGAATATGACGAGCTTGTTGATATCTGCCGCGACTTCCTGACCGGGCGCAGCCAGAAAATCCTCAAACAGCTCGAAGCCGACATGATGGATGCCTCGGAAAAGATGGAGTTCGAACAGGCCGCGATGTATCGCGACCGCATCCGTGCGCTCAGTCAGATCCGATCCCATCAGGACATCAACCTCGAAGGTGTCGAAGAGGCCGATGTTATCGCCCTTCATCAGGAAGGCGGGCAAAGCTGTGTGCAGGTGTTCTTCTTCCGCTCGGGTTCGAACTATGGCAACCGGTCCTATTTCCCGCGCCATGAACAATCCGCCGAAATTCCCGAAATCCTCTCGGCCTTTGTCGGGCAGTTTTATGCCGATAAACCGGCCCCGAAACAGATATTCCTGTCGCATGAAATCGAAGGCCAGGAACTGGTCGAAAACGCGCTTGGCATCAATAACGACCGCAAGATCGAATTGCTCGTGCCCAAGCGCGGCGGCAAACGCAAACTGGTCGAACATGCCCTGACCAACGCCAAGGACGCATTGGGCCGTCGTCTGGCCGAAAGTGCGACACAACGCAAATTGCTCGAAGACCTGGCTGACAAGCTTGATCTCGAAAGCACGCCGGAACGGATCGAGGTTTACGATAACTCCCACACCCAGGGCACCAACATGGTCGGCGGCATGATCGTCGCCGGGCCCGAAGGCTTCATGAAAAACGCCTATCGCAAATTCAACATCAAGGGCGATATAGCGCCCGGTGATGACTTTGCCATGATGCGCGAAGTCTTAACGCGTCGTTTCGCCCGGGCGCAAAAAGAAGACCCGGACCGGGAAAACGGCACATGGCCGGACCTGTGTTTGATTGATGGTGGCTTGGGTCAGCTTGGCGTGGCACGTGAAGTGCTCGAAGACCTCGGCATCGAAGACGTCATGCTAGTCGGTGTCGCCAAGGGGGTGGATCGTAATGCCGGCAAGGAAGTGCTGCACATCCCCGGCAAGGCACCGGTACGTCTCGATATGAAAGACCCGGTGCTCTATTTCATTCAGCGCCTGCGCGACGAAGCCCACCGCTGGGCGATTGGCACCCACCGCGCCAAACGCGGCAAACAGATGGGCAAAAGCGTGCTCGACTCAGTGCCCGGTGTGGGCGGCGCACGCAAAAAGGCACTGCTCCACCATTTCGGCTCCGCCCGCGGCGTTGCCGATGCCGGGCTCTCGGATCTCGAGGCCGTCGATGGCATCAGTGCCGCCCTGGCGCGCAAGATTTACGACCATTTCCACGAAGACAAATAGAAATATTGGCCACGCAGCTTTGGGCTGTGTCAGCGGCGCTACCTGAACGCGCAAAGAGAGTGGCCTTCCGTCCCATCTGTCCGATGAACACAGGTGATATACGTCACACGTGGACGATCAGGACAGAAATCGGGACGTTCGCGCATGTTGAAGCCAGTGGTTTGTACTTACTTACAATAACTGCACTCAGGTTTAGGTGCATCTACCCCCAACGCCCAGATTGTCTTGATCTGCTCAGTCAGATGCACGTCGTCTTTTGTGTCAGTTATCTTGGATTTGTCAGATGGATCCTCTTTCCGATGTATTGTCGCTGTTGCGGCCCAAGAGCTACGTATCCTCCGGTTTTAGCGCCGGGGGCGAGTGGGCTATTGAATTCAACAAACAACATGACCGGATCAAATGTTACTCTGTGGTATCGGGAACTGCTTGGCTCGCAGTTAAGGATGGGCCGCCGCCAACCTGTTTGAAAGAAGGCGATTGCTTTGTGTTGCCAAGTGGAAAGCCGTTTATTCTTGCAAGCGACTTGTCGGTGCCGACTGTTGATTCCAGTACACTGTTCCCGCCACCGCAGCCAGGCGGGACTGTAGCTTGCAACGGCGGTGGATACTTCTTCCTCGTCGGCAGCCGTTTCGCCGTTCACGGGAAAACAGCACCATCCCTGCTGAGGATGCTGCCCGAAATCGTCCACATTCGTAAGGATTCCGAACGGGCTGCACTTCATTGGTCAATACAGCGCATGATTACGGAACTGAACGAGCGGAAACCGGGCAGTGATCTTATCGCGCAACATCTGGCACACATGATTCTGGTGCAGGCGCTGCGGATTGAGTTGACCGAGAACAGTAACCATGACCTTGGCTGGTTTTCTGCACTTGCCGACCCCGGGCTGGGACTGGCAATTCAGGCCATCCACTCAGATCCTGCCAGAAAATGGTCTCTGCAGGAGCTTTCGGCGTGCGCAGGGATGTCGCGATCAATATTTGCCCAGCGATTCAAAGAAAGAGTTGGTGAAACGCCGATCGAATACTTAACCCGATGGCGGATGTTATTGGCGGTGGATCGCCTTGAAAACTCGACCGACCCTGTGTCGTCCATTGCGCTGGCTGTGGGATATGAAGCAGAAAGCGCATTCAGCACAGCATTCAAGCGGGTAATGGGTGCCTCGCCACGGCAATACAGTTTTAACCGGCAGGGTTCCGCTTTCTAGGTTGCCTTCAGCAAATTCCCGATCCGTCCGATATCTGGCAAAGATGCCGCCAACAGACCACAGGACTTTCGCTGTTGGCGGATTTGCCTATCGCTAGGAATGAAAAACTGAATTTGAAGGACGTCGTTGAAACGCCGAACGCGTGGGCTAACTGTTGCTTGGCGAGCTTTTTCAACGAGTACCCTTCAAATTCAATCGGCAGACAAGCTCCTACCCGTTTAGGGCTTCAAGTACCCTGTCAGGCAAGAATGGATAGTGCCGAAGACGTGCACCATCCGTCAAACGGGCAAAGGCGTTTGCAATTGCAGGGCCAATGGGCGGAAGCCCGACTTCACCCATACCGGATGGTTTTTGTGTCGGATCGCCAAGGATGGAAACCTCAATCTCGGGAATTTCTGACATGCGTATGACGCGATAGGTGTCAAAGTTTCCTTCTTGGACTTCTCCATTTACCACGTTGATTTGCTCATACAGGGCATGACTGATGCCATGAGTGATTGCGCCTGTCATCTGCGCTTCAATATTCTGAGGTTGAATGGCAACGCCCGGATCGACGGAGGTCCAAACCTTGTGAACGCGGATTTGGCCATTTTCGCGATTAACCGATACTTCCGCGACTGCTGCGCAGTGAGCACCGAAGCTGTCTGAATAGGCCAGTCCAAGGGCGCGACCTTCACGCGGACGTGACCAGTCTGACATTTTTACTGTGTTTTCAATAACCTTACGTGCCCTTGGCTCCCCGGCAAGCAGCTCCAGACGCTGTTGGGCAGGGTCAATGTTACGGGTCGCAGCAATTTCATCAATCACACATTCCACAGCAAACTTGGTATATCCACAGCCAACCGCGCGCCAATACCCGATATCAAGACCTTGATCCTGTCGAAGATACTCAACTTCGTGGGTGGGCATATCGTAATTGAAGTCTGCGCCTTCGGTGACAACGTCGTCCAGCCCACCTGCCTCTTCGAATACCGGGGGCAATGTGCGTGCAAAAATGGAGTCCGCTGCAACACGGTGCTGCCATCCGCTGATGGCGCCAGACGACGTAAGTCCAACCCTGACATGTTGCGCGACCAAAGGACGATACTTGCCGTGACGGACATCGTCCTCGCGGCTCCAGATAACTTTCACCGGTCGCCCTTTGACTTCTTTTGCAAGCGAGACGGCATCATCCACAAAGTCTCTCTCTGCGCGGCGACCAAATCCCCCGCCCAGCATCGTTGTATGGACTTTTACTTTGTCGGTCGTTGTTCCGGCGGTTTGTGCCGCAAACCCTTGCGTGAAAGTTGGACCTTGCGTCGGTGCCCAAACCTCGACCCCGTCGTCTGAAACAAGGGCTGTCGCATTCATTGGTTCCATCGTGGCGTGGTAAACGTGATCGCTAAGGTAATCTGCTTCGATAAGGATATCAGATGACGCAATCGCTTGTGCCGCCTCACCCTTTTTAACGGCGTTTACCCCCGTTTGGGAAAGGTCGCTTCCGGCTTTTCGGTATTCTTCGATAAGACTGGCGCTTGAGTAATTCCTGATCCGTGATCCGGTGGTCCACTCAATAGAAAGCATCTCCTTGGCGCGGATCGTTGCCTCAATCGTTTCACCTATGATGCCCACACCATAAGGCAGTTGTACGATTTTGGTGATACCCGGAACGTTTTTGGCCTCGCTGTCGTCAATGGTCTCGGGCGTCTCGCCTTGGACAGGAGGACGGAGTACAGCACCGTAAAGCATATCAGGAAGTTGAACATCGATCCCGTATATGGCGCTGCCATCTGCTTTGGACGGAACATCAATGCGTGGAACGTCTTGTTTGCCTATATAATTCCATTGTTCAGGCTGTTTCAGGTCGGCTTTGGAAATTTGCGGCAGCGGATCTGAAATTTTTCCAAGGCGTGAAATTTCACCATAGCTTATTCTGGTTTGTGTCGGGGTGTGGACAACCATGCCGGGTTCGGTATCAAGTTCCGTAGCCGGGATATCCAGAATTTCAGCCGCGCTGTGCAGCAGGATCATGCGGGTTTGCGCACCCACAAGGCGCAGAGGCTCATAATAGCCTCGTGTTGATTCACTCCCCCCAGTGAGCTGTATTCCGTAAAATCCCGGGTTTCCATATTTCTCTGCGTCTGAGGGCGCTTGAACAACTTTGACCTTGCTCCAGTCGGCATCCATTTCGTCTGCAATCAACAATGGCAGGGTTGTCATAACACCCTGACCCATTTCAGAGGCAGGGGATATGATCGTTACCGTGCCGTCATGATCAATAGTGACCCAGGCATTCGGGGTATAGTTGCCTGCGGTTTCGGTCGCAATTGTCGCTGCAAATGCCTGCGAAGGCAGATTTCCGTAGCTGACTGCGATACCAACTGTCCCGGCAGTAATCAGAAAACTGCGGCGCGAAATAGAACGCGTGTGAACCTTTAATTCGTTTTTCATCGGTTAACTCTCCCGGGCTGCCCGTTGAATCGCTTTGATAATTCTGTCGTAGGTCGCACAGCGGCAAATATTGCCATCCATGTGATCGACGATTTCCTCACGTGATGGGGCGGGGTTGTTTTTGAGAAGGGCAGCCGCCTGCATGATCTGGCCGGACTGGCAGTATCCGCATTGCGGGACTTGCTCCGCTACCCACGACTTCTGAAGGGGATGGCTGCCATCTTCTGAAAGCCCTTCGATGGTGGTGACTTCTTTGCCTGCGACATCTTCGAGCCACGTGACACACGCGCGTGTCGGTTCACCATCGACGTGAACAGTGCAGGCACCGCATTGTGCTAAGCCGCATCCGTACTTTGTGCCCGTGAGCTTCAAATGCTCGCGGATAGCCCAAAGCAGTGGGGTATCGGGTTCAGCCGTGATTTCGACGACACGTCCATTTATCGTAAATGAGGTCATGAAGATTTCCTAACCGGGCCTACTGGTTGCTGAGAAATGAGATGATTGCGCTACGTTGGGTCGGGCTTGAAATTTTTAGGCGCATGCGCGAGCCCGGAACCATGTCCCGAGGGGCAGAAAGGAAGGCGTCGAGCGTGCTGGCGTCCCAGACAATCCCTGAATCCTTCAGCGCGCCTGAGTATGTTGCCCCATCGATGCTTGCCGCTCTGCGGCCGATGATTTCAGAAAGATGAGGGCCAATTTTGTTTCGGCCATTTTCCAGGCTGTGGCATGAGCCGCATCGGCTTTGAAAAATTTTCTCTCCATCGGGCTCATCTGCCCCGACATAAAACGGAACGAACACAAAGACGCACACGAATGCCGTTAAAATCCGTGAAGCCACACGGTATTGGTCTAAAAGAAAAAGTGAACGCCATTTACACGAAGTGTAGTTATTGGACAATAAAGTACAAATCACGACAATCCTCGCAGAAGTCATTCAACCGATTATCTTGGTTCTCTCTGGTGTTTCGATTATCTTATAAGAATTGAAATTGGGTGATATGCGGCAAAGTCTGCTTTATATTCGTGATCGTCCGTTATTTTTTGTCGTATGGTCAGATGCTGTTTGGAGACGGGTTACGATAAAGAGTAGCGTGAATCTCGGAGAGTATCGAAAGAGCAATGCTTTCTGGTAAGGTCCCGCCTATGTCGAGACCTGCTGGACTACTCACCTTGAATTCGAATTTCTCTTCGGAAAGCCCGGAAATACCCAGAACATCCATAAATCGATGTCTCGGGCCAAGCATCGAGAGATGGCGAATAGGTGTATTGAACAGAGCTGCCAACGCGCTGGCGTCTATTGTCATGCTATGTGACATCAGAATCGCTGCATCAACGCGGAACTCGTCCACATAGTTCGCAAGTGACTGATCTACCTTACGAAGAATGGCGCTCGCATGAGGAAAGTATTCACTTCGTGCATTGCTTGGGCGGGGGTCTGCGATTGTGATTTTCCAGCCAAGATTATGGGCAATGTTGCTTACCGGCAGGGCATCTTGTCCGCCACCGACGACAAGGATATGTGGTTCGGGTCTGATCGGGGTTACAAGCCATTCCCCGTCGGCATTGCTTTCGATGTATGCCTGATCGTGAAAGTCGACGAAAGAAGGCCGGAAATAGCCGGTCTTCTCTCCAATTTTCAGATGGTGGTAACCACTTTCGCGTTTGACCAAGGCTTCGTAAATGTCTGAAAGCCCAAGATCATCACTGCCGTTGATGGGATGCAGGACAATATGGACAACGCCTCCACACCCGATGCCTAACTTGAAAGACAGGTCATCCTCATCATTTCCGTCATAAGCTAACGTGACGATTTTATTTGTGACAATCGCCTTTCGCGCGTTACGGACAATATCGGCTTCAATACAGCCGCCGCTTAAAAGTCCGAACTGCTGACCTTTTCCATTGATAAGCATCTGGGCACCAGCCTTCCGGTAGGCTGATCCTTCCGTACGATAGACAGTGCCCAGAACCCATTCAGTATCGAATTGGGAAGTTTTCCAAGCTTGCAGAATAGAAAAGAGCTGATTTCTCATGAAAAGGTCATTGCTCAATAAAATGGAAGCTGTTCGGGGGGATGCGTTGGGTACGGGGAAGAAAAATCCCCCGAACAGCTCGGTTTAGAACGACGTCACAGACCTTTCTTGATATTCATCGCGGCCGGTCCTGACGGCGCACATTGAAAATAGTAGTAAAGTCATTGGTCGACTATTCGCCGCAGTCTTTAGATTCTTCGTGAAAGTACGAAACTGCTGGAAATGAATGTGCCGATGTCGCGCTTACCGTCCTGTCGCGCAAGATTTACGACCATTTCCGCAGCAACGACTAAAAAAGCATCGGATGGCATCTTGCTTTTTGCTGCCCGTGGCGCGATACCCGGTACGCCCTGCCGCCCGGCGGGGCATTTTCGCGCGAAACGTCCATAAATAATCGGCTTGCCATAAATGCGATATTTTCCTTCCTGGTCTGTGACCCGGTCTTCCACAGTCATGCCTGATCAACGTCTACCTTGGGGTGCGATGTTCCCGATGGGCTTGCAGCATCTTGTTGCCATGTCGGGTGCGACCATTCTGGGCCCGCTTCTGATGGGGTTTGACCCCAATCTGGCGATCTTGTTTTCCGGTATCGGTACCCTGATCTTCTTCATCTGCACCGCGGGCCGTGTGCCCAGTTATCTGGGCTCGTCATTTGCCTTTATCGCGGTCGTCATTGCCGCCACCGGTTATGCCGGATCGGGACCAAACCCCGATATTGGCGGGGCCCTTGGCGGGATTATTGCTGCTGGCGCGCTTTATGTCGTGATCGGCCTGATTGTCATGGCAACCGGCACTGGCTGGGTCGAAAAACTGATGCCGCCTGCGGTGACGGGGGCTGTTGGTGCGGCGATTGGCCTTAACCTCGCTCCGGTCGGGATCAATGGCATCACGGGCGATAACATGCATATGCTGGTCGCCCTTCTGACCCTGCTGTCGGTGGCCTTTGTCTCGGTCTATGCGCCGATTGCGCTGCGCCGGATTTCCATTCTGGTCGGCATCCTGGCGGGCTATGTTCTGGTGCTGGTTCTGGGCAATGGCTTTGGCCTGATGCCGGCGATTGATTTTACCGAACTTTCCCAGGCCGCCTGGTTTGGCATGCCATCCTTTGTCGCACCGCGCTTTGAAAGTTCTGCCATGTTCCTGATCGCGCCGGTGGCCTTCATTCTGGTGGCCGAAAACCTCGGCCATATCAAGGCGATTGGCGGCATGACCAAACAGAACATGGACCGTTATATCGGCCGTGGTTTTGTCGGCGATGGTCTGGCAACCATGCTGGCCGGATCGGGCGGCGGGACCGGGGTGACCACCTATGTTGAAAACATGGGTGTCATGGCCGTAACCCGCGTGTTTTCGACCCTGATCTTTGTCATTGCCGCCGTGATTGCCATCCTGCTTGGTTTCTCGCCAAAATTTGGCGCATTGCTCCACACCATTCCTGGGCCGGTTCTGGGCGGATTGGGTGTCGCCGTGTTTGGCCTGATTGCTGCTGCCATGATCCGTTTGTGGGTCGATAACCGCGTTGATTTCTCTGATCCGCGCAACCTGTTTACGGTGGGCATCACGCTGATCTTTGGCGCCGGCGACTTCACGGTCAATTTCGGTGGTTTCGCCATGGGCGGGATCGGTACCGCGACCCTGGCTGCCATCATCCTCTATCAGGCGCTCAGCATCGGACGTCGCAAATCGGATGATGCGGCTGAGGCAGATGTCGCCTGATCGCCTGTCAATTTGATCGATTTAGGGGCTGCATCCTTGTTTCGGGATGCGGCCCTTTTCTTTGCGTCAAATATGCAGATGCGCATCCATTGCATCATGCAGAACGCGCACGACAAACACACCATCGCCTTCAATCAGGTAGTAAACCATATGGCGTTTATGATGGTGGCAATACATGCCCGGATGCAGAAAACCGACATCCCGGCCAATATGCGGGGAATTGGCCAGATTGTTCAGGCAATCACGCAAAGACAGGAAATACGCAATGGCCTGCTTTTCGCCAAAACTCTCGTGGGAATAAATGTATATCCCCTCAAGATCTTCATCCGCCTTTTGCGAAAGGATGTAGTTAGCCATCCGTCAGCTTCTTGCGGGTCTCCTGCAAAATGTCTTCTGCCGTGCGGGGGCTGCGACCGCTGCTAAGCCCCTCATTAAGCGCTGCCTTCAGCAGTTTTTGTCTGCGTTGGTCCTGCCGGATCAAATCGCGAATATAGTCGCTTGAACTTGCGTATTCGCCCTGTTCAATCTGGCTCTCGACCCATTCGCGCATAAGGTCAGGCAGGGATACATTCATCGTCGCCATGATGTGCTCCGTTATCAAGATATGGCAAATTATGTCAAATTTTGCCAATGCGGTCTATCACGGACGTGTGCTTGTTTCGCGATGCGGGCTTTTCCTTTGGCTCAGATACGCAGATCGCCCACAGCATCCTCAGCCCCTCAAACCCTCAATCCAGATACGGTGCCAGAACCTCCTCGATCCAGGCCATAAAGGCACGCAGCCGCCGAGACAGATTGCGACGGTGGGCAACGACAAGGTTGACGTCCAGCGGTTCCGGGCGGAGATCCGGCAGGATTTCCACCAAGGCGCCGCTTTCCAGATGCCGGTGGACACCGGTATATGCCGCTTGGATCAGGCCAAGGCCAGCAAGCCCGGCGGCCTCGTAGGCTTGCACGCTGTTTACTTGCAATGCGCCGGGCAGCGGTAATGTCGCATAGGCATCGCCATCGACAACCGGATATTCCCAGCCATAGGGCTTTGCGCCCAAGGTCCGGCTGTAATGAACCGTGCGGTGGCCTTGCTTTTGCAGATCATCGAGCGAGAGCGGCGTGCCGTGCCGCGCCAGATAAGCAGGACTTGCCGCATTCACCATGCGCAGCCGCCCCACGGGGCGGGCAATCAGGTTTTCGTCTCCAACCGGGCCAATTCGCAGGACACAGTCAAAACCCTCTTCGACCAGATCTACCTGCCGGTCGGTGCTGGACAGTTCCAGCTCCAATTCCGGACAGGCGGCCATGAAGTCCGGCAAGGCAGGCACCAATGTTGTCCGTGCAAGCTCGGTTGGCAAATCCACCCTCAGCCTTCCGCGCAAAGTGCTGTTATCGCCAGCAAACATCGTACGCATGTCGTCGAAATCGCTCAGCAAGTCTCGCGCACGCTGATGGAACCTGCGGCCATCGTCGGTCAATTGCACGCTGCGTGTTGTCCTGTGCAGCAGCCTGGCACCCAGTTCCTCCTCCAACTGTCGCACAACGCTCGAAGCACGCCCTTTCTGTATGCCCAGGCTCTCTGCCGCGCGGCTAAAGCTGTGCATTTCGGCAATCCGCACAAAGATCATGAGGTGCTCAAGGTTCTGCATATGAAAAAGCTAATTGTTTCTTTTTGAAAAAACAATGCGTTTTTATTTGCATGATTTATCGCATTAATCCGGCGCGATAATTTGGCGGTGAAAACAAAGCTCAAACCGGAGACATCATGCCAGACAACAAGAAACCCAACTTTCTGCCTTGGCTTGGATATGCCGCCAGCGCCCTTGTTGTCTTTGCGCTGCTTGCCGATGGTGCCGTGCAGTTTTTTGTCCCCGCGCTGGCGGGGCCGATGCTGCGTGAAGGCGGGTTTGACATCGGTCTGGCACCGCTGATGGGTGCGATCATGGTGTCTTGCGCGATCCTGTATGCCATTCCGCCAACCGCCGTGTTTGGCGCGATCCTGACAACAGGCTTTCTTGGCGGGGCGATATGCACCCATGTTCGACTGGGCGAAATTGGCTCGCCGCCAGTGATTATCTCGCTTGGGCTGGGCCTGCTGACATGGGGCGGCCTTTACCTCCGTGATCCCCGGATCCGACTTTTGTTGCCGATCCGCCGCAAAGCATGACCTGCGGCATGCTCATTCCCGAAAGGACAAAGATATGACCAAAGACACCATTACAACTGCCATCGTTTATCATTCCGGCTATGGCCACACCCGGCGCGTCGCCGAAGCCGTCGCCGAAGGAGCCGGTGGCATCCTGATTGCCATCGACGACGATGGCAATATTCCCGACAGTGCATGGGACACTCTGCTGGCCGCTGATGCAATCATCTTCGGTGCACCGACCTATATGGGGGCTCCCAGTTGGCAGTTCAAAAAGTTTGCCGATGCCTCGTCCAAAGCTTGGTTCGTGGATGCTTGGGAAGACAAGGTCATGGGCGGTTTTACCAATTCCGCCAGCCTCAACGGCGACAAGCTCAGTACATTGCAATATTTCATGCTTCTCGCCTGTCAGCACGGGGGACACTGGGTGTCGCTCGCGATCAAGCCTGCGAATACCAAGGCGGCCAAACGCGATGACCTTAATCGGATGGGCTCCCATGTCGGTCCGATGGCACAGGCTGATGCGGATGCCACCCCCGAAGAAATGTCGGTGGGCGATCTGGAAACCGCGCGCCTCTATGGCGTTCGTGTCGCAAGGATTGCCGCCCAGTTCGCTGCCACCCGAGGTGTACAGTAATCAAAGGCGCGCTCCATGATGGATACAAAAAAGTCCCTTCTCATCGGAGGGCACTGGTCTGGTTCCAGTCGTGGGGGAACTTATACCTGCCTTGATCCATACAGCGGTGAAACGGCGACCCTTGCTTCAGCAGCACGGGCGCATGACGTTGACCGCGCCGTTGACGCCGCCAAGCAGGCCTTTATTTCATGGGCAGCATTGGCGCCCAATGAGCGGGGTGATTACCTGATGGCAACGGCCAATGCGGTCGCGGCACGGGCCGATGACATCTCTGCCGCGATTACGGTCGAGATGGGCGGACCTGCTGCCTGGGGTGCTTACAATGTCAAGGTTCTGTGCGAAAAGCTTCGCTTTGCAGCGGGGGCGGTGTATCAGGGGTTGACTGGCGAACTTATCCCCTCGAACAGGCCTGACCGCACGATGATGGCGATCCGCAAACCTGTTGGCGTTGTCGCCAGCATCATTCCCTGGAATGCGCCAGCTTTGCTTGTTGGGGCCTCGGTTCCTGCCGCCTTGGCCGTTGGCAACACCGTGGTGATCAAAGCGTCCGAACAGACCCCGCTGACGCATGCGCTTGTTGCGCAATGCTTTTGCGATGCGGGGATCCCCGACGGTGTCGTCAACCTGATTACCAATGCGCCCAACGATGCGTCCGAAGTGGTCGATGCCCTGATCGCACATCGTGATGTCTGCCGTATTCATTTCACGGGGTCGACGCGGATTGGACGTCTCATCGCCGAAAAGGCAGGTGCGCACCTGAAACGCGCAGTGCTGGAACTGGGCGGCAAGGCACCCTGTATCGTATTGGCCGATGCCGATCTGGGGCGCGCGGTCAGCGCAGCAGCTTTTGGCTCTTTTGCCAATTCCGGTCAGGGCTGCCTTTCGACAGAGCGGATCATCGTCGACCGCGCAATCGCAGATGAATTTTGTGATCGCCTTGCCGCCGTGGCACGGCGGGTCCCACATGGGAACCCGCGCGAGGAAGGCATTGTTCTGGGGCCGGTCATCAATCAGGCTGCTGTGACGCGCTTGATGGAAATGACCGAGGACGCTGTTTCCAAGGGGGCCGAATGTCTTGCTGGTGGCACGGTGAATGGGCGTTGCGTTGCCCCGACGGTGCTAAAGGGCGTGACACCTGAAATGCGCGTCTATCAAGAGGAATCTTTCGGTCCAATCGCCGCTTTGGTGATTGTCGATGGCCCCGAAGAGGCGCTGCGTATTGCCAACGACAACGACTATGGCCTGTCTTCGGCGATCTTCAGTCGGGATGTGACACTGGCGCTCGATATGGCAAAACGCCTGAACGTTGGAATGTCCCACATCAACGGTGCGACGCTCGATGATGAGGCACAGATTCCCTTTGGCGGCGTGAAAGACAGTGGCTATGGGCGCTCCGGCGGCACCATCGGATTCGAGGAGTTCACCGAAATTCAGTGGATCACGATCGAAGGTCCCGCAGCAGGGGGGTACCCGATTTCCGAGTAGGCCAGGTTTTGCGCCTGATCACGATACCGAGGGTGCCACCCTGCCAGAGCAAGAATGGTATTTATCGCACGGGCCGTGTTCTGACGCTAATCCGTCATCAACACGGCCCTTGTGGTATGTGCTTCAAGTCTTTAATAATTGCGCGGCCTTGGGCGTTTGCGCATCAGGGCCTTGATGTCATTGCCGTAAAATCCGTCAAACAGGCCCCGTTTATGAAGAACCAGATTCCCAATCTGCTGACCATGTCGCGCATATTCGTAATCCCGGCGCTGATTGCGTCGTTTTACATCAATGGTCCGGTTGGCAACTGGATCGGCTTTGCGCTGTTTGCCTTTGCCGGGGTGACCGATTTCTTTGACGGCTATCTGGCGCGCTCGATGAATGTGGTCTCCCCACTTGGTCGGTTCCTTGATCCGATTGCCGACAAGCTGCTGGTGGCTGCCGCATTGATGATGATGGTGGCCTTTGAACGCATTTCTGGTTTGGCGGTATTGCCCGCGGTGATCATCATGTGCCGGGAAATAATGGTGTCGGGCCTGCGCGAACATCTGGCCGAGATTAAAGTGCCCTTGCCGGTCACCGTCCTTGCCAAATGGAAAACCACGGCTCAGATTCTCGCCATTGGGTTCCTTCTGGTCGGCGATGCATCGCCCGATCTGATTCCGTCGATCCTGATTGGTGATATCCTGCTTTGGATTGCCGGGATCGTTACGGTTCAGACCGGCTATATCTATTTGCGCACCGGCCTGAAACACCTTGATTGATTAACGGGACGGCGACCATGTCACGCGTTTCTGTTCAGCAACTTGATTTTGACCCGGGCGCCGAACTTGCGGCCCTGACCGATGGTCGCACCGATATCGGGGCTGCGGTCAGTTTTGTCGGGCTTGTGCGTGATATCCACGGTGGCGAAAACGTTTCGGCCCTGACGCTTGATCACTATCCCGGCATGACCGAACGCGAACTGGAAAAGATCGCCGATGAGGCCGCCAATCGCTGGCCGCTTGATGATATTCGCATCATTCATCGCTTTGGCCGCATGTTGCCCGGTGAACGCATTGTTCTGGTGATTGTCCTGTCCGCCCATCGCCGTGCCGCGTTCGAGGCCTGCGACTTCATCATGGATTTCCTCAAAACCCGCGCACCCTTCTGGAAACGCGAAGAAACGCCGGATGGCGGTGATAAATGGGTGACGGCAAAGGCATCCGATGATGCCGATGCCGACCGCTGGAAATGATGGTGGAAATGACGGTGGAAGTAACCCCAAAACCCGTCAGATAAATTTCGTCAGCACCGCAACCAGTGTCATCAGCCCGGTTTGCAAGGTCGCGGCATTATTGACCTGCTGGCGCAATTGCGTCATCGCCGCTTCGTCCTCGGCGTCGACTTCCTTGGCTTCATCAAGCTGTTTGGCCTGAAGGGCGACCAGTTGGCTGGCGGCCTTATCAAGGGCGGGTTTGGATTTGACCTTCTGATCAATCGTCGCCCCCTGATAGGTCACAGCAGCAGTCGCATAGGCTTCCTGTGCGTCCGCAATCAGGGCACCGAGTGTCTGGCTCATTGTGAAAACTCCCTCTTTTCTAGTTGGTTGCGGTTTCAAGCAGGCCGGTGCCCTGGGTGACCAGTTCCGCCGGGCTCAGCTTGCCGATCTGGCTGGAAAGTTTGATGCCGTCTTCGACCGCGGTAATCAGCGACCCGACATCAAGCTTGGCATAGTTATCGATCTGTCCCTGCAACCTGTTGCCAAGGGCTGAGGCCGTGACAAAGGCGCGCAGGGTATCGGTCTGCATTGCGCGTTCGGCCGCAATCAGGCTGTTCCATTGCTGCCACCAGGCCTCGATCAGAAGGCTTTCGGCCTCGGGGTTGTTGTGGTCCTTGGTGCGGATCAGGTTCAGTTCGGCAATCAGGGTGCTGCGCCGGGTCAGGAATTGCGGCGGGGTGCGCGCGAATTCATCGCTGATGGTGGCAAGCTGTGTGCGCAGTTTTTCCAGGATCGGACCTGATTCTGTGACCGCCGACGCACCGAATGCCGATCCGGCTTCGATATTATCGAAAATCGCAACGAACTGCTGATACTGGCTGCGAAGGCCCTTCAACGTATCCTGCCACTGGCGCGCGACGCTTGGATCGATTTTCACCGCATCGGGATCAAGCAATGTATCGATATTGGCCGGTGTGATCGTGCCGGTGAAATCGGTGATGTTGCTGACAAACGCGCTGCGTTTTGCCGTGTCGGATTTCGGGAAGGGGGCAAATTGCGTGCTGTAGGCCGCGTCATAGTGATCGAACGCCTGCTCGGTCGCGCTGCCAAACTGGGTGACCGAAAGTTTCAGGGTCTCGGCCTTCTGCGAACAGGCCGCAAGCAGGGTGATCGCGCCGATCAGAAAACTGCGGCGAACAAATTGTATGAGGATTGAATTGGTCATATCGGCCCCGTCTGATGAAGTTGCCCGTTCGGGCATCAGATTTCAGACGGGGACGCGATCAGTTTGTGATCGGGCAGGGGCGATTGTTCAATGAAAACGAATAATCGGTCTGATTATTTGCTCAGCATGAAAAGTGCCTGATTGCCCAAAAAGTTGGAAAATCGGGTCTGGCTGCCGAGGCTGAGCTTCGATCCCGCTTCATTGAGAACCATCGACCGTTCGATCATCAAATCCATCTCTTTGCACAGCGCAACGAAGTCCAAAACCGTGCAGAAATGGATGTTTGGTGTCTCGTACCACATGATCGGAAGGTTGGGGTTCTGCGGCATGCGGCCGCGGAACATCAAATCAAACCGTGCGCGCCAATGGCCGAAATTCGGGAAGGATACAATCGCCTTGGTGCCAATGCGCAGCAACTCCGACAGCACTTCTTTCGGGCGCTGGGTTGCCTGCAAGGTCTGGCTGAGGATGGCGTAATCAAACGCCCCGTCCGGGTAATCGCGCAGATCGCGATCCGCATCACCCTGCATCACCGGAAGTCCCTGTGCGACACAGTTGCGCACCCCTTCGTTGGACAGCTCAAGCCCCCGCCCATCAACCTTTTTGGTGCGTGTGAGGTATCCCAGAAGTTCGCCGTCGCCACAGCCGATATCAAGCACGCGCGTGCCCGGCTCGATCATGTCGGCAATCAGTTGCAGGTCGACACGGATGCGGTCGCTATGCGCAACGTTTGCTGCGCTGTTTGGGTTCAAAGTCTCATTCATGATTATTTCAGCCCCCGGCCTTCGGCGGCACCTTCGATGAAGCCACTCAGCACCATGTGGAAATCGGGTTCATCAAGCAGGAACGCATCATGGCCCTTGTCGCTTTCAATCTCGACACAGCTGACATTGCATGATGCGGCATTGAGCGCATGGGCAACAATCCGGCTTTCAGCGGTGGTAAAGCACCAGTCGCTGGAAAACGAAATGACGCAGAACCGGGTTTTGCAGCCCTGAAAGGCCTCGGCCAGCCGCCCGTCATATTCAAGCGACAGATCGAAATAATCCATCGCACGGGTGATATAGAGATAGCTGTTGGCATCAAACCGGTCGACGAAGCTTTTGCCCTGATGGCGCAGGTAACTTTCGACCTGGAAATCCTGATCGAAGCTATAGGTGATTGCACCACGGTTTTGCAGCTTGCGCCCGAATTTGCGATGAAGGGCCGGTTGCGACAGATAGGTGATGTGCGCAGTCATGCGTGCGACAGCCAGCCCGCGTGACGGTTTCTTGCCTTCAAGCAGGTAATTGCCCCCGCACCAGTCCGGATCGGCCATGACAGCCTGACGTCCGACTTCGTGGAAGGCGATATTTTGCGCCGAATGACGGAACGAGGTCGCAATCGGGGCCGCAGCATAAACCCGTTCGGGATAGCTTTTGCACCATTCAAGAACCTGCATGCCGCCCATCGACCCGCCAATGACGGCAAACAGCATGTCGATGCCAAGTGCGTCAATCAGCATGGTCTGGGCACGCACCATGTCGGCAATGGTGATCACCGGGAAATCAAGGCCCCACGGCTTGCCGGTTGCCGGATTGATTTCCTTGGGCCCGGTACTGCCAAGGCAGCCGCCGATCACGTTGCTGCAGATGACGAAATACTTGTTGGTATCAATGATCTTGCCGGGGCCGACGATTTCAGACCACCAGCCTTCCTTGCCGGTGATCGGATGGACGTCATCGGCAACATATTGATCACCCGTAAGCGCGTGGCAGACCAGAATCGCGTTGGATTTGTCGGCATTGAGTTCGCCGTAGGTCTGATAGGCCAGAGTGAACGGACCGAATTCCACACCGCTATCAAGGCGCAGCTTTTCCGTTTCGCCAAGCACCATGTGGTGGCCTGGAAGCGGGGGGCGCTTTTCCGTGTTGGTCGCGGTGGACATGAATTGCGGTTTCCTTGGTTATTCGTTGTTTCCGTGGGCAAACCGACAACGCGCCGTGCTTTCATCGTCGGTTTTGCGGAAATTAGTTCGTCCTAGGGTCAGGACCCACTAATTTGATATCAATGGCAGACGTTATATTTGTGAAATCCAAGGAAAATGCCGTAGAGCGGGATGGCTCCCCGCGCAAGGGATTTGACGCCGGAGTTTGCAAATATAACGTCTGTCCTTCGGATTCATCGGATTTGCACGGCCTACTTTGTCGCAAAGCCTTAAAAGATACATATCTTCCTGCGGCTTTGCTTCGCGTATCCGCACAAAGCCGATGAACCATTGAAACCAAATTAATGAGTCCTGACCCTAGCTATGAAGCAGAGCCGGGGTTAGTCAATCTTTTCTTTGCATTTCTGCGGCCCTGTCCTAATACTGTGCGCCGTTCAAAAGAAGAGTAGATTATGGCGTCTGACGATAAAAATTTGGCAAATCTTGACCTGAATGAGCTGCGCGGAGAGATCGACGAGATCGATCAGGCTTTGCAGTCGCTGATCATTCGCCGGACAAAGGTTGTGCAGGCCGTCGGGGCCTACAAGGACCGGATGATCGCGGCGGGTGGCAAGGTCAAGGTGCCCTATCGTCCGGCCCGTGAAGCCCGCATCATGCGCACGCTTGTTGAACGTCATGAAGGGGCCTTTCCCAAAACCGCCCTGATCCAGATCTGGCGCGAAATGATCGCGGCCGGAACGCGGCTTGAAGCGCCGTACACAGTGGCACTTGGCCGCAATGCCGACGGGTTGGATTGCTGGGAACTGGCGCGTTTGAATTTCGGGTGCCTGAACGAAATCATTGAATTTGATACCCCGCGCGAAGCGTTCAATGCCGTTGAAGACGGGCGGGCAGCAGTTGGTGTGTTTCCCAAACCGCAATTGGGCGAGGCCCAGCCATGGTGGGTCCATCTGAGCGAACAAAGCCCGGTGCGTGTGGTTTCAAAGCTGCCCTTTGGCGGGCGCCCGGTTGGACGCGGCGAAGATACCGAAGGTTTCGTTCTGGCCGCGATCGACCTTGAAGACAGCGGCGATGACCGGACTCTGTTTGTGGTCAGCCTGTCCAAAGAGATTTCGATGGATACCGTGCGCAAAAAAATTGCGGATGGCATCGACGGATCGGTAATCCTTGGCTTTTCTGACGATGAGGCGACGGATCGGCGTTTTGTGCTTGTTGATGTGCCGGGATTCTTTTGTAATCGCACCAATGCGTTTCAGAGCACACTGGACGCGCAAGGTCTTCGCCCCGAAAGTTTGCGGGTTGTTGGGGCCTATGCCGTGCCGCTTGCCGAAGACGCACTGAGTTAAACATGCTTGGCAGCCGCGACTGGCTGCAATTTCCCCAGGGAGAATATACCTGATGTCTGCGCCCACCCCACGCCCCGGAATTCTTGATATCGCGCCGTACAAAGGCGGTAAATCCAGTGCTGACAGTGCTCAGCGCGTGATCAAATTGTCTTCGAACGAAGGCGCACTTGGCCCGAGCCCCAAGGCCATGGAAGCCCTGCGTAACACGGCAACCCGTTTGCATCGTTATCCGGATGGCGGTTGCGACGTTCTGCGTCACAAGCTTGCCGAGAAATACGGTCTGGAATTTGATCAGCTTATTTGCGGTAACGGTTCTGATGAACTTCTGACCCTGTTGATCCGTGCCTATGCCGGTCCGGGTGATGAAGTGCTGTATTCGCAGCACGGCTTTTTGATGTATCCGATTGCGACCATGGGCGTTGGTGCAACGCCGGTAACCGCGCCTGAAACCAACATGACGACCGATGTTGATGCGCTGCTGGCGGCGGTGACGGACAAAACCAAGATCGTGTTTGTTGCCAACCCGAACAACCCGACCGGCACCTATATTTCGGATGCGGAAATGAAGCGCCTGCGCGATGGTCTGCGTGAAGACATCGTTCTGGTGGTTGATGCGGCCTATGCCGAGTTCATGACCGGTCAGGAAGATTATTCGGCAGGTGAAGAGCTTGTGAAAGCAGGCAACAACACCGTGATGACCCGCACATTTTCCAAGATCTATGGTCTTGGTGGTATCCGTCTGGGCTGGTGCTATGCGCCGCCGGCGATTGCCGATGTGCTGCAACGCCTGCGCAACCCGTTCAACGTGCCGCTGCCGACACAGGAAGCCGGTGCCGCCGCCCTTGATGATGATGACTTCGTCAATGAGTGCGTGCGCCACAATGCCGAGACGCTTTCGTGGTTCCGCGACGAGGTGAACGCGATTTCGGGCCTTAAGGCACATCCGAGCTATGGCAACTTCGTTCTCGTTGAATTCCCGGCAGAAGAAGGCAAGAACGCCGATGCTGCCAATGATTTCATGATGGCCCGTGGCGTGATCCCGCGCAAAATCGGTGCCTATGGCCTGCCGCAGATGCTTCGTATTTCTATCGGTACGAAGGAAGAAATGGAAATCTGCCTGCAGACCATCAAAGACTTTGTGAACGCATAAAATGACCAATACTGCATCCCAGCCGCTGTTTGAAACTGTCGCCTTTATCGGCATGGGCCTGATCGGCTCGTCCATGGCCCGTCGCATCAAGCGTGACGGCCTTGCCAACAAGATTACCTGCGCGGTCCGATCAGAAGCGACCCGTGACCGGGTGCTTGAACTTGGCATTGCCGATGAGGCCTATTGCGACATCAAGCAGGCGGTTGGTGATGCGGATCTGGTCATGGTCTGTGCCCCGGTTGGTGCCAATGAAGCCATCGGGGCGCAATTGACTGGTGCGCTTAAAAAGGGTGCGATTGTTTCCGACGTTGGGTCGGTCAAACAATCGGTCATCCGCGATATTGCCCCGCATCTGGACGAAGGTGTGCATTTCGTACCCGGTCACCCGTTGGCCGGTACGGAACATTCCGGCCCGGATTCCGGTTTTCCGGAACTGTTTGAGGAACGCTGGTGCATCCTGACCCCGATCCCGGGCGAAAACGAAGCTGCGATTGCCAAGGTCAAAGCCCTTTGGGAAGCCTGCGGGATGTATGTTGAATGCATGGATGCCGATCATCATGACCGTATCCTTGGCATTACATCGCATCTGCCGCACCTGATTGCCTACACGATTGTCGGAACGGCAACCGATCTTGAAGATGCGCTGCGTCAGGAAGTGATCAAGTTTTCCGCAACCGGTTTCCGTGATTTTACCCGTATTGCTGCGTCTGATCCGACCATGTGGCGGGATGTGTTCCTGAATAACCGCGAAGCCGTTCTCGATGTGCTGGGACGTTTTCAGGAAGACCTGATGGCCCTGCAACGCGCCATTCGCTGGGGCGAGGGTGACAAGCTGTTTGAGCTGTTTTCGCGCACCCGTGAAATTCGCCGCGGCATTGTTGATGCCGGTCAGTATTTCGCCAATTTCTCGGCCGAAGGCGAAGACCGCAAAAGCGACGAAAAGAGCAAGAAAAAGCCTGCTGAGTAATTTGGGAGTGACCGGCATTCTGTCGGTCATCCTGTGCGGTCCAGCAAGCAGCCCCACCACGCTTGACGGACCGACCTTAGGGGAATGAAATGTCTGCCACCAATCATCCGGCATTCGCCCGGATCATGCCATTTGTGTTCGTGTTCCTGTGGAGCACGGGCTTTGTCGGCGCCAAGTTTGGCCTGCCCTATGCAGATCCATTCGTTTTCCTTTTTGTCCGATTTGTCATCGTCCTGATCCTGATGATCCCGGTGATCTTCCTGATGGGCGCGAAATGGCCAAAAACCTGGCGTGAGGCGGCCCATATCGGCACCACCGGGGTGCTGGTGCATGGGGTGTATCTGGGCGGGGTGTTCTGGGCGATTGATACCGGCTTGCCGGCCGGGCTTGCCGCATTGATCGTTGGCTTGCAGCCGGTTGTGACCGCATCGGTCGTTGGGTCCATTTTGGGCGAACGGGTTTCGATGCGCCAATGGGGCGGCTTGATCCTGGGCCTGATCGGGGTGGCGCTGGTTTTGCTGCCCAAGATTGGCGATGGTGTTGGTATTACCCCGTTTGGCATCGGACTTGCGGTGTTTGCGCTGTTTGGCATGACTGCGGGCACCCTTTATCAGAAGCGTTTTTGCACCGGCATGGAACTGATGAGCGGTACAGTCGTTCAATATGTTGCTGCCAGTGTGTTTGTCGGCGTTGTCGCGCTGTTCAAGGAGCCGCTGCATGTTGAATGGAGCATGGACTTCATTCTGGCGATGGCGTGGCTGGTGCTGGTTCTATCCATCGGGGCGATCATGCTGTTGATGGTTCTGATCAAGCAGGGCGAAGCCACCCGTGTGGCCAGCATGTTCTATCTTGTGCCGCCGACTGCCGCGTTCTTTGCCTGGCTTCTGTTTGACGAGCAACTTGGCGTGCTTGGCTTTGCCGGGTTTGCAATTGCCGCCCTTGGGGTGGCATTGGTGATCATGAAGCGTTAGTTTCGCGTAATTCTAAGAGATCAGAAAGCTAGTTAGCGGAGGAATGCGTGAGCGACGCGCGCGAAAAATGGGTGTTTGGATACGGGTCGCTGTTGTGGCGGCCGGGCTTTGAATTTGTCGAGTGCACACGTGCGTTGCTGCCCGGCTATCACCGGTCGTTTTGTATCTATTCCCATCATTATCGCGGCACGCCGGAAAACCCGGGGCTGGTTCTTGGCCTGAACAAGGGCGGGGAATGTGTTGGCAATGCGTTTCTCATTGCTGAGGAAAACTGGTCAAAGGTGAAGGCCTATCTTGATGAGCGCGAACTTGTGACCAACACCTATATCCCGGCCGATGTCGAGGTTGAGCTTGCAGACGGACGCAAGGTGATTGCGCACACCTATGTCGCCGATCCGACCCATGAACAATATGCCGGCAACCTGCCGGTCCGCACCGCGGTTGAAATCATCGTTGCGGCCCATGGCAATGTCGGGCCGAACCTTGAATATCTGGAAAACACGGTGCGCCATCTTGATGAAATGGGCATCATTGATCCGCCCCTGCACGATCTGATGGATCTGGTGCGGCGCGAATATGGCGAGATCAATATGGGGGCAGGAATCTGATGAGCCAGTCAAACGGAACGACTGTTTCTGCCACCCAGACCGGGTCGCAGACGCCGCTGACGATGGCCTATCTGATGTTGGTGGCCTGTTCGTTGATGTGGGGGTCAAACCACGTGGTGGCGCGCGGCATCAATGAAACGGTCCCGTTCGAGGCCCTTTCATTCTGGCGCTGGATCGTTGCGATCTGTTTGCTGTTGCCGTTCTGCTTTAAATACCTGCGTCGCGATCTGAAAATCATGGCCGACCACAAATTGTCGATGTTCCTGATCGGCTTTACCGGTGTGTTCCTGTTTTCGGTGGTGATTTATCTGGCGGCCTATAACACCACGGCGGTCAATACCGGCCTTCTGAACGCGACAACGCCGATCTGGGTTCTGTTGTTTGCAGCCCTTTTGACGGCAGACAAACCGCGGCTTGGTCAATGGCTGGGCGTGTTGGTGGCCGGGGCCGGAACTGCGACCATTATCGCCAAGGGCGACCCGTCAGTCTTTGCCAGAATGGATTTCGTTCTGGGCGATGTTTTGGCGATGATGTCGGCCATGGTCTGGGCGGCCTATTCGATGTTTTTGAAACGCGCGCCCAAGGGGGTGCATCCACTGAGCCTGGTGTTTGTTTCGGCCCTGATCGGTTTGTGTTTCTTAACGCCGCTTTATGTCTGGGCGCTGGTGGTTGATGGAAAGCCGTTCTTTACCAGCCTTGATCCGGTGTGGCCCGATATGCTCAAGATTTTCTATATCGGGGCGGGGCCGGCGTTTCTGGGATACATGTTCTGGAACAGGGGCGTGTCGCTGGTGGGGCCAGCCAAGGCGGGCGTGTTCATGTATCTGATCCCGGTCTGTTCAAGCGGACTTGCCATCGCATTTCTCGGTGAGGCGCTGCATCTTTATCATCTGGCAGGCATTGTTTTGATCGTGTCGGGCATCTGGCTTGTCACGCGCAAAAAGACAGAGCGCGTTCGCGTGACAAAGCCGTAGAGCTTTTAAGCGATAAAAAAAGCCCGCATACCAGATGGTGTTGCGGGCCTTTTTATGTGTTGTGACGCTATACGCGGGCGGTTCAGGAGACCTTGTCTTGCGCCGTTTCTTTGACAGGGTCCTTGGCTGTCGCGCTTAGTTGCGCGTCCTCTTTTTCCTGCTTCGCATCAATGTCATCAGAGGTCAGCATCGGCAGATGGAATTCTGTTTGTGCCTCGGCCTCAAGCTCGCGCGTGCGGGTATCGATGCGGTGCTTGATTTCCTTCATGAAGGTCTTGCGATCAAGGCCCGGTTCCATGGCCGGCAAGAATTCCATGGTGACGCGACCGCCATATTTCATAAAGCTGTCGCGGCCCCAGAACATGCCGGAATTCAGCGCGACCGGAATAACCTTGGTATCCGGGAAGGCCTTGTAAAGCGCGAAAATACCCGGATGATACGGGCGGTTGGAGCCCGGCGGGGTACGTGTGCCTTCGGGGAAAATGATCACCTGACGGTTTTCCTCAAGCGCCTTGGCAGCACCCTTGATCATGTCTTTGAGGGCCTGACTGCCCGCCGACCGATCAACGGCAATTTGCCCCGAGAGGATCAGGAATTGCCCGACGAGCGGAATGCGCGTGAGTTCCTTTTTCAGGATGTATGCCGGATCAGGAACCACCGTATGGAAGGTCAGGGTTTCCCATGCGGACTGATGTTTGGCGACAATGATGCACGGACCGTCTGGCAGATTTTCCAGACCGGTGAAGCGTTTGCGCATGCCCACCGAGTAGCGCAGCATGAACTGAATGAGGCGACACCAGGCATGGCCGACGAACTGGTTGGCCTTGCGCCCAAACAGCATCAGCGGCAACAGAACAATGCACAAAAGCGCCGTTCCGCCGAAAAACAACACGTTAAACAGTAACGCGCGCAGGGTAATCATTCAGACAAATTCCTTACAGCCATGGTCCTGACCCTAAATATTCACTGTTTTGTAACAGCAATATGAAGATCAGAAAATGCCGATTGTTCAGCCATCCTTGCGCGCCGCGTTTGAGGCGGAATAGTCATCAAGGTCCGGTGCATCTTTCACAGGACCAGCGGGGCTGCGCAGTGCGGCGCGGTCACCGTTTGGCAACCAGTTGAGCAGCGTGTTGCGCAGGCTGGCAAAGACGTATTTGTTATATTCGCTGGCGATCAGGGCGCTGCTGCCGGGGAAGCGCCACCAATTGTCGACCTTGACGTTATCTGGGAAAACCGGATGGGCGACGATTTCAACATCGGGCATCAGGCTTTTGAATTCCAGAAGTGACCTCGGCATATGATAATTGGCGGTCACGATGCGCAGGCTTTTGAAACCTTCCTCATACATCCAGACAGCGGTTTCAATCGCATTGCCGCGCGTGTTTTCAGCAACATGGCCCAGAACAACACAACAGGCGATCAGGCGCGGATCGGATTTGCCGACGGACAGAAGTTCGTCGACTTCAACCCCGCGATAGACACCCGATATGAACAGCTTGTCGGCAAGGCCGCGCACCAGAAGACGGCGGCCTTCGGACAGGCGTTCGCTGCCACCCGTCAAAACGACAATGGCGTCGGTGCGTTGGGTCGTGTTTTCAACCGTTTTGGGAATGTAATCGACATACCAGATGAAGCCCGCCGCCCAGACCAGCGCGCAGAAAATCAGTGTGGAAAGCAAAAAACGAAACCGCCGGGACCGGCGGCGATGTTGCACACTCAGCGGGGGCTTGTTCATGAAGGCGTGCCTGAATAGCGGCGGTCTGGCATGAATTCGGATCTCCTCAAGGGGACAAAGAGGGCCAAGGCCATGATCCCAAAAGGGAAGTGGTAACAACCGACTATACGAAGACCGTGAGCGGGTTACAACATCCGGTGTAGGACACGAAGCACAGTTCGGTTGGCGGTGATGCCCGCCA
This sequence comes from Thalassospira sp. CA1, assembly GCF_059052855.1. Taxonomy (NCBI): domain Bacteria; kingdom Pseudomonadati; phylum Pseudomonadota; class Alphaproteobacteria; order Rhodospirillales; family Thalassospiraceae; genus Thalassospira; species Thalassospira sp. CA1. Next base: position 674,867 of record NZ_JBZCIA010000001.1, read on the forward strand.
CCAATGCGACAATAAACGGAATGGCGACGATCAGGCCAATAAAGGTCGGGCTAAGAACCAGTGACGGTACCGGCCAGCCCGCCCGCAATCCGAGCCAACCAATCAGGGCGGAAACCGGCAGTGCAATCAAAAGACCGATCAGTGCGCCAAAGAAGGCAAGGCGTCGGTTATGGCGGCCGAACTGACTGGCGATATAGCCATCCTGTGCCCCGATCAGATGCAGCAATTCAATGATGCGATGATGGATCGAAAGGCCGGATCTGGTGGCAAACACCACCGAGAGCATGGTCGCGCCAAATAGCACGACAATCAAAAGGGCCAATGCTAGTTCAACCGAAAAGGCGACATCGGCAATGCGTTCGATCCAGATGCGATGATCATCAAGCACGGCCTCGGGCGCGATGACGCCAAGGCGGCTTTCGAGTGCATCAAAGTTAAACCCGGTTTCAGGCGTGACTTCGATAATGCGCGGAATGGGAAGTTCGCTGATGACTTCGTCCGGGCCCAGCCAGGGTTCGAGAAGGGCCGCCATGGTATCGGGACTGAGTTCCTCGATCCGGGCGATGCCGGGCAGGGTGGAAACCTGTTCGATGATGCTATCGACCGTGCCTTGCAGGGCGGCTTCACGTTCGGCGGGGGATCGGTTGGCAAGCTCGGTCGGGGGGACTTGGATCGACAGGCTGCCTTCGATCTGGCCGGACCATTGACCGACACTGTCATGCAGGGCGGCCAGCCCGACGATGGAAAAGGTCAGGAGCGCAACCATCAATGCGACGATGCTCGGCAAAAAGCGCGAGGACGAATCGCTTTCAAGTGGGAGGTGCGATGGAGGTGCGCGAAATGCCATGATCGTGTGTTGGTCCTGTTGATCCCGTGTTTACGAAGCTTGGACTTGGTGTGTCGGGTTTCAGCCGCTGTTGGTGACGTCGTGCAAGGTACCACCTTCGAGCAGCCATTGGGTATGGCCAAACCGCCGGACAAGTTGCCGGTTGTGGGTTGCGATCAGAACGGTGGTGCCCAGTTTGTTGAGCTCTTCAAACAGATAGAGCAACCGCATGGCGATTCGGTCATCGACGTTCCCGGTTGGCTCATCGGCCAGAAGCAGGGCGGGGCGGCCAATGACGGCGCGCGCGATGGCAACGCGCTGTTGCTGGCCACCTGACAGGCGCGATGGCACTGCGTTGATATGATCGCCAAGCCCGACCCATTCGAGAAGTTCGGTTACGTTTTTGCGAATCTGCAGGTCTTCGACACCGGCAACACGCAGCGGCAGGGCGACGTTTTCAAAGGTCGTCAGATGGTTGATCAACCGGAAATCCTGAAACACCACGCCGATCTTGCGGCGAATCGCCGGCAGTTCTTCGCGCGGGATGCGGATATTATCGCGTCCAAAGATCGAAATTTCGCCGCGTGTCTGGCGCAATGCCAAAAATAAAAGTCGCATCAATGTCGACTTGCCCGCCCCCGATGCCCCGGTCAGGAAATGAAAACTGCCGCGACCGAGCGTAAAATTAAGGTCGCGCAGGATTTCCGGCCCGGATTCATACCGGACTCCGACATTCCTGAAACTGACAACGTCGGTCAAAATTCTTGCTCCATCTGGGCGAATGACGGTTGATACATCGGTGTTTATATCGGCTTTCGTCATGATCCGACAGGGTTGGAAAGTAGCCTTGTCGTGACAATATCGAAAATGAATTAACCGGTTTGGACGGTTTGTCGTCTATTTTGGATACCATTAACAGCCCGATCAGCCAGAGGTTTGATACCCAAATCCGGGCAGCTTCTGTTATCTCTGCTTAACAGTCTGTTAAATCGCCGCTATTTACATATAGTGTAAGGCTTCACTGACGGCACAGGGGGACCGTCAGTCGCAGACAGTTTCACGCCTTCCCCCGTGTTTGATGCCGCCGTCATCGATATGCCAGGTTTGCAATGATCATTACTTGCCCAGAGTGTTCGAAGAAATACTCAGTTAAAACAGAAGCAATCGGTCCGAAAGGCCGAACCGTGCGCTGTAAAAGCTGCGGCAATAGCTGGCATCAGGACCCGCCTGGCGCAAAGAAGCCAGCCCCGGCCCCGGAAAATGATATTCCGGCCCCGTTCAATGAAGAGGGGTCGCTGGGTGCTGATTTCAATGCAGATCAGATGGGCGGTGGGCCGGTTGATCCGGGCTTTGAAGAAGCCGACAAGATCCCCGATCCGCCCCCGATTCCCCAGCAGCTGATTCGCAACAATCCAAAGCCGGAGCCCAAAAAGAAAAAGGGCATTGTCGGCTGGATCATCTTCCTGCTGGTGTTGGGCGGGATTGGTGCGGGTGGCTATTTCGCCAAGGATCAGATCATCGAACTGTGGCCGCCGATTGCCAAGGTTTATGACATGGTCGGGCTTGATGTGCCGCATGTCGGCGAAGGCCTTGATATCCGCGAATTGCCGCCGACCCGCGAAGAAGAGGACGGCGTTGACGTTCTTGTGGTTCGCGCCGAGATCGTCAATATCAGTGAAGAACCGCGTGCACTTCCTTACCTTCTGATCGAGCTTCTTGATCCGCTTGATCGTGTGGTCCAGCGCAAGAAGGTGCCGCTGATTTATGATGAATCGCTGGTTCAGTCCGGTGCGGAAATGCCGATGGTGCAACAGATGCTACCGGTTGGCGAAAGCATGGAAGTCGAAACCAAGATCCGGCGTCCAAACCCGACGGCGACCCGTCTGCAGGTCACCTTCCTTGACCCGCGCGAGGCGGTCGAGCCCTAAGCGGTTCGCGCAAACATCCTGATTATGAGAAAGGCAGCACAATGCGTGCTGCCTTTCTTGTTTTTTGCGGGGGGCAGTGGCCTGATCAGAACCGTTTGAGCAAACGGTCGATATATTCCTGTTCGATTTCCGGGCGGTCGGGGTCGCCAGACCGGCGGCGGAGCTCCTGCAAGATGCGCCAGGCCCGTTCGAGCGTATTCACATCCGGGATGGTGGTGGTACCATCGCCACCGACGGGCCGGCCCAGCGGATCACGGCGCCCGGATCCTTCGAGGTCTTCGAGCATCGGGGCGAGCTGGCTTAAGCCTTCCAGCGCGCGGCTGATTTCGCCAATGCCCTGTTGCAGGGCGTCCATGGCCTGTCGCTGATATTGCAGGGCCTCGTGCGACCGATTGTTGCCAAGCGCCTCTGCCGCCCCGCGCATGGCATCAATCACCGAATTCATGCCACTGACATCGCCAAACTGGCCAAGACCGGGATCGTTGAGGATTTCACCGGCATCGTCGGCAAGACCCTGTTGCTGGTTTGCACGCGGGCCATTGCCGTTCTGGGTGGATGCATTATCGCCTTCATTCATCAGGTCCTGCTGACGGCGCGACAGATCGCGCATGCCGTCCAACATCTCACGCAGGGTCGATGTGATATCCATGCCGCCCTGACCGGTGGTGACTTGCATGTTTTCGACCAGTTCGCGCAGACGATCAATCAACTGGCGGGCCTGATCACGCGCGCCTGCGCGCATCAGGGCATCGATCTGATCAATGATGCGTGACAGGTCCTGTTGTTCAAGTGTTGCACTGCCGGGCGGGAGTTCTTCCTCGGCCTGTTCCGGACTTTCGCGCATCATGGCGGCAAGATATTCATTCAGCGCCTGACGATATTCTTCGATCAGGCGGGCAATTTCGCTTTCGGTGACATCGGGGTTGGCAAGGGCCTCCAGCAGGCGTTCCTCGGCCTCCATCAGGTTGCGTTCGGCAATGCCGTAGGAACCCCGTTCGATTTCCTCGGCGACATGCCACAGAAGGCCTGCGACATCCTGATGGGTGGCGCGGTTTTGCAGGTTGGACGCCAGCCTGCTTTCGGCCACCGAAAGGGTCAGGAACACACCGAGATGGCCGTTAAAGGCCTGCGGGGCGAACAGGATCGGCAGCAGGGCCTGATGCATTTCAAGCGCCCGGTCGGGATAGCGCAGCAAACCACGCCGGATATCAATCAGCTTTTGCGCCACCGGATGGCTGAATTCCCGTTCGGGCAGGATCAGGGAACGGATATCGCTTTCGCCGCGCTGATCGGCGTTATCGTTTGAGACCATCTGGATATTGACCGGCAAGCCCGCCCAGGGATGGGCGACAAGATCAATAAAGCGTGGGCCTTCGATCCGGGTCGGCATGGCGCCGGCACTGCTTGTAACGCCAGCGGCATCGCCCTTGAGATCGATCACCACCTGATCAATCGGGCCATATTGTTTGATCGTGCCGTCCTCGGCCGCGGGCGTGATCACCAGATCAAGACTATCAAGGCCATAATCATCACTGGCGACGTAATCGAGGCGCACATGATCGCGCCGTGTGATGGTCGGCGGGCTGACGAAGGACAGGCTTGGCACATTATCGGCCAGCAATTCGATATCAAGGGTCAGCCGATCATTGCCCCAGACCGATATCCGCCATTGGCCCGGCTGATCGATTGCGGTCGACAGCACATAGCTGTTCTCTGCCCCCTCGGTAAAGGATTGCGTGCCGGTCGGGGTGGTCAGGGTTGGTTCCCAGATGCTTGTGATGCTGCCATCAAGGGTCGATCCCGCCGGGACCTGAACAGTGATGACGTCACTGGTCTTGTCAGAGGTCGCATTACCTGCGTTTTCGGATTGGCGGGCGCCTGTCGCATCGGTATCGGACAGGGCACTGAACTGCAAGATGCGCGGTATTTGCCCTGTATAGGCCGGCGGGGTGACCCAAAGGGTTGCACTGAAGTCGGCGGCACCAAGGCGCTGAAGCGGACTGAAGGCCTTTGAAAAGCGTTCCTCGGCATGGTCAAGGCCGGTCATCAGGCCGACAAACACCAGCAACACAGGAATGGCGGTCAGGCCAAAGCGGTCGACCCGGGTGATGGCGGGCAGGGGGCGCGACAGCCGGAGCTTTGCCAGTGCGGCTTCATGCAGGCCCAGTTGACGCTGCCAGAGGTAGCTGGTCAGTGGGTCATCGGTTTCGGGGACATGATCTTCAAGGCTTTGCAGCGGGTTGTTATCAAGATCATTGTCCACCTCGATCCGATGCAGGACGTCCCGGCGCGTGGGCATTTTGAAATTGCGCCATGGCGCGACCACGGCAACCATGACCGCGACCGACAGCACGGACAGCAACATGATGTGCCCGGTGGCAGGAAGAAGTTCAAACGTTCCGGTCAGGGTCAGACCAACGATCAGCAACCCGATCGAAAGGGCCGGGATCAGACAGGGCCAGACAGATTCCCACACCATCACCAAGCGCGTCTTGCGCACATGGCGTTCCATCTTGGGATAGGGTGGTATCAACGACATGCCTTTGAGCCCTGCTTGCCGACATATTGCGCGTTGTATCCGGCATTCTGGCACAACCCGCTTCTTTAAAGCTTGGTCTTTTGGCAGGGCGGGTCAAGCAATTCGAAGGGATTGGGCAAAATAAAAGGGCGGCTGACAAATGGCCAGCCGCCCTGAAAGCATTAAAAACCGAAACGGAATACCGGTCTTATGCGTTGCTGAGCCAGGAGGGTACCTGATCCATGTTGATCAGATCGTCAATTTCCTGACGCGGGCGGACGATGGCAAAGTTGTTGCCCTTGACCAGCACTTCGGGGGTCAGCGCGCGGGTGTTGTAGGTCGAGGACATGACCGCACCATAGGCCCCCGCCGACATGACAGCGACCAGATCACCGGCCTTTAGGTCATCAGGAAGGTCGCGGTCCTTGCCAAAGGTGTCACCGGTTTCGCAAACCGGGCCGACCACATCAACCTTGACCTGCTTGTCACCGTCAGTCTGTTCATCGACCGGGATGATTTCGTGATAGGCGCCATACAGTGTCGGGCGGATCAGGTCGTTCATTGCGGCATCAAGAATGACAAAGCGTTTGGCTTCGCCGTCTTTGATATACATGACGCGCGACACCATGATCCCGGCATTGCCGGCAATCAAACGGCCCGGTTCGAGCGTGATGTGGCAGCCAAGATGGCCGACGGTTTCGCGCACCATCTGACCATAGGCATCGGGAAGCGGTGGTGTTTCACCCTGATAAGCAATGCCAAGCCCGCCACCGAGATCAAGATTGCGGATATCAATGCCCTCAGATCGCAGCTGTTCGACCAGCCCGGCCAGACGTGTAAATGCCTCGCGGAAGGGGGCCAGATCGGTCAGCTGGGAACCGATATGCATCGCGATCCCGGTAACCTCGATGCCATCCATGGCAGCGGCTTCGCGGTAGACCTCAATCGCGCGGGTCCAGTCGATGCCGAATTTGTTTTCGGCCTTGCCGGTGGCGATCTTTTCGTGGGTTTTGGCATCTACATGCGGGTTGACGCGCAACGCAATGCGGGCCTTTTTGCCCATGTCTATGGCAACACGGTTCAGCTCAACCAGTTCGGGGATACTTTCGACATTGATCTGGGCAATGTCGGCGTCAAGGGCTTCGCGCATTTCGGCATCGGCCTTGCCAACACCGGAAAAGATGATCTTGGCCGGGGGCATGCCCGCACGAAGCGCACGGCGCATTTCACCAACCGAAACAACGTCTGCGCCCGCACCAAGATTGGCGAGTGTTTTCAAGACAGCCTGATTGGAGTTTGCCTTAACGGCAAAGCACACGGTGGCATCAAGGCCGTCAAATGCGTCGGCATAGACTTTGTAATGGCGTTCCAGTGTCGCGGTCGAATAGCAGAAGAACGGGGTTCCGACCTTGTCAGCCATTTCCCGGATCGAGACGCCTTCGGCATAAAGTTCGCCGTTGATATATTCAAAATGGTTCATTGGGCCGGGTAATCCCTTGGATATTCATAACCTTTGTCGGTCGGCGGTTCGAGCGGGCCTTTTTTGCCGCATGCCGCAACTGCAAGCCCCAACATGACGGCAAGCGCAACAATGGTGCCGCGTTTCAACAGGTTGCTGTTCATTTGAGGAACCTTTCCTTTGCCGCCGCAACGGATTCCTTGACCCGGACCGGGGCGGTGCCACCAAAGCTTTGGCGGGCGGCAACCGATGCCTCGACGGTCAGCACATCATAAACTGCATTGGTGATCTTGGGTTCGATGCCTTGCAGATCTTCAAGCGACAGCTGATCAAGGTCGCAGCCCTTGGTTTCGGCAAGCTTCACGGTCGCGCCAACAACGTGGTGGGCATCACGGAACGGCATGCCAAGTTCGGCCACCAGCCAGTCGGCGAGGTCGGTGGCGGTGGTGTAACCCGCACCGGCAGCGGCACGCATATTATCGGCAAACACCTTCATGTCGGCGATCATACCGGTCATGGCGGCAACGCACAGACCAAGATGGTCATGAGCCTGGAAGACCGGTTCCTTGTCTTCCTGCATGTCCTTGGAATAGGCCAGCGGCAGACCCTTCATCGACAGCATCAAACCGTTATAGCAGCCAACAATACGCCCGATCTTGGAGCGGATCAGTTCGGCAGCATCCGGATTGCGTTTTTGCGGCATGATCGATGAGCCGGTCGAAAACTTGTCAGACATACCGATAAAGCGGAACTGGGCCGAGCACCAGATGACCATTTCTTCGGCCAAGCGCGACAGATGCATGGCGGCAATCGATGCGGCATTAAGGTATTCAAGCGCAAAGTCACGATCCGATACCGCATCGAGCGAGTTCGCCGTCGGGCGATCAAAGCCGAGCGCACTTGCCGTCATGTGACGATCAATCGGGTAGGGCGTACCAGCAAGGGCCGCAGACCCCAGCGGGTTTTCGTTGATACGGGTGCGGCAATCGGCAACACGCCCGCGATCACGGCCAAACATTTCAACATAGGCCAAAAGATGATGACCAAAGGTGACCGGCTGGGCGGCCTGCAGGTGGGTGAAGCCCGGCATGATGGTTTCTGCGTGGATTTCAGCCTGTGCAATCAGGGCTTCCTGAAGGCCTTTGAGGCCGACCTCAAGATCGCCAAGTGCAACGTCACGGACCCAGAGTTTGAAGTCGGTCGCAACCTGATCATTGCGTGAACGTGCGGTGTGCAGGCGACCAGCCGCCGGGCCGATCAATTCGCGCAGGCGGCTTTCGACATTCATGTGGATGTCTTCAAGGGCGGCGGAGAATTTGAATTCACCGCTCTCGATTTCTTGAAGAATCTGGTCTAGACCGTTGGTGATCTTTTCGCCATCTTCAGCAGGAATGATGTTCTGCTTGACCAGCATGGCGCAGTGGGCCTTCGAGCCCTGAATGTCCTGGGCGTAAAGGCGTTTGTCAAAACCGATGGAAGCGTTGATTTCTTCCATGATGGCTGACGGGCCTGCTTCGAAGCGGCCGCCCCAAAGGGAGTTTGCGTTTTTCTGGTCAGTGGCGTTTTGATCGGTCATCGTGATCCGCAGTCTTGGAAAGGTGGGTGTTGTGAAAGCATTGCTTCGTTACGTAAAACTTGGCGTGATTGTCGCCATCTCGGGCATTTATGCAACCCCTGCCTTTGCTGATACGCAATTCCCGCAAGAACTTTCAAAGATGGTTATGCCATCCGAAGGGGGTTCTTTGCCCGAAGATCTGGCGTTTGTCGATGAAAATGGCGACGAGGTCGCCTTTAACAGCCTGAAAGGACAGGTTGTTCTGGTCAATCTGTGGGCGACCTGGTGTGTGCCATGCGTCAAGGAAATGCCCGATCTGGATCGCCTGGCGGTCGAAATGGCAGATAAGCCGTTCCGTGTTCTGGCCCTTAGTCAGGACCGTGGCGGGGCGGATGCGGTGCGCGAATTCTTTGAAACCAATGGAATCGAGAACCTTGATATCGTTCTGGATCCGCGTGGGGCGATTGCCCGTCAGATGGGGGCACGCGGCCTTCCGACCAGTTTTGTCTATGACGCCAAGGGTGATTTGCGCGGCAAGCTTGAAGGCATTGCGCGTTGGGATGCGCCAGAGGTCATCACCTATTTCGATCAGTTGATTGATCAGACGTCCTGAGCGCAAGTGACACGGTCTTAGGCGTTGCCTTCGATCAGCGACAGAACATCGGCAAGGCGTGGTGCGGCCTCGGCAGCACCATTGTTGGTGGTGGAAAGTGCGCCGGTGGCACAGGCAAAGCGCACGGCATCCTTGAGCGCCTGACCACCATGCAGGGCGACGGCCAAGCCAGCATTGAAGCAATCGCCTGCTCCCACCGTATCAACCGTGTTGACCACAAAGCCCGGAACCATGCCGGTTTGCCCGCCCGATGAATAGAACGCACCATCACCGCCCATTTTGATGATGACGGTTTCCGGGCCCATGTCATGCAGCTTGATGCTGGCGGCACGGGCGGTGGCCTCATCCACCGGATCAATACCGGTAAGGGCCAAGCATTCGCTTTGGTTCGGGGTAACGATATGGGTCAGGGCCAGCAGGTCGCGCATGACGACCAGATCGGCGACCGGGGCCGGGTCAAGAATGACCTTTGCATTGCCTTCACGGGCATATTTGATCGCGCAGTCAATGGCCACCACCGGACATTCAAGCTGCAACAGCAGATAGTCGCAGTTGCGCAGGAGTTCCTGTTTTTCATGAAGGTCGTTTCGGGTCATGGTCATGTTGGCCCCGCCCACGACCGTGATCATATTTTCACCCGCCTCATCGATCGAGATCAGGGCAATACCGGTTTGTGCTTCGTCGGCGACGATCAGGTTGGTGGTGTCCAACCCCTCGGTGGCAAGGGTTTCGATCAGTTGTTTGCCCAGCATGTCATCGCCAAGCTTGGAGATGAACACAGGGGAAACACCAAGTCTGGCGACGGCAAGTGCCTGATTGCATCCTTTGCCGCCCGGTCCGGTCTTGTAAGCCCGGGAGGAAACCGTTTGTCCCCGAACAGGAAGCTTCGCCACACGGGCCGCAAAATCAAAGTTCGAGCTTCCAACAACTGCAATCGTCATAATCGTCCGCGTTTATAAATGAATTCCACTAAGTTAATGTTGTTCTCAGATCAGGGGTTTAAAGGGCGATGTCGCCAAAATCTATCGAGATCATAAAAATGTTATGGATCCACGCAACAGCCGGTCTGTCTGATCAGGCGATCAGACGGTCAGTCAGGGGTGAATTCGTCTGACAAGGCTGCGTAAATGCGCTGGAATTTGGCAAAGCGCGGCTGGTAGGCATCATGGCGGGTCAGATCAGGTTCAATCACTTCTTCGATTGCCGGTTTGACGCAAACGTCTGCAACCGGTTCTTTGGTCAGGGCCAGACGGGCCAGACGGGCAGCCCCAAAGGCGGGGCCCTTGGTCGCGCCTTCATAGCGGGCAAGTGGTTTGCCCAGGATGTCGGCAATCATCTTGATCCAGTAACGACTGCGGGCACCGCCGCCGATCACGCCGGGCAGGTCGCACTGGGTTCCGGCCTTGTGCAGACGGGACTTGGCATCGCGGAGGGCAAAGCCGACCCCTTCGAGCACTGCCTGAACCAAGGTTTCGCGGTCTGTATCGCTGCCCAGACCAAAGAATACGCCCCGGGCATGCGGATTGTTGTGCGGGGTGCGTTCCCCGTTGAGGTAGGGCAGGAACAGGATATCAGACGGGGCGTCGTGCTGGGCCTCGACCCGGTTGAGCAATGCGGTAATGTCGGCCTCGCCCAGAAGGTCGGCCGCCCATTTCAGGCAACTGGCCCCGTTAAGCAGGACCGCCATCTGGAACCAGTGGTCCGGGATGGCGTGGGCAAAGCTGTGCAGGAGTTCTTCGGGCTTGGGACGGTATTTGTCCGAGGCGACAAAGATCTGTGACGAGGTGCCCAGCGAAATGAAGCCATCGCCATGGGAAACCGCCCCGACCCCGATGCCACCGGTCGCCGCATCACCGCCACCCCCGGCAATGATGACGTCGTCCCGCATGCCCCAACGGTCGGCCAGTGTTGCGCGCAGTGTGCCGGTGATATCCGATCCCTCGACCAGATGCGGCAGTTGATCGCGGGTCAAACCGCAAGCTTCGATCGCGCTTTGGTTCCAGCTTCGGCTTTGTTCATCAAGCCAAAGCGTGCCCGCCGCATCCGACATTTCGGTGGCCTTGTCGCCTGAGAGGCAAAAGCGGATGTAATCCTTGGGCAGCAGGATGGTTTTGATTTTGGCAAAAACATCCGGTTCGTGCTTTTGCAGCCAGATCAGTTTGGGCGCGGTCATGCCCGACATGGTGGCAACGCCCGCGCGCTGGCCCAGATCGGGCAGGGCGGCATCAAGTTCGGCGCATTCGCGGGTGGCGCGACCATCATTCCACAGGATCGCCGGGCGGAGTGGCTTGTCATCCGCACCCAGCAATGTTGCGCCATGCATCTGACCCGACAGGCCGATTGCACGGGTTGCGGCAATTGCCGACGGGTTTTGGCGGTGCAAGTCATCGATGGCGCGCAAGGTTGCGTCCCACCAGTCGGTAGGGTTTTGTTCGCTCCAGAACGGTTTGGGGCTGGATACGCGTAAAGGGACATCAGCCTCGGCAAGGGTGACCGAGTTTTCGTCAATCAGTAGTGCCTTGACTGCCGATGTGCCGACATCAATTCCGAGATACATGTTCGGACGGCCTCCAGAACCGTTTGATTTTTCCCGACATCATGATTGCGCGGGTTAGAGCAGGGTCCATTCCAGATGGTTGAAGCACGGAATGCAACAAAAAAAGCCGCTGCGGGGCAGCGGCTTTGATGTCGTAACGCCAGTCCTGGCGTGCAACCGCTTAGCGGGTCGGGGTCGGTTCGTCGCCGCTATAGTCATAGAAGCCACGGCCAGCCTTGCGGCCAAGCCATCCGGCTTCGACATATTTGACCAGAAGCGGGCACGGGCGATATTTGGTATCGGCCAGACCATCATGCAGGACATGCATGATCGACAGGCAGGTATCGAGACCAATAAAGTCTGCCAGTTGCAGCGGGCCCATCGGATGGTTCGCACCCAGACGCATCGCGGTATCGATGGACTCAACATTCCCCACGCCTTCGTAAAGGGTGTAGATCGCCTCGTTGATCATCGGAAGCAGGATGCGGTTGACGATAAAGGCCGGGAAATCTTCAGCGCTTGCCGTGTCCTTGCCGAGCTTTTTGGTCAGTTCATGAATGGTGCGATAGGTGGTTTCGTCCGTGGCAATACCACGGATCAGTTCCACCAGTTTCATCAGCGGCACCGGGTTCATGAAGTGCATGCCCATGAACTTCGCCGGGCGGTCGGTATAGGACGCCAGACGGGTGACCGAAATCGAAGAGGTGTTGGTCGCGATGATCGCTTCCGGGCCGAGCACCGGGCACAGAGCCTTGAAGATCTGTTTCTTGATCTCTTCGTTCTCGGTTGCCGCTTCGATGACCAGGTCACAGTCAGACAGGAAGGTATATTCCGTTCCGGTTGAGATCAGTTTCAAAGCCGCATCTTTTTGCGCTGCGGTAATGATCTCTTTTTTGACCTGACGGTCCATGTTCTTTTCCATCACGCCGATGGCCTTATCAAGGGCATCTTGCGAGATGTCGAGAATTCGGACGTCGTAACCGGCCAGTGCGATCACATGCGCAATACCATTGCCCATCTGACCGGCGCCGATTACGCCAATGGTTTTGATATCTTCCAACGAAGCCATTTGTTCCCCACTCGTCCCCAAGGGTCAAAACAAGAGTATGCGTTGCCTTGACCCTAAAGGGGATCAGATTATTTGTCGAGTTCGCTCGCCAGAGCGGGAAGGGCCTCGAACAGGTCACCGACAAGTCCGTAATCCGCTACCGAGAAGATCGGTGCTTCTTCGTCCTTGTTGATCGCGACAATGACCTTACTGTCCTTCATGCCGGCAAGGTGCTGAATAGCACCCGAAATGCCTACAGCAATGTATAGCTGCGGTGCAACAACTTTGCCGGTCTGGCCGACCTGCCAGTCGTTGGGGGCATAGCCCGCATCAACCGCAGCGCGAGAAGCGCCAATCGCAGCGCCGAGTTTGTCGGCAATCGGTTCGATCAGGTGGAAGTTTTCACCCGAACCCATGCCACGACCGCCAGAGATGACGATGCTTGCAGCGGTGAGTTCCGGACGTTCCGACTCGGTCAGTTCCTGACCAACGAAGGTCGACTTGCCTGCATCAGATGCAACAGCAACGTCTTCGATGGATGCAGAACCGCCTTCGGCGGCGACCGGATCAAAGCCGGTGGTCCGGACCGTGATCAGTTTGAGGCTGTCGGTCGACTGCACGGTTGCCATGGCGTTACCGGCATAGATCGGACGGACAAAGGTATCGGCATCGACAACATCGGTGATGTCGGAAATCTGGGCGACGTCTTTCTTGGCGGCAACGCGCGGCATGAAGTTTTTGCCCGACGAAGATGCCGAGGTGAGAATGTGGCTGTAATCACCCGCCAGTTCACCAACCAGACCCGCCATGTTTTCAGCAAGGAAGTGGCCATAGGCTGCGTTGTCTGCGAGGAGAACCTTGGAGACACCTTCAACCTTGGCAGCGGCTTCGGCAACGGCCTTGCAGCCTTCGCCAGCCACGAGAACGGTAATGTCGCCACCGATTTTCTGAGCAGCAGCAACGGTGTTAAGCGTGCCACCCTTCAGTTCGGTATTGTCGTGTTCGGCAATAACAAGAATGCTCATTTGATTGATCCCCGCTTAGATTACTTTTGCTTCGTTGCGGAGCTTGTCGACAAGCTCTGCGACGTCGGCAACTTTGACACCTGCCTGACGGGCTTCCGGTTCGGAAACTTTCAGGGTTTTCAGGCGCGGCGCGGTATCAACACCAAGGTCGGCCGGGCTCAGGGTATCGAGCGGCTTTTTCTTGGCTTTCATGATGTTCGGCAGCGACGCATAACGCGGCTCGTTGAGGCGCAGGTCGGTGGTAACGATTGCCGGAAGATCAATCTTGATGGTTTCAAGACCACCGTCGATTTCACGCGTGACATCAAGCTTGCCGTCAGCAACGACAACCTTGGACGCGAAGGTGCCCTGCGGCCAATCCAGCAGTGCGGCCAGCATCTGACCGGTCTGGTTGGCATCATCGTCAATTGCCTGTTTGCCGAGGATCACGAGATCCGGGCTTTCCTTGGCAACGACTTCTTTCAGAAGCTTTGCAACAGCCAGCGGCTGGAGTTCGTCCTCGGTTTCAACCAGAATGCCGCGATCGGCACCCATGGCGAGGGCCGTGCGCAGGGTTTCCTGGCACTGTTTAACGCCGAGCGACACAGCAACCACTTCGGTGGCGGTGCCCGCTTCCTTGAGGCGGATGGCCTCTTCAACGGCGATTTCGTCAAACGGGTTCATGGACATCTTAACGTTGTTCAACTCAACGCCAGACTGGTCCTGTTTGACACGGATCTTGACGTTGTAATCCACAACGCGCTTAACGGCGACAAGAACCTTCATGACAGACCTGTTCGTTTTTGTTGTCGAAACTGCGGGTTTGCTCCCTGCCAAGGCAGTTTGCGCTGGCCCGCATGGTAATGTTTTCCCCGCGACGCACAATAGGTAGTGCTACGCAGGTTGTCAATTTACGTAAAGGTGTTGACGTTAACGACAACTACTTCACGAAAATCTTGATGCCCTTCGCCGTCTTGATACGGCAAAAATCCGCAAGGGAACAAGGATTTTGTCCGATAATCTTGTTATCACGTCAGTTTATCGGGTCAGCCCGGGCTTCCAGAGAACATCATCCTTGCCGCCATTATTGGCGTGGCGGGCCAGAACAAACATGTGGTCTGACAGCCGGTTGATATAGCGCACGGCCTCGGGATTGATGGTTTCAATCCCGGCCAGTTCGACAATAAGGCGCTCCGCCCGGCGCGAAACGGTGCGCGCGACATGCAGCTGTGCCGAAAGCGCACTACCACCGGGCAGGACGAATGATTTCAGCGGATCAAGGGCTTCGTTGATCTGATCGATCTCGGCCTCAAGCCGTTCGGTTTGCTTGGCGGTGATGCGAAGGGCGGGCCGTTCGGGGTTATCATCGCTGCCATCGCCCGGCGTGCACAGATCAGCACCCAGATCGAAAAGATCATTCTGGATTCGGGCCAGCATTTCATCGACGTTGCCATCTGCATGCAGGCGGGCGACACCAATCACGGCATTGGTTTCATCAACGGTGCCATAGGCCTCTACGCGCACATCATTTTTGGCAACGCGCGTGCCATTGCCGAGGGCGGTTTTGCCCTTGTCGCCGGATTTTGTATAGATACGAGTCAGTTGAACCATGTGCCGTCCGTAATCTTGGTTTGTGTGTTCAAGGCTTATGCCTGGCTTAGGAACCGACCGCCATCAGCGACAGGATGAACAGCAGCAACAGGGCCAGGCCCTGCAAAAGGACGCGCATTTGCATCAGTTTGTTTTGTTTGCGCGCATCCTTGCCGCGTGCCATCGAAACGATGCCCATGATCAGGACCCCGGCGACAGCTGCCATCGCAAGCAAAACACCAATCTGTAAAAAACCAGCCATTCCTGTTTCTTCCCTGTTTCTGCCTGCTGACTTATACCGCGCCCGGCGGCGACATGCTGCGCCAAATGGACGCAACAGGCAACCAGACGATGGCAATTTTGGCAATTAGTCGATGGTTTCGTTTGCCGCAAAGCTGCGACGGTCGATTTTGAATTTCTTGATACGCGATGCCAACGTGGTTGGTTTGATATCAAGAAGGGCGGCCGCACCATTTTCACCAAATACCTTGCCCTTGGTCATGGTCAGCGCGTGGATGATGTTGTCATATTCAGTTTGGCGCAGCTCACCCCGGGTCAGTACGGGTTTTTCCGGTTTGCTTTCGGGCTCTGTCGCAGGCGCTGCTAATTTGCGGCTGTCGCGCCCGCCCAGTTCGGGCAGGTCAAAATGCAGCTTGCCGTCATGGGCCAGAATCGCAGCCCGTTCGATGACGTTTTCCAGTTCGCGGGCATTTCCCGGCCAGCCATAGTTTTGCAAGGTGCGGACCTGCCCCTTGGTTAGGGTGGGCTGGGCGATATTAAGGCGCTGACAGATATTGCGCAGGAAGTGTGATGCCAGCGGTGGAATATCATCGGGCCGTTCGCGCAAGGGTCGGCATTCGATGGGGAAGACGTTGAGGCGAAAATAAAGGTCTTCGCGGAAACGTCCCTGACGGACTTCTTCCTTTAGGTCGCGGTTGGTGGCGGCAATCAGGCGGACATTGACCTCACGCGTGCGTTCTTCGCCAATGCGTTCGAACTTCTGATCCTGCAAAACACGCAGCAACTTGCCCTGCAATTCCAGCGGGATTTCCCCGACTTCATCGAGAAACAGCGTGCCCCCATCGGCCAGTTCAAACCGGCCGACGCGATCACGCACGGCACCGGTAAAGGCACCGCGGACATGGCCGAAAAACTCGCTTTCAAACAGTTCATGCGGGATTGCGGCACAGTTCACACGCACCAGAACGCGATCGGATCGCGCGCTGGCCTGATGGATGGCGCGCGCAATCAGTTCCTTGCCGGTGCCGGATTCACCGGTGATCAGAACGTTGGCATCGGTGGGCGCAACAAGGTCGATCTGTTTAAGCGCACCCTGAATGGCATCGGACTGGCCGATGATTTCATGGTGGTTGTTGGTTGAGAGGATTTCTTCCTGCAGATAGGCGTTTTCAAGCTCCAGCCGTTCACGCAGCCGGTCGACCTCGGCAAGGGCGGCGTGCAGCTTTTCCTCGGCAATTTTACGTTCGGTGATGTCGCGAAAAACAATCACCGCCCCGATCACCAGCCCATGGTCGCGGATCGGGGTGGAGGTATATTCCACCCGGATCGGTTTGCCGTCGCTGCGCCAGAAGACCTCGTCATCAACCCGCCTGACGATGCCTTCGCGAAAGGCGTTGTAAATCGGGCATTGTTCGGCGTGATACGGGTCACCATTGACGTGGGAATGGTGGATGATCGAATGGATTTCGCGGCCGACCAGTTCCTCTGCCGTCCAGCCCAGCATGCGTTCGGCTGCCGGATTGACGAATGTCGTGATCCCGTCGCTATTGACCCCGTAAATGCCTTCGCCAGCGGCACCCAGGATCAGCTGGTTTTCGCGCTCAATCTCGCGGAAAAACCGTTCGGCACGGCGCCATTCGGCAATGCCTTCGCGTAAGTAATCATCGGCCTCCGAGTCCACATCGCGGCGATGGCGGGCATCAAGATCGGAAATCGTGACGGTCAGATAGTCTTCGCCGTCCAGAACGAGCGGACGCGCTTCGTGTTCAAGTTTCAGTTCTGTGCCGTCGGGACGGGTCAGGTCCAGACCGCGGGTCCAGGCAAATCCGTGATAAAAGGCCGCCTCGCTAAACACGACCAGACTGGGCACCTGACCTTTGTGCAGCGCACTCATCGAGGTCGCCAGAAGTTCTTCGATGCTGCGCCCCAACAAGTTCGCAGCGGCCTGATTGGCAAAGACAATCCGGTCCGTTTTGGGATGAATCAGCAAGGTTGGATGGGTGTGTGCGAGCAATGCCTGCAAATGCAGGTTTTCAATCATCACCGGTAGGGGATTGATTTCACTGATCCTCATCACACTCTCCTACGAAATATCGTAATATTTACTACGATATTTCGTGAATTACGATTTTTCGTATGTGGTTAGCGTCTCACTCAAAGGCGCAAGAGTCCAGCGTTTTCAACGAAAAATGACGCATTGCACAAAATGGCACGCCCGTTGCTGTAGGGACTGTGAACATCTGGTGCTGCCTTTCTGGCGGCGTAACAACACAGGGGGTGATCACATGTCAGTCAAAAGTCTGGGCAATCCATTTAGTGGCGATACCGATCTGCGTCACAGCAAATCATGCAGCTGTGATGTCTGTTCGTCAAAAGATGGGCATACACATGCATCACATAAAGACCATGACCATGGCGTAAAACACGATTTGGCCAGCATGCCGGCCCATAGTGATATGGGCGATATGGATGCCAAAACGCCGGAAAGCAGCGAAGAAATGCTTGATCGTGCCATCGACAGCGCGATTGTGCGTTCGGTGTTTGGTCATAACGACATTTCGCGTCGTTCCTTTGCCAAGATGGTCGGCGGCAGCACCATGATGGCAGCCCTTGCCTCGGTCCTGCCAATCGACAAGGTCAAGGCGGCCATCCTTGATGATCTGGGCACGCCGGAAAAATCCAAACTGAATATCGGCTTTGTGCCGATCACCTGCGCAACGCCGATCATCATGGCCCAGCCGATGGGCTTTTATGAGAAATACGGCCTTGATGTTGATGTCATCAAGACCGCCGGTTGGGCAGTTGCCCGCGACAAGTCGCTGAACAATGAATATGACGCGTCGCACATGCTGACCCCGATGCCGCTGGCGATTTCGATGGGGGCGGGTTCGACCGCAACGCCGTTCCTGATGCCGGCCGTTGAAAACATCAATGGTCAGGCGATTGTCCTGCATAACGATCACCTTGATAAACGTGATCCCAAGCAGTGGAAGGGCTTCAAGTTCGGTGTGCCGTTCGAATATTCGATGCACAACTTCCTGCTGCGCTATTACGTCGCCGAGCATGGCCTGGATCCGGATAAAGACATCCAGATCCGTGTCGTTCCGCCGCCCGAGATGGTGGCAAACCTGCGTGCTGGTAACCTTGATGGTTATCTGTCACCCGATCCGTTTAACCAGCGTGCAGTTTGGGAAAAAATCGGCTTCCTGCACACCCTGACCAAAGATATCTGGGAAGGCCACCCGTGCTGTGCATTCGCATGTTCCAAGGCGTTTTCCGAAGAACTTCCGAACACCTATGGCGCGCTTTTGAAATCCATCGTGGACGCGACCCAGTACGCCGCCAAGGCGGAAAACCGCAAGGAAATCTCGGCCGCCATCGCACCGGCCAACTATCTGAACCAGCCGGTTCCGGTGATTGAGCAGGTCCTGACCGGCCGTTACGCCGATGGTCTGGGCGAAGTGAAAAACGTGCCGGATCGCATCGATTTCGATCCGTTCCCGTGGCACTCGATGGGTGTCTGGATCCTGACCCAGATGAAGCGCTGGGGCTATATCGAGGGCGATGTCGATTACAAGAAAATCGCCGAAGAAGTCTATGTCGCGAGCGATTGCGCCAAGATCATGAAAGAGCTTGGCTATGAAGCGCCGACCGAGACTTACAAAAGCTATACCATCATGGGCAAGACGTTCGATCCCGATCAGCCTGAGGCCTATGTCAACAGCTTTGCCATCGGCAAAGGGGTAAGCTGACATGCTGGCATCGCTCAATGCCAGGGCGTTGGTGTTGTCACTTGTACTTCTGGCGGTCTTCCTTGGTCTTTGGGAGGCCGCCAGCCCAAAACAACAACTCGCTGGCGAACTTACGGAATATGAACTTCTGATGGGCGGGGCAGAGCCAAAGGCCGCTGTGCCGCCCCCCTCGGACGTGATCGCCAAGGCATGGGAGGAGCTCAGCAACCCGTTCTATGACGCCGGTCCCAACGACAAGGGCATCGGTATCCAGATCGGCTATTCGCTTTATCGCGTGTTGAGCGGTTATTTCCTTGCGGCGGCAATTGCCATTCCGGTCGGGTTCCTGATCGGGATGTCACCCCTGATGTACAAGGCGCTTGATCCGTTTATTCAGGTCCTTCGCCCGATTTCCCCGCTGGCATGGATGCCACTTGCGCTGTTTGTCATTCAGGACAGTCAGGCATCGGCGATCTTTGTGATCTTTATCTGTTCGATCTGGCCGATGTTGATCAACACAGCCTTTGGTGTGGCCGGGGTTCGCAAGGACTGGGTCAATGTGGCACGCACCCACGAACTGGGCCCACTCAAAACCGCCTGGATCGTCATCCTGCCGGCTGCGGCCCCGACCATCCTGACCGGCATGCGGATTTCAATCGGCATTGCATGGCTTGTGATTGTCGCGGCCGAGATGCTCGTGGGTGGGACGGGGATTGGCTACTACGTCTGGAACGAATGGAACAACCTTGATCTGACCAGCGTGGTGTTCTCGATCCTGATGATCGGTGTTGTCGGCATGTTGCTTGATACCGCCTTTGCCTACTGCGCACGTCTTGTGCAGTACCAGGAATAAGGAGACCTGAAATGTCGAAACCATTCCTGAGTTTGCAGAACCTGACCAAACGTTTTCAGGCACCCAAGGGCGGTGAAGCCCTGACGGTGTTTGAAAACGTCAATCTGGGGATCGAGAAGGGGGAGTTCGTTTGCATCATCGGCCATTCCGGCTGTGGCAAATCGACAATCCTGAACATTCTGGCTGGTCTTGATGAACCGACCGAAGGGGCGGTCATCATGAATGGCAAGGAAGTGTCGGGTCCCAGCCTTGATCGCGGGATCGTATTTCAGAACTATTCCCTGCTGCCATGGTTATCAGCACTTAAGAACGTCACCTTTGCCGTTCAGGCGCGCTATAAATCCTGGAGCAAGAAACAGGTTCACGACCATTCGATGAAGTATCTGGAAATGGTCGGGCTGGCTGGCGGGGCGGAGCTTCGCAAACCATCGCAATTGTCGGGCGGCATGCGTCAGCGTGTGTCGATCGCACGTGCCTTTGCGATCCAGCCGGAATTGTTGCTTTTGGATGAGCCGTTCGGGGCCCTTGATGCCCTGACACGCGGCAGCATTCAGGATGAATTGATCCGCATCTGGTCGGGGTCGGACCAGACGGTGTTCATGATCACCCATGATGTGGATGAGGCCATCCTGTTGGCGGATCGCATTTTGCTGATGACCAACGGGCCCTATGCCCGTGTCGCAGAATCGGTTCAGGTCGATATCCCGCGCCCGCGTGAACGGGCCAACATCATTCACTATTCCGACTATTACGACATCCGAAACCACTTGGTCGAATTCCTTGCCACCCGCTCCAAGGCGCTTGCCGGCAAGCAGGAGGAAGGCACACCAAGCGAACCATCCATCGTGCGTTTTGGTGCGCATGGGGTGGTTTCAGATCCCAAAGACAACCGCAAACCGGCCACCAGCCCGGTGGAATAAATCACCTGCACGCTGATTACTTAGAAGGAGAAAAGCTGTGAAAAAAGCAGATGTCAAAGAAATGATCATCGAAGCCAAAAAGGCCAAAGGCCTTGGCTGGGAAGAAGTTGCCAGCAAGATCGGCATGTCGCCGGTATGGACGACTTCGGTCTGTTTTGGCATGAATTCCGCGCCAAAGGACAAGGCCGACATGCTGGTCGCCCTGTTTGACCTGCCGCCTGAAGCATCGGCTGTCATGCAGGAATGCCCGATGAAAATCTGGGATCAGGCCGTGCCGACCGATCCGGCGATCTATCGCCTGTATGAAATCGTTGGTGTTTACGGCGAGACCATCAAGGAAATCATCCACGAGAAATTCGGCGACGGCATCATGAGCGCGATCGACTACGAAATGTATATCGAACGCAAGGAAGACCCGAAGGGCGACCGCGTTGTCATTACCCTTGATGGTAAATTCCTGAAATACCGCGCCTGGTAAATCAAGCCAATCGGTGGTTCGCAGTCACCTGGTACGAGCAGTCGCAGAAGACGAAACCGGTCTGTTTCACGCAGGCCGGTTTTGTTTTTCAGGCGCGCGCATTGGCAGAGATAACGTGCGGGAAACAATAAGTTGCCAGATTGCCGGTGGCACATTTCGAAGGATCATCTAAATGTTATGGTCAACACTATAACGATTTCAAAAGGGCTTTATCATGGCTGATCTGTCGAACTTCGAGATTACCAAACGCTGGCCTGCGCAAAATCCGGACATTATCCAGCTTTATTCCCTGCCGACGCCCAACGGGGTGAAGGTTTCGATCATGCTGGAAGAAACCGGTCTGGACTATGAGCCGCATCTGATCAATATCGGCGAAGATGAAACCTGGACGCCGGAATTCCTGTCGCTGAACCCGAATGGTAAAATCCCGGCAATCATTGATCCGCATGGACCGAATGGCAAACCGCTTGGTCTGTTTGAATCGGGTGCCATCATCCAGTATCTGGCGGAGAAGACTGGCAAGTTGTTGCCTGTCGATCCGGCCAAACGGATCGAGGCGATCCAGTGGGTTTATTTCCAGATGGGCGGACTAGGCCCGATGTTTGGCCAGCTTGGCTTCTTCCACAAGTTTGCCGGCAAGGAGATCGAAGACAAGCGTCCGCTGGATCGGTATCGCAAGGAATCAAAGCGGCTTCTGGGTGTGCTTGAAACCCGCCTTGACGGTCGTGACTGGATCATGGGCGATGAATACAGCATTGCCGACATTGCGTCGCTTGGCTGGGTGCGCAACCTGATCGGTTTCTATGACGCGGGTAGCCTTGTGGATTATCACGAGTTCAAAAACGTTCCGGCGTGGCTGGAACGCGGTCTTGATCGCCCGGCCGTTCAGCGCGGGCTGAACATCCCGGCCCGTGATTAATCCCCGCTGATTTTGACCGGATGGAGACAAATGCTTTTCATCCGGTCAGGCTGGCCTTAATTAGGGGATGATCCATTGTCCCACGAAGTTAAGAGACCAATTCATGACCAGCCGCATCAAGGACGCCGCCCTTGCCCAACAGATCACTGACGAGACCCTTGCCTGGCGCGAGGTGATTTGTCCGGTGACGGCGAAATACGGGAACTATGTTGCCAAGCGTGATCTGCGCGACAAAACCATCGTCAGTTTCCAGCACGTTCTTGAAGACACCATTCCCACATTGCTGCCGTTTGTGAAGGCCGGTGCCAGGGTCAAGGTTGGCGCATGTAACCCTGATAGTACTGATGATGCGGCCGCCGCCTACCTTGCCGCCCATGGGGTAGAGGTCCATGCCTTTTCCGGCATGACGCGCGATGAATATGCCCAAAGCATCGATATCCTGTCGTCCGAGCCCGCAGACATCATTGCCGATATGGGCGGGGAGCTGATTGAGGCGTTTGTCAAAAAAGGCCACAAGGTCGATGGCGCGCTTGAAGCGACTACGACCGGTGTGCACCGGGTTGAGAAGCTTGATTATTCCTTCCCGGTGTTTAACTGGAACGATATTGCCATCAAGGATCGCCTGCATAACCGCCACCATGTGGCACAGGAAATGTGGCCGGTCTTTTCGAATGTGACGGGTCTTGCACTTTATGGGCGCACGGTTCTTGTGATCGGGTTTGGCCCGGTCGGGCGCGGGGTGGCCGAACGCGCGCGCAATCTTGGTGCGGTGGTGTCGGTTGCCGAACGCGACCCGGTCCGTGCGCTTGAGGCGCAGCATCATGGCTGCCGGGTTGTCAGCCTTGAAGATGGCCTGAAAGAAAACGCGATCATTGTGACCGCCACCGGCCTTTCGGGCATTCTGGGTGCTGCGCAGATCAAGCAGTGCCGTCGCGGTGCGATTCTGGTCAATGTCGGGCATTCCAATACCGAGATTGACGTCAAATGGCTGGATACCCAGACGCGCACGAAAATGCGCCGCCATATCGAACGGTTCGAGCTGGATAACAGCCGCGAGGTGTATCTTCTGAACCGCGGTAGCCTACTTAACCTTGCACCCGGCATGGGGGGATCGGGCAAGGATCTGTTTGATCCGTTTTCGGCCATTCTGATCCGCGGGATTGACTGGCTGGCATCGGGCGGGGCGACCTCGTTCAAGCCGGGCTTTTATCCCTATCCGGAAGATGTCGAACGCGAAATTGCCCAAGCGATCCTGCAATCGCACAGCTGATCAATTTTGCTGAACTGACGAATCGCAACGAACCACCCGGTGCTGTCTGGTAACCTTAATGGGTTGATGTCGGGGCGCGCGCAAACATTTGCGCTCAATCGCCCACGGCATCACTCATTATAGGATGGAGGCCGGTCATGAGAACGATTTCAAAGGTCTTTTTTGGCTTTGTTCTGGTGATGACCGGCATCTGGCTGGTTTCAAATCCCGATCTTTTTGCGGCATCCAGTTTCATCAGCCTTCGCCATTTTATGGTGCAGTATTCGGGCTTCCTTGCGATCAGCATGATGAGCCTGATCTTGTTGTTGTCGGTTCGGCCTGTGTGGCTGACGCGACGGTTGGGCGGGCTTGATAAGGCATATCGCCTGCACAAGTGGCTTGGCATCAGCGTGCTTATCGTAGCGACCCTGCACTGGGCCTGGCGGATGGCGCCGAAATGGGGTGTTGCGCTTGGCCTTCTGGAACGGGGGCGGCGTGGGCAAAGGCAGGATGGAACGGGCCTGCATTGGGCGCAATCGCTGTTTAATGAGCAGCGCGGGCTGGCGGAAACGGTTGGGGAGTGGGCGTTTTATATTGCCGTTGCCTTGATCCTGATAGCGTTGATCAAGCGCATCCCGTATCGCTGGTTTGCCAGAACACACACCGTTCTGGCCGTGATCTATCTCGTGCTGGTTTATCACAGCATCGTTTTGCTTGATTTCGCCAATTGGGCAACACCGGTTGGCTATGTTCTGGCGGCGATGTTGCTGGTGGGCACGGTGTCATCCATCATTGTTCTGTTTGGCCAAATCGGGGCCGGGCGCCGATCCACCGGCGAGGTGATCGAGGTTGATTATTTGCCGGAGATGAAATCGCTTCAGATCGCGATCAGATCGGATGGCGGGTGGAAAGGCCACCTTGCCGGGCAGTTCGCCTTTGTCCGGTTTGGCAATAGCAACGAAGCGCATCCGTTTACCATTGCATCTGCCTGGCGCGACGGGGTTCCGGGCCTAACCATTATCGCCAAGAAACTCGGCGACTATACCAGCACGCTTTACGAAACATTGAAGCCGGGCGACCGGGTGGCGCTTGAGGGGCCTTATGGCACCTTTGTACTGGATCGGGAAAAACGCCATCAAATCTGGATTTCCGGCGGGATTGGACTGACGCCATTTGTTGCCTGGCTTGAAGATCTGGTGGCCCATCCGGCAAAGCTTGAGATCGATTTTTATCAGGTTGCGCCGCATTGCGATCCCGAACTGATGGCACGGATCAACGATCTTGCCGGGCGTGCCGGTGTTCGCTTGTACGAATGGCGTGATGCGCGCGACGGCTTTCTGACCGGCGAGAAAATCCGTTCTGATGTGACCCATTGGCAAGAAGCGCAAGTCTGGTTCTGTGGGCCGCGCCAATTTGGCGAAGATGTCAAAAACGATCTGGTGGCCGCCGGATTGCCCTGCAATGCCTTCCATCAGGAGCTGTTTGATTTCAGATAGGAAAACCAGAGTTTGGCGCTGAATAGAGTGCGGGCGGTCCGTTATGGAACCGCCCGCTTTTCGTTTGCTCGTTATCCAAATTGGTTTGGCAATTCCTAGGATTTGTAGCCGATCCGAAGGTTACCCCACTGTTCGCCATTGACCATGATCGGCACGTCGCATTCCTTCATGAAGACGACGGTGTTGCCCATGTCACGGAAATAGGTCTGCAGCAGGTGGGGCTTGGTGTTGCGCCCGGCCATCAGACCGGCACGGTCATCAAAGATGCGCCGGTTGCGGCAGTTGCCCATATTCCAAGCGGGTTCGCCCGGTCTTTGCGGTTGGCTGTAGACCTTGTTGTGGGTCGGCAGATAGCCGTTGGTATCCACACCGGCGGCAAAGACGATATGTTCGTCCTTTGCAAGAATGGCTTCCTGCAGCGGGGTGAAGTTGCGGTCGGTAAAGGGCACATACGGCGTCATGAACTGCTTGGGATCGGTGCCGTCAATCGGCTCGTAGCGGGTGTTGAACAGATCATCATGGGTGAATTCGTGACTGCGCAAGCCGCCCTCAAGAACCTTGCCCAACTCGCCGGCCAGTTGCTTGCCGAGATCGGCAATCTTGGCGTCATGTTCGTGGGTTTTCTTAAGCAGTCCCAAAATGACCTTGGTTGCTTCGTCGTCGATTTCGGTGAACTGGATGTGGGTGCCGAGTGTCGAGTACGCTTTGACCGTCCCCTTAAGCCGGGTGCCGTCGGTCATCGTGATCGTGATTGCTTTGTTGCGGTCATCTTCGCTGGCATCAATACGCGCAAGCAGGCCGGCAAGCGACATGTCAGCGGTCACACCCTGGCGCACATCACCGTTGCCAAAGTCGACCTTGATATCAACCGCAATAGGAACCCGTTCTTCGTGACGACGGTTGGTGTTGTCTGCACTGCGCAGAACCATGCGGAAGCGCGTTTCCATCTCGTTGATATCATTGCGGATATTCGAAGACAGAATGCGAAGGTTTTCCGCCGTCTGGCTGGCATTGTGCGATTTGTGGCTGGCCAGTTCGATGTCGCCGGAAATGCCCTGCATGTGGGTGGAAACTTCCTGCGCACTTGTCGAGATTTCGGCAATGGCGGCTGTTTGTTGTTCGACCGATGCCGAGATATCGCTTGATAGCTGGCTGACTTCGTCAATCGCGCCACCGATGCCCTCAATCGCGGTAACCGCCTCGGATGTGGCGCCCTGAATGGCGGTGATCTGGGCGTTGATATCAAGGATGGCTTTTTCGGTCTGGGTGGCGAGGTTTTTGACCTCGTTGGCGACGACCGCAAAGCCCTTGCCGGCGTCGCCGGCGCGCGCGGCCTCGATGGTGGCATTGAGTGCCAGCATCTTGGTCTGATCGGAAATGCGTTTGACGATATCAACAACCTTGCCGATTTCGGTCGCGGTTTCCGACAGGCTGCCCATGGTGGTGGATGTTTCCTGGGCGCGGGTGACGGCCTGACTGGCAATGTCATTGGTTTTGTGGATGCGTTCGGCAATTTCGTGGCTGGATGCCTGCAGTTCCTCGGTCGCGGATGCGACGGTTGCGACATTGCTGCTGGCGACTTCGGTGGTGGCAGTGATGCGTTCGACCAGTTGGGAAAGCTCGCTGGCATCACTTTCCATGGCCTGCGCCACGTCATTGGTGCGCCCGGCCTGGAAGCCGACCTCGGAAATGATATTGTCGGTTTCACGTTCGATGATTTCCGACATCGACTGAATTTCAGAGGCCGAACGCTGGTTGGCCAAAACGGTCTGGCGCGCCGATATCAGGCTGCCCATATCCGCCATCAGCAGGCATCGCGCCGCATCAGCCGCCGCAGTGCCGCCCTTGGACCGCGCGGCAAGCGTTGCACAAAGTGCTGAAACCTTGTGGTAGGCCAGTACAAGGTGATCGGGAGCCAATCCGATGACCGCATTGGCCAGAACGTGCTCTTTAAAGCATTGGTTGAATGCATCAGAGCTGTTTGCATTGATCAGCGTTGTAAAACGTCGGGACAGTTCGGCAACATGATGTTGCGGATCACTTGGCGCAGCACTGCTTTGCCCGGTCCCCAACAGTTCGGTGACCAGATTTTCTGCAAGCTGTTCTCCATGTTGCGCAAACAATTCCGTGGCGGCATTTATACGCGCATAGATTGTACTTTCTGGCATTGCAGAGCTGTGATTCATTTGCCATTCTCTCCCTTATTCCCGGCGGACCTTTTAGCCCGATTTTTTCACAGACTTTTAGTAGTCTGTGTGTGCTTTTGGGGAGTGTATCACTACTGGTAAGTCCAAAATATATCATACTTTAGGTTGATATGGAAAAAGGCCCGCCAGTGTTGGCGGGCCAAGTTTGCCCTCGTTGTTCACAGGGGCCACGGTTCGGATGAGAATTTTATCAGTATTTCAGAATGTTATGTCGTTCACCGGGTCAGAATGCCGCGCGTGACCACCTGTGCCTGAATTTCGGCGGCCCCTTCGAAAATGTTCAGAATGCGGGCATCGCACAGCACACGGCTGATCTGATATTCGAGCGCATAGCCGTTGCCGCCGTGAATCTGCAGGGCGTTGTCGGCATTCGACCATGCGACGCGTGCGCCCAGAAGCTTGGCCATGCCGGCCTCGATATCGCAGCGGATATCCTGATCCTTTTCAAAGGCCGAGAAATAGGTCAGCTGGCGGGCGATCATGGTTTCAACCACCATCCATGCCACTTTGCCATAAACCCGCGGGAAGGCGTAAAGCGGCTTGGAAAACTGGATGCGATCCTTGGCATAGCGCATGCCGATTTCAAGCGCGTTCTGGGCGACGCCGACAGCACGGGCTGCGGTCTGAATACGGGCCGACTCAAAGGTCGCCATCAGCTGCTTGAAGCCCTGACCTTCTTCGCCGCCCAAAAGGTTCTCGGTCGGGACTTCGAACCCGTCAAAGGAAAGCTCATATTCCTTCATGCCGCGATAACCAAGCACCTCGATCTCGCCACCTGACATGCCGTTGGCCGGGAACGGGTTTTCATCGGTGCCGCGTGGCTTTTCGGCCAGCAGCATCGACAGGCCGCGATAACCGGACTCGTCGGGGTTGGTGCGGGTCAGAAGGGTCATCAGATCAGACCGCGCGGCATGGGTGATCCAGGTCTTGTTGCCAGTGACCTTATAGGTATCGCCATCCTTTACCGCGCGCGTGCGCAGGTGGGCCAGATCCGATCCATTGTTGGGTTCGGTAAAGACGGCGGTCGGCAGGATTTCACCCGATGCCAGTTTGGGCAGGTAATGTTCCTTTTGCGCGTCGGTTCCGCCAAGGCGGATCAGTTCGGCGGCAATTTCGGAACGGGTCCCAAGCGACCCAACACCGATATAGCCACGTGACAATTCCTCGGTGACAACGCACATCGCGGTTTTGCCCATGCCAAGGCCACCGAATTCTTCGGGGATGGTCAGGCCGAACACGCCGAGTTCGGACATTTCATTGACGATTTCAATCGGGATCAGCTCGTCACGTTCGTGCCAGCCATGGGCATGCGGCGATACCTTTTCCTCGACAAAGCGGCGGAATTGATCGCGCACCATATCAAGTGTTTCGTCTTCAAGGCCGGTTTCGCCAAAGCGACCGGTATCAAGGCTGTCTTCGATTTCAGCGGCAATCGCCCGGCGCGCAGCATCGGAATTGCCACCACGTGCAAGGGTCGCGACCGATGGGTTGGCGGCAAGGGATGCAATCAGGTCATCAGAAACGCCAAGGGTCGAAAGACGGATGATCTCGCCCTGTGACATCGGAATGCCACCGATAATCTGCGCCAGATACTCCCCGAAGGCCGATTGCAGGATCAGTTGTTCGAGATTGCCGAACTTGCCCTGATCCTTAAGGCGGTTTGCCCATGCCTTCATCTGGCCAAGGGCGGTGACATAGGTGGTGAACCAGGCAAAGCCATGTGCAGCAAACTGGTTGTCATCAAAGGCATCGGCATTAACCCGGCCATCGACCGTTACAGCAGTCCGCAGCGCATATTCGGCCGCGTCATAAACCGGGCTGAGTGCCGCAAGGGCGTCATCGCACAAACGTTCGAGGTCAGGCAAAAGGGCGTTGTTCGTCATTCTTCGGGTCCTCGGATCAGGTCCTCGTCGTGCAATCCTGTGGGGCGATTGCGCGGATCAGTTATGAGTGCATCAAAGCATCAAGGGTGGTGGCACCCCATGCGCAGATCGGGCGAGAATGCGCGCGGGGTGCCAGCTATCAGTCGAAGATTAATGTGGGACTAGCCTTCGACTGCTTCTTCAAGGGTGCGCATTCCCGGGCGCTTTGCCTGCACCAGAACGGCCATGTTGCCGGGTTTGTGTTCGTTGCGCATCATCTTCATGTGGGCGCGCGGAATGTCTTCCCAGCTGAACACTTCAGACATGCTGGGATCCAGACGGCGTTCGATCACGAGCTTGTTGGCCTGTGCCGCCTGTTTCAGGTTGGCGAAGTGGCTGCCCTGAATACGTTTCTGGCGCATCCAGACAAAGCGCGCATCAAATGTCAGATTAAAGCCGGTGGTCCCGGCACAGAACACAACCATGCCGCCGCGTTTTACAACGTTGCACGATACCGGGAAGGTCTGTTCGCCCGGATGTTCAAAGACGATGTCGACGTCATTGCCCTTGCCGGTGATGTCCCAGATCGCCTTGCCGAATTTGCGGACTTCTTTCATGTAATCGCCAAATTCCGGGCCGTTGACGGTGGGAAGCTGTCCCCAGCAATTGAAATCCTTGCGGTTGATCACGGCCTTGGCGCCCAGTCCCAGCACAAAGTCGCGCTTTGTTTCATCGGAAATGACGCCAATCGCGTTGGCCCCGGCCGTTGTGATCAGCTGAATCGCCATCGAGCCCAAACCACCCGACGCGCCCCAGACCAGAACATTGTGCCCCGGACGCAGGATATGCGGACGATGGCCAAACAGCATGCGATAAGCGGTGGCAAGGGTCAGCGTGTAGCACGCACTTTCTTCCCAGGTCAGATGTTTGGGGCGCGGCATCAATTGCTGTGCCTGAACACAGGTGAACTGGGCGAAGGATCCGTCCGGTGTTTCATAGCCCCAGATACGCTGGGTCGGGGACAGCATCGGATCGCCGCCGTTACATTCTTCGTCGTCGCCGTCATCCTGGTTGCAGTGAATGACCACTTCGTCGCCGACTTTCCAACGGGTGACTCTCGATCCAACCGCCCAGACGATGCCCGATGCATCCGATCCGGCAATATGGAACGGGCAATCATGGACATTGAAGACCGAGATCGGTTTGCCAAGGGATGCCCAGACACCGTTATAGTTCACCCCGGCCGCCATCACGAGAACAAGCACTTCGTGGCTGTCGGGTTGGGTCACTGGCAGAACTTCGCACTGCATGGCCGTATCGGGTTCGCCGTGGCGTTCTTCGCGAATCGCCCATGCATACATATTCTTTGGCACATGGCCCAATGGCGGGATTTCGCCAATTTCATAAAGATCTTTTTCTTCCTGACCGCCACGGAAAGGCAGCACTTCAGCAGACGTATTCATGGCCTTCACTCCTTGTTCGGGGTCGATCCGGTTTGCAGGGTAATTAAATTACCAATGCTGCGTTGCGGTCGACGGATCCTCCAAGCCACGGAATTTATTTTATTTTCCCCGGGCATCTCCCGGTTTCCTGCGGAATTTCAGCAAGGATAACCTGGGCGATATTTGTTTTCGCTTTTATCGCGTTGCACAAATTGTTATATAATTACCCAAGTGATGTCTAGTAGATAATTTAATAACGTTCAGGCGTAATTATCGTAAAGACATTGAGTAATAAAAATACAAGAGGTCGCGATGTCGATGGAAAACAAGCGCAACGCAGCAAAGCCGGAACGCGATCGCCCGTGGCTGATCCGGACCTATGCCGGGCATAGCTCCGCACAGGCATCGAATGCGCTATATCGTCAGAACCTGGCAAAGGGGCAGACCGGGCTTTCGGTGGCCTTCGATCTGCCGACCCAGACCGGGTATGATTCTGACCATGTTCTGGCGCGCGGCGAAGTCGGAAAGGTTGGCGTGCCGGTTTCCCATCTGGCTGACATGATGACGTTGTTTGACGGGATCCCGCTTGATCAGATGAACACGTCGATGACGATCAACGCGCCAGCCGCGTGGCTTTTGTCGCTTTATATTGCGGTGGCCGAAAAGCAGGGCACCGCGCGCGCCAGCCTGCAGGGCACGACCCAGAACGACATCATCAAGGAATATTTGTCACGCGGGACCTATATCTTCCCGCCGGCACCCAGCCTTAAGCTGATTACCGATGTCGCGGCCTTTACCTATCGCGAGGTTCCGAAATGGAACCCGATGAATGTGTGCTCCTATCATTTGCAGGAAGCCGGGGCGACGGCCGAACAGGAGCTGGCCTATGCGCTGGCAACCGCGATTGCGGTTCTGGATGCAGTGCGCGATTCGGGGCAGGTGCCCGAAGAAGACTTTGCCAAGGTGGTTGGGCGTATCTCGTTCTTTGTGAATGCCGGGATTCGCTTTGTTACCGAGATCTGCAAGATGCGGGCATTCTGCGAACTTTGGGATGAAATCACCCGCGACCGTTACGGCATCGAAGACGCCAAATACCGCCGGTTCCGCTATGGGGTTCAGGTCAACTCGTTGGGCCTGACCGAACAGCAGCCGGAAAATAACGTCTATCGTATTCTGATCGAGATGCTGGCGGTGGTTCTGTCAAAGAATGCCCGGGCGCGCGCCGTGCAGTTGCCCGCCTGGAACGAGGCCCTTGGCCTGCCGCGTCCGTGGGATCAGCAATGGTCGCTGCGCCTGCAACAGATCATGGCCTATGAAACCGATCTTCTGGAATATGAAGACCTGTTTGATGGCAACCCGGCGATTGAACGCAAGGTCGGCGCGCTTAAGGAAGGCGCGCGGGCAGAACTTGCAAAGATTGATGAGATGGGCGGGGCGATTGCCGCAGTTGATCGCGGCTATATGAAACAGGAACTGGTGCGGTCCAACGCGCTGCGTCTGGCCGATATTGAAAGCGGTGTTACCAAGGTGATTGGTGTGAATGCCTTTACCGAAACCGAACCATCACCGCTGACATCGGGGGAGAAATCGATCCTGACCGTGGATGACATGGCCGAACAGGATCAGATCGAAAAACTTAAAGCCTGGCGGTCGAAGCGCGATCAGGCCGAAGTCGATGCAACTCTGGCCGATTTGAAGTCAGCCGCCAGCGAAGGCCGCAATATCATGGAGAGTTCCATTGCCTGTGCTCATGCCGGGGTCACCACCGGCGAGTGGTCGGAAACCCTGCGCGACGTGTTTGGCGAATACCGTGCCCCGACCGGGATTACATCGATGATCGTGACCGGGGATGCCGAAAACCTTCAGGATTTGCGCAAACGCGTTGATGAGGTTTCCGACAAGCTTGGCGAACGCATGAAGATGCTGGTCGGCAAACCGGGTCTGGATGGTCATTCCAACGGGGCCGAACAGATTGCGGTCAAGGCGGGCGAAGCCGGGATTGAAGTGCTGTATGAAGGCATACGCTGGACGCCAGAGGAACTGGTGCGAAACGCGATTGAAGACGGCGCGCATGTCATCGGTCTTTCGATCCTGTCCGGGTCGCATGTGCCGCTGGTGCGTGAAGTGGTCAACGGGCTGCGTGCCCAAGGGGCTGGTCATATCCCGGTCGTTGTCGGCGGGATTATCCCGGAATCTGATATGCTGGTGCTGCGCCAGATGGGCGTTTCGGCGGTCTATACCCCCAAGGATTATCAGTTGGTCAAGGTGATTTCCGAGATTGTTGATCTTGTGGATCGCAAGTCATCTGACAAAACAGCCGTTTCATCAAATGGGGCCGGCGACGCACATGGGGATGCAGCGCTTTATTAACGTCCATGTCGGAACGCCCATCTAATAAAAAACCGGTCGGACCCAACAACGGGTGCGACCGGTTTGTTTTGGGATGTGCCCGGATCAGGACTTGGCTGAGACAGTTTCCTGTTCGGTGCCATGCCGCTCGTTGACCCAGCTTTCGAAGGTCGAAGCGGGCAATGGCTTGGAGAAGAGGAAGCCCTGGATAAAGTCGCAGCCCTTTTCCTGCAGATAGACAAGCTGTTCGACTTCTTCCACGCCCTCGGCAACGACTTCGAGATTGAGGCTGTGGCCCAGGCCGATGACCGCATCGACGATGGCCTTGTCATCGACATCGACATGAATGTCGTTCACGAATGAACGGTCGATCTTGATTGAGGTCACCGGGAACCGTTTGAGATAGTTCAGCGACGAATAGCCGGTGCCAAAATCATCAATCGCGATCAGAACACCAAGTTCCTTGAGTTCCTTTAGCGTCGAGACGGCCTTTTCCGGGTTGTTCATCAGAATGGATTCGGTGATTTCAAGTTCCAGCGTGCCATGCGGCAGGGCGGTTTCCTTGACGATCTTGGTCACACTATCAACCAGTTCGGCATCCTGGAACTGTGCCGGGGACAGGTTGACCGCAATGCGAAGATCGGAAAGTGATGAGTCGCGCCAGATACGTGTCTGACGGCAGGCCTTTTCAAGAACCCATGCACCCAGACGGTTGATCAGGCCGCATTCCTCGGCAACGGAAATGAATTCGCCCGGCAGGATCAGGCCGCGTTCCGGGTGATGCCAGCGCACAAGCGCCTCGGCACCGACGACGCGTTCGGTGCGGCAGTCGATTTTCGGCTGATAGTAAAGTTCGAGTTGATCGTGTTCGAGCGCGTTGCGCAGATCTTCCTCGATGGTTTTGCGTTCCTTGACCCGTTCATGCATCGACGGCAGGAAGAAGCGGTAATTGTTGCGCCCTTCGGCCTTGGCAGCATACATCGCCATGTCGGCGTTCTTGACCAGCTGTTCGGGGTTTTCGCCGTCTTCCGGGAAAAGCGTAATGCCGACACTGGCCGTCGAATGCAGGCGGATGCCGCGGCAATCAAACGGCTGGCACAGTTCGTCGATGATGCGTTGGGCAAGGGCAATAGTGTCTTCGATGTTCTGGACATCGGTCTGGATGATGGCGAATTCATCCCCGCCAAGGCGGGCGGCGGTATCCGAATCCCGGATGATGCGCGACAGGCGCTGACCCATTTCCTGGATCATCAGATCGCCAACATCGTGGCCGAAGTGGTCGTTGATGTCCTTGAACCGGTCAAGGTCGACAAACAGAACCGTCACGCCGCGCTGGAAACGACGGGCAGACAGCAGCGCCTGACGCAGACGGTCAAGGAACAGGGTGCGGTTCGGCAGGCTGGTCAGAACGTCATGGACCGCAAGGTGACGCATGCGGGCTTCGGTTTGTTTACGTTCGGTAATATCGGTGTAGGTCGCAACATAACCGCCGCCCGGCATCGGGTTGTGATCAACCTGAATGACACGACCATTAGGGCGGGTACGTTCCATGCGATAGGGTTCACGGCGACGGGCAATCGCAACGCGGTCGGAAATCAGCGCCTGAATGCTGACATCGCCATATTCACCGCGTTCACCGTTATAGCGCAGGATGTCGGAAAGCGGGGTGCCTTCCTTCACCAGATCACGCGGCAGGTTGAGCAATTCGATATAGCGTTCGTTCCAGACCATCAGGTTCAGGTCCTGATCGAACAGACAGATGCCCTGGCCGATATTGTGAAGGGTTGCTTCCAGCAGGGCCTGTTTGCGCTGGGCTTCTTCCTGCGCCTGACCCTGAAGGGCGACCATTTCATTATATTCGCGGATCAGAAGCCCGAGTTCGTCCGAGCTGTTCCATTCCACCGGGCGGCGCAGTCGGCCGTGCTTGGTCATTCGGATGGAGTGCAGCAGTCGGTTAAGCGGTTCCTTGATCGAGCGTTTGTTGGCGATCAGAAGGCTTGCGGCCACGACCGAGATCAAAAGCCCGAACAGGATCATGTCGATCGCAATACGGCGGAACAGCAAATCCTGAACGCGTGCGTCGGTGAAGTAAATCACCAGTTCGCCAACGTCATGGCGGACGTTGTTGCGTTCGAAATAGACACGGCGCGAAAGGCGAAGCGTGTCGGCCAATTCGGATTGCGATACGCCGGTATGGGCAAATTCGGTGCCGTCTGCGCCCAGTGCCTGCACGGCAACAATGTCGCGATCGCGCGCCATGGCATTGAGTGCAGATTCAATATTGTCGACGTCGAGATACCAGAAAGGTGTGGCCAGAACGCGGGCGTTAATGTCGGCGGTCTGTTCGACCTTGCCATTCAGGTCATCGCGCAGCACCTTGTAGCTGACATAGCCAAAAACGATGAAAAGCGCGAGCGAGAACAGCGAAACAAGCGGCAATGCGATAAACAGCAGCCGACTGCTCAAGGACTTTCGTTGTAAAAACCCGTACGATCCGCGTGACAAGCGTTCTCTCCCTGACACCCACTTTAGGCTAGTCGAATATAATGTACTCGACCTTTGTATGGGTGCCAACACCCCCTTGAATTAGTCTCAAGTCAAACCGCAACTTGATGAAAACGCAAGTTTGATTTCGTTAAACATTCAATTATCTGACACAAGCCAGCAAAGCTATTTATCTTGTAGCGAAGTCCCTCAGCTTCAAGCATTTTTCCCGATAACCGCGAAAAATTCGTTATCGCGGCACAGCTTGTCGGGCCAATTCGTCGCATCTTTCGTTTTCCGGGTGACCGGCATGACCCTTTACCCAGTGCCACTCGACCTTATGTGGTTCAAGGGCTTGGAGCAAACGTTGCCATAATTCCACATTCTTGACCGGCTTTTTATCGGCGGTTTTCCAGCCACGTTTCTGCCAGCCGAAAATCCATTTGGTAATACCGTCGCGCACATAGCTGCTGTCGGTGTAGATATCGATGACGCAGGGACGTTTCAGGGCTTCCAGCGCACTGATGGCCGCCATCATTTCCATACGATTGTTGGTGGTTTCCGGATCGCCGCCCGACATTTCCTTTTCGACACCCTTGAAGCGCAAAATAGCGCCCCAGCCACCGGGGCCGGGATTGCCGCTGCACGCGCCGTCCGTGTAAATCTCGACGCGGTTATCGTCACCGTTACTTGAAGTCATATTGTCGTGTTCCCCGCCTTTGTGCCTAATCCAGGCCATAGGCTGTTGCGTTTTCCACACGTTGGTGGAACCGCAATTTGTTGATGTATTCGCGCGGGTTCTTCGGGGTGACCAGCGCATCCTTGGGTGTATTCACCCAGTCATACAGCCGTGTCAGAAGGAACCGAAGACTTGCGCCGCGCGCCAGAATGGGCAGGGCGGCCTTTTCGACGTCCGAAAGTGGACGGACCTTGCTGTAATGCGACAGAAGGTTTTTGGCCTTGGTCACATTGAAGCTGTTATCGGGTTCAAAGCACCAGGCATTCATGCAAATTGCAACGTCATAGCAAAACAGGTCATTGCACGCGAAATAGAAGTCAATCAGCCCGGAAACGGCTTCCTTGTTCGGAAAGAAGAAGACGTTATCGGGGAACAGATCCGCGTGAATGACCCCCTTGGGCAAGGCATGCGGCCAGTTTTCTTCAAGAAATGCGAGCTCTTCGCCAATCATCTTGCCAAGGCCGGGTTCGACATCGTCGGCATGTTCCGCGCAGCTGTCGAAAAGCGAACGCCATCCTTTGATGCTCAGCGCATTGGGCAGGTGCATTTCGAAGTCCTGACCGGCTGAGTGCAATTCGGCCAGTGCGGCGCCGACCCCGGCACAGTGATGGGGTTGAATACGCCTGGGCGACATGCCTTGCAGGAAGGACGTGATGGCGGCCGGGCGACCACAAAGGCGTCGCAGGGCAACACCGTCCTTGCCGTGGATCGGGGTCGGGCAATTCAGTCCCTTGGCCGACAAGTGATCCATCAGGCCAAGATAGAAGGGCAAATCATCTGGATTTACCCGCTTCTCATACAGGGTCAGGATATAAGGCGCCTTGGTCGTCTGAAGCAGGAAATTGGTATTTTCGACGCCTTCTGCGATCCCCTTGAACGATACCACGTCACCGATATCGTATTCGGCCACAAAGCGGGAAATATCTTCGTCTGAAACGTCGGTATAGACGGCCATGAGTTCTATCGTCGTCCTGATCTGAAAGTAAGCATGTCCGCAGACCTAGCTGGCAAGCTGACGCGGCAGTTTGAAGGTGACATTTTCGTTGGTCAGCGTGATTGTCTCGACCGTCACGTCAAAGCGTTCGCGGCAGGCATCAATGACTTCCTCGACCAGGATTTCAGGCGCGGACGCACCCGCAGTGATGCCAAGGCTTGAAATACCGTCAAGCTTGGACCAGTCGATATCCTTTGCCCGTTCGACCAGAACCGACCGTGTGCAGCCTTCGCGTTTGGCGACTTCGACCAGACGGTTGGAGTTCGATGAGTTCGGCGCGCCAAGGACCAGAATGGCATCGGCCTTTTCCGCGATCAGTTTGACCGCATGCTGGCGGTTGGTCGTGGCGTAGCAGATGTCTTCCTTTTTCGGCACCGCGATTGACGGGAAACGCCGTTGCAGGATTTCAATGATCTTGGCGGTGTCATCAAGTGACAAGGTCGTCTGGGTTACGAAGGCCAGATTTTCCGGATCGCTGATTTCGATGGTTTCGGCGTCTTCTTCGGTCTCGACCAGGGTCATGCTGCCGGGGGGTAACTGGCCCATCGTGCCGATGACTTCGGGATGACCGGCATGACCAATCAGAAGAATATGTTTGCCATCGGCGTGATGACGTTCCGCCCCGCGATGGACCTTGGAGACCAGCGGGCAGGTCGCATCAAGATATTCAAGTTTGCGGGTTTCGGCCGCCTCGGGCACGGATTTCGGGACACCATGGGCCGAAAAGATCACTGGCACGCCATCGGGAACGGCATCAAGTTCGTCAACGAAAACGGCACCCATATCGCGTAGGCGATTGACCACGAATTTGTTATGCACGATTTCGTGGCGGACATAGACAGGTGCACCATATTTTTCGAGTGCCTTTTCGACGATCTCGATGGCGCGATCAACCCCCGCGCAGAAACCGCGCGGATTGGCAAGAACGATCCGAAGGCTGGCTTTGTCAGACATGATACAGGTCCGGCTTTCCCAATTGCGTGCGGGCGTTGCCGACGCATTTTTCAAACATTGACGTTACATAACCTGCCTGATCATGCGGTGCAATGACTCTGGGGTAAATGGTCGGTGCGGGTTGGCCGAATTTTTGACGTTTTACACGGCCCAAGGCCGTTCAAGCGGGTTGTGCCGACATCCGCGACAGAATAGACTGCGCGCGGGCCGGTCGTCGCGACGTGGCCCGAAAACATTTGGTTTGATAGAGGCTTGGATGACAATCGGTAACGGACTTCGGCGCGTTTATGCATTGGGTATGGTCTCGCTTGGTGGATTGCTAAGCGCATGCGGCGGTGGCAACCCGTTTGAAGAACAGCCGGTCCCGGTTTGTCCGGCGGCCTATCTGCCAAAGGATACGGCAAAGCTTGTCCAGTTCAGTGGTGCAGGCCGTGACCTGACCGATGTGATCGTCGAAGCCGAATTTACCGGCTACCTTGGTGATTGCGGCTATGACCTTGATGACAAGGAACTTGATGTCATCATCAGCCCGATCATTACCGCCGAGCTTGGACCGGCAGCCCAGAACCGTAACGTTCAATTTAAATATTTCGTCGCCCTGCGTGACCCGAACGGCACCTTCATTCAGAAGTCGGTGTTTGACGTGAATATGGCGTTTGCCGACAATCTGAACATGGCACGCATCCGTGACGAGCAGGTGACCCTGTCGGTGCCGTTGGACGATGTCTGGACCGGTCCGGATTACGAAATCTATCTTGGTTTTCAGCTGAGCGCGGACCAACTTGAGTATAATCGCCGGTTCGGAACCGATTGATTTTATTCGGGTTTGTTTGCTTGAGACGCGGCAGACCGATCGTGCCCGAAAAATAGGGGCTGGTCGGTTTGCGCGGAAACCCGTATAACAGAAACATACCCAAATGATGCACGTGGGAGAGGCCGCAGTCCTTATCGGATGAGCGGACGCCGAAGGAGCAACCACCCCGGAAACTCTCAGGCAACAGGACCGCGTGGAGATGGGACTCTGGAAAGCAGGTGACCTGAATTTGTGATCAGGAACACCTCGCCGAAGATGTAAGCAGACCGGCTTCCTACCCCGGATGTGATTCTTTCAGGCTCCAAAGACAGAGGGGGAATGTGGTTGGCCACTGGTCGGCTATATTTCGCAACGATTGTCCTGGAGAACCTGATGGCGGATCAAGAATCCGAACTTCTAAAAACTGCCCTTTATGATTTGCATGTGGAACTCGGTGCCAAAATGGTGCCGTTCGCTGGCTATGCCATGCCTGTGCAATATCCGCTTGGTGTGAAGGGCGAACATCTTCATACCCGTGCGAAGGCAGGCCTGTTTGATGTGTCCCATATGGGGCAGGTGCGTTTGACCGGCGAGAACCGCGTGGCGGAGCTTGAAAAACTTGTGCCCGGTGATATCGCCATCCTTAAACCCGGTCGCACCCGCTATTCCGCATTTACCCAGGACGATGGCACGATCCTTGATGATCTGATGATTACCAATGCGGGCGACAGCCTGTTTCTGGTGATCAATGCGGCCTGCAAGGACGATGACATCGTTCACATGCGTGCCAATCTTGGCGATGGTGTATCGCTTGAAGAAATCGATGACCGTGCGCTTCTGGCACTTCAGGGCCCGGAAGCGGCCAAGGTTCTGGCACGCTTTGCGCCATCGGTTGCCGATCTGAAATTTATGAGCTTTGCCGAAATCGACATCGCTGGCAGTCCGTGCTTTGTGACCCGTTCGGGTTACACCGGCGAAGACGGCTTTGAGATTTCCGTACCCAACGCCGATGCCGAGGCGCTTGCACGCAAGTTGCTCGCCGAGGATGAGGTCGAGGCGATCGGCCTTGGTGCACGTGACTCATTGCGCCTCGAAGCGGGTCTTTGCCTGTATGGTAACGACATTGATACCACCACGACCCCGGTTGAAGGGGATCTGAACTGGATCATCAACAAACGTCGCCGGGCCGAGGGTGGCTTCAAGGGGGCGGATGTGATCCTTGATCAGCTTGAACACGGTGCGGATCGCAAACGTGTCGGCATCAAGCCCGAAGGCAAGGCACCGGCACGCGAACACACCCAGATTTTGAACGCGGATGGCGAAGACATCGGCGAGATCACCTCGGGCGGGTTTGGCCCGACCGTCGATGGTCCGATTGCCATGGGGTATGTTGCAATTGAATTTGCCGAACCGGGTACCAAGGTCGATCTTATGGTGCGTGGCAAGGCGCGCCCGGCCGAGGTGGTCGAACTTCCGTTCGCGCCGCATCGTTATTTCCGCGGTTGAGAACCAGAATTTATCATAGAGAGAGCGGCGCTACGCTGCATTGGCACTGAATTGATCAACAGGGACAATGGAAGATGACTAAGAAATTTTCGCAGGAACATGAATGGATCGAGCTTGAAGACGGTGTGGCAACCGTTGGCATTACCGATTACGCGCAGCAGTCGCTGGGCGATATCGTCTATGTCGAGCTGCCGGAAGTTGGCAAGAAACTGACCAAGGATGGCGACGCCGCAGTTGTTGAATCGGTCAAGGCCGCCAGCGACGTTTACGCCCCGCTGGATGGCGAAATTGTCGAGGTCAATGAAGAGCTCGATGACAATCCTGCACTGGTCAATGAAGCCCCGGAATCCGATGGCTGGTTCTTTAGAATGACACTGACCGATGAATCCCAGCTTGATGAGCTGATGGATGAAGCTGCCTACAAAGACTTCGTCGAAGGCCTTTAAAACATGCGTTATCTCCCACTGACACGCGCTGATCGTGCTGCGATGCTTGATACCATCGGGGCATCATCGGTTGATGAACTTTACTGTGATGTGCCGGACGGCGCGTTGCTTGATGCACCTGTTGATTTGCCATCCCACCTTGGCGAAATGCAGGTCGAACGCGATATGATGGCCTTGGCCGCCAAGAATATGGGCGCATCAAGCGTGCCCAGTTTCCTGGGTGCGGGTGCCTATCGCCACCATGTCCCGGCGACGGTTGATTACGTGATCCAGCGCGGTGAATTCCTGACCGCCTATACCCCGTATCAGCCGGAAATCGCGCAAGGCACGCTGCAATACCTGTTTGAATTCCAGACCCAGGTTGCCTCGATCACCGGGATGGATGTTGCCAACGCGTCGATGTGGGATGGTGCGACATCCTGTGCCGAAGCGGTTCTGATGGCCTGCCGCGCGACCCGTCGCAAAAAGGCGGTGCTTTCGGGTGGTCTGCATCCGCATTACCGCGAAGTGACCGAAACCTATTGCCAGTATAGCGACACCGAAGTCGCCGGGCGCGACGGGCATCCGGAACATCAGGCAACTGCCGAAGAACTCAACGATCTGATTGATGATCAGACGGCATGTGTTGTGGTGCAGTACCCGGACGTGTTTGGCCGCATTCAGGATCACACCCAACTGGCTGATCTTTGCCATGCCAAGGGTGCGCTTCTGGTGGTGGTCTTTACCGAGGCGGTGGCGTTTGGCGCGGTGAAATCACCGGGCAGCTTTGGCGCAGACATCGTTTGCGGCGAAGGCCAGTCGATCGGTAATGCGCTGAACTATGGTGGGCCGTATGTCGGGCTGTTTGCCACCACGCAAAAGCTCGTGCGTCAGATGCCGGGCCGCTTGTGCGGTGAAACGGTCGATCAAGACGGCAAGCGTGGTTTTGTTCTGACGCTTTCGACCCGCGAACAGCATATCCGCCGTGAAAAGGCGACCTCGAACATCTGCACCAACTCGGGCCTGTGTTCGTTGGCCTTTACGGTGCATATGAGCCTGCTGGGTGAAGACGGTTATCGCCGTCTGGCGACATTGAACCATGAAAATGCCTGCAAGGCGGCGGATGCGATTGATGCCGTTGATGGGGCGTCTGTGGTCAATGACAGCTTCTTTAACGAATTCACCGTCAAGCTCTCCAAGCCGGCCGCCGAAGTGGTTGAAGCACTGGTTGCCAAGGGCGTCCTTGCTGGTGTGCCGCTGTCGCGCCTGTATCCGAACCGTTCGGATCTGGATAACTACCTGTTGGTTGCGGTCACCGAAACCAACACGGACGAGGATATCGCGGCCCTTGCGTCCGCATTGAAGGAGGCGCTGGCATGACCTTTACAACCCATACCGGCAACCGTGGACTTGTTCTTGAAGAGCAGCTTATTTTCGAGCAGGGCCAGCCCGGCCGAACCGGCGTTGATTTGCCGGAACCCAAGGGCACCAAATCGCGCCTTGGCGGTCTTGACCGTGACAGCGACGTTGGTCTTCCGGGCCTTTCGGAGCCGCAAGTCGTGCGTCACTTCACGCGCCTGTCGCAGAAGAACTATGGCATTGATGCCGGTTTCTTCCCGCTTGGTTCGTGCACGATGAAGCATAACCCGCGCCTGAACGAAAAAGTTGCGCGTTTGCCCGGTCTTGCCGATCTGCATCCGATGCAGCCTGAAAGCACCGTTCAGGGTGCGCTGGAACTGATTGATCAGTGTGCGCATTGGCTTTTGGTTCTGACCGGCATGCCGGCGGTTTCCATGTCCCCGGCAGCGGGCGCTCAGGGCGAGCTTTGCGGCATGATGGCCATTCGCGCCGCCCTTGATGCACGCGGTGAAAACCGTCGTCGCGTTCTGGTGCCGGAATCCGCCCACGGGACCAACCCGGCAACCGCAGCCGCCTGTGGCTTTACAGTTGATTCGATCCCCGCGACCGAAGACGGCCGTGTTGATCTGGCCGCATTCGAAGCCAAGCTTGGCGACGATGTGGCGGGCATCATGCTGACCAACCCGAACACCTGCGGTCTGTTCGAACGTGACGTGCGCAAGATTGCCGATCTGGTGCATGAAGCGGGTGGTTACTTCTATTGCGATGGTGCGAACTTCAACGCCATTGTTGGTCGGGTGCGCCCGGCAGACCTTGGCATTGATGCGATGCATATCAACCTGCACAAGACGTTCTCGACCCCGCATGGCGGCGGTGGACCGGGTTCAGGACCCGTTGTCTTTTCCGAGGCACTGGCACCGTTTGCCCCGATCCCGTATGTCGTGAAAAAGGGTGATGGCTTCCATCTGGTCGAAACCGCAGACGAAGAAGACGGCATGAAGCCGTTTGGCCGTCTGAAAGGCTTCCATGGTCAGATGGGCATGTTCATTCGTGCCCTGACCTATATGAAAAGCCATGGTGCAGATGGCCTGCGTCAGGCATCGGGTGATGCGGTTCTGAATGCCAACTATCTGCTGGCGCGTCTTAAGGACAAGCTCAGTGTCGCCTTCCCGGGCTATTGCATGCATGAAGCCCTGTTTGATGACGGCTTCTTGAAAGATACCGGGGTTTCGACACTGGATCTGGCCAAGGCAATCATCGACGAAGGGTTCCACCCGATGACGATGTATTTCCCGCTGGTGGTTCATGGGGCGTTGCTGATCGAACCGACCGAGACCGAAACCAAGGAGTCGATCGATCAGTTCTGTGATGCGATTCTGTCGCTTGTGGCCAAGGCCGAGTCGGGCGATGCAGAATTCTTCAAGAATGCACCGTACCTTACCCCGCGTAGACGCCTTGATGAAACGGCGGCTGCACGTAAGCCGGTTTTGCGCTGGAAGCCTGAAACAGCTTGATAACCAACGCAACCTGACCTTTTGGTGCACCCCGGTCTTTTGGCCGGGGTGTTCTTTTTCAAAGACTTGGACTTGAAACCCATTGGACTTGTCGCAATCTGCACCCTTATACTTGCCGTAATAGTAATGAACGCCGTCAAAATGGTGCGTTTGGGGATTTAGTGATCGGACGCATGTCCGTTCCGGAGGGTTAAAGTCAGTTATGTCTCGTCGCGTGCAAAAAGTATTCACTGCCGAACGTCGTCTTAAAGAACGCACCGGTGGTGTGGTTGAGGATTGGTCTGACTCCTTTTTTGACCCGACG
Source organism: Thalassospira sp. CA1 (assembly GCF_059052855.1). Classification (NCBI taxonomy): domain Bacteria; kingdom Pseudomonadati; phylum Pseudomonadota; class Alphaproteobacteria; order Rhodospirillales; family Thalassospiraceae; genus Thalassospira; species Thalassospira sp. CA1. The sequence continues at coordinate 718,762 of NZ_JBZCIA010000001.1, forward strand.
CTGGAAAGCGGCATGGGGGCAGGGGAACCGATGCAGGCATCCTTGCCAGCAGCGACGAGTGCCCTGGAAACATCCGGTATTACCCAGGCTGTTCTTGATGAAATCAGAGCACTGCGTGGTGAAGTTTCGCAGCTGCGTCAGGCGGTGGCATCCGGTGGTGTTCCGGCCAGTGATGTTGCCACCCCGTTTGCATCAAACGATGCGCCGATGGATGAATTGCCAGAGCCGGTTTCAAGTAACCCAACCCACTCCAATCGCCCGGGGGCGGCAGAGCCCGATCGTGACGATCTGGAACTGATCCGTACCCAGATCGCGGAAATGAACGAGCACATCCACCGGGCCAAGGTTCAGATTGCGTCGCTGCGCCATCCAAAGGCGCAGGATGACCGACTGGTAAGTGCGACCTCGGAACTTGATGCCATCGTCAAGGATACCGAAATGGCGACCCACACCATTCTGGAATCCGCCGAGCAGATTGACGATCTGACGATGACGCTTAAAAACTCGGCGCCGAGCGATTTTGTCGCCGATCACGTCGAGCAGATTGCCTTCATCGTTACCAAGATCTTTGAAGCCTGTAACTTCCAGGACATTACCGGCCAGCGCATCAACAAGGTGGTCAGCACGCTTGAGTTCGTTGAAGAGCGCGTCCACAACATGATCTCGATCTGGGGTGAAGATGCGTTTGCCGAATTGCCGGTTCCTGAGGTCGAGGAAGAATCACGACCCGAGGATGCAGACCTTTTGAATGGTCCGCAGCTCGAAGGGGAAGGCATCAGTCAGGACGATATCGACAAGTTGTTCGAATAATTCGAAAAATGCTTGGTTTTGTGCTGTGATTTAAGGTAGTAGCGTGAGCTATATCTTCTTGATTAGAAGCGCTGGAGGCGTTTTTTTCCAGCCTTTTGTCAATCAAAAGTTTACATATGTAAGGTAAGTTCTTACCTATAAGAATAAGAAGCTATGTTGGGATGCGTGTGACATACGGTTGCACGCGTTTTGGCGTGCTTGGAGGTTAATATGGGATTTTGGTCTCTCGGTGCTATTCGCCAGCCAAAGGCACAAGATATAAAATGGCGAAAAAGCCCACGTGGGGAGTACTACCGCCTGTTTATGATCGACGATATTTCAGAGCTTAGCCTGGATGGGGTCGGTGGCGTTTACTTGCTGTGGCATGGTGGCCTGAAGCCGTCTTGGCTGGTGGCCGGTGCAACAGAAGATCTTGGACACAGTTTTTCTGAACTGATGCGAGATCCGGATATTCGCGAATATGACACCCGTGGCGGGGTCTATATGAGCTGGTCACCGATCAAAGACAGTTTCAGGGAAGGTGTTGTGCATTTCATTGCCAAGCACACCAACCCGACCTTTGAATGCGATTATGACAGCAAGGAAGACCCGATACCGGTTCTGCTTCCGCGCTGATCAGGCAATAATATTCCCTACATTCAAAGCAAAAAGCTCCGCAAATGATTGCGGAGCTTTAAGCGCTTGTTACGGGAAAGTTTCCGGTTTTAAAGCTTTTTCAGAACAGCTTCGGCACTTGAAACTTCAAACGCTCCCGGTTCTTCGACGGCAATGTCGGTAACTTTGCCGTCTTCGACAATCATGGCGAAACGGTTGGCACGCTTGCCAAGGCCGCGGCCGGTCAGATCAAGTCCAAGCCCGGTCGCATCGACAAACGCCAAATCCCCGTCCGAAAGCATGGTGACGTCGTTGGCCTTTTCCGCATCGGCCCATGCCTGAAGGACAAAGGCATCGTTTGATGCAAGGCAGGCAATCTCATCGACACCTTTGGCTTTGATCTCATCGGCTTTGGCAACAAAGCCCGGAAGGTGTTTGGCCGAGCAGGTCGGGGTGAAAGCACCCGGTACGGCAAACAGGACAACTTTGCGACCTGCGAAGAATTCCTTGGAATTGACAGCTTCCGGACCGTCGCTGGTTGCGCGGAAAAGGGTAACTTCCGGGAGTTCGGAACCGACTGAAATGGTCATGGGTATCTCCGTTATTTGGCGCAATCCCGTTGACTGCGCACTGGATCGCATGCCGGAATCAAACACCAAATCTGCTTGGCATTCAATGCTTTCACGCAGAGTTTTTAACAGGTTTCATCTGCCTGACTTGAATTGGCAGCAATTTTGGGCCTGTGTGCGCCTTACCGCCTGCCTGTTCACAGGAGCGGAAACAAAACACTACGCGTTCCCAATCAGATGTGATCACTGAACGGAACTGGCAAGGCTTGCCGAACCGTTTGCATCTTCAAGCGCGCCAAGAACCTCGTCCACACCGAGCAACTCCGAAAGCAAAATGCCATCCGGTGCCCCCGGACCAAATACCGCATTGAAAGGGATGCCAAACCGGCCATAGGAGGCAAGGTAATCGGCAATCTTTTGATCCGGACGGGTCCAGTCGGCCTGCATCAGGACGACATTATCCTGCATCAATGCATTTCGGACGTCTGGCTTTTCGAGAACCAGCTTTTTGTTGACCTGACAGGTCACACACCATTCGGCCGTAACATCGATCACGACCGTCTTTCCATCGGCAACCAAACGATCAATGGTTTCAGGCGCAAACGCCTGCCAGACAAGTGTGCCATTGTCCGATGATGCGCTCGGCGACGACGGCGGTTGTGAAAAGCCGGGCGCAAACAGTGCAACCAAGAAGCCCAGTACCGCCAGTGACGTAAAGGCAAAGCGTGGACGCAGGTTTGATATGCGTTTGCGGGCCCAGACAAAGACGCAGCCCAAAATCAGGCCAAGCCCGACAACAATCGCACCACCCATGCCGATCTGGACCGACAGAATACCCAGAAGCCAGATCGCCGTGCCGATCAGGGCAAGACCCAGAACAACTTTGACACCATTCATCCAGCGACCGGGTTTGGGCAGAATATGTGCCACACGAGGTTGGATGGCGATGGCAAAATACGGCAGGGCCAAGCCGATCCCCAGCAAGGTGAAGATCCAGAAGATGTCGAACACACTACCAGCCAGTGCAAAACCAACCGCCGTGCCAAGGAACGGGGCAGAGCAGGGGGTTGCCAGCAAGGTGGCAAACATGCCGGTCAGGAAGTTGCTGCTGATATGGTGGCCGTGGCTTTCGCTGCGTGTGATGGCGTCATTTGCCGCGTTGCCAAGCTGATCCGGGCCGGAAATTTCAAACAGCCCCCACATATTCAGCGCAAACAGGGCAAGGATGATCGTCATAACCGTCAGGAACAGCGGTTGCTGGAACTGAATGCCCCAGCCAATGGTTCCCCCGGCCAGTTTGATGCCGACCAGAACAGCGGCAATCACCCAGAAGGATGTGATGATCCCGGCCGCACTGGCAAGAAAACCAATGCGCACCCCGTTAATGTCCTGTTCGCGGGCCTTAAGGGCTGACATGACCTTGATCGACAGGACCGGTAATACACAGGGCATGACATTGAGGATCAAACCGCCAAGCAAGGCGAACAAACCGATCATCCAGAAACTCATGCCTGCCGTTGCGCCCGCACGGGATGCTGTGTTTATGGCGGCGTTGCCATCACTGACAACAAGCTTTTGCTCAACAGAAAGCGGACCGGCAATGACGGTGACGGTGACCGGCTGATCTTTCAGTGTCTGGTCTTCGGCCAGGCCCATGACAGTCAGATCGAAATACTGAACATCCTCGTTGCTGCCCGTCGCGGCCGTTTGCGGTTCGGGCAGACCGAAACCCGCACGCAGGTCGCTTTCAATCAGGATGTCGTCAATGTCGACCCCGGCATCATCAAGGCCGCGAACACCCAGACGCAGGCTGTGTGCATCGCCCTGATTGATGCTGGAAATACTGGTGACTTCGATGGGAAGGCCGGTGCCACGCAGCGGCACCTTGGAAACAAACTTTTCGATCTGGTGGGCGTGGTTGCTTGCGATCGAGGTGCCCGCACCAGCGGTGGTACTGGCGGGGATATCAAGATTAAAGCTGGCATTTGCCGGAATGCAGATGTCGCTGCATACCAGATAATCGACATCGAGGCGGATCGCGACCGGCTGCGTCGGATCGGGGATCGCAACATCAATCGGCAGAATGATGTGATCCTTATAGCCGAATGTTTCGAGGCCAAAGATCGAAAAGCGATGAGGGGCCGGCCAAAGGATATTTGCGTCGCCGACATTTTCCGATCCGGTCCAATCAAGTTGCGGAGGGAAACCGGCATCGCCTGCGCTGCGCCAGTAAATCTTCCAGTCGGGTTGCAGCTCGTATTCAAGACCAAGGCGGAGTGTCTGTTTGCCGCCGGTTTCGGTTTGCGCACTGATCAGGCGAACTGACGTGAAGTCCTCATCGACCCAGTCGGTTGCCATATCCGATGCCGCCAGTGCAACAGAACTTGCGCCGATAGATGACAGGCAGATGGCAATCAAAAGAGCCAAGCGGGTGATAAGGTGGCGGAGCACGTGTTGTTCCTTAAGCACGAAAAACCGATTTGCGCAGTGTTGGCCAAACTTGTGGCACAGAAGAGGCGTAATTCCAGTCCCCATTCAAATCAAGCCACGACTGTGTGAACGCCCTATCACTAGCACATGCAGGCAGGGGCTTGTCCTGATCCAACGCAAAACGAGATGGATCCATTGCCATGGCAGTGCGTTACTACCTACATGAGGTATATGGGAATCCGGAATGTCAAACGACAAAAAACACGGTTTTCCGGGTTCTTGATGGAAATGGGCAGGTATTCGCGCTAGGCTCTGTGAAACAGGATAAAGAGAGTTGCGACATGGCAGAAGGTATAGGCACGGGTGATTATCTCGGCGGCAAGCTGTTGGTAGCGATGCCGGGCATGCGTGATCCGCGCTTTTCGCAAAGTGTGGTCTATATCTGTGCGCATAACAAAGACGGTGCGATGGGGCTGGTGATCAACCGCCTGATCGACAGCATCACTTTTCCGGAATTGCTTGAACAGCTTGGCATTGCACGCCCGGCACCGACCATCGAAGACATTCAGGTCCATTTTGGTGGCCCGGTTGAAAGCAGTCGTGGCTTTGTTCTGCACTCGACCGATTTCTCGAACGAGGCGACCCTTCATGTTGATCGTGGCGTGTCGGTGACAGCGACGGTTGATATTCTTGAACAGATTGCCATCGGCGAAGGCCCGCAAAGCCGCATTCTTGCCCTTGGCTATGCCGGGTGGCGCAGCGGGCAGCTTGAAAGTGAAATCCTTGCCAATGGCTGGCTTCATGTCGACGCCGATGCGGATTTGCTGTTTGATACCGATTGCGAAGACAAGTGGGAACAGGCGTTCTCGCGGCTTGGCTTTGCGCCGGAACTGCTTTCGGGTGAAGCCGGACACGCTTAAGGCGTCCTAGCCCAAAACCTTCAGAACCCGCCATAAGAAAAGCCTGCCAATCTGGCAGGCTTTTGCATTTCGGACAGTCTTGATGCGATCAATCAAACAGGGCGTCGATTTCTTCCTGTGAGAAGATCTGGTCGACTTCGTCCTGAGATACACGGTTGGCATTCTGCGGTGCCTTGGTGACGGTTTTGTCCAGATTGTCGAGGCCTTTGGGATCTGGCGGCAGGTCAAAGTCACCAAAGTCATCCTCACCCCAGATTTCGATCACGCGGTTCACGCGTTCCTCGATATACTTCATGGTGTTGACGACCTTGGTAATCCGCTGCCCGGTCAGATCCTGGAAGTTACAGGATTCAAAGACTTTCACCACAAGTTCGACAATGTCATCGGCCAGCCCTTGCGTGTAGTCATCCGGGGCGGCGGAACGGATATTGTGGGCAACCGCGTCAATCTTTTCGACGGTTTCAAGGATGTTGGCAGTCGCATCCTCGGTGGCGGCGACGACGGAATCAAGTTCACCCTTTACGATATTCAGGCGCGTGCCGCTGTCATCTTCGGGCGCGGTATAAAGGGCTGCGATTTCGCGTTTTGTTTCCTGAATGGAATTGGCAAGGGCGCGAACTTCGTTTTTGACCAGGCGCAGCTCATTGCGCGCGTCGGCCTGTTCGTCGTCTTCCGGGTCGATTGCCTTGTTCGCCTTTTTCTGCTCTTCGATCATCACGCGGATGTCGGTAAGCAATTCAAGCTTGAGATCTTCGATCGCGGTATGCAGGCTCGAAATGTCGGCACCACCGACAGAGCCATTCGCATCAGTCGGCATGTCGGTCGGCAAGGCGACCATGTCGCTCATGGTTTCGAGTTTATTGAGCAACCGCATTTCCGCGGTAAATAGTCTTTTACTTCCTGAGCGTGCCATAGACGAACCTCTGTCTTTGAACCGTCTGCATCGGGCAGCAACCTGGCTGGTTGCGGTGCACGGAACATCGGGAATGCATACGTTTTGGTAGAATAGTCCGCAAAGCTGATATATCCAACCGAATTTCTATCCGTGATATTGGGGAAAAGTCCGCTCAATTAAAGGGTTCGGACAGTATTTTTGCATTTGGTTTCTTACGGCCTGCCTCATGCCAGTATCCGAATCGTTGGCAAAATCGATCCTGGAGCGGTCTGTTGCGAAAAATCAGCCCGGATCAGGACGCTGTCAGGATGACGTAACGTCGTGTTGATCCGGCGATGTAAGGATCGCGTAGGATTTGAAAAGAAACGGCTTTAGCCATTGGTTGAAGTGATTCTAACGAGTTTTGCGCATATATTGCAAAGCAGCATTCGTTTGGAAGGTGAAAATCGGCCATGCGGAATGGCGGTTTTTCTATCCAAGGGTGGGTGTTTAGAACGATTTCAGTCAAAACCACTGCGCTAATTTGATGGATTATCAAATACATTTTTTGTGCAACGCAGCGAGGTTTTTTCTGGAACAGGTGTCGAAGATACGCTATTTGCCTGCGTTACCAATGTACTTTCATGTGCAGGCTATTTAAGAATAAGATATGTCAGAGGAAATGCTCCGGCCCGTTGATTTTTAATCTTTGGTTGAAGCGGTGAAATGTCCCCCGCAGGGCACGTGACGCCGGGTCAACAAAAGCAGACGGGGGTGGGGAAGAGTGAGGCATATCGCCTTGAGATGTAATGCGAGGGGGCAGATTCGCATGTCGATCAAGAAGCTATTTCCCATTCTGTTGTTGGGATTGGCGGTACTTACCGGGTTAGACAGTGCAGCGATTGCTGCCGTTGGTCAGCCCGAGCCGTGGCAGCTTGGGCTGCAGGACCCGGTTTCACCGGTGGCTGTTGAAGGCCAGAAATTCTTTAATTTGCTTACATGGCTGATGACGATCATTACCGTGATCGTATTGGCTTTGTTGCTCTATGTGCTTTTCCGCTTCAGCGCAAAACGCAACCCGGTACCGTCAAAAACAACCCACCACACCCTTCTTGAAGTGGTTTGGACGGTTGTGCCGGTTCTTATTCTTCTTGTCATTGCGATCCCGTCCTTCCGTCTGCTGTATTTCGCAGACCGCGTTGAGGATGCCGACCTTACCCTTAAGATTATCGGCAAGCAGTGGTACTGGACCTATGAGTATCCGGATAACGGCAACTTCACGTTTGATTCTCTTATGATCGATCAGGAAACTGCTGTTGCCGAAGGCTTGAACCGCCTTCTGGATGTGGACAATCCCGTTGTCCTGCCGGTGGATCAGAACATCCGTCTTATCATGACGTCTGATGACGTGATCCATAACTGGGCCATGCCGTCGCTGTTCATCAAGCTTGATGCCGTTCCTGGCCGACTGAACGAAACCTGGACCCGCATTCCAGGCGAGTATGCCGGTACGACATTCTATGGTCAGTGTTCCGAGCTTTGCGGCGTAAACCACGCCTATATGCCGATCGCTGTCAAAGCTGTTACGATGGAAGAATACGAGGCCTGGGTAGCCAAGGCCCAAGAACAGTTCGCATCTGCTGATTTGCCGTCTGCGGTATCAGTGGCATCGGCAGAGTGAGGGAGAGACTAATGGCTCACGCTGACACACATGATCACGATCATACCCCCGGCTTCTTTGCCCGTTGGTTCCTGTCGACTAACCACAAGGATATCGGGACTCTTTATCTTCTCTTCTCAGTGATCGCCGGTTTGATCGGTGGCGCGTTCTCGGTCTGGTTCCGGATGGAACTGGCTCAGCCGGGAACCCAGGTCATTGATGATCCGCACTTCTTCAACGTGCTGGTCACTGCACACGGCATGATCATGGTCTTCTTTGTTGTCATGCCCGCCATGATTGGCGGTTTTGGCAACTGGTTCGTTCCGATCATGATTGGCGCGCCGGATATGGCGTTCCCGCGTTTGAACAACATTTCGTTCTGGCTGATTGTTCCGGCCTTCATCCTGCTGATGCTTTCAGCAGTGGTTGGCAGTGGTGCCGGGACCGGCTGGACGGTTTACCCGCCGCTTTCGGGCGTGCTGGGGCATCCGGATGCGTCGGTTGACCTCGCGATCTTTGCGCTGCACCTTGCCGGTGCCAGCTCGATCCTTGGTGCGGTGAACTTCATCACCACTATTTTCAACATGCGTGCGCCGGGCATGACCCTGCACAAGATGCCGCTGTTTGCATGGTCGATGCTTGTGACAGCCTTCCTGCTTCTGCTGGCGGTGCCGGTTCTTGGTGGCGCGATCACCATGCTTCTGACTGACCGTAACTTTGGCACGGACTTCTTTAATCCGGCCGGCGGTGGTGACCCGATCCTGTATCAGCACCTGTTCTGGTTCTTCGGTCATCCGGAAGTGTACATCATGATCCTCCCGGGCTTTGGCATCATCAGTCACATCATCTCGACCTTCTCGCGCAAGCCGGTCTTCGGCTATCTCGGGATGGCCTATGCGATGGTGGCAATTGGTGTTGTCGGCTTTATCGTGTGGGCGCACCACATGTACACAGTCGGCATGGATGTTGACACCCGGGCATACTTCACAGCGGCAACGATGGTGATTGCGGTGCCGACCGGGGTTAAGATCTTTTCGTGGATTGCGACCATGTGGGGCGGCTCGATCTCGCTTCGCGCTCCGATGCTTTGGGCGATCGGCTTCATCTTCCTGTTCACTGTGGGCGGTGTGACAGGTGTGATGCTGGCGAACTCGGGCATGGATCTGCCGCTGCATGACACCTATTTTGTTGTGGCGCACTTCCACTACGTGCTGTCGCTTGGTGCGGTCTTCTCGATCTTTGCGGGCTTCTATTACTGGTTCAGCAAAATGTCGGGCTACGAGATTTCCGATCTCGGTGCGAAGATCCACTTCTGGCTGTTCTTCATCGGGGTTAACCTGACCTTCTTCCCGCAGCACTTCCTGGGGCTTGCTGGCATGCCACGTCGTTATGCCGACTACCCGGATGCGTTTGCAGGCTGGAACATGGTTTCGTCTTATGGCGCTTACATCTCGTTTGCCGCGACCATCTTCTTCCTCGGTGTGGTGGCGCATGCCTTCATCCGTGGCAAGAAGGCCGAGGCAAATCCGTATGGTGAAGGTGCCGATACGCTGGAATGGACTGTGAGCTCTCCGCCGCCGTTCCATACCTTTGACGAACTGCCGCGTATCAAGTAAGTGATCCTGGTTTAAGTCCCCCGCAGACCCCGGTTTGCGGGGGACATCCTACCGCCCCGAAAGAGAAGACCAGAGTTCAAATGACCAAGCAGGCTGCCAACCAGACCATCGCACTCGAAAACGCAGTATCGCTGCCGGTTTCCGATGTGCGCGACTATATCGCATTGCTTAAGCCGGGCGTGATGACCCTTGTGGTTTTCACCGGTGCTGTTGGTTTGTTGATTGCCCCGGGCTCCATTCATCCGTTCCTTGGACTCGTCGCAATCGCCTGTATTGCCGTTGCCAGTGGTGCGGCTGCATCGATTAACATGTGGTATGATCGCGATATCGATATCCACATGAAACGTACCCAGAACCGACCGATTCCGGCCGGGCGGGTGCCCGCAGACGAGGCTTTGTCACTTGGCATTGCCCTGTCGATCGTCTCGGTAACCGTCATGGCGGTTGCCATCAATTTTGCGGCTGCGGCTTTGCTTGCGGTGTCGATCGCGTTTTACGTGTTCGTTTACACCATGTGGCTTAAGCGCAGCACACCACAGAATATCGTCATTGGCGGTGCCGCCGGGGCCTTTCCCCCGATGATCGGCTGGGCGTCGGTGACCGGCGGGATTGATATCAATTCAATCGCGCTGTTCATGATTATCTTTATGTGGACACCGCCGCATTTCTGGGCGCTGGCACTGTTCCGTTGTGGCGATTACGCCAAGGTCGGGGTGCCGATGATGCCGGTTGTTGCCGGTGAAGCCGCAACCAAAAAGCAGATGCTGGTTTATACCATTCTGCTGTTGCCGGTGACGCTTGTGCCGGTTGCGACCGGATTGCTTGGTGTCTTTTACGCCGTGACTGCGGGCCTGACGGGGCTTTGGTTCCTGCGTCATGCGGTTCGTGTTCTGCGCAATGCGGAGGAACGCGCCCCGCACAAGATGTTTGGCTATTCGATCCTGTATCTGTTTGTCCTGTTCGGGGCGATGGTTGCAGACGTCTGGCTTGGCGGGTTGATCGCATGAGTGAGGAACCCAAAATGAACAAGGCGGAACTCGACGCGTTCTATGCCAAGCGCAAAAAGAAGAACTGGGCCTTTCTGGTTATCCTGACCAGCCTGATCGTCCTGTTTTTTGCGATCACGATTTTGAAGATGAGCTAGGAAACTATGGCTGATCAGAAACACACAGATAGTATCAAGGCACGCAACAAGCGCGTTTTGCTGAGCTGTGTTGTCGTCGTTGGCGGCATGATCGGTCTGTCCTATGCATCAGTACCGCTTTATGAACTGTTCTGTCAGGTCACCGGCTTTGGCGGGACGCCGCAGGTGGGCAAAGACGCCGGCGTTGAAGTCTCGGAAAAGACCATCAAGGTTCGGTTCAATGCCGATGTGAATTCCGGCCTGCCGTGGCAGTTCAAACCCGAACAGCGTGAAATCACGGTGCGTCTGGGCGAAGACAATCTGGCCCATTACGTGGCCGAAAACATGTCGGTCAAGCCGATCACCGGTCAGGCTGTCTATAATGTGACGCCGCTCAAAGCCGGGCAGTATTTCAGCAAGATCGCGTGTTTCTGTTTTGACGAGCAAACCCTTCAACCGGGCGAGCGCGTTGACATGCCGGTCAGTTTCTATGTCGATCCGGCAATTGCCGACGACATCAATACCCAGGACGTGAAGACGATTACCCTGTCATACACTTTCTTCAAATCCGAGGCATCGGTGGAAGCAAATGACGGGAACGAAGATCAGGGAGGCTGACAGAACACGGTTTCGTGGACTGGACGGTCTTTGGTTAACAAAGCGAACTTAGAGTTTCTTTTGTAAGGATTGAGGGGGGCAAGGAATGAGTGATCATGCACAAAAGCATCCGTTCCACCTGGTAGACCCGAGCCCGTGGCCGCTGGTGGCTGCGGCGTCCGCCGGTCTTTTTACCGGTGGTATGGTCATGTTCATGCATTCGGACCGTGCGCCGGCTGACTTCTGGCTGGCGGCGATCGGCATTGCAGGCATTCTGTTTGTGATGTTCCGTTGGTGGAGCAACGTGATCAGCGAATCACACATCTATCATAACAAGGTCGTTCAGATCGGCCTGCGTTATGGGATGTCGCTGTTCATCGCATCCGAGGTGATGTTCTTTGTCGCCTTCTTCTGGGCATTCTTCCACAACGCGTTTGTGATCTTCAGCCCCGGCGTGACCGAATGGCCGCCCGCAGGCGTTGAAGTGCTTGATCCATGGGATCTGCCGTTCCTGAACACCCTGATCCTGTTGCTGTCGGGTTGCACCCTGACCTGGGCGCATCATGGGATCCTTGAAGGCAAGAAAAAGGACCTTGTTCAGGGTCTGGCACTGACCGTTGGTCTTGGCGTCATCTTCCTGTTCCTGCAGGCATATGAATACAGCCACGCGGCATTTGGCTTCTCTGACAACATCTATTCCTCGACCTTCTACATGGCGACCGGGTTCCATGGTTTCCATGTGTTTGTCGGAACGGTGTTCCTGGCGGTCTGCCTTGTGCGCGCAATGAAAGATGGCTTCAAGCAGGATCATCATTTCGGTCTCGAAGCAGCAGCCTGGTACTGGCACTTCGTTGACGTTGTCTGGCTGTTCCTGTTCTTTGCCGTTTACATCTGGGGTGGCGAATAAGTCGTCGTCAGGTGACACAAAAGATCATGGATGATTATTATCCAAACCTTTCCCCCATTCGTACCGGGTTGGCATGCAAATGCCCCCGCTGCGGTGGGGGAAAGTTGTTTTCGGGCTATTTGAATGTGCGTGAAACCTGCGAGGTTTGCGGACTGGATTTGCGCGGCCATGATTCTGGTGATGGTCCGGCTGTGTTCATCATCTTTATTCTCGGATTTCTGGTGGTGCCGATGGCGCTATGGGTCGAAATGACCTATATGCCTCCACTCTGGCTGCACGCGGTTGTGTGGGGACCGGTGATCATTGGTTTGACGCTGGTCTTGCTAAGGCCGCTTAAAGGCATCATGGTGGCGCTGCAATACCGCCACCGATCGACATCCGAACAGGACTGACCCTTCATGCCACTTCTTAAAACGCGTCCCAGTCTGGCGATGAAAATTTCCGCCGGACTGTCTCTGATCATTCTTTTGGGGCTTGGTTCCTGGCAGGTTGACAGACTGTTCTGGAAAAAAGACCTGATCGAAATGCGTCAGGCGCAGGCACAGATGCCACCAATTGCCGTGCCGACCGATACCATCCTTGACCCCGATATGGCATTTCGCGCGGCCTACGCCGAAGGTCGTTACCTGAACGATCAGGAAAAATACCTGATGGCGCGCACCCGGCGCGGCAATGTCGGTTTTCAGTTGATCACCCCGCTTGAACAGGAAGATGGGCGAATCATTCTGGTCAATCGCGGCTGGGTGCCGCAGGATTACCGCGAACCTGAAACCCGCCCCGACAGCCTGATCGAGGGTCCGGTGCGTGTATCGGGTGTGTTGCGTCTGCCAAGTGAAAAGCATTGGGCACAGCCGGAAAATGACGCGATCCGTAATCAGTGGTTCTATGTCGATGTCAATCACATGGCCGAAGATACCGGTGCCGACCTTGCCAGCCCGTATTATCTCGAACTCGACGATACGCCGATCCCGGGCGGATTGCCGATTGGCGGGCAGGCAAAGGTTGAGTTACCCAACAACCATCTGGAATATGCCATCACCTGGTATAGCCTGGCACTTACCCTGATCGTGATGTTTGTCCTTTATCACCGCCGCCCAAGCAGCGATGACGAAAAAGACGCGCAAGCCTGATCTTGTCGCCACCAGTTGACTGATATTTTGCGGACAGCAACCGGACTGCCCGCGCAGGAGTTCCCATGACAGAAGCGTATAAAAAGCTCGAAGCCCGTTTTCACCGTATGAGTGTCCTGTCCGGTATTAGCGGGATGTTGCACTGGGATATGGCTGTGATCATGCCGGACGGCGGCGCAGATGCCCGTTCCGAACAGCTTGCAACATTGAGTGTTCTGGAGAACGAACTGATCAATGCGCCGGATCTGGGTGATTTGACCAGCAGTGCGGAAAGCGAGCAGCTTGACGATTGGCAGCAGGCCAATCTGGCGGAGATGAAGCGCGCATGGGTTCATGGCACGGCGGTGCCGGCCGATCTGGTGGAGAAAATGTCACGGGCGGAAACCCGCTGTGAAGTGGCATGGCGCAAGGCGCGCGCCGACAACGATTTCAAGGGACTCCTGCCGCACTTGCAGGAAGTGCTTGATCTGTCGATTGAGGCGGGCAAAGCCAAGGCAGAGGCATTGGGTACCTCGGTATATGATGCGCTGTTGGATCAATATGATCCGATGATGCGCTCTGATCGGATTGATAGCTTGTTTGCCGAGTTGGAAAGCTTCCTGCCCGATTTCACTGCCGATGTGATCGAACGCCAGAAATCCGAAGACAAGCCGGTTAAGCCAACCGGTCCGTTCCCGGTTGAAACGCAAAACCGGATTGGCCTTGATCTGATGAAGGCGGTTGGTTTCGATTTTGATCACGGACGGTTGGACATTTCCCATCATCCGTTCTGTGGCGGCATTCCGGAAGATGTGCGTTTGACCACGCGCTATGACGAGAATGATTTTACCTCGGCCATCATGGGGGTTCTGCACGAAACCGGCCATGCCATGTATGAGCGCGGATTGCCCGCCGATTGGCAAAATCAGCCTGTGGGCAAGGCGCGTGGCATGACGATGCATGAAAGCCAGTCGCTTTTGGTGGAAATGCAGGCCTGCCGGTCAGAAGAGTTTCTGACCTATGCCGGACCGGTGTTCAAGGCAGCCTTTGGCGGTGACAACGCCGCGTGGGGGGCTGCAAACCTGCACCGCCTTTATACCTGCGTTGAGCCGGGCCTGATCCGTGTTGATGCCGACGAGGTGACCTATCCCGCACATGTGATCTTGCGCTATCGGTTGGAGCGCGCGCTGATCGAAGGCGACATGAAGCTTTCTGATCTGCCGGGTGCCTGGAACGAGTTGATGCAGAAACTTCTGGGTATTGTCCCCGAAGATGACCGCAATGGTTGCATGCAGGATATCCACTGGCCATCGGGTGCATGGGGATATTTCCCGACCTATACGTTGGGGGCGATGGCAGCAGCGCAAATCTTTGCCGCAGCCAAGGAATCCAACCCTGAAATACCCAACGCATTGTCGCGTGGTGATTTCGCCCCGTTGATGAGTTGGCTTCGCACAAACATTCACAGTCAGGCTTCAAGCAAATCCACCGATGCCATCCTTGAGGCCGCGACCGGAAAGCCCCTTGGCGTGGATGCGTTCAGAACCCATCTTGAGAATAGGTACGGCCAGTAAATTCAATTGAATGGGTCCGGCAATCTGCTAGCATTGATTTATTGATCGGTGATACACGCTGCCATCGATCCTCGGGACAAGAAGTTCCCAAACCTTTCATGGGCTCTGCAAACACATGGGCATAACCGACGGCAACAAGAAGGTGATGGACCGACAGGTCTTTGCCATCGATCAGGTTATTTTCCGCGAAGGAAAGCCTGGAAACGCTGCCTATGTCGTGCAGGAAGGCAAAGTTGAAATCTTCAAGACGCTGGGCGAAGGCAAAGAGGTTATTCTGGGCTCGATCGAGGCCGGTGGTCTGTTTGGCGAACTTGCGCTTGTCGATAATCAGCCGCGCATGGCCTCTGCCCGGGCCAAAGAACGTACCGTTTTGATCGCGATCAGCCGCCAGACGTTTGAAAAGAAAATGTCGGGGTCGGACCGTTTTATCAAAGCCGTTTTGCGAATCCTTCTGGGCAACTACCGCACGGTCGTGCGCCGGGCGGCATTGGCTGAGTCGAAGCTCAAGGAACATGGCATCCCGCTTGACGGTTAGGGTGGGCTGAATGCGGGGTGGGGCCGTGGCTTGCGCGATAATGCGTAAAGCACGGCAGGCTTGCTGGATTGTCCCTTGACTATATCTGCTCAAACCCTCACTAAATCAGGCTTTGGCGTGTTGTTTGGCGGCGATTTGTACCCAAATGCACGCAACCGATATTCGCCTTATGCAGGAGCAGGTCTAGTGCGCTATGTCAGCACGCGGGGAAGCGCCCCCGTTTTGCAGTTCGATGAAGTTCTTCTTGCCGGTCTGGCCCGTGACGGGGGGCTTTATGTTCCCGAAACATGGCCGACCTTTTCCAAGGATGACATTCGTGCGCTGCGAACTCTGACTTATGCCGAAGTGGCCTTCAAAGTCATCCAGCCGTTTGTTGCAGGCACTGTTGATGACGACGCCCTTAAGACCATTCTTGAAGATACCTATCGCGGCTTTGATCACGAAGCGGTCGCACCGCTTAAACAGCTTGGCCCGAATGACTGGGTGATGGAGCTGTTCCATGGCCCGACGCTGGCGTTCAAGGACTATGCGCTTCAGGTGGTTGGTCGCCTGTTTGACCATGTTCTGGCCAAACGTGGCGAGCGGATCACGATTGTGGGGGCGACGTCGGGTGATACCGGGTCGGCAGCGATTGAAGCCTGCCGGGATCGCGAAAATATCGACATCTTCATTCTGCATCCCAAAGGCCGCGTTTCGGAAGTGCAGCGTCGTCAAATGACGACCATCCTGTCGGACAATGTGCACAACGTTGCCGTCGAAGGTTCGTTTGATGATTGCCAGGATCTGGTCAAGGCGTTGTTTAACGACCATGGCTTCCGCGATGAAGTTGGCCTGTCGGCGGTGAATTCGATCAACTGGGCGCGCATCATGTGCCAGATCGCTTATTACTTCTGGGCGGGTGTGCAGCTTGGCTCGCCGGAACGCGAAATTTCCTTCTCGGTGCCGTCGGGCAACTTCGGCAACGTTTATGCCGGTTATGCCGCCATGCAGATGGGGCTTCCGATCAAACAGTTCGTGGTTGGTGCCAACCGCAATGACATTCTGGCCCGTTTCTTTGAAACCGGGACCATGAAGATGGAGGGCGTTGAGCCGTCGCTCAGCCCGTCGATGGATATTCAGGTCAGCTCGAATTTTGAACGTCTGATGTTTGATCTTTATGACCGTGATGGGCTTGCGATTGCCGAGATGCTGACCAAGTTCCGTGAAACCGGTGTTATGGAAATGTCGCAAGGCCAGTTTGGCCGTGCGCGTGAACATTTCGATGGCTATCGATTGAGTGACGATGAAACCAAGGCGGCGATCAAGGATGTGTTGGCGACCAGTGGCGAACTGGTGGATCCGCATTCGGTGATTGGCATCGTTTCGGGCCGTCAGTGCAATCGGGACAAATCGGTACCGATGGTGGCACTGGCAACCGCACATCCGGCGAAATTCCCCGATGCGGTCAAGCAGGCGTCGGGCATCTATCCGGACTTGCCGCCGCGTCTTTCTGATCTATATGACCGACCTGAAAAGGTCGAACCAATGTCCAACGATGTGGCGGCCTTGATGGCGCATGTCCGCAAGAACCGGCGTGCAGCCTGAAGACCAGCCATGGTTGGGAAAAGAATGCGAAACAGGAGTAATGCTATATGACAGTCGAGCTCACCCAGCTTGACAATGGAATGATTGTCGCGACTGACCGCCTTGATCATGTGCAGTCGGTTGCCTTGGGCACGTGGGTTGATGTCGGGGCGCGTAACGAGACGCCTGACATTAACGGCATTTCCCATATGCTTGAACATATGGCGTTCAAGGGCACGCGTCGTCGTTCCGCGCTTCAGATTTCCGAAGAAATCGAAGCAGTTGGCGGGCAGATGAATGCCTATACCTCGCGCGAGAACACGGCCTATTATTGCAAGGTCCTGCACGAAGATCAGGAACTGGCGATTGATGTGATTGCCGATATCCTTCAGCATTCCACACTGGATGCGAAGGAACTTGAACGCGAACGCCAGGTGATCTTGCAGGAAATCGGTCAGGCCAATGACACGCCTGATGACATCATTTTCGATTATTTTCAGGAAACCGCCCTGCCAAATCAGGCGCTGGGGCGTTCGATCCTGGGTAGTCCGGAAAATGTATCGTCGCTCAGCCGTGATCATCTGTTTGATTTCATGTCGCGCCGTTATAGCCCGAAACGCATGGTGTTTTCGGCATCGGGCAAGGTCGAACATAATCGCGTTGTCGATATGGTCGCCAAGAAATTCGACAGCCTTCCGGCTCATGAAGATCACGAGATGGAGCCGCTTAAATACGAAGGCGGCAGCCGGATCGAAAACCGCAAGCTTGAACAGGTGCATGTGATCTTTGGTCTGCCGACCGTGTCCTACACCGATGACAGCTTCTATGACCTGCAGGTGTTCAACACCCTTCTGGGGGGCGGCATGTCATCGCGCCTGTTCCAGGAAATCCGTGAAAAGCGCGGGCTGGTTTATTCGGTCTATAGCTTCTCGTCGCACTATGTTGATGGTGGCTTGTTCTCGATCTATGCCGGGACCGGTGCCAATGACGTTGGCGAATTGATGCCGGTCATGTGTGATGAACTGGTCCGTGCGACCGAGGATCTGACCGAGGAAGAAGTCGCACGTGCACGTGCGCAGCTTAAGGCATCTGTGGTGATGGCGATGGAAAGCAATTCCGGTCGCTGTGAAACACTGGCCCGTCAGATCCAGATTTTCGGCCGCCCGCAAAGTATGGAAGAAATCGTTGAAAAGATCGACGGTGTTGACCTTGAAAGCGTGCGTCGTTCCGGCAAGGCATTGCTGGATGGCACGCCGACCGTGACGGCCCTTGGTCCTGTCGACCAGATGCCGTCCTACGATGATCTGGCGGCACGCCTGCGTAGCTAGGCTCACGCGATCTTTAACACATTAACGGCACCTGCCTGACCCGGCTGGTGCCGTTTCTTTTTGCGACGTACTCTAGGCTGGTGTATCCCGGTAGCAGGACAGTTCGTGGAAAGTGCAGTATGCAATATGCCTTTGACATAGGGGGCTCGAATATCGAGTTCGGTGTTTTTGATGCGGGTGGGGCGATGGTGCTTCATCGCAAGGCATCAACACCGCGTGATGACCGCGATGCCTTTGTCAAAACCCTTGCGGGATTTGTGCATGAGGCCGATGAGCAATATGGCAAATGCCCGGTCGGCATCAGTCTTGCCGGCGGGATGGATCCGCAAACCGGGTCGGTCATTTCTGCCAATATTCCGGCCATCAAGGATTGGCTGCTGGCGGCCGAACTTTCAGGCATTCTGGACCGTCCTGTTCTGGTCGAAAATGACGCCGATTGTTTTGCCTTGGCCGAGGCAACAACAGGTGTGGCCCAAAACGCCCGCACCGTCTTTGCCATTATCCTTGGCACCGGGGTTGGTGGCGGCATTGTGTTCAATGGCCAATTCGTTGGCGGCAACAGCGGTATCCGAGGTGAATGGGGGCACGGCAATGATGTCACCGGTAGCCTCATCAAACATGACCTGTCGGCTGTTGCCTGCGGCTGCGGGCGCAAAGGGTGCCTTGATAGCTGGGGCGGGGCGCGTGGGCTTGAACGGATTTACGCGCAACTCCATGATCAGGCACCTGCAAGCCACGACATCACAACTGCATGGCTGGCCGGGGATGACAAGGCAGCACGGGTTATCGACATCTATTGTGATCTGGTTGCCCGTGAATTGGCATTGATGATCAATGTTCTTGATCCGGACTGCGTCCCGGTGGGCGGCGGATTGGCATCCGAGACGGCCTTGATCGCAGAGATCGACACCCGGGTCCGCAAGCACGCCTTGGGGCGCTATGACGTGCCGCTGGTGGTGCCCGGTGCCTATGCCCGGGATGGCGGGTTGCGGGGGGCGGCCCTGTTGCACCAGATGACAGTCCGACCGAAATCCGCATAACCGACCCGGTCATATCAGAAAAATATTATCCAATCAGAAGAATGGCCTATGCCTTGGTATGCTTACGGTTTAGAATTTGCCGCATGCGATTATCGGACTTAATTGTCGCACTATAACAAGGCTTTATGACTGGCGTTTTTGTGCAAGGCCGTGCCAGTCAAAAAATGGGAAATCACATGACCACCGAGTTTGAGACCGATCATCAGGGCGAAATGGCCAAAATGTTCGAACAGCGTGTTGAGGCGATCCTGAAGCTCGGTATTGAGCAGTTTGGTCTGCCAGTCGGCATCTTTAGTGCGATTGGCGAACAGACCTATGAAATTCGACAGGTGTTTCATCCTGAAAATGTCCTGACCCCGGGCATGGAATTCGATCTTGATGAGACATTCTGCAGTCAGGTTATTTCGGCCAGCAAAGTCTTTGCCTTTCATGATGTCAGCGAAAGCGAACTGGGATCGCATCCGGCGGGCGAGAAATTCGGGTTTGCCGCCTATCTTGGCGCACCGATTGTTGTCGAAGGCGAATGCATCGGGACCCTTGCATATGGCAGCCCCGTCCCGGTGAAGGCCTTTACCAAGCACGATATCGATCTGGTGCAGCTTTTTGCCGACTCAATCGGGCAGGCGGTTGCCCATATCCACGATCGCAAGGCACTTGATCAGGCGCGCAAGGATATCGAGCTTTCGGCCAATACCGATCCGCTGACGGGGCTTTACAATCGCCATTACATGGAAGGTATCTTGCGAACGGAGCTTGAACGTTCAAACCGTTATGGCAATGCGGTTGTGATCGGGATGGTCTATTTCGATAATCTCAAGAACCTGAATGAGAACTTTGGCTACGATGCCGGTGATGCCGCGCTAAAACTGTTTGCCAAGGTGGCCTCGGGCATGAAGCGCGAAACCGATGTCATCGCGCGCTGGAGCGACAAGGAATTCATTATCCTGATGCCTGAAACCGGGGCCGCAGGTGCGCTTAACTACCTACAACGCTTGACCGAGCGCGTCGGTGCCGAGGATTTCGAGGCCGGAAGCGCACACCCGAAGCTTACACTCAGCATCGGCCTTGGCATCGCCGAGGCGGGCGATACGCTTGATAAACTGGTGTCGCGCGCCAGCATAGCCATGCACCAGTCAAAGCAGTCTTGAACGGATAATGTGTGGTCGCACCTTCGTGTGCGGCCATGTTGCATCAAGCGGGCAAAAGAAAACCGCTTTGAGGAAAACCTCAAAGCGGTTTGTCTTGGCTGGGGCGGTAGGAGCCTAAATCGAATAGGCCTCAATCCATTGAGCGTGTTGATTTTGTTGACTTTAAAAGACCCCGTGTACTAGGAACGTGTACTACCAACGTGTACCACCGGGACCAAAAATGGCCGATACAAGCTACCTTAAGAAACGCCGTCAGACGTGGTACTTCGCAATGAAAATCCCGGTGGATGTGCGTCATGCCTTCGATGGAAAGTCAGAGGTTGTTAGGTCGCTTGGAACGCGTGATTTGACTAAGGCGCAAAGTGCCCGGTGGCCGCTGGTAGCAGAGTATAAAGCCCGGATTGATGTAGTTCGAGGGCATCGTGAGTTAACACCTGCCGAAATCGAAGACCGGGCCAACCATGAATTCGACCGTGCTTTGCAAGAAATGCAAGAGTATCAACAGGATGAAGATGCTTGTGGCATCCTGATCGGCCATGAAGGCGACAAGATTGAGACGGGTCGGCTCAGTGATTTAGAATACGCCATGTCATTTGCCCGTATCAAAGCAGCTAATGGCCGGATAGCAGCATTGAACGGAAAGCCCTTTGAGCGTCCTTTGACCTTCGGTCGCTCCGCCATTGATCCGTTGACCCTGAGACCTGTAACCGCAGCGAAGAAGAAAGCCAAAGGAGCTTCTTTCAAGGATGTAGCAACGCGGTATCTTGAAGAAATACAACGTGACAGTGGAGCGAGGATTACCGCGCAAACACAAGGTCAATATGAGGCAGTATTCCGCCTGTTTGATAAGTGGGCCGGTAGCCCGGAGCTGGAAGACATCGACCGGGCAAAGGCGTCGAAGTTCCTGACCCTTGTTAGTAGTCTTGATCCCCATTGGGGCCGTAGTTCTAAGACGAAAGAACGCACCTTCAGCGAGATCATCGAGCTATATGGCAATCATGAGGTTGGTCTCAGTAACCGCACTATTAACCGCTTTTCGATGGCTTTGGGGCTCGTCTGGAAGTGGGCCAAGCGTGTTGGTGAGTTTAATGGAGAGAACCCTTGGGAGGGGCAGCAAAGGCGTGAGGGCGAGCGACGTAAGGTTGGCAAGCTTCCCTTTACTTCAGACGAACTTAGTTTGTTGCTGCGGCACAAGCCCAAAGTTGCTCCCGAGAAGCCGAATTATGAGACAACCCTGCAATGGGTCTGCTGGATTGCGGCCTATAGTGGGATGCGATTGAATGAAATCTGTAATCGGACCATAGCAGACATCAAGCAGAAGGACGGTGTTTGGTGCTTTGACATCACGAATGCCAAGACAGAGGCGGGTGATCGTCTTGTGCCAATCCATAGCCGTCTGATCGAAGTGGGCTTTATCGACTATTTGAAGCGTCAGGACGGCGATTGGCTGTTTCCGGCTCTCAAGCCCGGTGGACCGGACCAGAAGCGTTCTTGGTACCTTTCAAAGACATTCACGACCTATCGCCGCAAGCTTGGCGTGACGCATCTTAACCCGGACAACAAACGTGACCGGGTGGATTTCCATTCATTCCGACGCAGTGTTATTCAGGTCTTGGAACGTGCAAGGCTTCCGCAAACAGAAGTGGCGCAGGTTGTCGGACATGAGAAGGCAGGTATCACCTTTGGTACCTATAACCCTGATGGGTTGGAGATTTCGACACTTAGGGAAGTTGTGGAAGCGATCCGCTATCCCGAACTGAATGCACCCGCTGTCATGCCTAAGTTAGCTGAATAAAAATTTCGTCTGCGTTCCACAAGTGGGAAGTATTCAAGCTGATGATGTCTCACACGAAACTGAATGGTGCTCTCCACAAGTGAAATACATCGTTGAAATAATTGAATTTTTTGTGTTGACGGTATGATCCTTGGTGACTCATGGTTGGCTTGTTTTCAACCATGTGCAAGAGGAAAAATCATGCGTTTTACCATTGGTCACAGCTTCAAAATCGAACCCGGTTATATCCACCTTCCGTACTTTGGGTCTCTCTATTGGGAGCGTTCTAGTCATGCGAAATGGGGCAAACTTGAAACGGAACAGCATGACCGGGAGATTGAAGGAATATGGGGGCGCTGGCGGTTTGTTCTGACCTCCAATTGCCGCCTTCTTGCCGATCAACAAAGCTCTTTGAGTTTGGTATAGGTGGGGCAGGAGATGTTCCGAACCCCTTCCGCAAGACCCATAAACGCTACCAAAGCTTTCTTTGAGTGTAACCCGATCCTTAAAGAAATAGTTTTGTCTGCTTCCGAGGCAGCGCATTATTTCTCAGGAGCGGACCGAAACGCTATTGCTTTGGAACGGGAAGATGCACTCATTCGAGTATATGAGGCGATGGTCTATTGGGCGGAATACCCCGATCTTCCATTTGAGTTTCAAGCAGAGACAACAGTTTTAGATAACTTGTTCGAAGCTCTCTTTGTTGGAGTTCGCGGGATAAGATCGAGCATAACTCACGACGTATTGCGTGATGCTGAGAAGGTGACGCGGTTTCTTATATGGCGCTCTTTTGGGGGGCATGACCCGAACGAGCCAATCGTATCTCTCGAATATCAAAAACCAAGAGCCAGATCGAAACGTACTCAGAAACTAAAAGTTGAAGACTGAAGAAATCTGCGGTTTTGACAATTAGGTACCCCCTTAGAATGAACAACGTGTCAACTAAACGGAGTACCTCAAAGTGAGCCCTTCTTTTTGCACCATGACTGATCCCGAATGTCTATCTGATAAAGCTATCGAGGATCAGTTCCACGAGATTTCGGACGTGTTTTCCAATATATTGGAAGGTCTTGATGACCGTAGAGACCAAAGGTTGGAGCGAGAAAATATAGAGTTGCATCGTTGGACAAATGCTCGGGATATCTGCCAAGAACTTTATATCGCTTATGATGATTATCAGGCGGCAGAAAGACTTGGTATTTCTCGTGATATCGTCAAAGACTACTTGGTAGAGTCTCCATTGACCAAGGCTTTACAGCACAAAGTGAAGGCTTGGGACGCTCCATCCTGCCTGTTGGAAATTTTGATTTACCGGGAATGGCTGCAAGCAGAACGGTCGCGCCGTTCTTCAACGGCTTCCGGCGGTTCCACAACGCAGAACTAAGCAACGCTTGAAGGCATTTCCAGCGGGACTCCAGGGAAACAAAAACGCCCCGAAAACAAATCTCGGGGCGCATTTGTCTATCTAAGCATCAAGACCGCTGCTGCGATCAAAGCACGTATCACGGCAGGTTCGATGTATATCAACATCCTAAACCTCTAAGTTACGCGATAGCTAGTTCTCCAGTTCCCCAAAAAAGGTCCAATAGTTGACCTATAGACTGCAATTGAGGTACAAAATTTGTTGTTACTAAAAATTTTTGTAGCACTAACTACCGCAGTTTATGTTTGCAAAAATTCGAAAGGGTGCTCTTGCCGGAGCGCCCTTTTCTTTTTGCGACGACTTAACTCCCTCACTTTACCAGCCCGGCTTGTCACCAAAAAGAAATAAGTTTGCAAGATGATGACGTTTCCTACGTAACGTTACGTAGAGATTCTTTGGGTTATTTGGGGCATCAATTTTTTAGGAAAACCACTTTTTTGCTAATTTCTGATGCCGACTCGGAAGATATGATTTTCCTAATATTCAATATTTCATGCACCGACTTGTGGTGGTTTTTGGGTCAAAAATCTGAATGGGTATACGCTATGACCGAAGCGGCGATTTCCCCCCTGTAGGGGCCCGTGTCGTTTCGTTCTCGTATGCTGTGGCTATAACGCAAAGGGGTGGGGTGGGTGCTTGGAGTGCCCTCCTCCCTACTGAAAAGTAGTGTTGTAACGCCCACAACGTTCGTTGACATTTGTAACATCCTGTCTTATGTGCCTGTAACAAGGCAGTGAAGCAGGTGGGGACCATGCAGCAATATGTGATCTACAAGCGTGTGAGTACAGCAGACCAAGGGCGGAGTGGGTTGGGGCTGGAAGCGCAAACGAGAGATATCACCCTTTATCTGGATACGTTCAGCCCTGAGCCTTTCGAAGTGATCGGGGAGTATCTTGATGTGCAATCAGGTAAGGATGATGACCGCCCGGAGTTACTCAAGGCTATTGAACATGCCAAGACTGCCAAGGCCACACTGCTTGTTGCGAAGCTTGACCGACTAAGCCGTAAGGTGTCGTTCATCTCTCAACTTATGGAAGACAAGCGGCTAGACTTCCGTGTTGCGGCAATGCCGACAGCTACACCATTCCAGCTACATATCTATGCAGCGCTGGCCGAACAGGAGCGTGAGTTTATCTCGCAGCGAACCAAAGCCGCACTCAAAGAAGCCAAGCGGCGAGGGGTTAGGCTTGGTGGTCTCCGGGACAGCACCATGAAACGGAATGACGTGCTCAAGGCTCAAGCGCAACAGCGAGCGGGTAAGCTGGAGAATATCGTGGTTCCGATGCGGGAGAGGGGGGATAGTATGCGGGCAATAGCTTCTGCGCTTAACTCCGCCGGGATTGCAACGCCAAGAGGCGGTAAGTGGCAGGCACCTCAAGTCAAAAGGCTGTTGGACCGAGTTGCAAGATGAGGGTCTTTTAATTCGTGGTGTTTTATTGTTTAAAATAGGAGACCAAAATGGACTTGGATGAGAAAAAGCGGCAACTTGACGAAGCAAAATCCGCTTACCTTGCAGCTAAAGACAAAATTAAAACACTTAGGCAATCAATTGCAGAAGAAATTTGCCCCTTAAACGTTGGCGACAAAGTTTGCGTTAAAGATGGTGGTAAAGAGTACGAAGGCATAGTTGACATAATATTCTATCCTCCTACGCACGAAGAACTACTTGATCCAGTTGTGGGTGTTGAAGTGGGGTGGGCTGTTGGTGGCGCTCGCATCAAAAAAACCACAGGGCAACTAGGGAAATGGACCTTTGGGTTTAACAGCTTTAACGCTAAACTTGATGGCGGTAAGTGGATTGTGACTCACAAGACAATAGGCGAAATTCTTGGGATAGACTAGCAACGGCAGATACACGAAAAGAGAGAAAATAGAATTGTTCGTAACTGCATTCTTTGGGATGCGGTCCAATCGATCTACGCGCAGTGATGTTTTCTCGGCCTCTGCTCAGAATACAACCTGATAGAGAAGCATTGAAGCAGTATGCTAGATGCTTTCAAGTCATCGGACTTCGATTGCGAATTGAATCTCTCAGTGGGTTGCAGCTGCGTAACGCTGATATTTTTACACCACACCAATCTATTATCATCTGTTTGTTCTAACTGCGGGAAGGTCGCTCAAAGCCAACATGTGGCGTACCAGAAGCCCGCACAGATTCCCTCCGGGAAAGCAGTTTCCGTTTACCCAAGAAATCTAAATCCTCTCCATTACCCGGAAATCGGCTTCAAACTCCATGCGATTAGGTACCCCCTAAGAGAAGGGGAAACCCTGCTCAGGTGTGACGGCGGGCGACACTCAGTCAACAACGAGTTTCGTGTCAGTCACCTCCTTACTGTTCAGCCTTCCCGGCATGAGCCACCTCTCCCCTGAAAAGGGCAATGTGCAAAGCGTGAACCGGGCATAGGACTTATCGAGAAGTGGTGGCGCTCGATAGGGTCCGGGCACCTGAAAAGGGTCAGTAAGACGGGTGACTTAAGGTGTTTAAACAGGCTCAATCTAGTCAACATACTGTTGTTGTCTTTAGGTGTGGCCGTATCTCACTCATAGCCAGTTTCAAGCCTGCTTAGGGCCTGCTTCATGCTGTCTCAAGGTTTCTTTGAGTGGTCTTGTCTCTCCCTATTTCCTGTCCTTCCTTTCCAATCCACCACACAGCAATGACCTCATACTTTGAAGCATGGGGTCTTTTTTCATGAGTTAATGAACTGTCCTGTAAAGGTACTAACCAATGACCAAAACTGAATTGTTTGCCGATGGTGCTTGCCTCGGAAACCCCGGCCCCGGTGGGTGGGCTTATCTACTACGGAAGCCCGGTAAAGAGAGGCTCAGGGGCGGTAAAGCTCGCCATACGACCAATAACCAGATGGAGCTAACTGCCGTTATCAAAGGACTGGAAGCACTCAAGTCGCCTCGTGTCGTCCATGTAGTGACTGATAGTCGCTATGTGGTCGATGGGATGACAAGTTGGATCATCAAATGGAAAGCCCAGGACTGGTCTTTGAATAAATCAGGGAGCAAGCCGGTCAAGAATGCTGAGCTATGGCAAAAGCTGGATCAGCTTTGTCAGAAGCATGAGGTTACTTGGGAGTGGACCAAGGGACACGCAGGACATCCCGAGAATGAACGGGTAGATCAGGAAGCTAGCAGGCAGGCGGGGATTGCTGCTACGGCTCCTCGTAAGGGAACTGATCAGGCTAATTGTTGAATTGGCGTTTAACAGACCTGATCCGTAACCCGTAACGAGGCCAAGGGTTGGCTTCAAGCTAACCTTTGGTCCCTCCGAATGCCTCATAACGAGGCTAGGGGGACAAGGTTGCTATCGGCATGTTTTGTTCTTGTTGGAAAATGGTCGATGGACGTCAATACAATTTGATTGAAGTAAGTCAGGCAATGGCCGCCAGCTCCCATTGTCACCATCAAAGACAGCCAAGCGTTCGCCAATAGCGGGGACGTTGCGGAGTTCTTTGGGAAACGCCATGCAGATCGCTGTGCATCTAACCTGCAAGACTGTTTTTGCCCTGTAAACTTTCCAGCGCGTTCAGCTTGTCTCAACCCTGTTGATAGCCAGCATATGTTCGTTCTGATCAAGCCAAGCTTTTCGGGATTGGTAATCTGGAATCAATGATCCGACCAAGTTCCAGAAAGGCTTGTCGTGATTGCGGTGACGCAGGTGGCAAAGTTCATGAACCACCGCGTATTCAAGGACTGTCTTCGGGGCAAAGATCAGGTGCCAGTTGATATTGATCACCCGGTCATTGCCGCAACTGCCCCATAGGTGCTTCTGATCCTTGATGCGGTATGCTTTGGGCTTTAGGTCGTTCTTTGGCCCATAGCGACGAATGAAGTCAGCAACATCCTGTCGCAAGCGTTTCTTGAGCCATAGCCGCAAGGCATCCTCAATCAGCATGTCCTGTGAGTGCGGCGAAGCAGAGGTTGGATATTCGATATACAAGCCATTCCGGTAGGAAACATGCACCAGCGTATCATCCGTTGAACCAACCTTTAGCCGCGTCATGCGTCCGCGAAATGGTATCTTTGCCCCGCTGACAAACCGGTACAGCGAAGGCGATCTTTCTGCGGTTTCGCGCATCTTGCGGGTCTGATCAAAAATCCATTGCCGCCTTCTATGAACGGCATTGTTGATCTGCTCGTCCGTTGCAGTGGGCGGAACGACGACTTCCACCAGTTCAGGCGTCACAGTGATCCTTGCCTTCTCGCAAGTACCAACGCGCTTTAACTCATATGGAATGTCAGTATTGCCGATTGTCAGGACAGGCATGGTCGTCACTTCGCAAATGTCTTGAGGGCCAATTCTTCAACTTCCTCGGACACAAGCTTCAGGTTTCCAAAGTCAGCTTTATGAAGCTTCTGGCGGACCTGTTGACGAAGGTTCTTTCTAAGCTCGGTTTTCTCGTGCCATGTCGGTGGTGTGGCTTCGTATATAGCTTCAACCGATACAGCGATTTCAGCCAAGCCGTCTGGCGTCATCTCTTCGGGTTGATAGGTTTCAAGAACCTTCATAATGCCATATGCCTCGGGCGACATATCACTGCCCTCATGGGCCTTGGCCTCTGCCTCCAAGTCCTTGGCAAGTTCCTCCGCCATCCTGAGTTTATCCGCCCAGGACAACTGTGCGCCGTCCATCTTCTCAAGCAATTCCTTGAGACGCTGGGAAAACTTCCCGTACTGGTGCGGGTTTTCATCAAGCCGTTCATAAACCGTTTTGCGCAACTCTGTGCCCTTTCGGATCGCAGCCGTTTGAAGGTCCCTTTCCGGTTTACCGTCTATCTCGAAGTCCTGCCAGAAGTCAGGGTCGGTGATCGACCGAAGTTTGACGGTTACGCTCAAACCCGTGGCATCAAGGTGCTCTTCGAGCATTTCACGGATTTTCTTGCTGTATTCCTTCTGATCGAACGCTTCTTTTTTCTCAAACACCTGTGTGGCATATCGCAGGAAGCTTGCGACCCATTTCAGGTCCTTGGTGTAGTCCAGAACGGATTTATCCGGGCTGAGTGCCGAGTAGATGGAAATAAACTCTCGGGCGACAGTGCGGTAAGCAAACCACTGGTCTTCGGTCTTCAGGATATCCACAAAGGCGTCATATTCCGCCTTCAGGTCCGCCGTGCCGCGCTTCAATCCCTTCATCATCTTCATGACGGCAGCATGGGCCGCTTTGAGCTGGGAACGAAGGTTGTCCAAGTCAACCATCGCATTCTGAACATCATCAGACCGATAGGACGAAAGAGCCTGATCAAGGTTCTGAGAAACCCCGATGTAATCCACGATCAGGCCGTTTTTCTTATTGGCATCAGCAACGCGGTTGGTCCGCGCAATCGCCTGAAGAAGGGTGTGCTCCTTAAGCGGTTTATCAAGATACATGACCGATTCAATTGGCGCATCAAACCCAGTTAGCAGCTTGTCACAGACGATCAGGAAATCCGGGTCTTCGCCCTTCTTGCCAAATGCCTGTTTGACCAATTTCTCAGCGTCACGATCAAGGTAATGCGCCATCAATCCCTTGCGCAGATCAGCAACATGATCATCTTCGGAAGGCTTATCGTCTTCTTGCGACCGTGAATAGACACAGGCTGATTTAAGGGTTGCGGCCTTTTGGGCGTCATCCGGCGACATCCCCTGCTTGATCAGATCATCCGCAATCACCGTATCCAAGGCCCGTTTGTAAAGGATCACCGCTTCGCGATCTATGGCAACGATCTGCGCCTTGTAGCCATCCGGGGCCGCGTATTCCTTGAAATGGGTCCAGATGTCATAGGCTATAAGATCAATGCGTCTGGGGTGCTTCACCAGATCGGCAAAGGTGACACCGCGCTTCTTGAGTTCTTCAAGCTTGTCATCAGGCAGATCGGCAAACCACTGATCAAACAGAATGTCGATCTTGGCTTCATCAATATGCCAGTCGGTCTTGCGTCCAGTGTAATAGATCGGAACGGTCGCCCCATCAGCCACAGCATCATCAATGCCGTACTTGTCCAGATACCCCTCGCCAACGACCCCAAAGTTCTTGTAGGTATCTTGGTCAGATTTCTTGATCGGGGTGCCGGTAAAGCCAAAGAACCGCGCTTCAGGCATCGTTGCACGAAGATACGCACCAAGGTCCTTTTCCTGTGTCCGGTGACATTCATCCACCATGACGATCCAGTTTTGGGAGTTGGCAATCGGTGACTTCGACCCTTGGAACTTGAAAATCGTCGAAAGCGCGGTAATGCCGTCAATACCACTGCCAATCAGTTTATGAAGGTCTGCAACGGAGCCAACGCTTACAGGGTTTGGTAACCCACAGGCTTTGAATGTGCCGCTGATCTGATCATCCAGATCAATACGGTCTGTCAGCACCATCAGGTTGGGGTTTGCCAGTTCGGGGGATGCTTCGGTCAGATGGGTTTTCAGCTTCAAGGCCGCAAACACCATCGTCAAGGACTTGCCCGATCCTTGGGTATGCCAGACCAGCCCCTTGCGGTGTTTGCCTTCTACGACCCTGCTGACGATCTTGTTGACCGCCCGGAACTGCTGATAGCGGCAAATCTTCTTGATCTTGCCGACTTCGGCTTGTTCAAAGACGATAAAATGGGCGATCAAATCCAATAGGCGCGAAGGCTCCAACAGGCTCCAAAGACCCTTGTCGAGTTCATTGGAAAAGTCTTTGTCGTTGCGCGGCCAAGGATCACCCCAAGAACCATAGAACTTGGACGGGCTTCCAGTGGTACCATACAGGCAATTGGTGCCATCGGTCAGGATGTTAAAGCAGTTGGAAAAGAACAGCCGTGGGATATCGCGTTCATACTGTTTGAGCTGATCGAACGCCTCGCCGGTCTTGTCCTTGGCGTTGATTGGTGACTTGGCCTCTATCACCACCACCGGGATGCCGTTGATATAAACCACGACATCGGGAATGCGGGATTTCTCCGCCTTCACATAAAGCTGGTTGGTAACAGTGAATGTGTTGTTTTCGGGTTTAAGGAAATCAATGACCTTGATGGTCTTGTACTCGGTCTGGCCCTGCACCTTGCGGCTATAGTTTCCGCGCAAAATGCCCAGCCATTCCTCATTGTCATTCTTACTGGTCAGATCGACATAGGCAGCTTGGGCATCTTCGTCAGACAATCCGTTCAAGCGTTTGATGGCATCAACAAGGTGCGGGCGGAACAGAACTTGGTTCTCGCCATCGCGCAGGGCTTCATGTTCCGCCTTGGTTACAACGGTATAGCCCATATCCTTCAGGGCTTGGATCGTTGGCTTTTCTGCCAGTAACCATTCACTGCCCATTGTCACCGCCGGATGATATTGCGCCAATGCACCTCAAAAAGTCCTTGCCAGCTTCACTAATGAGGTACCGATGAGAACTTGGCTGCATTTCGGCGCTGCCAAAAATCTGGTCTAACTCGAGAAGGCCAAGAGAGGACAGGTGCCTGCGCATGATCTCGTTTAGCCTTGCACCTCTCTGGGCTTCTTCTCGACCAGTATGATCCAGGATGTCCTCAACCGTATGCCCCGGCTGCACCACATTTCGGTTTGCCTCGTGAAACCTTGCGCCTTGCTCGTTTCCAACTGTTGGGGAGTTCGCTGGATGATATTCTGCCAAAAGAATGATCTGCCGGTCATCAAGTTGCTCCAGAATACGCATGAAGTGCCGCGTTTCTTGTTGTTCAAGACCTGTCTCTTGAAGTCCTTTTGCAACCAGTTCCGCGATGTATTTTTTACGATCACCTGTTGAGGCACGTGCAGATTGCCAGAGTCCCTCTTCAAAAAGGTCAAGCCCTTCGGGTTTCTCCAATGCGATCTGCAGTTTGAGTTCATCAATCTGGTCTTGGAGATATCGGAGATAGGCTTCCACCCTTTCAGCCCGGACATTAGGTATTAACTCTGTCAAAACTGTTTGGACGGTTGCCCCAGCGAGTGGGATAACGCCCGCAGCACTTGCCCCAATCCGTAACGCCTTGGCGGTTGAAGTATCTCCAAGCGGTGGATGTTGATTTTCTTCAGGCATCTGGTACCTCAACCCGTTTGCGGCCTGTCAGAAGATCGGACATCAATCCATATTTGAGCGTTTGGAGCTGTTCAAGTTTCTCTTTGCTGGAGTTGATGGCATGGTCAAAGTCGCTAAGTATATCTGTGATAGCCTTCATTTCATCCAAATCACTCGGTCGGGCTATTTTAAATAGGCGGACCTTCTTGATGCCTAGGGCCGGTTGGCTGGTAGTGTTTATTTGTTTAAAAATCTGACTTTCAACCTTTTTCGACTGAAGAGCATGGAAGAGAAAGTCGGAGTATATCGGGCATTTCGAGGTGATCAAAATTACATTCGCTGATAGGCAGAAGCGTTCAACGTTTGGCAAATAGGTGGGATTTCCGATTGTCCCGATTTTGCCAAAGATGAAGGCCTTAGGGTGAATGTCGAAGCCCGCTTTTTGTTTCACCAAAACGTCAGGATGGACCTCTCTGGCATTCTCGAAATCAATGACGCCATTTTTATCTATATCTCCCATCCCGACATATGGGACACCTCCCTGAAAAACAGGTGGTGTCCGATGATCTGGTTGGGGATCAATCACATCAGCAAGACTACCAACATCAACAACTTCCCAACTTTCAGGAATCTCCCCCAGTTCGGTTTGTTTGAACTTGGTGTGGCCGATGCCTTTGGTGAGGAGGGTTTGAAGCAGCCCTTTTTTGACCTGTTTCGTTTGGTCAATGACGGGTTTGGTCGCCACAATGGCCTCATCCACGCTGCTCAGAACTTCCGCGATTTTCTTCTGTTCGGGAATTGGTGGAATCAGGATTTTTGCGTCAGAAAGATTTCTAAATGAGATGCTCTTTCGCCGATTAACGCCGCCATTTGCCAGTGTGTTGAAATGTCCAAGGAGGGCTTTTCTCTTCAGCAAAGAATGAAGAAATGGACGGAATACGATATCTTCGTTCACTTCAAAAACAGTATACATCGGGCTTACAAGGCCCTCATCAAAATCACGAAGATAATCTATTGACCCCTCATCAAGGTGAATGGTTGCGTAAGCAAACTGTCCCTTGCGGACAATCTTATATTTTGATGTGTTTGTGCTATAGACTCGCTTTGAAAAATACTCTTCCGAACACACAAAACCGTCGTATTTTGTCATGCTGAGAACGGGAATATCCGTGGAGGAATTGTTTTTGGTAGAAACGGGCTTAGCGAAGTCGCCAATACTCATTTCCCTCCATCCGATAGGAGCTTCATGCGCCATAGCCAAGCTCCTTGAGAAAGCCCATCATCCTGGCTTCGGCTTCGTCACGTTTCTGGCGTAGCTCATTCAGCTTAAATAGTTCTTCCGCGACATCAATCTCGGCTTCGTCTTCCTCTGTGCTGACATAGCGAGAAATGTTGAGGTTAAAGTCGTTGCTTCGGATCTCATCCAAAGTAATCACTCGGGCGAACCTGTCTTCGTCCTCAAAAGCAGCGAAAGCATCGGCGAAACGCTTCACGTTGCTGTCTGATAAGTAATTTTGGACCTTGCCAAGCTCCAACTCATGGGTTCCATCAACCACCAGAACCTTGCCCTTGCGCTCTGCAGGTTTGTTCCTGCGAATGATCAGGACACAGGCCGGAATACCCGCACCATAAAACAGGTTCGGTCCCAGCCCGATCACCGCATCGATCAGGTCATCTTCCAGAAGTCCTTTGCGGATTTTGGCCTCTGCCCCGCCCCGGAACAGAATGCCGTGCGGCAGGACCACACCCAACATACCATCTTCCTTCAGGCTGGCGAGCATGTGCTGGACAAACGCCAAATCACCATAGGACTGCGGTGGGCAACCATAGGTATCGCGTCCGAATTTGTCCCCGGTTGACCAGACATCATGGCCCCAGTTTTTCAGGGAGAAGGGCGGGTTGGCGAGGACACGATCAAAGGTACGAATGGCCTTTGTGCCATCCCCGACCAGATGTTTGGGATCAAGCAAGGTATCCCCACGCTCGACAAAGGCATCATCAATGTCATGCAGGAACAGGTTCATGGAGCAGATCGCCCATGTGTTCAGGTTCTTTTCCTGACCATAGAGCGACAAGGAACGCGGGTTCTTGCCTTGACGTTCAAGGTGATGGAAGCATTCCAGAAGCATCCCGCCAGAGCCACAGGTAGGGTCGTAGACCGACATGCCCTCATCAGGCTTCAGGCATTCGACAATCAACCGCACGACCATCTTGGGCGTATAGAACTCACCGCCTTTCTTGCCCGCATCATCAGCGAACTGGGCGATCAGATATTCATAGGCATTGCCAAGGATATCGGCCTCAACATCGACATGACGCAGACGGTGCTTTTCAAAGTGCTGAAGAAGCTTTTCAAGTGTGGCGTCGGGGAAGCGTTGCTTGTTGTTGAAGTCCACATCCTGAAACACACCACGAAGGCGGTGGTTGGCGTCCTCAATCGCGTGGAAGGCCGCGTTCAGGTGTTCACCGATGTTGGTAGTGTGCTTGCGCACGTCTTTCCAGAAATGGCCTTCGGGGATATGGAAACGGTGTTCATCCGGATCAGCCGCCAGTTCCTTGTCGCCATACTGACTCAGTTTCCGTTCATATTCCTCTTCCCAGACATCACAAAGACGGCGGAAGAACAAAAGGCCGAAGATGTAATGTTTGAAGTCCCCGGAATCGATGGATCCACGAAGAATGTTTGCGGCACCCCACAGGTGGGATTCAAGTTCTTGGAGCGTCAACTGAGACATGAAACTGGTGTTTCTCCTGCAACTTTAGGTACGTCGAATGTTATGGGATTCACCATAAAGGAAACCGAGTTTTTGGCAATCAGTCCGATGGTAACTGTGTCAGTAAACGTCTTCGTGATAGGGGAGATGACATGCCGCTTAGCAGCTATGACTGGTGCAATCGAACCTGCCTTGTGACTGATTGCGTATTGTTTGCTGTATAGGTGGTTTAGGAGGGAAGTTTTTATGTACCGTTGTGAACACCAAACGTGTACCACCAACGTGTACTACCCCGCGCTATGGCAGGGTAGTAACTCGTTGATTTTACTGAAAAAATCACAGTTGGCTGGGGCGGTAGGATTCGAACCTACGGTACACGATACCAAAAACCGATGCCTTACCACTTGGCCACGCCCCATCAGCGTGCGTGGCGCGGAAAATAGCGCCCTCATGACAAGAGTGCAACCCTCTATTTGAAGGTTTTTTTATCTCGCGCTCAGTCGGGGAAGGCAGCCCCCATATCTGCCTGCTCGCGGCTCTTTTCCGTCAGGATATGGGTGGGCGAAATCCACCAGTCCGGGTTCTGTGCTGCAATGGCATTTGCCGCACGTTCTGCCTGATCGTTTGTGTCGTAAATCCCGAAACACGTCGCCCCGCTGCCTGACATTCTGGCCAGCAAGCATCCCTCTTCACGGGCAAGCGCATTTAGCACATCACAAATTTCCGGAAGGATACCGGTGGCCGGCAGGGTCAGATCATTGCCGCATTCTGACAATGCATCGGCAAGGGCCGCACCGCTTTGAAAGGTCTGCGTGGTATCCCATGCGCCGGTCGGGCTAAACCCCTCGTCCGCCCGGGCCTTGAAGATTTCGGGTGTTGAAACCGCCTTGCCGGGATTGATCAGGACCATCGGGACGGACGGCAGGTCAGGCAGTGCGGTGATTTCTTCGCCGATCCCCGACATCAGACAGCTTTTGCCATGCAGGCAAACCGGGACATCGGCCCCCAGCGACAGGGCAATACGCGAAAGGGTGTCTGCGTCGAGATCAAGTTTCCACATCTCGCACAGCAACCGGATCGCCGCCGCCGCATCCGCCGACCCGCCACCGATGCCCGATGCAATTGGCAACCGCTTATCAAGGATCAGGTCGGCCCCCTGTGTCGTGCCACTTTCTGCCTGGAGCATCCGGGCGGCACGCATGACAAGGTTGTCACTGGTGTCTTCATGGACGAGGTTAGCGGCCATGGGGCCTGATATCGAAAGGGTGATGGTGCCATCGTCGCGCACCTCGCCACTTACCACGTCGCCGGATGCGGTAAAGCAGACGAGGCTTTCAAGCAGGTGATAGCCGTCATCGCGTTTGCCGGTGACGTGCAGAAACAGGTTAACCTTGGCAGGTGCCTGCTGGCGATAGGTCGCAGACATGAACGTTTCTTCCCAAATGCGTCAGTTTACGACGGTCGGGGCCACGCTTGGTACCTGACCATTGATTTTGGCTTCGACGGTACTGCGCAGTTCTTCGGTCGGATTGAAGGACAGGGCACGGTGCCACTGGAAGCGGGCCTCGTGATAGCGCCCGATCTGCCAATAGGCATCCCCCAGATGATCATTGATGGTCGGATCGTCCGGTTTCAGTTCGACCGCCTTTTCAAGCTGTTCGACCGCATCTTCGAACCGGCCCAGTTTGTAGTAAACCCACCCCAGACTATCGACGATATAGCCATCATCAGGCTGCAATTCGACAGCGCGTTTAAGCATTTCTTCGGCCTGATCGAAATTCATGCCCATATCAACCCAGCTATAACCAAGATAGTTGAGCACATAGGGCTGTTCAGGCTCGATCTCGAGCGCCTGAAGGAAATCTGCCTCTGCCTTGGCCCAGTCCCCGGCTCGTTCATGGGCAATGCCGCGACGATAGAGCAAACGCCAGCCAACCTGCGTCTGGCCACCAAGCCGTTCAATCGCCTTGTCATAGGCGTCGGCCGCCGGGCCATATTGCTGCTGAATGCGCAGGATATCGCCAAGCTGGATTAGCGCATCCGGGCGATCACGGCGTTCGCTGACCATGTCTTTGAGGATATCAATCGCCTCGTCGGCGCGGCCGATCTGCTCTAGGCTTGAGGCGGTACGAAGGCGCGCGTTCCAGCTGTGCGGGGATGAGCGCGGGATCCCTTTGTAAACCTCAATTGCCGTTTCAAAACGGTTCTGAATTTCCATCACTTCACCCACCAGAAGGCGGGTAATGTCATCATCGGGACGCAGCGACAGCGAATAGCGCGCCATCAGCAAGGATGGATCAACCGCGTTTTCCTGACTAAGCAGGGTGGCAATATCGAGATAGGCCTCTGCCAGACCCTCTGCCGGGGTCAGCATGGTGGCGATCGGTGGTTCTTTGCGATCAAGCCGTGCGAGATGGAACGGCATGGCAAGCGATTGCGGATGCCGATCCATATAGCTTTCATACAGAAGGGACGCCTTTTGCACCTGACCTTTACGCTCATAGACGGCACCAAGGGCCTCGGCAGCGCGAAGCGGCGCGTCGGCCGGATCGCCATAGGCACTGGCAAGGGCCCGTTCGGCGGCATCAAAATCACCAAAATGCGCCAGGATCAGACCGCGATGATACTCCGAAAGCGGGTTAAGCGCGCCATTGCCCTGCATGCCATCAAGGGCCGTCATTGCTGCGTCTTTTTGATCAAGGCCAGTGTAAAGCCAGGCCTTTGCCAGCGGCGCAATCAGGGCATTGATGCCCCGTTCGGGCAGGCTTGAGACGATATCAAGCGCATCCTGATAGCGATCTTCGCGAATGGCGGCATCCATCACCGTCAGGGCCGCAAACAGGTCCTGATCGTTTTCGGATTGTAAGCTGGTGGCAATGTCGACGGCATCGCTGATGCGTCCGTCGCTGATCAATGCCAGAAAGGCGCGGCGGCGCAATTCTGCGTTATCGGGGTCAAGTTGATGGGCGCGCAAAAGATATCGCGCAGCGTAGTCGGACCGGCTTTCCATCTGGGCGGCCTTGCCAGCCAGGAAGTTGCCCGAAAACCCGTTGGATTGCGGATACTCGAAAACGGCATCGTCGCTGTTCTGTAGCATGGTGCCACAGGCCGAAAGCGCAATAGCCGTCATCGGGATGAGGAGATGTAACAATTTACGTTTCAAAGGCTTTTCCTGCGTCCGCAATTCGGGTTCGGCGACGCCAGATCAGGCGCATCGCCATAGTGAATTTCGGGATTAGCCTACTCAGTCGGCAATTATAAGGCAAAGCATTTGCAACAACAGCAAACCGCTATCTTTGAATGCCATCGATGACACGGGAATACGCAGCGCAGGATAATATGTCGTCAGTCCTGCGACAGGGCTTCTTTGACCAGTGCAATCCAATAGCTGACACCATGCGTGATGGCGTCATCGTTGAAGTCATATGCGGCGTTATGAAGCAACCGGTCGCCATCCGTCGGGCCATTACCGAGCCAGATATAGCAACCCGGTTTGACATTCAGCATGAAGGCGAAATCTTCGCTGGCCATGGACGGTTCCGGATTGGTGTCCACCTGATCTGCGCCGACAATCTTCGATGCCACCGAAAGGGCAATTTCGGATTCTGCCGGGCTGTTGATTGTTGCCGGATAGCGGCGTTGATAATTCACCCGGGCATCGCAGCCCAGGGCCTGTGCGGTGTGTTTGGCTGTTTCGACCAGACGCGCTTCGATAACATCCTGAATATCAGGATCAAATGTGCGGACGGTGCCGCGAATGGTCGCGGTATTGGGGATTACGTTCCAGGTGTCACCGCCGAAAATCTGCGTGGGTGAAATGACAGCGCTTTTCAAAGGATTGATTTCGCGTGAAACGATGGTTTGCAGTGCCAGCAGAACCTGACCTGCTGTTGTAATCGGATCATGTCCGAGATGGGGCATGGCCGCATGACACCCTTTGCCCTCAATCACGATTTCAAACACGTCGTAGCTTGCCATCATCGGGCCAGCCTTAACGGCCATGGTGCCGATATCGCGGCCCGGCCAGTTATGCATGCCATAAACCGTATCGACCGGATGACTGTCAAAAAGGCCTTCTTTGACCATCTCGCGCCCACCGCCTTCGTTTTCTTCGGCAGGCTGGAAAATAAAATCAACCGTTCCGGCAAAATCCGGGTTTTCAGCAAGAATTTTGGCGGCACCAAGCAGCATGGTCATATGGCCATCATGACCACAGGCATGCATTTTTCCCGGATGTTTTGACGCATAAGGCAAATTGGTTGTTTCATGGATATCAAGCGCATCCATGTCGGCGCGAAGCCCGATCCGCTTTCCCGCCCCTTTGTTGCCATGCAGGGTTGCGACAACACCTGTTTTGGCGATGCCGGTTTTGACTTCCAAGCCAAAGGATTTCAGCTTTTCTGCGACAAAGGCACTGGTCAGGTTTTCTTCAAATGCGGTTTCAGGGTGAGCATGCAGATGGTGACGCCAGCTGATGAATTCTTCGACAAGTTCGGTGGCGCGAGGATGAAGGGAGCAAGAAGGGACAGTCATCTGCATACTCGATTTTGGATGATATGTGCGGGCGTGAACCCGGTAACTTAACACCGGGACCACCATATTTCAGATGGTCCCGGTTACAGGATGTTATCAGATACCCTGAAGCTTCAGGATCGCTTCGGCAACAAGAACCGAACCGGCATAGGTGCCAAGGAACACAAGGCAGGCAACCAGTGCCAGCTTCCAGCCGGAATGTTTGGCAACTTCGATTTCCTTTTTGGCAATCGCAAAGCCGGCATAGGCAAGCGCCGGGGTTGCAAGGGCCAGGAAGTTAACCGACTTGGCCTGTGCGACGATCCATTCCGAACCCGGGGTCCAGGGAAGGGTCGCGACAATGCCGACCAACGAAATCCATGCAACGCTTGGCAGATAGAACGGCGCAAAGCGGGTCAGGATAAGGCCAACCATCGAGATCAAATAGATCACGATCATGCCCATAAATCCGTCCATCAACGGTATCGCCGGTCCGACTGTGTTCATCACAAGTCCGACAAGGCAGACAATGATCAGGACGACGGCATGATCGACAAGATCAATTTTCGGGCGGGTGGTTTCTTTTGCAACAACGCTATCAGACATGATCAAGCCCTCTTGTTGTCAGCAGCGGCAAGGTCACGCTTACCAGCCGTCGCGTTATAGAGTTTTTCAACGATCGGAAGAGCAATAAACAGTCCGGCATAAAGACCTGTTGCATAGGTCAAAAGGTTGCTCGCCCCGGCAAGTGCAAGGATTTCGTCCTTCATGGTTGGGACAACTTCCGTCAGCGCACCAGTGCAGGCCGCCATCATTGATCCGCTGCCGATCCCGCATGCCATTGCAAGCGCGCGCGGATCAAAAACATCAATGCTGGCAAACAGCGACGCCAGAATGGCAAAGATAAACGTGCCGAAAAGCGTGCCGATCACATAAACGCCCATGACACCCGCACCTTCCGGGCTTTTGAGGGTGTAACGGTCGGCAATGATGGCAAGGTTCGGTTCACGTGCGATCGAGAAGGTCGCACCAATGGCCTCACGGCCCATTTTCAGGCCCCAAACCGCAAGCGGGAATGCCAGAACAATCGTGCCGAGGTTCCCAAGTTCCTGCAGCAACAGCGCAGGACCCGCTTCGATGATGGTTTCGATTGCCGGGCCGATGGTGGTTCCGAATTTGGCGATGAACGGCATGATCGCAATGACGATCAGCGGTGAGGCCGCCTTGACTTCTTTTTCACCGATGAACTTGCCAAATTTCGGCATGACATTCGGATTCATAAGGGCTGCCATGATAAAGGCATAAAGCAGCGGCAACAGAAGGATTGCCCCAATTCCCAACGGAATTTTGCGGATGCCGATCAGCTCGGCGATCGCCCCAATGATGATAACGGCTAAATGGAGCTTCCATAGCCCCATTTGTCCCCGAAGCGCATTCATTTCCCAGTCTCCTTGACAGACAGTGGCGTTTACGACGCAAGGACACCTTTCCCATTGATGCGGGAAACCAAACGCGCCTTGTCATCC
Organism: Thalassospira sp. CA1; assembly: GCF_059052855.1. Lineage (NCBI taxonomy): Bacteria > Pseudomonadati > Pseudomonadota > Alphaproteobacteria > Rhodospirillales > Thalassospiraceae > Thalassospira > Thalassospira sp. CA1. The sequence goes on from NZ_JBZCIA010000001.1 coordinate 759,089, forward strand.
CTGTAAAATCCGGCGACGCAAAATTCATCGTTTTGCCATTTTTGGATCCGGAATTTCCGACCGAGAATGGGAACATGCCGATTCATGGGCAAGTGCCATTTTGGGATGCTTCTGTTGCCGAAATGGCAACAGGTCACGCAAGGTTATTCATGTTCTTCGGGATACCAGGCGGAGCCAAATGCCTCCATGCGATCCCGGATCATGCCTGTAACCGCCCGCACCGCGGCGGTTTTGGGGCGCTCCTTGCGCACCAGCAAGTGTGAAGGAACACGCGCCAGGAAGGGATCGGTCATCGGTATGGCAACGACTTCTCCTCTGCGTAGTTGTCGTGATACCGCAAACGCAGGCAGATAGGTAATACCGCCCCCCGACAGGACAAAGTGAATGGCAACATTGATCGAATCGGCGGTCAGAAAAGCATCCCGCGCAACACGATTTCCCGGATCGGCATTTGCCAAAAGTTTGGACACCCCGAAATTCTGATCCAGCAAGGCGGCCGGATAATTCAGCGTTTCATTCAGTTTGCAGCTTTGCTTGGAGGCAAGGGCAAATTCCGGCGGGACCAGCACGCAAAGCGGGCTGTGGTTTTCGGCAAGTAATTCAAGCTCTGGCGTGCGTGGCGGGTTGAAGACCAGCCCCAGATCATAGTCATCGCGCAGAATGCCATGGGTGATCTTCTCGGTTCCGGCAACATCGACTTCAAGCCGAATATCGGGGAACTCGTCGCGCAGCGGGCGGATCACGTGATTAACAAGATCGACAACAAAGCCTTCCCCGGTCGCGATGCGCACCGTCCCGGCAATGGCGCCACGGGCCGCGGCAAGATCAACCGCAAATGCTTCGTCGATTTCAATGCGCTTGCGTGCATGTGCCGCAACCATATGCCCCGTTTCGGTAAAGATGATCCCGCGTTTGGTGCGTTCCATCAAAAGCGTATTCAGATGGGCCTCAAGGCTTGAGATCTGTCGACTGATCGCCGAGGGGGCAATGCGCAAGTTCTCGGCGGCAGTCCGGATCGAACCGGCTTCGAAAACAGCCAAAAAATAACGGAGAGGTTTGTCATCGATCTTCATATCGGGGCTTCGAATTGTGGGGCGATGTCGTAATCAGAGCATATCTGTTGCTGTTTCGGCAACAACATGTTCCGGCAATTGATCTTGAAACAGCGGTGCTTCCGCCGGAAGTTGATCAGGAAATCAAAACAGAAAAGGGCGGAAAAGGGCAGTCAAAGGCGAAGATTGTCACCTTTGATACAGCGCGTAACGACCCCAAAGCAGCAAAGAGGCAGCAATCGTGACACAAACACACATCAATGGCAGCGGAACCGTCGGGGTCATCGGGCTTGGAAATATGGGACTTGGTATGGCGCGCACACTTTTACGCGAGGGCCAAGCTGTAACCGGGTTTGACCTTTCCGTCGAACGCCAGGCGGATGCTGCGCGCGATGGTGTGACCATCGTTGCCACCCAACAGGAACTTTTTAGCGCCTGTGAGACCATCATTCTTTCCTTGCCGACAGCACGCCACGTGCAAACCGTTTTGACCGGGGATAATGGCCTTGCATCTTGTGATCTTGCGCCGCGCCTGATCATTGATACGACAACGTCTGAACCCGATGTGACCCGCGAACTTGACGCGGCTTTGCGTGTGATCGGTCATGTCCTGATTGATGCGCCGGTCAGTGGTGGCCCCGCTGGTGCCAATAGTGGGCAACTGACCATGATGGTTGGCGGCGATGATGCCGGTTTTGCCAAAGCGATGCCGATCCTTTCAGTTCTGGGCGGCAAGATTACCCATGTTGGCCCGGTGGGGGCCGGTCACGCCGTCAAGATTATCAACAACATGCTTGTTGCGACCCATCTTTTGACCATGCGCGAAGCAGTCGCACTGGGCAAGGCGGCCGGGGTGGATACCAACTACCTGATCTCCGCACTTAATGCCGGTTCAGGGCGCAGTGCTGTTAGCGAAGTCAATTATCCGAAATGGGTTCTTTCCGGGCAGTTTGACAGTGGCTTTACCATGGGGTTGATGCGCAAGGACATGCGCCTTGCCATGGCCTTGGCATCGCAAAAGGATGTGGCGCTCCCGGTCAGTCAACTGGCCGGACAGATTTGGCAGGACAGCGCAGCGGCGCTTTCCGATGACATGGATTTCAATCGCATCACCGAATTGACTGCAAACACCAACACCGCCAAGGCAGGAGAATGACAATGAGCAGCGCAGATACCCTCATGGCCCGTGACTATGCAAAGGCCATGGCACCGTTCTTTGCGGATGGTGTTGTTGGCAGTTGGGTCAATGGTGCGATCATGCCGGGCACAGGTGATGATGTCCAATTGATCGATCCTGCAACCGGCAAGGCTTTCTTGTCCTTCAGGGATGCAGGTGGCGATGTCGTGGATGCAGCTATGAAGGCGGCGGTTGCCGGACAGCGTGTCTGGTGGGCGATGACGGCAGCGGAACGTGGTCGTATTCTCTGGAAAATTGGTGCCCAGGTCCGTGATCATCTTGAACAGCTGGCACTTCTGGAATGCGTTTCTGCCGGTAAGCCGATCCGTGATACGCGGGTCGAGGTGCTTAAAGTCGCCGAGATGTTTGAATATTATGCCGGTTGGGCGGACAAGCTTCATGGCGATGTTATCCCGGTGCCGACCAGCCATCTGAACTATACCCGTCCCGAGCCATATGGCGTTGTTACGCAAATAACGCCCTGGAACGCGCCGGTCTTCACGGCCGGTTGGCAGTTGGCCCCGGCCTTGTGTGCGGGCAATGCGGCGGTTCTCAAACCGTCGGAAATGACGCCGCTGACCTCTGTTGCGCTTGGCGTTTTGTCGAAAAAGGCAGGTTTGCCTGACGGGGTGATTTCGGTGCTGGCAGGATTGGGCCATACCACGGGTGTTGCGGCGACAACCCATGACGCCACCCGCAAGGTCGTCTTCGTCGGGTCGCCAAAAACCGGTTCTGTGATCGCGGCCCAAGCCGCCCAGAATATCGTGCCGTGTGTTCTTGAGCTTGGCGGGAAATCGGCAAACATCGTGTTCGAAGATGCCGATCTTAAGCGTGCCGTGACTGGCGCGCAGGCCGCGATCTTTAGCGGAGCCGGGCAAAGCTGTGTTGCCGGTTCGCGCCTGTTGGTCCAGCGTTCCGTGTTGGATCAGTTCCAGGAAATGCTGGTTACGGGTGCCAATCATATTCCGGTGGGCGATCCGCTTGATACCGCAACCCAGATTGGCCCGATCAACAATGATGCCCAGTATCAGACGGTAAATCGCCTGATTGCGGCGGGGCGTGCCGAAGGGGCCCAAATTCTTGCAGGTGGTGTCCGCCCGGATGGGGTGGCTTGTGCTGATGGGTATTTCTTGCGTCCGACGGTTCTTGGCAATGTCCGCAACGATATGTCGATTGCGCGTGACGAAATCTTTGGCCCGGTTGTTTCTGTCATTCCGTTTGAGGACGAGGCCGAAGCCATTGCCATCGCCAATGACAGCAAATTTGGTCTGGCCGGTGCGGTGTGGACCGGTGCGGTGGATCGTGCGCACCGGGTGGCCGCCAATGTGCGGGCCGGGACGTTCTGGATTAACAGCTATAAGACCATCAATGTCATGTCGCCATTTGGCGGGTTTGGACATAGTGGCTATGGCCGATCCAGCGGCAAGGAAGGCTTGATGGAATATATGCAGCCCAAAAGTGTCTGGACCGAAACCGCGGCAAATCCGCCGGTTGCTTTTGGCTATGCGCCAGAATGATCAAATGACCAAGTGATCAAATCATCAGACTAAATAATAAGGGCCGCAAAAAGCGGCCCTTATTTGTATGAGGAAAGCCAAAAAGGCTTACATGTTCGGGTAGTTAGGTCCGCCGCCGCCTTCGGGCACGACCCAAACGATGTTCTGGGTCGGGTCCTTGATGTCGCAGGTTTTGCAATGCACGCAGTTCTGGGCATTGATCTGCAGGCGCTTGCCACCATTGTCTTCGTCTTCGACGAATTCATAAACACCGGCCGGGCAGAAACGTGCCTCGGGCCCGTCATAGACGGCAAGGTTGGTGCTTACCGGAACACTTGCATCTTTCAGCGTCAGGTGGATCGGCTGATCTTCGCTGTGGTTGGTGTTCGACAGGAAGACCGACGACAGCTTGTCGAAGCTGATTTTGCCATCCGGTTTCGGATAGTCGATCTTTGGCATTTCTGCTGCTGGCTTCAGGCATGTATGGTCTGCATGGTTTTTGAAGGTCCATGGTGCTTTGCCGCCGAACAGATAGGTATCAACCGCACTGTAAGCCATACCACCCCAGAAGCCCCACTTGGCGAAGCTCGGTCGGATGTTACGGACCTTGTGCAGTTCCGGATAGACCCAGCTGTCTTTCAGGCGCTGCGGGTAGCTTTCCATCTTTGCCGGAACTTCATCGGCCGTCAGGGCCTCAAACGCGGCCTCGGCGGCCAGCATGCCGGTCTTCATCGCGGTGTGCGAACCCTTGATCTTCGGCACGTTCATGAAGCCTGCCGAACAGCCGATCAGGCAACCGCCTGGGAAGACAAGATCGGGGATCGACTGGAAACCGCCTTCGTTCAGCGCACGTGCGCCATACGAGATGCGACGACCGTTTTCGAAGATCTTGCGGATTTCCGGATGCGTCTTGAAGCGCTGGAATTCATCAAACGGGCTGAGATGCGGGTTTTCGTAATCAAGACCGATGACGAAACCGACAACCACCTGATTGTTATCAAGGTGATAGAGGAACGACCCGCCATAGGTGTCCTTATCAAGCGGCCAGCCAACGGTGTGCTGGATCAGGCCTTCCTTGTGGACTTCGGGATCAACTTCCCAAAGTTCCTTGATGCCGATGCCATAGGTTTGCGGATCGGAACTTTTGCGCAGATCAAATTTCTTGATCAGCTGTTCGGACAACGAACCACGGCACCCTTCGGCAAAGAAGGTGTATTTGGCATGCAGTTCCATACCCGGTTCATGGTTCGGACCCGGCGTGCCATCGCGTTGCAGGCCCATATCACCGGTGGCGATACCCTTGACCGATCCGTCTTCGTTAAACAGAACTTCGGCGGCGGCAAAGCCCGGATAAACTTCAACACCAAGGGCCTCGGCCTGTTCGCCAAGCCAGCGGCAGACATTGCCAAGGCTTACGATATAGTTGCCCTTGTTGTGCATCTGCGGCGGGGTTGGCAGCTTTTTCGCGCCAGTTTCGCTCAGCATCATGAACTGGTCGTCGCCAGCCGGCACGTTCAGCGGTGCGCCGCGTTCTTTCCAGTCCGGGAAAAGTTCATTGATCGAGCGCGGCTCCATCACGGCCCCTGAAAGGGTGTGTGCGCCGACCTCGGAACCTTTTTCAACCACACAGACGGTGATTTCTTTTTCCTGTTCCTGGGCGAGTTGCATCAGCTTGATGGCCGCTGACAGACCGGATACACCGGCGCCAACAACGACCACGTCAAATTCCATGGATTCCCGTTCCATTTGGCCTCTCTCCTTTGGCTGGCGACCGTATCGAACTGTTTCCGTTCGTTGGCCGTGAGCCGGTATTCACCGTTCAGAGTCTCGCCCAAGCCCTGAATTCTCTCATAATTCTCTATGAATACAGCTATACCGATCATGGGATCAGTTGACAATCCATAGTCACGAACGGTGTCGCGTTTGTACTCTGGCACAAAGGACCCAAAATCGTATAAGGTCGTCCCAAGCAGCAGCCGCGATGCCGTTCGCGGTGCAACATACATCGCCTTAGTGTAGATGAGCAAACCAATTACAGACTTTGATGTAAATAATCTTGACCCGTTCGAGGCCCTTGTCTGGCAATTTGAAATGGGCGCGGACGAGGCCATTGCCGACGAGCCGCTTGACCGTTTCAAGGCGTCCGAAAGCCTGCGTCAGAACGCGGCGAACCGGGCGGGCTTTGGTGCGAATGCGGGCACCAACCAGCAGCGTCCGGCAGGGGCGTCGGCCCGTCCGGCACAGGCGGCAGGCAACGGCCCGGCACCAATGCCCGCTGGCGCGGATGGTGGGTTTTTACTGTCTGACACGCCGCATGAAGCACGCCAGTCCGCACGTGATGCGGCCGCCGCGGCAAACAGTCTTGAGGAACTCAAGGCGGCAATTGAAAAGTTTGAAGGCTGTGCCCTTAAGAAATCCGCCAGCAATACCGTTTTTGGCACCGGCAATGTCGAGGCCAAGCTGGTGCTGGTCGGCGAAGCGCCAGGTGCCGAAGAGGACCGTCAGGGACTGCCGTTCGTCGGACCAAGTGGCAAGTTGCTTGATGCCATGTTGCGATCCATCGGCTTGGCGCGTGAAGAAGTTTACATCACCAATATCCTGCCATGGCGGCCACCGGGAAACCGCCAGCCGACCACAGCCGAAGTGGCAGTTTGTGAACCGTTTGTGCGCCGACATCTTGAGCTGATTGGGCCCAAGGTTGTGGTGTGTCTTGGCGGCAGTTCGGCCAAAACCCTGATGGAAGAAGATCGCGGCATCACGCGTTTGCGCGGCACCTGGAAGGAAGTTTCCTTTGCCGATGGCAAAAAGGCCGACCTGACCGCGATGTTCCATCCGGCTTATCTTCTGCGCACCCCGGAACAGAAACGCCTTGCATGGCGTGATTTGCGCGCGATCGCACAAAAGCTTTAAGGAATTGGCGATAAACTGACTGTATGCATGGGAGATATGCATGCGTTCGGGGTGCGTATTCTGGAGTGCGCCAAGTGCTTGATTCCAGATAAATGATTTCGCGGTTTGGCCATTTGCTGCTATAAGGGACGCCGTTGCACAAGGGGGAACACCGCAGGCAACGGGTTGCGAGACCAAACTGCTTCGGGATAAACACGCGGCTTGAAAACAAGTCTCGTTGGGGAAACTAATTTTGATCGAAGCAATAAGAACACGCCTGCCGGGTGTCAAAAGCACCTTAAGGCAGGGCCTATTCTTCGCGTTTCTTGGCACCATGACCATCATGGGGGCCACGTCACCTGTTGTTGCCAGCACGCAGGAACAGGCGGCCCTTGGCAGCCCGGTTCTGGATGATGCGCTTTCGACCGTAATCCCCAAGCCACTTTCCGAACGTGACGCCGAACTTTACGAACAGATTTTTGCCGTTCAGGAACAGGGCCGTTGGCAAGATGCCGACCGCCTGATTTCGCGCCTGTCTGATGATGTCCTGATGGGGCACGTGATGGCGCAGCGTTATCTGCATCCGACGGCCTACCGTTCGCGTTACAAGGAACTAAAAGACTGGCTTGCCAGCTATGCCGATCATCCGCAGGCACCGCGCATCTACAAACTTGCGCTGACACGTCGCGGATCGGCCAATTATCCGAAAAAGCCTGTGGGCAGCTATGTTTCGGGTGCCGGTTATGATTACGAGAACATCACGCCCTATTATCACAAGTCGTCCAAGAAGCTCTCGTCCAAGCAACGTTCTCGCGTCGCGACCCTGAAAAGTCGTATTCGCCACCGCATCGGCAGCGGCTGGCCGACCGGCGCGCTGGAAGTTCTTGAAAGTGACGAGGCACAGCGTCTTTTTGATGCCTATGAGCAGGACCATGCTAAGGCGGCAATTGCATCGGGTTACTATTACTTTGGCAAACCGGACCTTGCGTTGAAATATGCCGGTGAAGCGGCAAAGCGTTCGGGCAAGTACCTGCCGCAGGCGCATTGGACGGCGGGCCTGACCGCCTGGCGTCTGGGCAAGATGGATGAATCGCACGCCCATTTCGCAGCGCTGAGCACCAACAAATATGCATCCAGCTGGACCCGGACCGCCGGTGCGTTCTGGGCGGGGCGTATTGATCTGGCCGCAGGCCGGTTCGAAGAGGCCGATGCCATGTTGAACCGCGCGGCGGAATATCCGCGTTCGTTCTATGGTCAGTTGGCAATGCGCGCACTTGGCCGTGATGATGTCTTTGACTGGGACAGCCTGGAACTTGATGAAAACCGTGCCAACAAGCTGAAGCTTGATCCGCATGGGCGTCGTGCGCTTTCGCTGTTGCAGATCGGACAGCGCGATGAAGCCGAACGTGAATTGCGCAAGGCCGCGGCAAAAGATGATGACTCGCTGCGCCGTGCTGTTCTGGCCCTGACCGATACCGCGAATTTCGCATCACTTACCATGCGTCTTGGCAGTTATATCGCGCAAAAGACCGGTGATGTGTTTGTAAACGCGCTTTATCCGGTCCCGCCATGGGAGCCGGAAGGTGGTTACGAAGTTGACCGGGCGGTGATTTATGCCTTCATGCGCCAGGAATCAGGTTTCAACACCGACGCCCGCAGTCATGCCGGTGCACGTGGTTTGATGCAACTGATGCCGGCAACGGCAAGCTATATCGGCAATACCCGTTACCGGGGTGAAAAGCGTGCCGAGCTGTATCAGCCGGAAATCAACCTGTCGCTGGGGCAGAAATATGTTGATCACCTGCTTGAACAGAATGGCGTTGATAACGGCTTCTTGCAGTTGATGGCAGCCTATAATGGTGGTATTGGCAATCTTGGCCGCTGGCAGAAGGCGCTTAAGGACAATGTCGATCCGCTATATTTCATCGAAAGCATTCCGTCGCGTGAAACCCGACTGTTCATCGAACGCGTGATGGCAAACCTTTGGATGTATCGTTCACGGTTCGGTCAGGAAACGCCGTCGCTTGATCTTCTGGCGGCCGGTGAATGGCCAACCTATCAGCCGCAGGATCAGGAAAATGATCGCGGCCTGACAGCGCAGCGTTAAGCACAATCACCTGAGATGACAGCCAGCAACGGCGACACCCCGCAAAAGCATCCATCCAATGACAAGGACCGTCGCCCGGATCAGGGTACGGTCCTTGATCGTATCAAGATGCCGCCCATGAGCGGCGAAGAAGCTTTGCGACGGTTTAACGAGGGGCAATCATCGGCAAATGACGTCGGGAATGCGCCGCAGCCGGGCGAACTTGAAAACCTTCATCCGATCATCAAGCTGATGGCACTTGGCGGGACATTGGTTCTGATTGTCGCGGTGTTGCTTGGGGTGCTTTACCTGTTCGCAGCTTGATGCCGTTATCCAAGCTAGTCTGCGCTGATCACGGCATCGGCACTGGATTGCAGGGCCTTGATTTCGCTTTCGGTGGCATTGCCAAGCGGGTCGTCCTTGGGAAGGTCGCGGTAAAGGTCGCTAAGCACGCGAAGCGCCTGATCGGATTTGCCATTTTGTTTCAGCATCATGCCGTAATAGTAGCGCGCCAACAGATGGTTGGGCATTTGCCCGAGGGCATGAAGCACAAGATCGCGTGATGTACTGTCGATCTGGCCATCCTGGGCGGTGATGCGGGTATCGGCATATTCAATGGCAAGCAACGGATTGTGACCCGAAAGGGCATAGGCCTGCGCAAAGGCGGCAACGGCCCGTTCAATATTGCCAAGCCGGAGCGATCCACGCGCCAAGGCGACCCAGCCTTGAAGATTGCGCGGGTTTACCTCAAGCGAGACGACAATCTGATTAAGTAAGCGTCTGATCTGTTGATCGGTTTTGAAATCCGGGTCGGTGGCGTTATCGGCAACCGCCGCGGCGGCGGCCAGGTTGCGTTCACCGGCACGGTCTGCATAGGGCCGCGATGGCAGGGTCGGGCTGCCAATGATGGCATAAAGACCCAGTGCCGCGACGACCGGCAGCGCGGCAAACGTCACACGGCGCGCACGGGATCCGTGCCCATCGGATTTCGGCAGGCTTGCATAGAGTGCAGAACCCGCCAGAACTGCCAGAACCGTCAAGCCAACCCAGATCACGCGAAACCTCCGCCCGGTTGACGATATGTCAGGCGATCACGTTTCATCAGGACTTGCCGTCATCATTTGAAGTGCCAAGAAGTTCGTCCAGACGTTCCTGTTCGTCTTTTGACAGGGATGCCGATGCCGGGGAACCTTCGCGCTGCTTGCGGCGATAGAATGCAAAGACGGCCAGCAAGGCCAGCACCACCAGAACTGCCGGGCTTGCCCAAAGAATATAGGTTTCCGGTTTTAGCGGCGGGTTCAAAAGGACATAGTCGCCATAGCGCGCAACGATATAGTCAATGACCTCTTCATTATCGTCGCCGGCAACGAGGCGTTCACGCACCAGCACGCGCAGATCACGCGCCAGTTCGGCATCAGAATCATCAATCGACTGATTCTGACAGACAAGGCAGCGCAGTTCCTTGCTGATTTCGCGCGCGCGTTCTTCAAGAACCGGGTTGGACAGCATTTCATCGGGGTTGACCGCAAATGCCGGGTTCGATGCAATGACCGGAACCAGAATGGCAAGTGCGCCAAAAACAAGTTTAAAGCGGCTTATCATCCCTTTAACTCCGCGATTTTCGGCAGCAGTACCTTTTCAAGGACTTCGACCGTAACCGGCCCGACATGCTTGTATCTGATTTGGCCAGTACCATCGATGATGAAGGTCTCCGGCACGCCATAAACGCCAAAGTCAATACCGGTCCGGCCCGACAGATCCATGCCGACAGCGGCATAGGGATCGCCAAGTTCGACCAGCCATTTCACGCCGTCTTCGGGATCCTTTTCCTTGTAATTCAGGCCATAGACCGGAACGTCGGCTTCGCGTGACAGGCGTTTGATCAGCGGATGTTCTGCGCGGCACGGGACGCACCAGCTTGCAAAGACGTTCAGAACCGATACCTCGCCCGTGGTCAGATCGGCACGCGACAGGCCCTTGTCCCGTCCCGGTAGTGGTGGCAGCGAGAATTCCGGTGCCGGTTTATCGATCAGGACTGATGGCACAACGGATGCATCCTTGTCGATGTTTAACAAGAACACCCCGGCCAGTGCGGCAAACAAAACCAGCGGAATGACAGCGATCGAAAATCTCATGAAGCGGGAACTCCAGTCTTCTTGAAGCGCAGGATTACGCGCGTGAGGATGCTGAAACATCCACCGATCAACATCAATAACATGCCACCCCAGACCCAGGGCATCATGGGCAAATAATGAACCGTTACCACCCTGCCGCCATCATCATCACGATCCCCGATCGAGACATGCAGATCGCCATCGCGACCATGCCAGATATCGGCTTCACGGGTTTCAACGCCACGGATCGGGTAATAGCGAATTTCAGGGAAAAGTTCTGTGACCGGCAGGGAATGGCGATACAGGATAAAGGTCGCCTGACGGGTGGCATAGTTTTCACCGGCCAGAAGCGAGACGCCTTCATATTGCAGGTTATAGGGGCCGGCCTGAATGCTTTGTCCGGCACGGGCAGAGACAACAACCTGTTCTTCCCAGATGCTGCTGGCCGATCCACCGGCAATCAGGATAGCAAGGCCGATATGGGAAAGGGTCATGCTGATATAGCGTGGCCCCAGAAGTTGCAGATTGCGATATTTGCTTTCGCCATATTCAGGGTGGCGCCAAAGCCGCGCCCACAGATCACTTAGCGACGCGGTCAGAACCCAACCGGCAAGACCGATACCGATCAGAGGTGCGGGTGACAGATCGATAAAGCGGATGGAAACGAACAGCACCGTGATGAGCGACAGGATGGCTGCAAGCTTCATGCGCCGCCCGATCATCCAGACTTCATCCTGTCGCCAGCGCAGTGCCGGGGCGAAGGCCATCAGAAACAGCAAGGGCAGAACAATCGGGATCAGAGCTTTGACATAGAACGGCGCACCGACCGTGATCGGATCGCCCGTAATCCATTGCAAAACCAGTGGATAAATCGTTCCGATCAGTACGACGGCAGCAACCAGCGACAGCATCACGCTGTTGAGGAACATCGCACTTTCGCGCGAAATGACATCAAAACCGCGACCATCGCCCATCTTATCGACAGATCGCCAAAACAGGTAATAGGCGACCGCAAACACCAGACAAAACGCAACCAGAAGTCCGGTACTGTCAACCGGCAGAAGCTGTGTTTCGGGCAGGGGCGCAAACAGATCTGATCGGGTCAGGTAAACTCCGAACCATCCCACCGCAAGCGTCGTGATGCCCAGAAAGGCTGTCCAGGCGCGCAGGGTTTCGGTTTTTTCCAGAACTGCCCGGCAATGCAAAAGGGCGGTTGCCAGCAACCATGGCAACAGAAGGCTGTTTTCCGCCGTGTCCCAGTACCACCAGCCACCCCATGCCTGTTCGCTATAGGAGCGATAGGCATTGATCGCAATTGCGGTGCCAAGGCAGACCCAGGAAATAATGGTCCAGGATCGCATTGTTTCGGCAAATCGGCGGTCAATCTTGCGGTCAAGCAACCCGGCCAGTGTCATGGCAAAGATACCGGCAAGGCCCGCCAGACCAAGATAAAGGAACGGTTCGCGCAGGACCTTAAGAAGGTCCTGGCTTTGCGGGTTCATGCCCCGACCATCAAGCGGCGCAACAGTGACGCGCAGGAACGGGTCGGCATCAATCAGTGTCACGACACCAAGAATTGTGATCAATGCGCCAAGAACGGAAAGGGCATTGCGCGCAAAGCGATCGGTACAGATGGCCGCAGAACTGCGCAGCTGAATGGCAATCAGAAGATTGACCAGTGAAAGGGCCAGAAGCCAGAGCAGCATGGCCCCGCCATCGGGGGTAAAGGCCGCCCCAATGCGATAAAGCAATGGTGTCGATGAATGACTGACATTCGAGACGATGGGCAGGGTGAAGTCACTGACGATAAAGGCATTAAGCAACGCCCCCTCGGCCAGAAGGCCAAGTAACAGAATGACCGCAGGCAAAAGAAACAGACTGGCCGGTTTTACCGTCGCCTGCCCGAAAGCACCGTTATTATCATCTTCATCGGAAAAGGCGGGGCTGGCTGCCGGTGTGGCAGAAGCCCGTTGCGGGGTGAGCATGCGCAACGATGCACGTAGCCAAAGCGGGCTGAACAGAACCGCCTGTCCAATTCCCGTGACCACCATCAGCAGCAGGGCAAAATGTCCTAACTCTGCAAACATGTGCGTCTATGACTTCCCCAATAGTTCCCCTGCGCCCTATTGCCCGATCGGTCGGGTACAGATCAAGGGGCAATGGTCGCGGCTATGTTTTTCTTGCGCGTATGGTCGGGCTTTATGGCGGCAGAATGTGGCTTAATTGCGCATTTGTTCGGCGTTCCTGGCTTCGATTTCTTCCCAATAGCCGCTTTTCTTAAGCGATTCGGCGACTTCAGGGGGCATGTAGTTTTCATCATGCTTGGCCAGAACTTCGGATGCGACAAAGGTGCCGTCGCTGTTCATATGGCCTTCGGCGACGACACCCTGACCTTCGCGAAACAGATCAGGCAAAATCCCGCGATATGAAACCGGCACACTTTCGGCCATGTCGGTAACGACGAAGGCAATGGTTTGTCCATCATCCTGTTTTGCCACCGACCCTTCAACCACAAGGCCGCCAATCCGCAAACGCTGATCGGGGTCAATCGGTGATTTTTCGGCGATTTCGGTCGGGCTGAAGAAGAACACCACCGAATCTTCAAATGCCGTCAGCATCAGGGCCGCAGCACTACCAACCGCGAGCAATATGGCCCCGATGACATACATGCGTTGGCGTTTACGGATTTTTGCGCGGGAAAGTGACACAGTCGTTCTCCGTTCAGGATGCCTGTTGGGTCTTTTTGGTTCGGCGGGGGCGCCGTGATTGCAAAACCGCTTCAAGCTGTTCGCGTTCGATCCGGCTGCTGCGTAAACCGCGTAGCGTTGCAATCAGCAAAACGATCATGGCAAGGGCAGTAACGCCGTAACTTGCCCAGATATAGCCGCCATAGCCGCCCATTGAGAAGAATTCACTCATTGCTTGGCCTCCGCATTGTGACCCGCTTCATAGGCTTGTTCTTTTGCCGATGCCGGGGTTTCGGGGTCTTCAAACATGCCTGACAAATGCAGGGCGCGAATGCGTCGTTCGTTCAGTTCCAGTCGAACCCGCAGGATCAGAACAACGAAGTAATAGCAGGTGAAACCAAGGATCATCAGGGCAAGTGGCAATTGCATGCTCGGATCGACGGCCGGGCCATCCATGCGCACGATCGAGGCTGGTTGATGCAGTGTATTCCACCAGTCGACCGAAAATTTGACAATTGGCACATTGACCGCACCGACAAGAGCCAGCGCCGATCCGGCCTTTGATCCGCGTTCCGGATCGTCAAATGCATTCACCAGCGCCATGTAACCGAGATACAGGAACAACAGGATCAGCATCGATGTCAGACGCGCATCCCACACCCACCAGGTGCCCCACATCGGTTCGCCCCACAGCGATCCGGTAATCAGGCAAAGGGCGGTAAAGGTCGCGCCAACCGGTGCAGTGGCGCGCGCGCAGATATCGGCCAACGGGTGTTTCCAGATCAGGCTCATCGCGCCGCAAATCGCCATACCGACATAGCAAAACAGCCCCATCCATGCGGCCGGGACATGGATATACATGATCCGCACGGTGTGGCCTTGCTGGTAATCAACCGGCGATCCGATCAGGGAAAAATAAAGGCCGGCCGCGATCATGACCACGGTCAGAGCCGACAGCCACGGCAGGATCGGGGCTGTAAATTTCAAAAACACACTTGGTTTAGCAAAGCGATGCATTTTTCTTATCCTTGGTGCGGAAATCCGCAAAGGGTCATCCCGTCTCGTCGTCTTGTTGTTTTATTCCATGGCCTGGCGTACGGCATGGGCGGTGGCAAAGGGTGCGGCTGCCAATGTCAAAAGCAGGATGGCGGCCATGATCTGTAATTGTGCGGTCGCCGAAATTCCAAGCAGGGCGGCCTCAACTGCACCGGCACCGAATATCAGTACCGGAATATATAGTGGTAAAACTAGAAGTGATACAAGAACTCCGCCACGTCGCGCGCCAAGTATGAGTGCTGCGCCAATCGCCCCGATCAGGCTCAGTGCCGGTGTGCCAAGCAGCATGGCGATCATTAGGGTGACAAAACCGTCCTGATCCATATTGAGCATCACCGCCATCAGGGGGGCCGCAATAATCAACGGAAGCCCGGTCGTCAGCCAATGCGCAAGCACCTTGCCCAGGATCAGAAGTTCGAGTGACACTGGCGATAGTGTCAGAAGTTCAAGCGTTCCATCCTCGTAATCGGCCTGAAACACGCGTTCGAGTGACAGCATGGCTGCCAGCAGGGCCGAGACCCAGATCACCCCCGATGCGATACGTGCCAGAATATTGACTTCCGGCCCGACACCGAACGGGAACAGGGTGGTGGTGACGATAAAGAACGCCACGACCATCACAGAATCCGCACCCTGGCGCAGGGCTAGGCGCAAATCGCGTTGCAGGATGGCCACAAAACCGTTCATTGCGCGGCCTCCTGCGATGAAGCTGCACGCTTTGTCGGGGCCATGTCTTCGAGGTCGTCCTGTTCGGCCAGCCATTCGACCATCGGGATGGCGAAGTCATCAAGATCAAGGATGGTCGGGTTTTCGACATCAAGATCGATATGGGTTGAATAGACAACAATGCCACCGCGGCCGCGAAATTCGGTGATCAGTTGGGCCAGCTCGGCACAGCTTTCGCGGTCCAGCCCGACGGTGGGTTCATCTAACAACCAAAGATCGCTGTGCCCGATCAGAACGCGGGCAAGGGCGGTGCGCCGTTTCTGGCCACTTGAAAGATACCGACCGGTGACCCGTGCCAGATGATGGATTTGAAGTGCGGTTAACGCCCGGTCAATCGCCGGTTCAAGATCACGCACGCCACGCAATTGGCCCCACAAACGCAAATTATCACGCACCGTCAGAACCGGTTTGATCGCATCCTGATGCCCCAGATAATGGGTGCGCGCATGATGGGCTGAACGATCCTCTGCGATGTTTTCACCGTTCCAGCGAAGATCGCCAGAACGCGGTGCCACAAGGCCTGCCATCAGGCGCAAAAGGCTTGATTTCCCAGCACCATTTCGACCGCGCAGCATCACGGCATCACCGGATTTGGCCGAAAAGGACAGGCCGCCAAATACCAGTCTTTCGCCACGGAGGCAGGTCAGATCAGAACCGCTAAAATCAGCCATATAACCCGTTAGATTGTCTGAAATTCATTCTGTAACACGTCATGATATAACGCGTTACAGCGTATTATTCATGCAATAACCGACAATCGACTGGTTGGCATTGTTTCAAATCAATCCAAACTCACGATCCAACAGGGAATCAGTCGTCGAAACGGACCATGGATGCACCGATGATGGGGCCGCCACGCCCGTTCTGGATCAGGATGGCGATCCCCCCGTCATAGGCGGCTTTCATGGTAAACGGGATTTTCTGCTGACTGCTGCCATCCCATTGGCCAAGGCTGATCATATCGCGCACGACATTGGCATTCACCAGTCGCTTGCCTGCGTTTTCGCCTGAAAGCACATCGCGCTGATGTTCGCGATCAAAGCCGATCAACCAGACCTGTGAAATCTGTCCCGGGTTTGGTTTGCCAACACCGTGCAAGGAAACAGTGCCCTTTGCCGGAAGCGTGTGATCAATGGTGCCTAGATGGATATCCGCAAGATCGCGTAACGGGGCAACCGTGGTACTGGTGGTTTCGATCTGTTGTCTGGCGGTGGCGCGTACCACGTGATCACCATTGATGATGACCTGCGGGGTATAGACATAACGTTCACGCATGCGATTGGCATAGTCGCGTTGACGTTCGCTGTATCGGGCGTCGGAGAACGGATCTTCCCACCCAAGATAGTTCCAGTAATCAACGTGGTAGGACAGTAACAGCAGGTCATCATGCTGATCTGCCAGATCATGCAGGACCTGGTCGGCGGGCGGGCAGGAGTTGCATCCTTGGGACGTGTAAAGTTCGACGACCGCGCGCGGCAAAACACTTTCAGCAGCCCTTGCGGGTGAAGATACGGCCATGAGCAACAGTGCAAGCGCACTTGAAAGGGGGCGAGGGTTTTTCATGACACTGATCATGCCTGAAAACCACCATCACCGACCAATCACAAGGCCTTGAAATCAGCAGTAGGTGTAAAGTGGAAGATATTTGCGCGTTTGCGTGGATCTTTGAAAGGAGATTTCCAAAGATTGATGCTATGAGCTGCGGACCAATCGGAACCAGTTCTAGGGAGCTGTCCATTGCAAAGGAACAAATGACCTTTGCGTTAAATGAAAAATGCGGAACTGATCTGCTGGTGGGAGCTTAATCTGGCAAGATCGGTCCAATACGAGGTTTGCAAGCGAATGATGAAACGCGAACACTGGGGCTCACGCCTTGGATTTATTCTGGCGGCCGCCGGGTCGGCTGTCGGATTGGGGAACATCTGGAAATTCCCGTATATGGCTGGCGAGAATGGCGGTGGCGCATTCTTGGTGATCTATCTTGCGCTGGTCTTTACCATCGGTATTTCGGTCATGCTGGCCGAATTCGTGATCGGCCGTATGTCGGAAAAGAACGCGATTGGCGCATTTGCCAAACTCAAGGGTGGGCTTTGGCCGATCGTTGGTTTGTTTGGCGTTGCTGCCGCCTTCATGATTTTGTCGTTTTATTCGGTGGTTGCCGGCTGGACACTGTCCTACATGATCAAGGCCGTCACCGGGGCGCTTTCGATCGAAGATCCGGCAGCCCTTGGCGATATCTTTGGCAGCTTCATCAGTGATACGACCTCGCCGTTGATTTTCCACGCGATCTTCATGGCGCTGACCATTTTTGTCGTGCTTTCCGGTGTTGGTGCCGGTATTGAGCGCGCGTCGAAAATCCTGATGCCAGCACTGTTTGCGCTTTTGATCGTTCTGATCGTACGTTCGGTTACGCTTCCAGGGGGCATGGAAGGTGTGGCCTTCCTGCTGTCGCCGGACTTTTCGAAAGTGACCTGGGCAACGGTTTCGGATGCGCTGTCACAGGCCTTCTTCTCGTTGTCGCTCGGGATGGGGGCAATGATCACTTATGGCTCCTACCTTGCGAAGAAAGAAAACCTTCCGGGCTCTGCCGGTTGGGTCACCCTGCTGGACTCGGCTGTTGCCGTTCTGGCTGGTCTTCTTGTTCTTCCGGCGGTGTTTGCCTTCGGTTTTGATCCGAGTGCCGGTCCGGGCCTGACCTTTATCACGCTGCCAGCTGTGTTCGCCCAGATGCCGTTTGGTTCGTTCTTTGCCTTCCTGTTCTTCCTGTTGCTGGCGATTGCGGCTTTGACCTCTGCGGTTTCGATCCTTGAAGTGGTTGTTGCCTATTTCGTCGATGATCGTGGGATCAATCGCAAAACGGCGGCAGTGGTTCTTGGTTTCGTGATCTTCCTGCTTGGTATTCCGTCGTCGCTTTCGATGGGGGTCATGGCGGATGTCGAAATCCTGTGGGGCAAGAACTTCTTTGACCTTATGGACTTTGTCAGCTCAAGCCTGCTTTTGCCGATTGGCGGTTTGTTGATCTCGTTGTTTGTTGGCTGGATCGTTTGGGGCAAGGCCCAGGAAGAAATCGCAGCACATAACGGAATTGTACCGGTATGGATCGGTGCGTGGGGCTTGATCGTCAAGTTCGTCGCACCGCTGGCGATTGCCTTTATCCTGCTTAAAGGGCTTGGCGTTTTCTAAGTCAGACTTGCCGATAGGCATATGCGAAAGGGCGGGGAATTTCCCCGCCCTTTTTTGTCGTTTGCCGTTCGTTTTGGTTCTAGAGGGCGGCTTCCTTGGCAAGCTTGGAAACAGATTCTGCACTCATCGGTTGACCCAGCAGATACCCCTGGATCAAGTCACATCCGGCCTTGCGCAGCACGTCAAGCTGATGCTGGTTTTCGACGCCTTCGGCAACGCAGGTTTTGCCGAGGTTACGCGCCATGTTGATGATCGTAATTGGCAAGGTTTCACCATCCGGGCCGTCTTCGATGTCCCAGACAAAACTGCGATCAAGTTTGATCACATCAAAGGGCAATGTGCGCAGATAACTCAGGCTCGAAAAGCCGGTCCCGAAATCATCAAGCGCGATGCGCACGCCAAGATCACGCAGGCGCTGCAATTTGGTCCGCATATCGTCGATATTGCGCATGAACAGGCTTTCGGTGACTTCGATTTCCAACCGGTCGGCGGCGACACCCTTGTCAACGATGATGGCGCGAAGCTGTTCGGCAAAATCCATCGATCCATAGAACTGCTGAACTGACACATTCACCGCCAGGCGAAGGTTATGTAAGCCTTCCTGACGCCAGGCAACCAATTGCTTGCAGGCGGTGCGAATGACCCAGCGGCCCAGTTCGCCAATCACGCCCATTTCCTCGGCAATCGGGATGAAGGTCGAGGGCGGAATGGTTTTGCCATCGGCCGTCGTCCAGCGCAGCAATGCCTCGACCCCGGCAATTTCGCCGGTTTTCGCATCAAATTGCGGCTGATAGACAAGATGGAGTTCTTCATTGTCGATCGCGCGGCGCAAGGCAGTTTCAAGGGCAAGGTCCGCCCCCTTTTGACTGTGCAGATTGACGCTGTAAAGTCCGACCCGGTTGCGTCCCTGTTCCTTGGCCTGAGCCATTGCCAGTTCGGCACAGCGAATGATGTTGCTGGTGTCATTGGCATCTTCGGGGAAGGACGCAATGCCAATACTTGCCGAAAGATAGACGTCTTCGCCCTTTCGAGTCAGATGGGCTTTGCCAAGGCGCATCAGAAGACTTTCTGCGATCCCGACGGCTTCCTGTTCGGTGTTCACATTTGGCAGGATTGCGGCGAATTCGTCGGCACCGATACGGGCGATTACAGCATCCTGACCAAGTTCACGGCTGATGCGGCGTGATACTTCGACCAGTACATCGTCCCCGATATTATGGCCAAGGGCACTATTGACGCGCTGGAAGTTGTCGATATCAAGCATGGCAACCGTCAGCGGGCGTCCAACCCGACGGGCGCGACCGATATGAAGCGACAAAAGTTCCGAAAACCGGCGGCGGTTTGGCATGCCGGTCAACTCATCTGTAAAGGCAATCCGCAAGACATCTTCGCGGTTTTTTTCACGTCCACTGATGTCGGTGAAGATCGAAGCGTAGTGGGTGATTGTGCCTTCGCCATCCCGAACCGCCATGATCGAAAGCCATTCGGCATAAATCTCGCCCGACTTGCGCCGGTTCCAGATTTCGCCTTCCCATTTTCCGGTGCGTGCCAAATCTGCCCAGAGTTTGGCATAAAAAGCCTTGTTCTGGCGTCCGGACTTCAAAATCGCCGGTGTCTTGCCGATTACTTCCTCGGCCTGATAACCGGTTACGCGCGTGAAGGCCGGATTGACGGCCTCGATCTCGGACTGCGCATTGCAGATCATCACACAGTCCGGGGAATTTTCGATCAGCTTGTTGGCAAGGGCCAGGGATTGGCGCGCCTTGGTAATTTCGCTACCACTGTCTTCGGCCAGACTGCTTAGATGGATCAGGTAATCCTGTTCGATAAATTCAAGCAGATCGGCAAATGACAAAACCCCGATGGTTTCGCCGTTGTGGTTATGAACCACAAGATGACGGAAATTGTCGCGCATCATCATTCTGCGCGCGTCATCAAGGTTCATGTCCTGACGAATGAAGGTTACCGGGCGGGTGGCAATATCACCCGCAGTCAGGTTTTCATGTTCTTCCGCCAGATGGCGCAAGATATCACGTTCGGTGATGATGCCGGTTTGCAGTTCTGCCGGTTGGTCGTCGGCGAAACCGGAAATGATCGCGCTGTCGCATTTTTCCGAATGCATGCGCTGACGCAGTTCCCAGACCCGAATGTCCTTATGGGCAAACACGGTGGATTGGCGAACCGCATCGGCAACATCGTTGGCAATGAACGGCTTTTTGTCACCGACATGACGGATGAGGTCGGTCTGGCTGATGATCCCGACAAGGCAGCCATCCGCATCAATGGTGACAAGATGGCGCACGCCACGATCGCGCATGCGCACGATTGCCGATTGCGGGGTGGCATGGACCGAAATGGTATGTACCGGTTGGGACATACGCGTTGAAACCGGTTCAGAAAGGGCGGCCATGGTTGACGGTGGCAACGATAGCAAATCGTGCTCGGTCAGAATTCCCACAGGCTTGTTGTCCACCACAATAATGACGGAGCTGCTGTTGGCCTTGCGCATTTTGGCCGTGGCGTCACCGAGGGACGTTTGCGGTGTGCAGCTTAAAACTGTTCCGGGGGAAAGTGTGCCGACCGTCAGACCAAACGGGCGTCCATCGGAGGATGTGGGGCGTATCATGCGCGTTTGCTCTGTTCGACTGATCTTTTTCGGTTTTATTCTTAAGGGTGAGACGAAGGCGCCATTCCTAGCAGGTTCGGCGTACTTGAGAATTGTTCTGGATCAAGTCAGGGGCGTTCAATTGAACGCCGCCCAGTAAAATTCGGTACAAACAAGAACACCCCACCGGAAAACCGGTGGGGTGTCAATGTGTAAGCCAAAGATTTCAGATTGAAATCAGGCAGCTTTCATCATGTTACGCAGAACGAACTGCAGGATGCCGCCGTTCTGGTAGTAGAGAACTTCGTTCTCGGTATCGATACGGCAGGTAACAACGATTTCCTCGGTGCTGCCATCTTTGCGCGTGATGCGAACCGTAACGTCCTGAAGCGGGTTGATGCCATCACCGATGCCAAGGACATCAAAGGTTTCCGAACCGTCCAGCTTGTAGGTCGCACGACCTTCGCCGTTCTTGAACTGCAACGGCAGAACGCCCATGCAGACCAGGTTGGTACGGTGGATACGCTCGAAGCTTTCCGCGATCACAGCTTTGACGCCAAGCAGGTTGGTGCCTTTTGCTGCCCAGTCACGCGAAGAACCGGTGCCGTATTCCTTACCAGCGATGACAACAAGCGGGGTGCCTTCGGCCTGATAACGCATTGCGACGTCATAGACCCAGCCCTGTTCGCCCGACGGATAATGAACCGATACACCACCTTCGGTGCCCGGTGCCATTTCGTTACGGATACGAATGTTGGCAAAGGTACCGCGCATCATGACTTCGTGGTTACCACGACGTGCGCCATAGGAGTTGAAGTCACGAACAGCAACGCCGTGCGCCTTGAGGTATTCACCTGCCGGGCTTTCTTCCTTGATCGAACCGGCCGGGGAAATGTGGTCGGTGGTGACAGAGTCACCCAGGATCAGGAGCGGACGTGCGCCATGAACTTCAGAGAAGTCACCCGGCTCTTTCGCCATGTCGACGAAGTAAGGCGGGTTCTGAACGTAGGTGGACTTGCCATCCCACGCGAAGGTCTCGCCTTCGGTGACTTCGATTTCCTGCCACGGTTTCGGACCGGCAAAGATGTTGTCGTAACGATCTTTGTACATGGACGCCGAGATCGAGGACGCGATGGTGTCAGCGATCTCTTTGTTGGTCGGCCAGATGTCTTTCATGAAGACGTCTTTACCGTTTTTGTCCTTACCGATCGGATCTTTGTTCAGATCGATCTTCAGGTTACCGGCAAGCGCATAGGCAACAACCAGCGGCGGGGAGGCAAGGTAGTTTGCCTTGACCTGCGGGCTGATACGGCCTTCGAAGTTACGGTTACCCGACAGAACGGCGGTGACGAGCATGTCGTTACCATCGATCGCGTCGATGATCGGTGCTGCCAGCGGACCGGAGTTACCGATACACGTGGTGCAACCGAAACCGGCCACGTTAAAGCCAAGCTGATCCAGGTAATCCTGAAGGCCTGCTTTTTCGAGGTAGTCGGCAACAACCAGCGAACCCGGTGCGAGCGAGGTTTTCACCCACGGCTTGCTCTGAAGGCCGAGTTCGACAGCTTTTTTCGCCAGAAGACCTGCTGCGATCAAAACGCTCGGGTTCGAGGTGTTGGTGCAAGAGGTAATCGCAGCGATGACGACGTTACCGTCTTTCATTTCGAAGTTTTCGTTCGAAACCGGAACAGAACGATCAGCATCAACACCCGGTGCCATGTCGGCAAAGGTTTTGGTGAAGCTCGAAACGGCATCTTTCAGCAGAACACGGTCCTGCGGACGCTTCGGACCCGAAAGGGCCGGCTCGACGGTCGAGATGTCAAGTTCAAGCGTTGCAGTGTATTCGGCTTCATGTGCCGGGTCGCGCCACATGCCCTGTTCTTTGGCATATGCTTCAACCAGTGCAATCTGGTCTTCGTCACGGCCGGTCGAACGCATGTAGTTGAGCGTTTCGTCATCGATCGGGAAGAAGCCACAGGTCGCACCATATTCCGGTGCCATGTTACCGATGGTCGCACGATCCGGAAGACTCATGTGGTCAAGCGCATCGCCATAGAATTCTACGAATTTGCCAACAACGCCTTTTTCACGCAGCATCTGAACGACGCGCAGAACAAGGTCAGTTGCGGTGATGCCTTCTTTCATGGAACCGGTCAGCTTGAAGCCGACAACTTCCGGGATCAGCATCGAGATCGGCTGACCAAGCATTGCTGCTTCGGCTTCCAGACCGCCAACACCCCAACCGAGAACAGCAAGGCCGTTCACCATGGTGGTGTGAGAGTCGGTACCAACCAGCGTGTCCGGATAGGCAACGGTTTTGCCGTCTTCGTCCTTGCCGGTCCAGACGACCTTTGCAAGATGTTCGACGTTGACCTGATGGCAGATACCAGCCCCCGGCGGAACAATGCGGAAGTTGTTAAACGCATTCTGGCCCCAACGCAGGAACTCGTAACGTTCGCCGTTACGTTCGAACTCGACTTCCATGTTCTTGTCGAGTGCGTCGTCGGTGCCGAAGAAGTCGATCATGACCGAGTGGTCAATGACGAGGTCAACCGGTGAAAGCGGGTTCACCTTCTGGGCGTCGCCGCCCATCTTCACGACAGCATCGCGCATCGCGGCAAGGTCAACAACGGCGGGAACGCCGGTGAAGTCCTGCATCAGAACGCGGGCCGGACGATAGTTGATTTCGTGGCTGCTCTTGCGCTCTTTGAGCCAGTCAACAACAGCTTTGACATCGTCGGTTTTAACGGTGAAATCGTCTTCGAAACGCAGAAGGTTCTCAAGAACGACTTTCAGCGTGAAGGGAAGTTTTGAAACGTCGCCGAATTTCTCGGAAGCAACTTTGAGGCTGTAATAGTCGACGGACTTGTCCCCGACTTTCAGCGTGCGGCGCGTTTTCAGGTTGTCTTTGCCACAAATGGACATCAGACCCTCCTCAAGGTGGTTAAAAGGGCTTGTCGTGACAAGACACCCCGACCGTCGGAGCGCCGAGCGGTGGGCTATCTGTGTTGCGTGACGCGGGTCACGGCTACATATCTATGTGCAACGGGGTTACACCACAATTCCCTTTGAAAGTCCAGACCCCGTAAAGGGGTATTGGTGAAAACCCGTTGATCACAGCATGTTGGCAAAGCCCAACAAGCAGTCAAAAGGCTTTAGACGATATGTGTCATGGCTTTTGGCCTTTCAATAGGACGGGCAAAACACGGAGTCTGTTTTTTCCTGACATGGTTATAGAGCCGTCGGCATTCGCGGCAATGAATGTGGTCGTGGGGCGCAGGGGCCGGTCGCCTGGAACGACGACTCCGCACCGGAGTCGGGGCGGCGGGTTCGGATTTGCGTGCAAAGCGGCATGTTCCCAATGCGCGCGAATTGTGCGGTGCATGATTGCGAAAGATTTTTGCATTGCGATGTTTTTGCGCGCCGTCTGCGACCCGCAACCTGAGATAACGCTACGTAATCAAGGGTAGAGCGGTCGGTGTATTCTGTCGTCAAATAATTGTGCGGTGCGAATTTGTACAAAAGTCCCAACCCCTTGAGAATCATTGCATTGACGCAATATGCTGAAATTGGTACTTAAATGCCTATTAAATGTGTCAAGCCCGGTTTCCGTAAGGTCAGGGTCATAAAATAAACCGACACATCATCAGGGAAACTGAACAGCGGTTTGCAAATTTTCACGCGAAAGAACCCGAAATGCGGTTCTGCGGCATTTGCGGCCCAAGTCAGGGAGGAATGCGACGGCATGACGTCACAGAGTCCTATTTTAGAGATTAGCGACGTGTCGCTTGTTTTCGGCGGCGTGCGTGCGCTGAGTGATGTCAGCTTCTCCGTTCAGCCGGGCGAGCTTTTCTCGATTATTGGCCCGAACGGTGCCGGTAAGACATCCATGCTGAACTGCGTTTCGGGGCGTTATACGCCAACGACCGGTTCGGTATCTTTCAAGGGCAAGGATGTTACCGGGCTCAAGCCGAATGATCGTGCCGAACTTGGTATCGGGCGTACGTTCCAGAACCTCGCACTTTTCGGGCACATGAATGTGCTTGATAACATCATGGTCGGGCGTCACCACCTGCTTAAAAACAACTTTCTGAACGGGCCGCTTTACTGGTTTGGTGGCGCGCAGAAAGAAGAGCTCGACCATCGTCGCTTCTGCGAAGACGTCATCGACTTCCTTGAAATTTCCCATATCCGCAAGGCGACCGCCGGCACGCTTTCCTATGGTTTGCGCAAACGGGTTGAGCTTGCGCGTGCTGTTGCGTTGCGTCCGGACCTGATCCTGCTTGATGAGCCGATGGCGGGCATGAACCTCGAAGAAAAAGAGGACATGGCGCGCTTTATCATCGACCTCAATGAAGAGTGGGGCATGACCGTTGTCATGATCGAACACGACATGGGGGTGGTCATGGATATTTCCAACCGCGTGATGGTCCTTGATTTCGGTCGCAAGATTGCCGAAGGCCTGCCTGAAGAGGTGATGGCCAACAAGCATGTCAAGAAAGCCTATCTCGGCGAAGAAGACGACGACACGGACGAAGACGAGCAGGTGGCCTGATCATGAGCAGCAATATCCCGGAATATGCCGACGTTCAGTCGCTTGATAGCTTCCCGAAAGTACTAGCTTATAATGCGCGCAACTGGCCCAAAGAAGTCGCCATGCGCGAAAAGGAATTCGGCATCTGGCAGGAATTCACCTGGCAGGATTATAACGACCGCGTCAAATGGATGGCACTTGGCATGCGCGCCCTTGGCCTTGGGCAGGGCGATGTTGTTGGGATCATCGGCGAAAACCGTCCGGAATGGGTTTGGGCCGAAATTGCGGCGCATGCACTGCGCGGTATGTCGGTTGGTCTTTATCAGGACAGCCTGCACGAAGAAGTCGCCTATCTGATTACCTATTCAGGCGCGCGCATCCTGATCGCCGAAGACGAGGAACAGTGTGACAAGCTGCTTGAGCTTGGCGAAGACATCCCGACTGTCGACCACATCGTTTATTGTGACCCGCGCGGGATGCGCAAATACGACGATCCGCGTTTGCTGGATGTCGAAAAGCTTTATGAACTGGGCCGCGAGCTGGAGGCAAAAAATCCGGGCATTTATGACCAGATGGTTGCCGACACCCGTGGCGATGAATGTGCCATTCTGTGCACCACCTCGGGTACAACGTCCAAGCCGAAGATGGCGATGCTCAATTCCGGTGATTTCCTTGATCACTGTGCCGCTTACCTTCGCGCTGACCCGAAATATCCGGGTGACAATTATGTCTCGGTCCTGCCATTGCCGTGGATTATGGAGCAGGTCTATGTCGTTGGTCAGTCGCTGATCAGCCGCCAGATCGTCAATTTCGTCGAAGAGCAGGAAACCATGATGGCCGACCTGCGCGAAATTGGTCCGAACTTCGTCCTTCTTGCACCGCGCGTTTGGGAAACCATCGCGGCCGATGTCCGCGCACGGATGATGGATTCCACACCGTTCAAGCAAAAGATGTTTGATTTCGGCATGGCATTGGCGCGCACCGCGATGGATGCCGGTGGTCATTCGAAAATGGCCGATGTGATCCTGATGAATGCGCTGAAAGATCGTCTTGGATTTTCCAATCTGCGTTCCGCCGCGACGGGTGGTGCCGCAATTGGTCCGGAAACCTTCAGGTTCTTCCACGCGATGGGCGTACCGCTTCGCCAGCTTTATGGTCAGACCGAACTGTGCGGCGCCTACACCATCCATCAGCCGGGCGATATTGATTTCGATACGGTCGGCGTTGCCTTTGATAATTCCGAGATCAAAGTGATCAACACCGACGAAAATGGTGTCGGCGAAATCGTTGCACGCACGTCGGGCATGTTTACCGGATACTTCAAAAATCAGGCCGCCTATGACGAAGATGTCCGGGATGGCTGGATGCATACCGGGGATGCCGGTTACTTCAAGGACGAGAACAAGCACCTTGTGGTGATTGACCGTATGAAGGATCTGGCGGAAACCTCGACCGGGGTGCGTTATTCGCCGCAGTTTATTGAAAACAAACTGAAATTCTCGCCCTTCATTGCCGAGGCCGTGATCCTTGGCAAGGGCCTGCCGTTCCTGTCGACCATGATCTGTATTCGTTACTCGATCATGGCGAAATGGGCCGAGCAACGCGGGATTGCCTTTACCAACTACACCAACCTGTCAGCCCAGCCGCAGGTCTATGACATGATCACCGAGGAAATCCGGGAAGTGAACAAGACACTTCCGGAAGCCCAGCGGATCAAGCGGTTCCTTCTTCTTTACAAGGAACTGGATGCCGATGACGGCGAACTGACCCGCACACGCAAAGTGCGCCGTGGTGTGGTTGCCGAGAAATATGCCGACATCATCGATGCGGTTTATGCCGGCAATGACAAGGTTGATATCGACACCATGATCACCTTCCAGGACGGGTCCAAAACCCGCATCCAGACGAGTGTGAAGGT
This sequence comes from Thalassospira sp. CA1, assembly GCF_059052855.1. Lineage (NCBI taxonomy): Bacteria > Pseudomonadati > Pseudomonadota > Alphaproteobacteria > Rhodospirillales > Thalassospiraceae > Thalassospira > Thalassospira sp. CA1. The sequence continues at coordinate 786,612 of NZ_JBZCIA010000001.1, forward strand.
CGTTGATCTTGATAATGACAAGGCCGCACAGACGGCCCCGAAAGCCGCCGAATAAGGCAGCAGCATAACTGTGGCCCCGGCCAAAGGCTTGGGTCGCCATTACAGGGATGGCAACATGAATTTCGAACTTCTGTTCCAGCTTCTGCTGAACGGTTTGATTGTCGGGACACTCTATGGCGTTGTCGCCATGTGCTTTGTCCTGATCTACAAATCGACCCAGATCGTCAACTTTGCCCAGGGTGAGTTCCTGCTGATCGGGGCATGGGTGTGTTATGCATTCCTTGTCGAGATGCATATGCCCTTCTGGCTGGGTTTCCTGTTTACCTTGCTGTTTATGATGGCGTTTGGCATCGTTCTGCAAATGGTTGTCTTGCGACCGATGATTGGCGAACCGATCATTTCGGTGATCATGGTGACCATCGGGCTTTCGATCTTCTTCCAGGCAGCAACCAAGTGGATATTCGGGGCAACCACCGCGACCTATCCACAGGTGTTTGAAACCCGATCGGTCAACCTTTTGGGGATGCAGATCGAGACGGCCTATATCATGAGCTTCGTGATCTCGTTGTTCATCATGGCCGGTTTTTACTGGTTCTTTAAATATTCCAAGCTTGGCCTTGCCATGCGGGCAACCGCATTTGACCAGCAGGTCGCGCAAAGCCTTGGTATCTCCGTCAAAACCGTATTTGCCATGTCCTGGGCAATCTCGGCCCTTGTATCGGGTGTCGCCGGGATCGTGATCGGCATGGTCAATGGCGTGTCGTCCGCGCTTTCGGTGATCGGTATCAAGGTGTTCCCGGCGGTGATCCTCGGCGGGCTTGATTCAATCATCGGTGCCATTGTCGGCGGCGTGATCATTGGTCTGCTTGAAAACACCGCAGAGTTTGTTGACGGCCAGTATCTGCACTGGGGCAACCTGTTCTCGATCGCACCGTTCTACGTGCTGATCATTATCCTGTGCATCAAGCCATACGGCCTGTTTGGCACCAAAGACATCGAACGTATCTAGAGGACGGGGAAGATATACTATGGCTGGATTTTCTATACGTCCTTGCGGTGACTTCCGAACCACCTATCGTCAGGATACCCGCATCTTTGATACGACCTATATCCGTAACGCCGCGATCCTTGGCATCTTTGCCGTCGCCATGATCCCGTTCGTTCTGGATGGCTATTACGTCAACCTGTTTATTCAGATTTCGTATTTTGCGATTGCCGCATTGGGCTTGAATATTCTGGTCGGCTTTACCGGGCAGATTTCATTGGGCCATGCCGCATTCTTTGGCTTTGGCGCCTTTGCGTCGGCCTGGATCAACAACACAACCGGTATTCCTGTCCTGTTGTCGATCCCGCTGGCCGGTTTGATGACCGCAGCGGTTGGTATGCTGTTTGGTTTGCCAGCGGCCCGCATCAAAGGGCTTTATCTGGCGATTGCGACACTGGCAGCCCAGTTCATCCTCGAAGATTTCTTTGCCCGGGCCGAATGGTTTACCGGTGGGTCCTATGGCGCGGCCGCCAATCCGGTCAATGTGTTTGGCTATGAAGTTCTGGATGATTTCAGCTTCTTCTATGTCTGCCTGTTCTTCCTGGTGGTGATGTATCTGCTGGGCACGAACCTGATGCGGACCCGCGATGGTCGTGCCTTTGTTGCCGTGCGTGACCATTATCTTTCGGCTGAAATCATGGGGATCAACCTCACGAAATATCGCCTGATGAGCTTTGCCATTTCGTCTTTCTATGCCGGTGTCGGCGGGGCGATGTATGGCCACTATCTGGGCTTTGTCTCGGCCGAGGGCTTTACCATTCTGCTGTCGATCCAGTTCCTCGGCATGATCATCATCGGTGGTCTTGGCTCGGTCAAAGGGACGTTGATGGGCACGGTGTTCATGGTTTTGTTGCCAGAAGTCATGGAAACCGGTGTCAGCGCACTAAGCGTTTTTGAATGGGCCAATTCGACGGCTGTGACCGATGGACTGGCATATATCAAGGAGATGGCAATTGGTCTGGCCATCATCCTGTTCCTGATCTTTGAGCCGGATGGGCTTGCCCATCGCTGGCAACAGATCAGGGCGTACTGGAAGCTTTATCCCTTCTCGTACTGACTAAAACCCCGAACCCGGCCCGCTTACAAAAAACAAAAGGGCCGGGACAAAAACGGGGCGACCGGGAGGCTTACTTTAGTGAAAACGTCCAAGGGAGACGTCGTTATGAAAAGATTGATTGCTGCGACTGCGATGGTCGCAACGGGGCTGTCGTTCTCGGCAGCACACGCAGATGACGATATGGTATTTGTCGGCCATCTGATGGACATCACCGGTGCCACCGGCTTTATTGGCAAGTTCTATGCCGATGGTGTGCGCGATGCGCTGTCTTACATCAACACCCATGGCGGTATTGATGGCACGGTTCTGGATTCTGAATCCGTTGACTATGCCTATAAGGTTCCGCAGGCGATTGCGAACTACAAGAAATGGCGTTCGCGCAACGACATGGTGGCGATGCAGGGCTGGGGCACGGGCGATACCGAAGCCCTGATCAGCTTCGTTGCCAAGGATGAAGTGCCGGTCTATTCCGCATCCTATTCCGGTCACCTGACCGACCCGACGGGCAAAAACCCGAAAACCGCCAAACCGGCACCTTATAACTTCTTCTATGGTGCGTCTTATTCCGATGCCTGCCGTGCGCTGGTTCAGTGGGCCGCAGAAGACTGGAAACAGTCCGGTGGTTCGGGCAAGCCGGTCTTCTCGCATATCGGCGATAACCACCCCTATCCGAACGCCCCGAAAGAAGCCTGTGCGGAATACGCAACCGAGCTTGGCTTTGAAGTAACCGCACCGGTCGTTGTTTCGATGAAGCCGGGTGACTTCAAGGCACAGTGCCTGACCCTTAAGGAAGCCGGGACCAACTATGGTTACCTTGGTAACCTTGGCCCGTCGGTTGTGTCGCTGGTGAAATCCTGTGACACGGTTGGCGCGACCCCGAAATGGCTGGCCAACATCTGGGCTGGTGACTACGAGACTCTTAAAACCATTGGCGATGTCGAAAACTACATCTTTCCGGCGATGACCAGCTTCTGGACCGATGAAGGTGTTCCGGGCATGGATCTGGTGCGCGAAATCTCCAAAATGTCGGACCGCTCTGGCGAAGAGTTCCGCACCCATCACTATATCCGTGGCATTTGCTCTGCCTATTACATGAAAGAAGCCATGGAATGGGCCAAGAACAATGGCGGCATCACCGGTGCGAACATCAAGGCAGGCATGTATGCCCGCCAGAACTGGGTGCCGGCCGGTCTTGAAGGCGTTTGCATGGAAGCAACCTGGACCGCCGAAGACCATCGCGGCATCAACACCGTCAATATCTATAACGGTAGCGCCAAAGGCGGTGAAGCAACGGTCGAAAAAGTAACGACTGTAACGCTGCCGCGTCGTGACGACTGGCTTGGTTACTAAGATCATCCAGTAAGGCGAATGTCTCCCAGACTGTTCGGAGGCAGGGCATAAGACGCAAGATGCCCTGTCTCCGACAGCTGGAGATCACAAGAAGATCATTCGAAAGGGACACCATGGCAGAGCCCGCCCGCAAAATAGAAACCGCCGAACCGATGCTGTCGGTCAACAATATTGAAGTCGTCTATGACGAGGTGATTCTGGTCCTGCGTGGCGTCTCGCTTGAGGTTCCGCAAGGCAAGATCGTGACCCTTCTTGGCCCAAACGGGGCTGGTAAATCCACGACGCTTAAGGCGATTTCGGGTTTGCTGAAAACCGAAGACGGCGAAGTCACCCGTGGTGATATCAGTTTCATGGGTAACCAGATTGCCAATGGTAATCCCGAGGATATCGTGCGCTCCGGCCTGTTTCAGGTCATGGAAGGCCGCCGTATCATCGAGGACATGACCTGCATCGAAAACCTGCGTCTGGGCGCCTATACCCGCAAGGACAACAAGGTCAAAGACGATATTGAAATGGTCTTTGAATATTTCCCACGCCTTAAGGAACGAACCGGACTTGCCGGTTACCTTTCAGGTGGGGAGCAACAGATGCTGGCGATCGGACGTGCGCTTATGGCGCGGCCCAAAATGATCCTGCTTGATGAACCGTCGATGGGCTTGTCGCCGCTTCTGGTCAAGGAAGTGTTCGGGATCATTGAAAAGATCAACCGCGAGCAGGGCATCACCATGCTCATTGTTGAGCAGAACGCCAACTTTGCGCTTAAGGTTGCCGACTATGGTTACATCATGGAAAGCGGTAAGGTTGTTCTGGATGGCACCCGTGACGAGCTTCTGAATAACGAGGACGTCAAGGAGTTCTATCTTGGCGGCGGTTCTGAAGAACGCAAAAGCTTCAAGAACATCAAGTCCTACAAGCGCCGCAAGCGTTGGCTCTAGGATAGAGATACACCGGGGCCGTATATCGGTGTGGTGGACGCCTTTGAATGAAAGACGGGTATGATGCTTAAAACTTATTATGACGAGCGCGAAACGCGAACTCCCGGAAGCCGCGAGGCCGGCTTGATGGCAGCACTGCCGCGCATCCTGCATCATGCCAAATCGCAATCGAAGGCTTATGGTCGACTGTTGGCCGATATCGAGCCGCAAAAAGTTACCACCCGCGAGGCGCTGGCGAAACTGCCGCTGACCCGCAAGTCGGATCTGATTGATGCGCAGGCCAAGGAACCGCCGCTGGCGGGTCTGAACGCAACGCCAATCCCGGCGATGGCGCGCCTGTTCCAAAGCCCGGGGCCGATTTATGACCCGCAGGGCAAGGGCGATGACTGGTGGCGGATGGGTCGTGCGTTCTTTGCGGCTGGCTTCCGCCCCGGCGATATTGTTCATAACTGCCTGTCCTACCACCTGACACCGGGGGGCTTTATCTTTGACAGTGGCGCACGGGCCTGCGGGTGTGTTGTCGTTCCGGCCGGGGTCGGACAAAGCGAGGCACAGGTCAAGGCAATCAGCGATCTTAAGCCAACCGGATATAGCGGTACGCCATCCTTCCTGAAAATCCTGATCGAAAAGGCCGAGGAACTCGGTGCGGATATTTCATCGATTAAGCGGGCACTGGTATCGGGCGAAGCATTACCAGAAAGTCTGCGATCCTGGTTTGCCGAACGCGATATCGCCATGCTGCAATGCTATGCCAGTGCCGACCTTGGCCTGATTGCCTATGAAAGCGATGCCAAGGACGGCATGATTGTTGCCGAAGACATCATTCTTGAAATCGTCCGTCCGGGCACGGGTGAGCCGGTGGCAGAGGGCGAGGTTGGCGAAGTCGTCGTTACCACGCTTAACATGGACTATCCGCTGATCCGGTTTGCAACCGGCGACTTGTCGGCAATTGCCGAGGGTGCAAGCGCCTGTGGTCGCACAAACCATCGTATCAAAGGCTGGATGGGGCGTGCCGATCAGACCACCAAGATCAAGGGCATGTTTGTTCATCCGCAACAGATTGGTGAAATCGTCAAACGTCACGGCGACATTGCCAAGGCGCGCCTGGTCGTTACCCGCGAAAACGATAACGACGTCATGACCCTGACCTGCGAGGGTATTGATGACAGTCAGATTGATGCGATTGCCGAAACCCTTGCCAGCGTTTGCAAGCTGCGCGGGAAGGTTTTGGCTGTCGAGGTCGGCAGTCTGCCCAATGACGGCAAAGTGATTGATGATCAGCGTGATCTGACCTGATTAAGTTAACTGACTTAGTGTTTCATTCCCGCTCGGGAAACCTGTGCCGCTCGGCTTTGCCGGCGGCACTTTTTTTCTTTTAGATCAGGCTGACTGCTTTAAGCACTAGGCCACCTGCAAGCAGCGTAAGTGCGGTCCCGACAATCACATTTTTAAGGGAAAGCACAGACCCGTCACCATGGTCGTGGTCATGGTCGTGATCATGGCCGTGGTCGTGGCCACCATGATCATGCTCGTGGTCATGCTGTGCAGCCTTTTGACCTTCGCGGCGGAGCCACAGCAGGATGCCAATTAGACCAAAGGCCGCGATGTTCAGGAACAGCGTATAATTGACGCCGAATGCACTGACCTCGGCGATGTCACGGCTGCTTTCGGGCAGGGCACCAATTGCGACAAAGGCGTAATGCAGGATAAGCGCGGTGGCCACAATGCTTGCATACATCACACCTGCGATATAAAGCGCAGTTTTCCAGCCATAATATCGGGCATTGACCTTAACCAGTGGCGGGACCATCAGGTCCGAATAGATAAAGCCCATAATCCCGGCAAAGCTTACACCCCCGGCACTGAGAACCGTGGCCAATGGAATGTTCCCCATCGAGCCGATAAACGTCGCGGCGGCGACAAATGGTGCCACAAGGGCGTTTTCAAGAACGGTCAGGAACGGCAAGTCTGACGCCTTACCGGTGCCGTCCCCGGCAAGGAACAGGGTCTGCCAAAATTCGGCCGGGACAAAGACCGCAATAAAGCCGGCAATCGTGAAGCCGATCAGGATTTCACGCCAGACCATCTGCCATTCCATGACAAAGCGGTTGCCAACCTGCTGCCAGCCTTGTTTGGACTTGATGCGTTTCTTCCAGTCGAAGTCGTCTTCTTCGCTGCCGGTTTCCTCGTCGGCATGTTGCTTGGCGGCTTCAATCATCTCCTTGGGATATGTCACGCGGATCAGAACGGCAGAAATCGCGATCATCAGGATACCACCGATGATTTCGGCGGCCAGAAACTGCCAGCCAAGAAACAGGAATATCAAAACGCCAAGTTCAATGACCAGGTTGGTCGATGCGAACATGAAGGCGACGGTGGCAATGAAATGTGCGCCTTTCTGAAACAGCGATCGTGCCGCTGAAAGGGCTGCAAACGAGCATGAACTTGATATGGCGCCAAACAGACCGGCAAGCGAAACACTCCCGATACCGGCGTCGCCCATATGCGCAGTCAGGCGGTTCTTGGGAACGAAAACCTGAATCGCGGCACTGATGGCGTAACCAAGCACAAACGCCCACAGCGCGTTCCAGAAGAAACCAAGTGCGGTCATGACGCCGTTTGAATATTGATCTAGCAAATCCATTGTGACCTTCCTGCCATTTCAGGTGTCGGGGTACTGTTGAAACGGCTGGAAAGGTGAACTGTTCCAAGATAGGCATTCGGCAACATCTGTGTATGATGGCCGAAATACTAAAAATGCCGCGGGGGAAGCACGGTGCGTACGGGCAAGGTTTTTGCCGTTTCCATGATTACGGTCTGCCAGTTGATGGCGCTTGCGCTGTGGTTCTCTGCCACGGCGGTGCTGCCGCAATTGCGCAGCGAGTTTGGCATTGGGGCGCTGCAATCATCGCTATTTACCAGTGCGGTTTTGCTGGGTTTCGTTCTGGGAACTGTTACCAGTGCGATCCTGGGTCTGGCGGATCGCATCGAACCCCGCCGTTTCTGGGCGGCATCGGCGATGATTGCCGCGACCGCCAATATCCTTATCCTCGTTGTTCCGGTTGACGGCATTGTTGTGATCCTGTTGCGGTTGATCACGGGCGTTTGCATGGCCGGGATTTATCCGATTGGCATGAAGATGGTGGCAACCTGGTCACGCGGGGATACCGGTTTCTTGGTCGGGCTTTTGGTCGGGGCGCTGACCATGGGGTCTGCCATGCCGCACCTGTTTGCGGTGGCGGTGCCACTGGACTGGCGATACGTGATCATGACCGCCAGTGTAACCGCCTATATCGCGGCGATTGCCATCCTGTTTGTGCATCTGGGCGGGACACCGGGACGATCGCCCCGCTTTGATCCAAAAATGGTTGGCAAGATTTGGTCAAACAAGCCGCTGCGCCATGCCTGCTATGGCTATTTTGGGCATATGTGGGAACTGTATGCCATGTGGGGCTGGATCGGATTGTTCCTGTATGGCGCGTTTTCGGATCGTGTGATGGACAATCCCGGTGTCTGGTCTGCACTTTCGACGTTTGCCATTGTTGGCATCGGCGCGTTCGGGTCCTTGGCCGGGGGGTATTATGCTGACCGGATTGGCAGAACGACCGTGACGATTGCCGCCATGATCGTTAGTGGTGCCTGTGCGCTGGTTGCCGGTGGGTTATCCGATGCCCCGATTATACTTCTTATTGTGGTCTGCATCGTTTGGGGGATCTCTGTGATTGCGGATTCCGCACAATTCTCGTCCTGCGTAATTGAACTGGCCGACCCGCATCAGGTCGGCACGGCATTAACCCTGCAAAATGCCATCGGGTTTCTGATTGCGCTTGTTTCCATCCATCTTGTGCCGGTTGTCGCCGATCAGACAGGTTGGTGGGGGGCATTTGCCATGTTGGCTGTCGGGCCTGTTTTGGGAACCATTGCCATGGTCAGGCTGCGCATGATGCCCGAGGCGATACAGCTCTCAGGCGGTAAAAAGTAAGGTTTGCCCGCTATAATTGCGATCTTTGGTGATCGGCTTCACTTGACAGCAGGGTGTTAAAAAGCTGCGCTGTTTGGGTTTTCTTGACCATTATCAGTACTAATATTAACTTCTGGCGGAATTTTCTTGCTGTCTCGCGTTCGGGGCGATGCGGCGAATATCCAAAAATAAGGGTCTTTCATGAGTCTCACCCTCATTGTTTTGCTTCCCTTCATTGGGGCGGTCTTACCCGCCATAATGATCAGGGCCGGGCGCAATGCTTGTGCAACAGCGACCGGTTCTGTCACGCTGCTTGCCCTGATCTTGCTGATGGCAAAGGCCCCGGCGGTCATTGACGGCGAGGTATTTCAGGTCAGTTATAGTTGGCTGCCGGAATTGGGTCTGAATGTGACCATCTTCCTCGACGGGCTCGGGTTGCTGTTTGCGACCCTGATCCTGGGTATCGGTCTTCTGATTATCATCTATGCGCGGTTCTATCTTTCCAAGGACGACCCGATGGGCAGGTTCTATGTGTTCCTGCTTTTGTTCCAGGGGGCCATGGTTGGCATCGTTCTTTCCGATAATATCCTGCTGCTGTTGATTTTCTGGGAACTGACATCGCTGTCATCGTTCCTGCTGATCGGGTACTGGAAACATTTGCCTGAAGGCCGTCAGGGCGCACGCATGGCGCTTGCCGTGACCGGTGCTGGTGGTTTGGCAATGATTGCCGGGATGCTGATCCTTGGCGATATTGTCGGGTCCTATGATCTGACGGTGATCTTGCAGAACGCCGACCTGATCCAGGCATCGCCGATGTATCTGCCGGCCTTGATCCTGATTTTGCTGGGCTGCTTTACCAAATCGGCACAGTTTCCGTTCCACTTCTGGCTGCCGCACGCGATGGCCGCACCGACGCCGGTTTCGGCCTATCTGCACTCGGCCACAATGGTGAAGGCGGGCATCTTCCTGATGGCACGCATGTGGCCGGTTCTGTCGGGCACGCCGGAATGGTTCTATATCGTCGCGACCGCTGGTCTGGTGACCATGGTGCTGGGGGCTTGGATTGCGATCTTCAAGCACGACCTTAAGGGTCTTCTGGCATACTCGACCGTCAGCCACCTTGGTCTTGTGACCATGTTGCTTGGTTTCGGGACGCCGATGGCGGCCGTTGCCGGGGTCTTCCACATCATCAACCACGCGACCTTTAAGGCGGCCCTGTTTATGACGGCCGGTATCATCGATCATGAAACCGGGACCCGTGATATCCGTCGTTTTGGCGGGTTGCTCAACCTGATGCCGATTGCAGGCACCATCGGGATTATCACCGCCGCCTCGATGGCCGGTATCATTCCGCTTAATGGTTTCATTTCCAAGGAAATGATGCTGGAAGAAGCATGGCACACCATGTGGCTGGATCAGAACTGGGTGGTTCCGCTTCTGGCGACCGTTGGTGCCCTGTTCTCGGTGGCGTATTCCTTCCGGTTTATTTTCCACGTCTGGCTGGGCAAACCGCGTGATGAAAACCTGCCACACCATCCGCATGACCCGCCCTTTGGCATGTGGGCACCGCCCGCATTGCTGACGGTTCTGGTGGTTCTGATCGGTCTGTTCCCGTCTGCCATCGCAGGGCCACTGGTCGCTGCGACAGCCGGGGCCGTTATCGGTGGTGAATTGCCGGAATATCACCTGTCGCTTTGGCATGGGCTGACACCGGCCCTTGGCATGAGTGTGATTGCGATTATCGGTGGATCGCTGTTGTTGATGCGCCATGGTGGCCTTATGTCGGCAACCGCCAATTTGTCGCGGCCCGATGCCAAGGCAATGTTTGATTGCGGTATGGCCAAGGCCGTCGCGCTCAGCCGACTGGTTTCGAACAATCTTCATAACGGATCGTTGCAGCGTTATCTTGCAATCACGATCATCGGTTCCATCGGGATCGGGCTTTCGGGATTCTATGCGCAGCCGGACTTCCAGTCAGGCACGCGCGAGCTTCTTGAAGTCTCGCCGCCTGCCGCGATTGGCTGGTTGTTGCTGGTTGTGACCTGTATTGCGTCGGTCTTTATGCATCACAACCGCTTGCTGACCTTGCTTCTGGTCGGTGTGGTTGGTCTGATTGTGTCGCTTGGCTTTATCTATCTTTCGGCACCGGATCTTGCGCTGACGCAGATTTCGGTCGAGGTGGTGACAGTCATTCTGATGTTGCTTGCCCTTAACATCCTGCCCAAGGAAACCCCGAAGGAAAGCCTGCCGGGCCGCAAAATGCGTGACGGTATTGTTTCGATTGCGGCTGGTCTTGGGGTTGGGGGTGCGATCTGGGCGATCATGACCCGCGATCTGCCAAACACAATCTCGTCCTATCATCTGGCGAACTCGAAAACCGAAGGTGGTGGCACCAACGTCGTGAACGTCATCCTCGTTGACTTCCGTGGCTTTGATACCTTTGGCGAGATCATCGTTCTCGGGATTGCCGCACTTTCGATCTTTGCACTGATTGAAACCGTGACCCAGGGCGAGGCGGCCAAACGTCTGGCCAACTGGGTTGTCAGCAACCGTCGCTCGGCTGATCGTCACCCGATGATGATGGTGGTGGCAACGCGTGTGATGTTGCCACTGTCTCTGATGGTGGGTGTTTACATCTTCCTGCGCGGTCACAATGAACCGGGCGGTGGCTTTATCGCGGGTCTGGTCGTGTCGGTTGCGCTGGTTATGCAGTATATGGCGTCGGGCTTTGGTTGGACCCAGAACCGCATGAAGGTCAATTACCATGGCATGATCGGTCTTGGCGTGATTGCCGCGGCGATTACCGGGGTATCGGCCTGGGTTGCCGGGCTGCCGTTCCTGACCAGCGGGTTCGTTCATGTTCACCTGCCGATCGTTGGCGAGTTCGAACTGGCATCGGCCATGGGCTTTGACCTTGGCGTGTTCCTGACCGTGGTCGGGGCAGTGATGCTGGCCCTTGCCAAACTTTCGCAGGTCGAACGTATGGCCGAACATGTCGAAATAAATACCGAGCCGATGGACCACGATCCGTCGTTGTCGGCAGCACCGGCGGCAACGCCGGGCAAGGAGGCCTGATATGGAATTTCTTGTCGCAAGCAGTATTGGGCTTCTGACCACGTGCGGGACTTATTTGTTGCTGCGCGGGCGAACCTTCCCGGTGGTTGTTGGCTTGGCCCTGCTGTCCTATGCGGTGAACGTCTTCCTGTTCGCCATGGGACGTCTGACCATCAACATGCCGCCGATCCTGCGTGAGGGTGTCACCGAATATACCGACCCGCTGCCACAGGCGCTTGTCCTGACGGCAATTGTGATTTCGTTCGGTATGACGGCATTGATCGTTGTTTTGTCGATCCGGACTTTCCTTGAAATCGGTAATGACCATGTTGACGGTCGTCCGGTTGGCGCGCCATCCGAAGCAGGAGATAAAAACTGATGGGTGACTGGATTGTTGTTCCCATAGTGCTGCCCGCCGTGATGGCCGCCCTGATTGTTCTGGCGGTGCGTCACGACATCATTTTGCAGCGCGTGTTTTCCATCACGGCAACGGTCGCCCTTGTGGCCGTCACACTTTCGCTTCTGGTTTATGCCAGTGGCAATGGCCCGGAAATGTATGCGCTGTCGGATTGGCCGGCACCGTTTGGCATTGTTCTGGTTCTTGATCGTCTTTCGGCGATGATGGTGTTCCTGACATCGCTTCTGGGTCTTGGCGTTGTTCTTTTTGCATCAAGCGAATGGGACCAGCGCGGCAAGCATTTCCATGCCCTGTTCCAGTTCCAGCTGATGGGGGTCAATGGTGCGTTCCTGACCGGTGACATCTTTAACCTGTTCGTGTTCTTCGAAGTTCTGCTGATTGCGTCCTACGGCTTGATGCTGCATGGCGCGGGGGCAGAACGTCTTAAGGCCGGGATGCAATATGTCGTCATCAACCTGACAGGGTCTTCCTTGTTCCTGATTGGTGTCGGCATGATCTATTCCGTCACCGGGACGCTGAACATGGCCGACCTTGCCATTCAGGTGACCAATGTCGCGTCGGGTGATGCAGCTCTGCTGCGCGCGGGTGCGTTGATCCTGCTTCTGGTGTTCTGTGTGAAGGCCGCACTTGTTCCGGTTCATTTCTGGTTGCCGGGCACCTATGCCAATGCACCGGCACCGGTGGCAGCCCTGTTTGCCATCATGACCAAGGTCGGGGCCTATTGCGTTCTGCGTGTCTATTCGCTGGCCTTTGGCGATACGGCAGGCGACATGGCATGGCTGGCAGCGCCTTATGTCCTGCCAGCGGCGCTGGTGACCCTGGTGCTTGGTATGACCGGGGTTCTGGCGGCGAAACGCCTTAACAGTCTGATCGCCTTTTCGGTGATCGGATCGATGGGGACCTTGTTGATTGCCATCGGGCTATTTACGCCCGAAGCCATTTCGGCCGGTCTTTATTATATGCTGCATTCGACCTTCTCGGCGGCGGCCCTGTTCCTGATTGCCGATCTTGTGGTGTCACGCCGCGGGCAGTTCGGCGATAGCTTGCATACCGCGCCGCGTTTTCATCAGACCGGCTTCCTGGCGGTTCTGTTCTTTGTCGGTGCGATCGGTATGGCCGGGATGCCGCCACTTAGTGGCTTTATCGGTAAACTTCAGATCCTTGATGCGGCACGCGACAGCGATGCGATGGTCTGGATCTGGTCGATCATTCTGCTGACGTCACTGATGTGTATCGTCGGATTTGGCCGGGCGGGCAGTGTACTGTTCTGGAAAAGTGCCTCCGTCGACGGCGAAATCACGGTCGAAGGTGCGAAATGGCCGGTTCTTCCGATCATTGCCAGTTGCGGTATGGTCAGTGGCCTGATTGCGCTGACCATCTTTGCCGGACCGATCACCGAGTATCTGAACGGCGTTGCGGCACAGTTGTTTGATACGTCGCATTACATCGAAGCGGTGCTGGGCGCAAACGCCCTGTCACTGGTCGGTCAATAAGGGGAGAGGATAGAAAGATGATAAAACGTTATCTGCCCCATCCGCTTTTGACACTTGTACTCCTTGTTGTCTGGGTTTTCCTGGTCAATGAGGTCTCGGCCGGTGCGGTGATCTTTGGGCTTATTCTTGCGATCATCATTCCGCTGATCACGGCCAGTTTCTGGCAGGATCGACCGCGCTTGCGCAACGTCTATGGCATTTGCGAGTACGGGCTGATTGTGCTGTGGGACATTCTGGTCGCGAATGTGATCGTGGCTGGTTTGATCCTGTTTCGCAAAACCGAAAGCCTGGAATCAAAGTCGGTTGTTGTGCCGCTTGATCTGACTTCGCCAGAGGCGATCACAACGCTTGCCGGTACGATCACCATGACGCCGGGAACCGTGACGATTGATCTGAGTGCCGATGCCAAAAGCTTGCTTGTGCATTGCCTGCACGCACCCGATCCGCAGAGCGTGGTGGACGATATCAAGAACCGCTACGAACGCCGTCTGAAGGAGATTTTCGAATGATCGATTATGCACTGAATTTCGGCTTTATCTGCGTTGCGCTGGCTCTTCTGATGAACCTGTATCGTTTGACCGTCGGGCCGACCACGGCAGACCGGGTTTTGGCCGTTGATACCATGGCGATCAATGCCATTGCCCTTCTGGTTCTGTACGGGATTGGCAAGGCGACCGCGATGTATTTTGAAGGGGCATTGCTGTTTGCGATGTTCGGGTTTGTTTCAACCGTGGCCTATTGCAAGTTCGTCTTGCGCGGCGACATCATCGAATAAGGGAGCGTAACGATGCCGTTTGTTGTTGAACTCATCATTTCGCTTCTGATCGTGATCGGCGGGCTGTTCTTGCTGGTTGGGTCGTTCGGGATGATCAAGTTGCGCGATCTTCTGCCGCGCCTGCATGCACCGACCAAGGCCAGTACTGTCGGGCTTGGTGGTGTCTTGATCGCGTCCATGCTGTTCTTCTGGATTGAGCGCGGTAAATTCACCATTCACGAATTGCTGATCACGCTGTTCATCTTCCTGACAGCGCCGATCACCGCAAACCTGATCGCCAAGGCGTACATGTTGCTGAATGTTGATCCGAACAAGGAACTGCCGCCCAGCAAACAGAATGAAGGTTGGGCAACCTTTGATCCGATCGGCCCGGAAGGCTATGACCCAAGCGAAGAATATCAGGAAAAGGAAACCTGAAAGGGTCAGGACCTTTGATGAATTCAAGCGGCACCGGGAAACCGGTGCCGTTTTGTTTTTAGGGTGTGTTGCCTGCGTGCATCCCAGTTGCTAAGACGAATAACAGAGAGGGACGGGACAGAGATCACCATGCCGGATTTTTCCATCGAAGATCAGTATCACGGACGAATAGCCGGGATCGACGAGGTCGGTCGCGGGCCGTTGGCGGGCCCGGTCGTGGCGGCGGCGGTTATCCTGCCACGCGATGAACGTCTTCCGGTGGAGCTGCTGTCCGAGCTTAATGATTCCAAGAAACTCTCGGTCAAGAAACGTGACCACCTTTATGGCGTCATCATGAACTGTGCCGAAGTCGCCATTGGCGCGGCATCCGTGCGCGAGATTGACCAGATCAATATCCTGCAGGCGACCTATGTTGCGATGCGACGTGCGGTCAGTCGGCTTGGAGCTTTGCCTGATCAGGCACTGGTTGATGGCAATCGCGACCCCGGCTTGCCTTGTGCGGTGGAAACGGTGGTGAAAGGCGATAGCAAGTCGCTTTCAATTGCCGCGGCATCAATCGTTGCCAAGGTGGTGCGTGACCGCGCCATGGCCCGCCTTGCCACGCGATACCCGTTCTTTGGCTGGGAAGGCAATGCCGGGTACGGGGTCAAAAAACATATGGCGGGACTGGGCGAGGTGGGCCCGACCGCCCATCACCGCAAAAGCTTCAAGCCGATTGCCGATTTGTTTGATGCGATGATGGATGGCTGCTAGCGCCGCTTTCACGGCATTCGGGGCTAGGCCACGGCGGTCTGGTTAAACGGCACGATATGGGCACGTACCAGATCGGTGCCATCTTCTTCACGGGTGATGGCGGCAAAGCCATCTGCATGACGAATGGTGACACGTTCCTGCACACGGCATTCGCTGCGAAACTGAATATCCAGACCTTCCGGGTGAAAATCCGGTCGACCGTCCGGACCCGCAACCCCCATGACCCATTGCATCAGGCGCACATTGTTGACGTGCCCATAGAGATCAAGATCGGACGGCCGTGCCTTGATATTATCCATGGTCGGCAAAGGATCGGTGGTAAAGGCTGGTCGCAAAGGTGGCTCGATCAGTTTGGGGCCGGGCGGATCGGGCAGTCGTTCGGCCACCCAATCGGGCCATTGGGCCGCACGACGAGTGCCAAGGTCAAACATCACCCAGAAACTTTGCGCGACACCGACGATTTCTCCTTTGCTATTGGTCAGGCGAAAGTCACGGGTGGCGACCCGGCGTGATACCCCCGACGGCCATGTTTCAATCAGGATATCCTCGCCATTTCCCGGATAGTTGCGCATATGAATGACCATGCGCGCCAGAACCCATGCAATGCCCTGATCAACCGTATCGTCATAGGCCAGTTTCAGGATACGCGCGCCCCAACCGGCGGCATCCTGCATATAGTCGGCCAGTGCAGACATCATGACCTTGCCATTGTCACCGATCTCGGAATAACGAACGCGATAGTTTCCCTTCCACCCGCAATTGGCCGGAAGTGGCGCCGTTGAAATCCTGTTCCAGTCGATGGTCATGGCAGGCCTTTGTATGGGTATCGCGCGATCAATAGGACGGTTTTTGCCGCATTTTCTTGGTATCACCGCGCTTCTTTTTGGAATCGACGCGTTTACGTTTGGCAGAAAGACTGGGGCGGGTTTTGACCCGGTATTTTTTGCGTTCGGCAGCCTTGCGTAAAAGTGCCAGAAAACGGTCAATCGCATCCTGCTTGTTGCGTTCCTGGGTACGGTGGCGCTGAGCGTCAAAAATGATTTCGCCGTCATTGGTCAATTTGCTGCCGGCAAGTTCACGCAGGCGATTGCGCACATGCATTGGCAATTCCGTCAGGTCATCAATGCGCACACGCATCTGAACAGCACTGGATACCTTGTTGACGTTCTGCCCGCCCGGGCCGGAGGCACGGACAAACTGAAAACTCAGATGGCGTTCATCCAGATAGAGGCCATTTTCAATTTCAAGCATGGGAAACCGTGCAGATTGTCGAACTGTTTCAAGGTGATCAATTAACTGAGTGTTATGGTCGGCGATTGATTGAATTTGCTGATTTCTATGCCTACATTGAGCTCTGCTCTAACCTGTCAGGGGTCGGATCGACTGTAAACAGGAAATCAATGCTGCGCGTCTCGCATATCTATCTGGCCCTTGGGTGGCTTTCTGTTGGTCTTGGTGTGATCGGTATTTTCCTGCCGCTTTTGCCAACGACGCCCTTCATGCTGTTGGCCGCTTGGCTGTTTGCCAAGGGATCACCACGCCTGCATGACTGGATATGCAATCATCCGCGTTTTGGTTTGTCGATCCGTCAATGGAACGAGTATGGCGTGATCAATCGCCGTGCCAAAACCCTTGCCATGGTGGCGTTTCTGGTGGTGATTACGGCGTCATTGGTGCTGATTGAGAACCGCTGGGTGGCGTTTATTCAGCTTCTGGTCGCCATTCCTGTTAGCTGTTTTATCCTGTCCCGCCCTTCGGAAGCCCGGTTGGCCAAGGTGCAGAACCCAACAGGTAGCAGTCAATAACGCTGGCAAAGGGCAGGGCTCTTAGCCTGCCTTCTTGCGCGACAATTCTTCCTGACAAGTTTCTTCAAGCTTGTCGAGTTCATCAAGCGTGGCGTCAATGTCTTCGCGCTGCTTGCGAAGTGTTGCGCGGCGTTCATTGACCTTGTCGACCAGTGTGGTCAGCTGGGTGATTTCGCTGCGATCGCCGTCATAAAGATCCAGCAAATCGCGAATTTCCTTTAGTGAAAATCCAAGCCGCTTGCCACGCATGATCAGGCGCAGGCGCACACGGTCACGTTGGCTATAGATCCGGGTCTGACCTTGCCGTTCGGGCGAAATCAGTTCCTGATCCTCGTAAAAGCGGATGGTTCGGGTGGTGACTTCGAATTCGCGGGCAAGATCGGTGATGGTGTAGCTGTCGCTCATGGGGGCTCAATCATCTTTACGCTTACGTAAACTGAAAGCTACATGCTTTCGGATGCGGCGACAATCGACAATTCTTTTGGCAGCTCGACACAAAATGTGCTGCCCTGGCCAGGTTTGCTGGTGACATCGATACCGCCACCATGTCGGTCGACGATCTTTTTACAGATCGCAAGACCAATTCCCGTCCCGGCATAATCCCCATAGCCATGCAGGCGCTTGAAGATTTCAAAGATGGTTTCGTGATATTGCGGGTCGATGCCAATCCCGTTATCGGCAACAAAGATCCGATAGCTATCGGGTGTCTCAGAGGCAAAAATCCGGACCTGACCATTTTTCGGATCGCTGTATTTAAGCCCGTTTGACACCAGGTTCTGGAACAACAGCAGCAACTGGCTTGCGTCCCCCATAACGGTCGGCAGATGGCCTTCGCGGATGATGTTGCCTTCGGGGGTGGAACCGGCACGCCTGAAATTGGTGACAATGGCATCAAACAGATTGTCGAGCGGGACGGGATTGAACGGTTTGCCGTGGCGTCCAACCCGCGACAGGGTCAGGAGGTCATCAATCATCCGCTGCATGCGTTGCGTGCCATCAACCGCGTAATGAATGAATTCGTCAGCAGTTTCGTCGAGTTGCCCCTCATAACGCCGGGCAAGCAACTGCGTGTAGCTTGAAACCATGCGCAACGGTTCCTGCAAGTCATGCGAGGCGGCATAGGCGAACTGTTCGAGTTCCGCGTTAGAACGTTCAAGTTCCTGCATCGTGCGCTGGATTTCTTTTTCGTGGCGTTTGCGCTGGGAAATATCACGCAGCGTAATGATGTAGTGATAACGCTGATCGGCGGAAAAATGGCTGATCGCGACTTCAAGCGGCACATTGCGACCACTGAGTGTGGATGCCAGTACTTCGATCACGCCGGTGCCAAGGTCGGTCAAAAGCCGGTTCGGCGGCGGCGGTGTCAGCGGGGTATGTTCGCTATCGGGCAGCAAAAACCGGATGATGTTGCGCAGTTCCGGATCACCCGTCGGACCGCAAAGCTCCTGCGCGCGGGAATTAAGCGGTTCGATGCTGCCGTCATCAGAGGCGACAAGAATCGCATCGATGGTGTTTTGCAAAATCGCGCGTGTGCGGTCTTCGCTGCGTTTGGTTTGCGTGACAAGGTCGGCCAGTTCGGCGGCCTGCTGGCGCAAAAGACGGTCGCGCTGAACAGCCAGTGTGACGTCGCGAATGATCAATGAACAAAGCGTGCCATTACGCTTGGTCTGGATCGGGTGAACACGAATGGATTGTTCCATACGATCAAAACTGGCGGCAAATTGCGGTAGGGGACGAAGCGGCAAGGCTCCCTGATTGAGCGAGGGTGAAATGACAGCTGGCATGCCGAATTTCAGGCAATCTTCAATCGCAAGGCTGACACGACCGAGTTTTGTGTCGGGGAACACATCGTGCAACGCCTTGCCCATGACCTGATCGGCATCCTTGCCCGACCGGCTTTGCATCCATTGGTTCCAGTGGCAAATCGTCCCGTCCGGGGCAAGCGCAATCAGCCCTGTATCTGCCGTATCAAGCAGTGCTGCAAAAAGATCAGCAGCATCGCTGTCACGGTTCAGGTCAAATGACGGGGGATGATCCCCCTTAGCGGATTGCGACTTTGTCATTCACCTCTCACCGGTTATCCAAGGGAGTTGGCCAGAAAACGCCGCACCAGTTCACGCAACATCTGGATGGACTCCAAGTCCATCACAAACAGCACATAGCCATCGATATCGTTCTGACGCAGCATGAATTGTACATGCAAAATCATCAAAACGGGATTCGTGGCGGCGCTGCCCCCTGCGGTGTCATCGTCAAGCAATGCACGCGTTTCGCGTTTGCGAAACGTCGGCATGGAGCAATTGATCGGTTCACCTAGAACGTTCGAAATACTGCCAAGGCAGGCATTCAGAATAATGTTGCCGACCTCCATCAGGGCTTCCTGTTCAAGATCGGTCAGCGTATCAAGCGGCACGTCAACTTTAAGCAAGCTACGAACAAGTTCCAGACTGCGAACTTCCGGGAATACCAGCATGGCTTCACCGGTAAACGGTCCATGAAAACTTTGACTGACGGCAGAAACAACTTCGGTCGGGGCGTTGGCAAGTTCGCTATCGGAAAACCGTTCGACAAACGAGATGGCAGGCACGGTCAGTTCAACGGGCTGATTAACCATTTCAGAAAGGGACGATGCAGCACGCCCGACACCAATATTGATCAGTTCACTGATTGTATCATGTTCAAGTTCGGTCAGTTCGATCATCGGGTTGCTTCCCGCGACATGATGTAGTCGCGAATTTTGTCCTCAGTCGGGGGCTTTGCGATGAAATCAAGTCCAAGGTTCTCGGCCTTGTTCTGGATCTCCTGTTGAATATTGGCAGTCAGAAGCGCAATTACAGCCCCGGGGAACTGGCTGCGCAGCTTTTCTCCCAGTTCAAGCCCATCCATTCCCGGCATGTTGAAGTCAACCAGCATGTAGTCATAGGTTTTGGCATCAACCATCTCAAGCGCCTTGGCGCCATCCTCGGCCTCGTCGATTTCCCAATTGGCAAAGTTGCTGGAAATGAATGCCTTGACCAGAAGGCGGGCAAACTTGCTGTCATCAACGAGCAATACGGATTTAGTGTTTGGCATTTTCATCTCGATTTTGCGGGGCAGTGGTGGCGAAGCATCTATCAATTGGGCGTGTCTGGCGGGCTAGATTTCACTCGACATGTCGATCGATGGTCGTCGAATGTATTGGACAATTTCTTCGGGCGGCAGCGGGGTTGCGATCAGGAAGCCCTGGACTTCATCACAATTGCATTCCCGCAAGAAATTCATCTGTTCCTGGGTCTCGACCCCTTCGGCGACAACCTTGAGGCCAAGGTTATGCCCCATCGCAATAATGGTGCGCGTGATCGCGGCGTCGTCTGTGTCGATCGTGACATCCCGAACGAACGAACGGTCGATCTTGATGGAATTGATCGGCAACCGTTTGAGATAGGCGAGTGACGAATATC
The DNA here is from genome assembly GCF_059052855.1 of Thalassospira sp. CA1. Lineage (NCBI taxonomy): Bacteria > Pseudomonadati > Pseudomonadota > Alphaproteobacteria > Rhodospirillales > Thalassospiraceae > Thalassospira > Thalassospira sp. CA1. Next base: position 807,115 of record NZ_JBZCIA010000001.1, read on the forward strand.
CGGTACCAAAATCATCAACAGCGATCTTTAAACCAAGATGGCGCAGCTCATCAAGGATGGTGGCTGCCTTCTTGATTTCCTGCATCATCGCCGTTTCGGTGACTTCAAGCACAATACGGGCGGCTGGTGTTGCCGTCTCGGCAAGGATGCGTGAAATCGTCTCTGTGATGTGACCCTCGATCAACTGTCTTGGGGACAGATTGACCGCAATCGGCATCGGCGGAAGTGACTGTGCCTCCCACTCGGAAATCTGGCGGCAGACTTCGCGGAAAACCCATTCGCCAATCCTGCTGATCAGGCCGGTTTCCTCGGCGACCGGAATAAACTGCATTGGCGAAATATAGCCTCGGCCCGGCTGTTTCCAGCGAATCAGGGCTTCAAGGCCGCAGACCTGGTTTGTCCGCAGATCGACCTTCGGCTGATAATGCAGTTCAAACTCATCCTTTACCAAAGCTTCGCGCAGATCATTTTCGATCACAAGGCGCGCCATGGCACTTTCGTTCATGGTCTTGGTAAAGAAGTGATAGGTGCCGCCGCCACTGGATTTTGCACTATACATTGCGGTGTCAGCATTACGCATCAGGGCGGGAAAATCCTCGCCATCAGATGGATAAAGGGCAATCCCGATGGACGGTGTGACAAAAAGAACACGTCCATTGATGTCAAAGGCCGGTGCCAAGGCATCAAGCACAGCCTGCGACAGAATGACGGCATCCTGCGTTTCCTTAAGGTCAGGAATAATGATCAGGAATTCATCGCCGCCCAATCGGCCGACAATTTCCTGTCGCCCGATCACGCGTTGCAATCTGAGTGCGACGGCCTTGAGCATCAGGTCACCGACATCATGACCAAGGCTGTCATTGATCACCTTGAAACGATCAAGGTCGATGAAAAGGATTGCGGTGGCGCCACTGCGCTCGGACGCATTGTTTTTATGGGTGTTCAAGGCTTCTGACAGGCTGCGTTCAAGCATGCTGCGGTTGGGCAGGTTGGTCAGCGTGTCATGATTGGCCATATAGACCAGTTGTTCTTCGTACCGTTTTCGCACGGTGATGTCGTTCAGAACAGCCGTCATCAATGGTGTTGCGCTATCGGGGATCAGGCGCAATGCAATGGAAACATCGATTTCCTTCTGATCGGCGCGCACAATCGGCAGGGTAAAGCGTTTCTCGACGGCTTCGGCACCGGGGGCGTGTGCGGCGAGTTCTTCGAGACTGTGTTCGAGAAGCGGCACAGCGCGCGGCAGCAGGAATTCATGTAATGTACGGCCCTTCGGTGTCTCATCACGCATCAGGCCGAGGATCTCTTTGGTTGCTGCATTGCATTCGACAATGCGGCCGGTCGGTGTGATGGTCAGAATGCCGTCCGCGACATTTTGAACGATGGCGCTCAGACGGCTTTCACGGTCGCGGACCTTTTGCTGGCTTTCAAGCAATCTGTCGAGTGTTGATGAAACCCGTTCGACCAGACCACGTGTTGTCTGCAGGATCATGCCAAGTTCATTGCGGGCATGGTGCGGCGGAATGTTGATGGCAGCAGAGTCGGGCTTTTCCGGATCGATTTGGCGTAATTGTGCGGCAATGCCCAGAAGCGGTTTGGTCAGTGTGATATAGAAAAAAGCAACCAGAACCAAACCGAGCAGCAGGTTGCGCACAATCCCCGATAACAGAATGCGCGATGCACGGTTGATGAACCCCTCTGCGATCATGTCGGTGTCGATCTTGACACTAAGATGGCCGACCAGACCGTTTGGTCCGTCTGTATTCAGCGGGATTTTGTATTCCTGGTTTTCCCCAAACATGATCTGGGTCAGGAATGTGCGGTTGGAATTGATTGGCTGTTCGGTCTTGCGTGCCAGAACATTTTTGAAGTTATCGCGAAGCTCGGCCTCGTAGACTGGCTCATATTCAAAGAGGCCAGAAATGACACGGGCTGCAAGTGTCTCATCCAGACCATATGCAGCCTGGGTCGCAGACTCGCGCAGCGTTGCAAGAACCTGGTTTACGGTGCGGTCAATCAGGTTCTGTTCTTCGCGCAGATCCCAGACAATCTGAATGCCACTGAATAACAGGCCGATCAGCAAAGTAAGGCCGACCGCAATCCTTGCCTGTTTGACAGACAAGCGATCGCGCCATCTAAGCCGTTGTTGATCAAGGCCTTTTTCCGGCAATCCGATCCCCACAGTTTCTTCTGTTATACCCCTTGCGAAGCAGACTATGGCTTTGCGGGGGTAAAAGCAATTCTCCGCGGGATTTAGGAACTGGAAAAGCCGCGAGAAATCTGTATGTTCTGCGCTGCACTGCAGCGTTGAGGGCGAACTCGAAGCAGTCGCCACGCAGCCTGTCAGTGCGTCGTGAAGAAAATACTACGTAAAAAATTAGGGTTTTATTGGAGTTGCACACAACAGCTGTGCGTGATAACCCAATTCCCGAGAGAGAACATGGCCGAAAGCGGGTGCAGCCGCAATCTGGCCCCGCAACCTGTACGGAGTTACACCATGACCTATGTGGTGACGGAAAACTGCATCAAGTGTAAGTATCAGGACTGCGTCGAGGTTTGCCCCGTCGATTGCTTCTATGAAGGTGAAAACTTTCTGGTGATTCACCCTGATGAATGCATCGATTGTGGTGTTTGCGAACCGGAATGCCCCGCTGAAGCGATTATTCCCGATACCGAACCGAATCTGGATAACTGGCTGGAAATCAACCGTAAGTTTGCAGAGGTTTGGCCAAATATTACCCGCAAGGGCGATGCGCCTGCTGATGCGGATGAATGGAACGGCAAATCCGGCAAGACCGAATTGCTGTCCGAAGCCCCGGGAACGGGCGACTGATTTTTGGGCTAACCCCCGATATTACATGCGATTTTTGACCCACTGGTTTGCGCCAGTGGGTTTTGCGCATGGCTGCATTGAACGGGTTGCCGGGAAAATTCCTGTAAACTGTTGGCTTGTTGTGTTATGGTTCACAATTCGCGCTAAGGGCTCGACAGGCTCGTTCCGAAATGTCGGATTTCCGTATTTGAATTTCCTGTCTGAACCGCGACTTTGCCAAAAAGCTTGGTCGCGTGCAGCTCTTTGCGTCGCTGGTTCTGTAGTGTTGCAGTTGAATGACCAGGCCTGATTGGGCCGGAAGGATGCTTGATGTCGGATAAGTTGCCGTTTGCTGTTGGCGATTACGTTGTTTACCCCGCACATGGTGTTGGCTGTGTCGATGGCCTGGAAACCCAGGAAATTGCGGGGCAGGAATTGCGCCTTTATGTAATTACCTTTGAATCTAGCCGCATGACCCTGCGCGTGCCGGTGAACAAAGTTGGCAACTCTGGTCTGCGCAAGCTGTCCTCGAAAAAACAGATGGATTCTGCGCTGATTACCCTTAAGGGTCGTGCGCGTGTGAAACGCACCATGTGGTCCCGCCGCGCCCAGGAATATGAAGCAAAGATCAATTCGGGTGATCCGGTTTCGATCGCCGAAGTCGTGCGCGACCTTCACCGCAGCGCGACCCAGCCGGAGCAGTCCTTCTCCGAACGCCAGATCTACGAAGCTGCTTTCGAGCGCCTCGTTGATGAACTTGCCGCGATTGAAAAAATCGACAAGGACAAGGCGTCTGGCAAACTCGAAAAGCTTTTGCAGAAGGCTGCCTGATTGCGAAGGCCCCTTCAGGCAACTATTTATAAAAACCGGCCCGCGATGTACGCTTGGGCCGGTTTTATTTTTGTTTTGGGCAGGTTACAGCGATGAGTACAGTTCTGGCGCCGATCAAGCCGGCTGAGCGAATCTGGGTCGTCGGCGCAATCAATGGTGATCACGGCGCATTATGTGCCGTTCACCAGAAACTTGCGCAACATATGAAACCGGGCGACAGGCTTGTCTATCTTGGCAATTACTGGGGCGATGGCACGGCCGAAAATGTCGTTGCAACCATTAACGAGCTGTTGATGTTTCGCCGTTTCTTCATTGCCAAGGATGGTGTTGATATCAGTGATATCGCCTTCCTGCGCGGTGCAGCCGAAGAAATGCTGTCCAAGTTGCAGCAGATCCAGTTCGCCCCCAACCCGGGCGAAGTTTTTGACTGGATGCTGACCCGCGGCATCGCCGGACCGGTGCGTGCCTATGGCTTTGACCCGGTCCATGTCCAAAGAACCATGCATCAGGGCGCACATGCGATCTCGCAGTGGACCTCGGGCTTTGCGGACGCCGTGCGCCGCCATAGTGGCCATAACGCATTGATGTCTGATCTTAAGCACGCGGCCTATTCGACAGATGGGCGTCTGATCTTTGTTCATACCGGGCTGGATGGTTCGCGGCCACTGACGGGCCAGACGGATACGTTCTGGTGGGGCGGATCAATGTTTGAAGCCATAACCGAACGGTATTACGACTGTGCCCGTATTGTGCGTGGTGCATCCCAAGGCCAGACAGGCTTGCAGGAACGTGAATTTACCCTGTCGCTGGATGGTGGTGCAGGCCGCGGTGGTCATTTGATTGCGGTTGCCCTTGATGGCCAGGGTGCCGTGATCGAGCAGATCACAAGCAGCTAGACTTTCTGTTATCCCCTCGGGGAAGTGAGCAATCGAAAAAGAAAAAGGCAGCATCAATATGCTGCCTTTTGTCGTTTTTGGGGTTGGATCGCTTGGCGTTCTAGTGCCGAACCACCTTGACCAGAGACCCGACAGCCGGTGGCTGCCCATCGCGAAGGCCGTTGATGGTGGCAAAGACATCAGCCGGTGCCTTGTCGACTTCCATGTCGTCGATAAAGGTTTGCAGGTCATATTCCGGGTTTACCGCACGTACCTTGATGCGAAGCGGGGTATAGATCTTCTTTTCCCGATCGGTGAGCGGGCGGAAGCTATAGGTCGTGCGGCGCAGCGGCAGGTTATAGTTATCAGCCTGATCAAGTGGCGTGACAAACAGGAACTGATAGGCCGAGTTGCCATGACGGATCACAACCACGCGCAGGCGTGCAGGCCCCGAACGCAATGAAATATCAGCACTACCGGTGGCAGCTTCCTGACCTTCGATGTCGAGCATCTCGATATTGCGGATGGCGATCTCTTTCGAGAACCCGTTTTGAAGATAGCTATCAAGGCGCATGTCCTTCGCGCCCGGGGCACCCTCAAAGATGATCTGGGCCCCTTTGCCATCGCGGGCGATAACGGCATTTGGCTGGTTGGTCATTGTGAAGCCTTCGGGGACTTCAAACCGGAAATTCAATGGCACATGGACAAATTCCTGTCCCCGGACGTAACCCTGATCCGGGCCGTCGCCATACAGAATACCGTCAATTGCCGTCATATAGCGCACAGCACCACTTTCCGGATTGGCAACTGCCGTGACATTGGCGCTTTGATGGGCCTGTTCAATACGATCAAGGGTGCGCGGGTGGGTTGCCATGAAATCATACTGATCGACATCATCAGGCGACCTGCCGGCAAGTTTGGCCTGAAGTCGTGAATGGGCCCGAAGCTTTTCAAGGAAGGTCGCCATGGCATCCGGGTCATAACCCGCACGCGTGATATAGCGAATGCCAAGCATGTCGGCTTCGAATTCATGTTCGCGCGAGAAGGACTTGAGGTATGCGTTTGCCCCGGTGCCAATCAGCTCGCCAGCACCATTTCCGACGGCAACCGCCAGACCACCCGCCAGAATTTGCGTAAGTACACCACGGCTATAACGTTGTGCTGAGTGGCGGGCAACGACGTGGCCGATCTCATGGGCAAGGACGCCTGCCAGTTCTGCCTCGTTGGTGGCAAGGGCCGCCAGACCACGCGTGATATAAACGTATCCGCCGGGCAGGGCAAAGGCGTTGACAACCGGGGAATCCAGGACCGTGAAGGTGAATTTCTCGTTCGGGGTTTCCGAAACCGCGACCAGCTTTTCACCGACTTCTGTCACGTAGGTCTGCAGGTCCTTTTCGGTGTATTGACCACCGAATTCCTTGACCATCTTCGGATGTTCCTGCGAGCCGATCTGTTTTTCCTGCTCGGGCGACATGAAGGCCGTAAAGCTGTCTTCGCCGGTCGCCCGGTTGGTCGAACATCCGGCAACGGCAGTACTCAGCGCAATCGCTGCAAGCACACCTGCAATATGTTTATGTGAACGAAAGTTCAGCCAGCCCATTGATATCTTTCCTCGTGTCCTTTGGCCGCGTAAGCTGTGGCGCAATATATTTGCGAAACCAACCGGGAATTGGTAGCGCGTGTTCCTTGATCATTCAATCTTTTCGCAGTCACCGATAAAGCATCAAAAATGGGGAAATTTTTGGGCTGGATCGACATTGGTGTGGCGTAAATGCACATTAACGCTGCTTGTTGTCGCCTTTTGCGGGGCCAATCTACCCGTGATGGCCGCCGATTGGCGCTGCGGGACTGACATCATCGCGGGTGATCCACAGGCGCCGCTTTCAACGGATCGGGGATCGGTTTGGCATGACGTGCAGCTCAATATTGAAGCGGTTGATGCATTCACTGCTGCCGAGCTGCCGGGTAAATCATTTCGGCTGGCAGATATTGCGTTTGTGCCGGGACATGAAGACGCAGCAAGGGCATGGCTAGAACAGGCGAGTGCGAACAAGGTTTCGATCACGCCGCTGGCCGAACAGCCAGACTTTCTTGGAAGAATACCGGTTCGCATTCAAGGTGAAGGTGTCGGCGATTGGCATGCAGAACTTTTGACTGCCGGTCTCGCGATGCTTGTTCCTGAGAGCGATCAGGATGTGTCAGCGCTGATCGGGATCGAGGCCGCGGCGATCAAAAATCAGTCTGGCATATGGTCCGGTCACGAGCCAGAGACAGCCTATTATGTGTGGGCCCATGATGCGGGGGCAGAGAATATCCCGACCGCCCGTGATGCAATCGGCAGATTTGCCGTGATTGATGGAACGATCAGGAGCATCGAACATCAGGAATGGCGCAGTTATCTTAACTTCGGATCGAACTGGCGCGAAGATTTCACCATCGCATTGGACGCCACCGTGCGCGATGCATTCGCCAACGGCGGAGACTTTCAAGACATCCTGCAGGATTGGGTCGGGCAGGAAGTTCGGGTACGTGGCGTGATTGAAAATCGCGGTGGCCCTTACATCACACTTGAAAACCCGTTCTGGATCTGTCTCGCGCGGTCGCCGGGGGCGCAATAGAGCTTGTTCTTATACCGTTGTTTATGCGACTTCTTGTACGCGCCACCACCGGCGAAAAGACAGCGTCCCGTTTAATAATGAAAAGGTCCTTCGCGTGCTCTATCCCGAAATTTCGCCCCATCAGTCGGGTTGGTTATCTCGTGAAGACGGTCACGAGATTTACTGGGAAGAGGTTGGTAACCCCGACGGGCTGCCGGTCATCTTCCTGCATGGCGGCCCGGGTGCGGGTATTTCGCCTAACAGCCGCCGCTTCTTTGACCCGGAAAAGTACCGTGTGATTTTGTTTGATCAGCGCGGGGCCGGAAAATCTCGCCCGTTCGGCAGCCTTGAAAACAACACGACCGATCATCTGATTGGCGATATCGAAGCCCTGCGCAAGGAACGCGGCATTGATCGCTGGCTTGTGTTTGGGGGCTCGTGGGGGTCGACTTTGGCGTTGGCCTACGGTCAGGCGTGCCCGGAACGCGTCACAGGCTTTGTCCTGCGCGGTATCTTCCTTGGCACGACGTCCGAAATCAAATGGTTCATGGAAGGCATGGGGCGGTTCTTCCCCGAGGCAGAGCGCCGCTTCCTTGATGCTGCTGGTTTCAAAGACAATCCCGGTTATCAGCCCTTGCTTGACCGTTATGCCGATATCTTCTCTGGCAAGGATGGTGAAGACGCGGCCATTGATGCAGCGCGCGTGTGGTCAGCCTATGAGGCAACATGCTGTACGCTTCTGCCTGATGATGGTCTGGTCGAGGTCTTTGAGAGTGACCAGATCGCGCTGGCGCTGGCCAAGCTTGAACATCATTACTTTGTCCATCGCTGCTTCTTTGAAGAAGACCAGTTGATCAAGAACGTCGGTCGCATTTCCCATGCACCGCTCGCCATTGTTCAGGGGCGCTATGACGTGGTGTGCCCGCCAGTTTCGGCCTTGGCACTTCATAAGGCGTGGGATGGTTCTGAGCTGGTCATCGTTGATGATGCCGGGCATGCGGCCAGTGAACCCGGGATTATCCGGGAACTGGTGCTGGCGACCAACCGGTTTGATGGCAAGAAGTTTGTGTAAAATTAACCGACAAGCAGCAATGTGTTGTTGAGTTTGAAACACGGTTGGGTAGTATATCGAACCGATTGATCTAGTGGGGACTTGGTTAATGAAGTTGGTTTTGGGGAAACTGCTTGCAGTTTGCGTACTGTTTGGCTTTTTGAACACCGCACAAGCACAGCAAATTCTTGGAAATGATAACGATTCCGGACTGCTTGAATTTTCGACCGGTATGGTCGACATCACGCAGGACGAAGAAGCTGCCGAATTTCGTCTGAACTATCGTGCACAGCACGCGATGTTTGATGTCACCCGCCCAATCGGTGGTGTGATGGTTACCTCCGAAGGTGCCGTTCACGGTTATGGCGGTCTGGCTGTTGATGTTCTGTGGGGCGATCATTTCGTTTCCAGCGTCTATACCTCGGTTGGTGCATACCATCAGGGCAATGGTGAAGATCTTGGTCACTGGATCGAATTCCGTTCGGGTCTTGAGCTTGGCTTCCGCTTTGACAGCCACGAGCGCCTGAGCCTTGGTATCTCGCACATCTCGAACGCCAGCATCGGTGACGAGAACCCGGGTACAGAAATCCTGTCCCTGACCTATTCCTTCCCGATTGAGCGCCTGTTTGACTAAGGCGATAATTGATAAAGGTTTTAATCAGCCGAGGGTGATCGCATCCTCGGCTGATTTGCTTTTTGGTCAATTTTTTGGCCGCCAAGGTTGCAACATCCGTGCCCTCGCGGATTGATCGCCATCAGATTTGCTGCTAATGGAATGCTGCCGTTTGGCAGTGCGCCCGTAGCTCAGCAGGATAGAGCACCAGATTCCTAATCTGGGGGCCACAGGTTCGAATCCTGTCGGGCGCACCATTAAACCAAAGGCCCGGAGGGATATCCTTCCGGGCCTTTGGTTTTTTCTGAGCATCAAATAGGCTGCATATTCTTCAAAGACTGACATGATCCAAGATCGATGTGACATCGCTTTGTGAATGCAAGCTTCAGCCAGCCCATTTCGTGACGCGCTGGTAAGTCATCGGGCCATCCCAGTTTGCTCTGACGGGCGGCACTTTATAATACCAGAGTTTCAAAACGCCCAGTTGGCAGGGACCCATGCGTAGGCTTCATCTGTCTTGAGCATATGACCAAGTCCTGGAAACGGGAAGTGGAAGCCAAGCACTGGAATGCGGTCGGCGGCGGCCCTGTCAAAAATACGACGGCGGGAGTTGAGTGCTGTCTCCTTGTCACGGTCCGGGCCGGGAATCCAGGGTCTATCGACATTGATGACCGGGTGATAAGCAAGGTCTGCCGTCAGCAAGAGCTGTTCTTTGCCTGAGTGAACAAGGAAGGTCGCCATGCCCGGTGTGTGGCCAGCAGCGACAATCGTTGTCAGGCCCGGTACGATCTCGTCACCGGCTTCGTAAAGCTCGATATCGCGTGTGACCGGTTCAAGGCTGCTCTTGATGTTTGCGGCGAAGCGCGTGCGGAAATCCTGCGGGACCGGCATATAGGAAAGGTCCGGATCGTTGACGACGAAGAAATCCCAGTCCGCCTTCGGGACAAAGACCCTGGCATTGGGAAACGCCTTGCCGCCATCCGCAGTACGAAGATTGCCGACATGATCTGGATGGGTGTGCGAGATAACAACCGCGTCAATGTCAGCAGGGCCAAGTCCGATTGCAGCAAGGTTATTAAAGATGCGACCACCGTTCGGTCCCATTGTTTTGCCAGCGCCTGCTTCGATCAGAATTCGTCTTCCACCGGTTTCGATCAGCAACGTGTTCATATTGAGCGTCATATGCTCGGTCGAGAGGAATGCTTGGCGCAGGACTTCCTCTAACTCCACTTCAGGGGCGTTACTCGCATAAATGCGGGGCGGCCCACCAATAATGCCATCGCTTAATACCGTTGCCGTGATCTCTCCGACACGGAAGTGGTAGTGACCGGTATTGCCACTTGGTGAAGGTGCGGTTTGTGCATTTGCACTGCCAAAGAAGCCCAGGCTTGGAATGAACATGCTTGATGCGCCTGCAACGGCGGACAGCATAATGGCGCGTCTGTTTAGGGTTAGGGTACTCACTCTGTCTTCCCTTCTTCGTTGAGCGCTCATTTGCTTCATTCAGTGGTTTGGGTGCGAAATAACCAACGAAAGGACACATCGGGAGCGCAACGTGATCCGTCAGACGAGCATGACAGAGGAAAATTGATCTGATAATATGGGTAAAATTTAACAGATTGATTAGATATGCTTTGCAATGAGCTCAATCCGTCTAGACAGCTTTGATGTGTTTGTCGCCATCGTTCGATGTGGCGGATTTCGTGCCGCGGCACTTGAACGCGGCGTATCCTCATCGGCCTTGAGCCAAACGATGAACGCCTTGGAAGAGGCTTTGGGGATCAGGTTGCTTAATCGAACAACAAGGAGCGTTTTCCCAACGGAGGCGGGGCAGCGTCTGCTTGAACGGTTGGTTCCTGCGCTAAGCGATATCAGGCTTGCAATTGCTGAAGTCGATGAGTTCCGGGATAGCCCTTCTGGGACGTTGCGGATTAATGCGCCTGCGCCCGCCATTGATCATTTTCTGTGCCCGTTGGCATTCGATTTCATGGATGCTTATCCGCAGGTGAAGATCGAACTTATAAGTGATGCAACGGCCATTGATATCGTGGAGCAGGGTTTTGACGCTGGTGTCAGGTTTGGCAAGCATCTGGCTCAGGATATGATTGCCCTCCCGCTCGGGCCAGCACTTCGTTATGCGATCGTCGCTTCGCCCGAATACCTGAAGAAACGCGGTTACCCGAAAGTGCCAGGTGATCTTGTCAATCATGACTGCATCAAACGCAGATTTTCCGGTGGCACATTGGTGAACTGGAAATTCTCAGACGGGGATGAAGAGATTGAAATTTCACCCGAAGGTCGCTTGACGGTCGGTACGGCCCACAACGAATTGCAGGCAGCTTTGGCTGGTAGGGGTCTGGCGCATGTCTTCGATGACTATGCCAAGTCGTATATCCAGACAGGTCAACTGGTTGAGGTGCTCTCTGAATGGAGCCAAATTTTGCCGCACTGGTTCCTGTATTACCCTAATCGCCGACTTCCAAGTGCCGCCATGCGCGCATTTCTGGACTATATGAAAAGCTATGACTGGCAGAAAATGAACCGAGTTTGAGCGACTAATAGGCGGTAAATTTGTAGAACAGTTTTAGCTCAGACCGCATCCGTTGGCGGGTTTTCTTTGAACCATTCAACGATCTTGGGCATATTTTCTTCAAAGGCGCCTGGCGCAAAGATATTCAGCGCGTCCGCCTTTTCTGTGCTGCGGTTTTCGAAATCGTGCTGAATACCGGCGGGGACGTATATAAAGCTGCCTTTTCCTGCTTCCTGCCAACCTTCACCGATCAGAAAGCTCATTGTGCCCTCAAGCACATAGAAAATCTCGTTCCCGTCATCGTGGGAATGCGCGCCAATACCTTTGGTATTTGGCTCTATCCACCATTGAAAAACAACCACTTCTTTCTCATATCGGTAGAAAGGGGGCTTGGTTGCGATCCACTCCGTTTGGCTCCCGATAAAACCGATCTGGGAGGATCACATGACGAACTGGATCAGGCTTCCAAACAGCGAAGGTCAATGTGTCGCGCGCTCTGATGGGCAAGGCGACCAAAAAACATATCAACGCGAAGTCGGGCGTGCCGGTTTCGAGGGGCCGTCAGCGCAAATTTATCATCGTCACCCGCCGGCCGGCTGGGCGACATTTGAAGGTCCTTTACGACCACGCGCGTTTTCCCTTGGCAAGCTTTCACCAGGCCCGGCCTGTCCATTGCAGGCCCGTCGAGTGCTTCACAATGATCATATGGAAGTACGTTACTGGAAAACTGAAAGCAAAATGCATGCGCTTGCCCGTAACGCGGATGGCGATACGCTGATCTTTGTTCACAACGGGTCCGGGGCGCTGATTTGCGATTACGGCCATCTACCCTATTGCGACGGGGACTATATCCTGTTGCCGCGCGGCACCGCCTGGCGGATTGAGCCATCTGAACTTTCAGAATTCATGATGATCGAGGCAACGGCATCTGCTTTCAAGCTGCAAGATGCATCGCAGGGCGGGCCAAGCGCGATTAATCCGATGCTGTTTACCTTGCCCAGAATTGATGATGCCTTCATTGCCCAGCAAGACGATGCCTTCTGGGAAATTCACATCAAGCGCCGCGGGCAGGTTTCGACCCTGACCTATCCGTTCAATCCGCTGGACGCGGTTGGTTGGGAAGGCGATCTTTGTGTGGTGAAGCTGAATTGGCGCGACCTTGCAAAACATCGGTCTGATGGCCAGAGAACGCCGCCCGCAGCGTCGTGCACCTTTGTCACGGATACCTTTGCAATCAGCACCTTCATCCCCAAGGTGGGAGAGGGCGAGTCCGGTATCATGCGCGTGCCGTTCTATCATTCGAACGAAGATGCAGATGAGTTCATCTTTTATCACCGAGGCGAGTTCTTCAGTCGCGGCGAAATAAAGGCCGGAATGGCAACATTCCATCCAAGCGGTTTCCCGCACGGACCGCATCCAAGCGCCTATCAGACAAAGATGGTCAAGGCGCCGGTGGAAACCGAAGAAGTAGCCGTCATGATCGACAGTCGGGCATTCCTGACGGTTGATGAATCCATTCCGGACGGTGCGGAATGGAAGGCGTATGTGAAAACGTGGGAAAAAGCGCAAGAGACACTATAAGGACTTGCTGACATTCGGTGAAAAATGGCAATTTGGCGCCGCCAGTTGATGGTGGTAATTTCGGGTAAGGTTGTTAATGTAATTACCACCTTGTCGGGATAGTCTGGGTTGTCCCGAGAATTTCTGGCCAAAATGACAAAATGTTCATTACGTACTGCTTTCTTACGCCGGGAATCCTGCCCTTAAAGGGGCGTCAGGGTGACCATCAGACATTAGCGCCGATACCGCTTAGCCAAAGCCAAGAATGAATAAACAGAAGATCGTAAATTCCGTCAGCCACAAGTCTCCTGAACCGCATGAGGTGCCGGACGATCCTTTGGCGTGCTTGCCGCAAACATTTGCTTCGCGCGGCGTCAGGACTCCCTTTACGACCAAGACCCTGCGTTACGCGCGCGTTTCGATTGGCAAGGCCGGACGGAAAATGATCATGTTGCCCGGTCTGTCTGGTGGGCTTGGTACCTATGAATTGCCGCTCGATACATTGCGCGAAGTGTTCGATCTTTCGGTTCATGATCGCATGCTTTACGACCGCCTTATCGAGTTGGAGGATGTCCGTCCGCAGACGGTTCTGGAGCATAGCCGCGACGTCGGCAGCACGGGCGTTGGTGGAGTGGAACTGGCGCGCACCTGCATCCGGCGCAACTGGACGGAAAAAGCATCACGCGAACTTGGGCAGATGGCGGTTCTCCATCAGGCCCTACGCCAACTTGGTGGTGATGCTGTCAAGGACATGAAGCGCGAAGAACTGATGACCACCGAAGGTCAAATTCGCGCTCGCCGGGCGCTGAACCGCTTTGCATCCGAGCACAAGGTCGCAAACGATACCATCATTGATAGCCTTGGCGAATGGAGCAAGATGATCGCCCCGGTCGGTCTCGACCTTGAGGGATGTCAGGGCCAGCTTCGTGTTCTGGCCAACGGGCTTAAGAAGTTCGCCCAGGATATCGAGGAATGGTCAAATTCCGAACAGTCCGACTTCCGCTTTATGGCCGGACGTATTGTCAGCGCGACCCGTTCGACAAGTAATCATGCCTTGAAGCGCATCGAGGAAGTTGATAGCTGGAACAGCGAACTTGGCAAGGTTCTGACGGATTGGGAAACTGCCAAAAAGGCCATCGGCGAAACGATTGAGTATCTCTGGTGGCTGCTTGATGGTTGGCAGGAACTGATTGATGTCTGGGATAGGCGGTCTCTGACGGATCGCGCAAAACAGCGCGAAACCGTCGAGGAAGTAGCAAGTTTTGCACCGGTCTTGCCGCTTTCAGAGATTGAGCAGTCCGAACAGCAGTTCTGGGCTGATGTACGGGTTAATCAGATGCTTTGGGCTGGTGAATTGCGTAAGCTGGGCAGTGGTGAAATTGACGCCGATATGATGGATCGTCTCGAACGCTTCAGGAGACAGTCGGCATGAAGATTGAAGACGCCGGAAAGCTTGGCGTTTCGCAACTTGGCAAACTGTTTGAATCGCTCAGCAGTAACGAAATTGCCCGCTTCACGCGCGCGATCGAAAGCGATCGTGCCGATCCAAAATTGCCATTGCCCCATGAAGCCATTCTTCAAATCCTGCGTCCGCGTCTGGCATCGCTCAAACCGGAACGCTATCCGACGCCGATGCGTCAGTTCTGCGATCCGTTTGAAGATCTGCTGACCTCTGGCGAGCCGAATGACAAAAGCATCCGGATCAGCCGGTCATCACTGATGCCAATCTGGAATGTTGTGGTGGAATCTGGCGGTCCTGAGTTTCAACAGGCGATGAAGGACATCGACAGGGCTGCTGCGACCCGCGACACTGCAAAACTCGCCATCGCAGAGCGTAAGCTTTGGCAGATCGGGGCGCAGACGATTGAAGATCAACTTGAAAATTCTCATACCGGCGTGAAGCAGGAACGCGCATTGGCAACCCGGCTTGGCTCGCGCATTCACCTGACGGCCTTTGCCGAAGTCGGTAAGATCTTGCGGGTTGGCGACGAAATTGCGCAGTTGCGTGAACGCTTCCCGTCCGCACCGATCAGGGTGCTTGATGCAAGCGATGTGAAATGGTTGCGTGACCTGTTCATGTCGATCTCAAAGGATAAGCCCGGGCTTGAGCCGATGTTCCTGCTCGCGGTTTTGGCGCGCCTTTTGCGACCGAGCGAGTTGTTCAAGCTGATCCGTGTGCTGTCGACCAAGTCTGATGACCGCACGATCGAGAAAACCAACCTTGCTGAAACCGGTGATCTGATCATTGATCTGTTGGCCGAGACAGTAACCGAGATTGAACAAGGTGTCGGCACCGGCAAGGACGAAGCCCACATCCTGTCACTGGCCCGCTGGTATGCTTCGGAATTTGTCCGCATCACGCGCGAGTTTAAAATCCGCAAGGATGGCCGTTGGGGTGAAAAGCTGCTTGAAACCCGTCGTCGGGTATCGCGCGCGCTGGCCGATACGATGTTTGGCGCAACGCCGGAACGCGTGATCGATGCCTTGCCAAAACTTGAAGCGGCTCAAGGTCCGGGATCGGGGCGTGGTGCACTTGCCCGTCCGATCTTCTCGCAGGAATTCGATGACGAGAAAGTCCTGGCCGCTGAAAAATCGGCCGAGGCAATTGCCGAAACCGCCCGCATTTCCGATGTGCTTGCCGCCCAGAGTTCGGCTGCCAAAGCGGTGGTGGAGCTAAAGAAAAAGCTCAATCAGATCGGCCGCGCCGGTGTGGACAGCATGCGCCGTCTAACACCCGAAGAAGTTCCGAACGCGCAGCGAAACTTGATGGCCACGGTGCGCTTGCTTGAGATTGTCGATGGTCCGGAAGATGCGGACGTGCTGCGCCGCCGCGGGATGAATGCACTGCGTGCGCTATCAGCCGATCAGAAGGCAAGCTGATCAAGCCAGTTTGCCCTGCATGGCAATTTCACGGGCAAGGTTCTTTACCGTATCAAGTTGATCAAGCCAGTTCATAAAAGCCCGGATCTTGGGAAGCCGCGCGCGACTTTTCGGGCAGCAGGCGTAATAGTGAAACGGACTGGCCTTGGGTTGGCCGAACGGGGCGATAATCCGGCCGGTTGCCAGCTCATCGGTGATCGCAAAGGTCGGCAACAACGCCACGCCCAATCCGGCAACTGCAGCCTGCATCGCCATGGTGAAATGCTCAAACTTCGGTCCGTTTTCACCATCAATATCACGAAGCCCGCTTGCCGCAAGCCAGTCGGCCCAGCCGCGCGGGCGGGTGGCGATGTGCAGCAACGGGAAGTTTCGCAAGTCTTCTGGCTGTGGCGCGCGTCCCAGATTGGCAACCAGTTGCGGGCTGCAAATCGGGACCATTTCCTCGCCATGCAGGATGTGGGCATCAAGTTCGGACCATTTGCCTTCGCCGAACAGAACCGCGATATCAATCTGTTCACGATCAAAATCGGGCATTCCGATCCGCGAAATGAAATTGATCGCAATGTCGGGATATCTGGCCCGGAAGTGAGGCAATAATGGAATAAGGCAGCGCGAACCGAATGTCGGCGGCGCGGCAACCGTCAAAACCCCGCTTTCCGATCCGCCCGACAAAAGGGTCAAGGTCGCACTTTCAAGCTGATCAAGGGCCGGCCGGATGGATTGCAGATAACTTTCGCCTTCTGGCGTTAAGACCAATCGTTGCTTTTCACGGGCAAAAAGCTTGCAGCCAAGCCAGGTTTCAAGGCCCTGTATTTGGCGACTGACAGCACTTTGCGTCAGATAAAGTTCCTCTGCGGCGCGCGATGCGCTGCCAAACCGGGCAGTCTGTTCAAAGCAACTCAGTGCCTTCAGGCTGGGAATGCGACGGGCCAAGACGATATCCTGATGTGATCAATTCAGGATAGTTTATGAGTTTTTTGCATAATCTGCATCACTTTTATCATTTGCAAGTTGGCTGGTGAGTTCCTAGCTTTAACCCATAAGCAACTAAGCTTTTCAGGGGTAGCGTCATCTCGCCCTTCTATGGCGCTGCCCCTGCTTTCTGTAGAAAAATTCATAAAGGACCATGTGGATGGCAAGCCGCGCACCGTTTCATTGGGAAGATCCGCTCCTGCTTGAAGAGCAGTTGAGCGAAGACGAACGCATGATCCGCGATGCGGCCCGTGCATATTGTCAGGAAAACCTCCAGACCCGCGTTCTGGAAGCCAACCGTCATGAGATTTTCCATCGCGAAATCATGACCGAGATGGGTGAACTTGGCCTGCTTGGCCCGACCATCCCCGAGGAATACGGCGGGCCGGGTGTTAACCATGTTGCCTATGGTCTGGTGGCCCGCGAAGTCGAACGCGTTGACTCCGGTTATCGCTCGGCAATGTCGGTGCAGAGCTCGCTCGTGATGCATCCGATTTATGCTTATGGCAGCGAAGAACAGCGCAAAAAATACCTTCCGAAACTGGCAACCGGTGAATGGGTTGGCTGCTTTGGCCTGACCGAGCCGGATCACGGTTCCGATCCGGGTGGCATGAAAACCCGTGCACGCAAGGCCGACGGCGGCTTTACCCTGTCGGGTGCCAAAATGTGGATCACCAACAGCCCGATCGCAGACGTATTTGTCGTCTGGGCCAAGGATGACGAAGGCGTCATTCGCGGCTTCATCCTTGAAAAGGATATGAAGGGTCTGTCGGCACCGAAGATCGAAGGCAAGTTTTCGCTGCGTGCGTCGATCACCGGCGAAATCGTCATGGACAATGTTTTCGTGCCGGAAGAAAACATGCTGCCGAATGCCAAGGGCCTTGGTGGCCCGTTCGGTTGCCTGAACAAGGCGCGTTACGGCATTGCATGGGGTGCGATGGGGGCTGCTGAATTCTGCTGGCACGCCGCACGTCAATACACCATGGATCGTAAACAGTTCGGTCGTCCGCTTGCGGCCAACCAGCTGATCCAGCTGAAACTGGCCAACATGCAGACCGAAATCACCCTTGGCCTGCAGGGCGCGCTTCAGGTTGGCCGTCTGCTTGACGAAGGCAAGGGCGCACCAGAAGCCATTTCGCTGATGAAGCGTAACAACTGTGGCAAGGCGCTTGATATTGCCCGTGTTGCCCGCGACATGCATGGCGGTAACGGTATCGCCGATGAATACCATGTCATTCGTCATGCGATGAACCTTGAAGCGGTCAATACCTACGAAGGTACCCATGATGTTCACGCCCTGATCCTTGGGCGGGCGCAGACCGGAATTCAGGCCTTCACCGCAGAGGCTTGATCCCAAAAGCTTGATCGGGCGGCGGCAGAAATGTTGTCGCCCGATTTGATTCCAGCTGCTTTTTCCCAGCTGCCTTTTTCAAAGTCGATATTTCGGGATATTCAGATGACTGGCGCACTTTCCGGGCTTCGTGTTCTTGACCTTTCGCGCGTACTGGCCGGGCCGTGGGCCAGCCAGACCCTTGCTGACATGGGGGCCGAAGTCATCAAGATCGAACGTCCCGGTGCCGGTGATGATACCCGTGGCTGGGGGCCGCCCTTTGCCAAGGATGCCAATGGCAAAGACACCACCGAGGCGGCCTATTACCTGACGGCGAACCGTGGCAAGAAGTCGCTCACCATCGATATCACCAAGCCCGAAGGCCAAGAGATCGTGCGCAATCTTGCGGCCGAAAGTGACGTGGTTCTGGAAAACTTCAAGGTCGGCGGGCTTGCCAAATACGGCCTTGATTATGCGACCCTATCGAAGGTGAACCCGAAACTCGTCTATTGCTCTATCACGGGCTTTGGTCAGGATGGCCCCTATAAGGATCGCCCCGGCTATGACTTCATGATCCAGGGCATGGGCGGGTTGATGAGCATCACCGGTGCGCCCGATAGTGCCCCGGGTGGGCAGCCGATGAAGGTTGGTGTTGCGGTTGCCGATATCTTTACAGGGCTTTACGCAACGATTGGCATTCTGGCCGCCTTGCGTCACCGTGATGTAACTGGCGAGGGGCAATATATCGACCTCGCCCTTTTGGATGTGCAGACCGCCGTTCTTGCCAATCAGGCGATGAACTATCTTGCGACCGGCAATGCACCGGGTCGTCTTGGCAATGCGCATCCCAATATCGTGCCTTATGAAGCCTTTCCGACGGCGGATGGCTATCTGATCCTGGCGGTTGGCAATGACAGCCAGTTCAAAAGCTTCTGCGCGGTTGCGGGGCTGGATGCCTTGCCGCTTGATGAACGTTATGCCACCAACCGCAACCGTGTGGCCAATCGCGCTGAACTGGTGCCGCTAATCCGTCAGGCAATGGTTACCAAAACCACCGACGAATGGATTGATGCGCTTGAAAAGGCCAATGTACCCTGCGGCCCGATCAATACCCTTGATCGTGTGTTTGATAACCCGCAGGTCAAGCATCGCGGTATGGTCAAGCAGCTTGATCATCCGACTGCCGGAACTGTCCCGACAGTTGCCAACCCGATCAAGTTTTCCAAAACACCGATCACGGATGAAAAAGCCCCGCCGATGCTGGGACAACACAGCGATGAAATCTTGCGCAAAGTGGCTGACCTTAGCGACGACCAGATTGCCAAGCTGCGTGACGCCGGCATTGTCTGATCTGATGGCCATTTCCGCGAGTTTGGTGTCCTCTGATTGTCTTTCTGTCCCAGATGCCCTCGTTTTGCGGGAATAGTGCGCTGCACATTATTTTGTAAAGTGTCTATATGACGCAATCAGAACCAGTTTGGATGCCATTTTAAGGCGGATATTGCGGAACTTCTGTAAATATCGACGCTTTCTCGACCACCGGATTGCAAGTCTCTGTAGATTTTATATCATTTTACAAAATACAAATTCGGGGAAGTGCATGTCAGAAGTAGTCATTTCGGCAAAGTCTGTTGGAAAAACATTTGGGTCGGGTGCCGATAAAGTCACGGCACTGGACGACGTATCTGTCGATATCTTTCAGAATGAATTTTTCACCATGTTGGGTCCTTCGGGCTGTGGCAAAACGACTTTGCTGCGTCTGATCGGCGGGTTTGAACAGGCGACTTCGGGGCAAATTTTGCTCGAAGGAAAGGCGCTGAATGACCTTCCGCCTTACAAGCGGCCAATCAACACGGTGTTTCAATCCTATGCACTTTTCCCGCATCTGACGGTCCGGCAGAACATCACGTTCGGCCTTGAAATGCAGGGTGTGGCGCGCAAACAGGCCGATGATCGCGCCGAAGAGATGCTTGAACTTGTGCGGCTCGCCCAATATGGCGACCGCGTGCCAAGCCAGCTTTCCGGTGGCCAGCAACAACGTATTGCACTGGCGCGTGCATTGGCCCCGGCGCCAAAGGTTTTGTTGCTTGATGAGCCGCTGTCGGCACTTGATCTGAAATTGCGCAAGGAAATGCAGGTCGAACTCAAACGCCTGCAGACAGAGACCGGGATCACCTTTGTTTTTGTCACCCATGATCAGGAAGAAGCATTGGCGATGTCAGACCGCATTGCGGTTATGAAATCGGGCGAAATTCTTCAGATCGGTGCGCCCCGTGAAATATATGAAGCCCCGACCCATCGCTTTGTTGCCGACTTTATCGGTGACAGTAATTTCCTTGTTGGCAATCTTGTCGATGATGGTGCTGGCAAACGTGCCGTAAAGCTCGGCGGTGGTCAGGTGATTGAACTGACACAGGATGTTTCCAGTCAACGCAGTGGCGAGGTCACGGTTTCGGTTCGTCCGGAACGTCTTGGACTGGTTGCTGAAAACCAGGCCGGGGCCAATCAGCTTGTCGGGACTGTTTCGACCGTCATCTATTTTGGCACGGATACGACCTATCAGATTGATCTGGGTAATGACGCCCTGTTGACAGTCCGGATGCAAAATGGGTCGGGTGCGAAGGCCGATTTCGCCCAAGGCGAACGTGTTGGAATCACCATGTCCCCTGACTCCATTCGGGTACTGGCGGATTGATCATGGGCAATATCATACGATCCAAACGATTTTGGCTGGTCGCGCCCGCGGTGGTCTATATCGGCTTCTTCATGGCCGTGCCGCTGTTGCAGATGGCCTATGTTTCGATGTTGGAACGCGGCGATTATGGCGGGGTTAACTGGGGCGTATTCTCGATGGATGCGTATATCAGTTTCATCTTTGAACGCGATCTGATGGACAATCTGGTGGTCAATACCGACTATCTTCAGATCTTTGCCCGTTCCTTTGGCCTGTCGGCGATGACCACGGTCTTTGCCCTTTTGTTGGGTTTTCCGACCGCGTTTTACATTTCAACCCAACCCCAAAGCCGTAGGAACTTCCTGATCTTTCTGGTGACCATTCCGTTCTGGACCAACATTCTGGTGCGGAACTATGCGTGGATGCTGTTGCTGCGCAACGGTGGCCTGATTGATGGGGCGCTGAACTGGATGGGGATTGAAACCGGCGGGCTTGATGTTCTTTACACGCCGTACGCGGTTTCCATCGGTCTGACTTATACCTACCTTCCGTTCATGGTTCTGCCGATCTATGCCAGCCTTGAAAAACTTGATCATCGACTGGTCGAGGCGGCCTTCGATCTGGGCGCGGACAAGCGCCGCGCGATGAGCCGGGTGATCCTGCCACTTGCGGCACCGGGCATTGCCGCGGGCTGCATTCTGGTCTTCATTCCATGTCTTGGCGCTTATGTGACGCCGGAACTTCTCGGCGGTGGCAAGTTCATGATGATTGCCAACCTGATCGGCAGCCAGTTTGGTGCCGCACGTAACTGGCCGCTTGGGGCCGGGCTTGGCTTTGTGCTTCTGGCGCTCGTTCTGATCTCGATGATGGTCTATTCGTTCAAGTTCAAATCATTGCCGGAGGAAAGCCGATGAAAGTCGATGCTTCCAACCCGCTGTGGCGTTTTCGCGGGATCACCTCGACGGCAATGTTTTTCTTTGCCTATCTGTATTTGCCGATTGTCGTTCTGATCGCGCTGTCGTTTAACGAAAACCGTCTGGCGACGATCTGGACCGGCTTTACCATGGATTGGTATGTCACAGCCCTTTCCAACGATGACATGCTGCGTGCGGCCCAGAACTCCATCGTTATTGCGGTTTCGGCAACCGTGCTGGCCACCATTGCCGCCACCCTTGCCGCGATGGGCATGTCACGTGGCCGGTTCAAGGGCGAGGCAGGTGTTTCAGCCATGCTGGTTCTGCCGTTGCTCGTACCCGAAATCGTGACCGCGATTGCGACCCTTCTGTTCTTTGTCGCATTGGGGATCAAGCTTGGGCTTCTGACCGTGATCATTGCCCATACAGTGTTCTGCATTCCGTTTGCCTATCTGCCGATCCGCGCGCGGTTGGAGGGCATGGACCCGGCATTGGTCGAGGCGGCAAATGATTTGTATGCCAATGAATGGAAGGCGTTTCGGCGCGTGACCCTGCCGTTGCTGTGGCCGGGGATTTTGTCGGGCGCGATGTTGTCCTTCATCATCTCGCTTGATGACTTTGTCATTTCCTACTTCGTTGGCGGTGCAGGGGCGACAACCTTGCCGATCTATATTTTCGGGATGATCCGGATCGGGATCACGCCCGAGGTCAATGCTGTCTCTGCGATGATGCTGATTGTCTCAATCTTGTTTGTCAGCATCTCGTTCCTGATTGATCGTATTCGATACTGATCTCTGAAATTCAAAACGGGATTGCCGGTTCCCGGACGGGCCGGCCATCCGAATAACAAAACAACCCACCGTCCTTATTTGGGAGTCTCACGATGAAACTACGTTCTGTGCTTCTGGGAGCATCCGCGGTCGCCTTGTTGTCGGTCGGTTCGGCAAAGGCGGATGGCGAACTGTTTTTCTATAACTGGTCGAACTATTTTCCGCCGGAACTGATGGAAAAGTTCGAAGCAGAAACCGGCATCAAGGTGACCCTTGATGTGTATGATTCCAACGAAACCATGCTGGCAAAGCTTCAGGCCGGTGCGTCGGGCTATGACATTGCTGTCGCATCCGACTACATGGTTGACGTGATGATCAAGGAAGGTCTGGCAACCAAGTTCGATGCCAAGAGCCTTGAAAACTTTGGCAACGTTGCCAAGCCGCACGACACCATGAAATACGATCC
This sequence comes from Thalassospira sp. CA1, assembly GCF_059052855.1. Classification (NCBI taxonomy): domain Bacteria; kingdom Pseudomonadati; phylum Pseudomonadota; class Alphaproteobacteria; order Rhodospirillales; family Thalassospiraceae; genus Thalassospira; species Thalassospira sp. CA1. The sequence goes on from NZ_JBZCIA010000001.1 coordinate 829,990, forward strand.
GGAGCGCGAATACTCCGTGACATACCTCTGGGGGACCACCGGCTTTACCTATGATGCGGCGGCAATTGATGGCGAACTTGAAAACAGCTGGAAAGAATTCTTCGAACCGCGTGAAGAATTCCGCGGCAAGATTGGCGCGTTGAACGACGAAGTCGAAATGTTCAATGCAGCGTCTTACTATGCCGGTGTTGAAAAATGCACCGAGGACCCGGCAGAGGCCCAGAAGGTTCTTGATGTTCTGACAAAACAGAAACCCTACATTGCTGTTTACAGCTCTGAGGGGACCATCGACCGTATGTCGGCCCGCGAAGTTCAGATGCACATGCAGTGGAACGGTGCCGCCCACCGGACCAAGGAAAGCATCCCCGAAGCTGTGTTTGTCTATCCGAAGGAAGGCCTGACCTATTGGGCCGATCACTTCGTCATTCCGGCGGGTGCACCGAACCTTGAAAACGCCAAGACCTTCATTAACTGGATGATGCAGCCTGAAAACGCGGCAGAGGCCTCGAACTATGCCGGTTACATGAACTCGATCAAGGGGACTGGCGAATTCATGGATCCTGCGCTGAATTCTGATCCGGCCGTGAACATGCCAGAAGAATACGCAGACCTTTTGATCGCGTCGCAGAACTGCTCTGTCAAGGCGCGCGATCTTCGTAACCGTGTCTGGACCAAACTTAAAAACTAAGTCTGGTTCCATTCCCGATTTATCTGATCCGGCTGTCATTTGATGGCCGGATCACGCCGATTTTAGCTAAACGCCCCTCTGAATATCAGGAACGCTGATCATGACGTCTCCAGCATCCTTCCCCGAATATGTAACCCTGGCCCTTTGGGCGACAAACCTTGGTCGACCCGTTAAAGACTTGGCGGGGTGGGCCAATCACGTAGATGCCCAGATGGCCGAGGCGGCAAAGCAGGGGGCAAAGATCTTTGTCCTGCCGGAATATGCCAGCGAACAATGGCTGGCCTTTAAGCCCGATGGTTTGCAAACCGGTCAGGAAATCGCCTGGATGGCCGACCTCGCGCCCGAGGCCTGCAAATATGGTGCCGAGCTTGCCAAAAAGCATGACATGCTTCTGGTTGCTGGCAGCATGCCCTGGCACATTGATTCCGAAAATCCGTCAGCCGGGCAAACCAACAGCGCAATGATTTTCACCCCCGAAGGCGATGCCATCATTCAGGACAAGCTTTCCCTGACGCCGGGCGAACAGGAACCGGAAAACTGGAACCTGACACCGGGCAAGGCTTTTAATGTCATCAAATGGCGTGGGCTGAATGTTGCCGTGCTGATCTGTCTCGATATTGAAATGCCGGCCTTGTCCTGCCTGCTGGCACCGCTTGATATTGATTTGTTGCTCGTGCCATCCATGACCATGACACCATCGGGCTATCACCGGGTGTTTGGCTGTGCAAAGGCGCGTGCGGTTGAACTGATGACCGTGGTTGCAGCCTGCGGCACGACGGGTGCTGCGGTCAACACCACCAACAACCCGACCAACTATTCCGGCTGTTCGGTCTATACCCCGTGCGAACCGCAACTAGGACATACCGGCCGCTTTGCCGAGACCGAACCGACGTTTGATGATGGTGCAGATGGCGAAGTTCTGATTGCCAAGGACGTACCGATTGGTCTGGTTCGCACCCTGCGCAATGGCGAAGCCGAAGTCTGGCCGGGCGGCTGGACCGCAGGTCATGTGTCGGTGGTCAAGAACAACTGATCCCGTTTTGGGCGACAAGAATAAAGCCCTCCGAATGATACAAATCCGGAGGGCTTTTTGTATGTCTGCTTAGGATGACAGAATGTCGGATGACTGCATGCGTGATACGCCTGCGGCCTCCATGGCACTCCATGCCGCCTCAAGCGATCCGTTCAGGTCAATCGCTCGACAGGCATCCTCGATCACGGAGACATTCAGCTCAGCCTTGCGCGCATCCTGTGCCGACCAGCTCACACAAAAATCGGTGGCCAGACCGCACACATAAACGTTCTTAAGCCCGCGTTCCTGCATATAGCCGGTCAGGCCCGTTTTGGTTTCACCATCAGCCTCGACAAAGGTGGAATAGCTGTCGACTTCGCTGTGATAGCCCTTGCGAATGATCAGTTGCGCATGCGGGATATCAAGGCCTGCGGCAAGTTTGGCATCGTCTGATCCCTGAACGCAGTGATCGGGCCACAGAACCTGTGTGCCGTAATCAAGCTCGATGGTCTCAAACGGGGCCTTGCCCTCGTGGCTGGACGCAAAGGACGCATGACCCGGCGTGTGCCAGTCTTGGGTGAAAATGACATTTTCGAACTGCTGACCAAGCTTGTTGATCAACGGAATGATCTGGTCGCCGTCACTGACGGGTAAGGTTCCGCCGGGCAGGAAGCAGTTCTGGACATCAATGACCAGAAGGACATCTTCCTTGTTCTTGCCGATCATGCCCGATGCCAGTGCCGTTCGAACAGATCCAAATAGGGATGCAGATGCAAGTGATCCTGCACCGATGACGCCAAGTCCGGTTAGGAAACGACGACGATTTAGGGAATAAGAGGAATTGTTCAAGATCGCCTACCTGATATTGGTGGCCAGCGCGTCGCTTATGATTGTCTATTATGGTTCTTTTGCGCGGCCCCTTGTTATAAGGGCTTGAACGTTCCTCTGATTTGATCAGGATTGGACGAGAACGCAGGAAAGTCAAGCGGCACCAACGGGTACCTGTTTGACGCATCGAACGCAAAGTCAGGATCAGGAGCAAGACGGAAGATGAAAATCGCGGTTATGGGTGCCGGGGCAGTTGGGTGTTATTACGGTGCGATGCTTGCCCGTGCTGGTCATGACGTCACCCTGATCGGGCGCCCGAACCATGTCGAGGCCATGAACCGCGATGGTTTGCTGCTCGATTTCGGATCCTCGCAGGAATATGTCACCGTCACGGGGAATACCGATGCCGCCGGTGTTGCTGGTGCGGATATGATCCTGTTTTGCGTCAAATCCACTGACACCATTGAGGCCGGCGAACAGATCAAGCCCTTCATTTCGCCAAGCACAATCGTGCTGAGCCTGCAAAACGGTGTGGATAACGCCGAAAGGCTTGGCGGTGTTCTTGGTCAACCAGTTATTCCGGTCGTGGTCTATGTGGCGACCAGTATGGGCGGACCGGGCCACGTCAAACATCACGGCCGGGGCGAACTTGTCATCGGGCCATCTGGGCAAAGTCAGACAGTCGTCGATACACTGGTGCCTGCCAAAATTCCGGTTGAGGTTTCCGACAATGCCGAGGGCGCCCTGTGGGCGAAGATGATTTTGAACTGTGCCTATAACGCGCTTTCAGCGATTACACAGCGCCCTTACGGTGAGGTCGTGCAAGGTGTCGGTGTCTGGGATGTAATGCGCAATGCGGTGGATGAATGTCTGGCCGTTGCCAAGGGATGTGGGGTGACGGTGCCGGGTGATGTTTGGGGGGCGATTGAAAAGATCGCCGAAACCATGCCCGGTCAGTTTTCCTCAACCGCACAGGATCTGGCGCGTGGCAAAGCAAGCGAGATTGATTTCCTCAATGGGTATATCGTTCGCAAGGGGGCGGAGCTTGGTATTGCAACGCCGACCAATCTTGCGCTTCATGCCCTGACAAAGCTTCAGGAAACCAAAGTGGCGTAATCGCCGGGTTATTCGGCCGGTGAGTTGGCCGGTTCGGTTGATGCCTCGGTCGTTCTTTTGAATTTGCGGGCAACGGCTGCAACGATCTGGTCGTTAAACATCACCAGGGCCGCGGCCATCACGATGAAGACCCCGCCCATCAGGCTGATCGGTGCCGGCAAGACGCCAAACACGACAAGATCGAGAATGATCGCCCAAATCATGGCGGTATATTCAAAGGCCGACAGGGTCGATGCCGGGGCACGTGCCAATGCCTCGGTCATGGCGATATGGGCAAGCCCACCGGTCAGCCCGGCGCCAATCAGGAAGACAATGTTGCTTGTCGAAAGCGGGGCCCAGCCAAACGGGATGGTCAAAAGCCCGCCGATCGAACAGATCACGGCAAAGTAAAAGGCAATCGTGCCGGACGGTTCCGTCGTGGTCAGCGACTTGATCTGTACCTTGGCAAAGGCCGTGGTGACAGCAAAGGCCACACCAGCCCCGATCCCGATCAGGGTGTTGTGATCCAGCCGCGGGGTCGACAACATTGGCCACAGCATCAGGAACACTCCGGCAAAGCCGCCGATGGTTGCACTGATCACAAGCCATCCCGGATTTTCACGCAGCGTGATGATCGCAACCGGGATCAGAATAAGCGGGGCAAGGAAGCCAAGTGCAGTGGCCAGCGCCAGCGGAAGGTATGCCAGCGACACAAAGGCCAGAAACATCGAAACGCAGCCATAAGTGCTGCGTTTCAGATGTCCAAACGGGCGTTTGGTCTTAAGCGCCCTGGGAAACTGATTGCGCCACATCAGGTAAGCCACAATCGGGATCAGCGCGACACTGCTCCGCCAGAAAACGATCTGACCTGTCGGGGCCTCAAAGGATGCCAACCGGACAAACAGGTTCATGACCCCGAACAATCCGGTCGCGGCAAGGCGTAACCCAATTCCAGACCAGAAACTGTTCATTGCGATCTTCCTGAATGGTGGCGGATGCTTGGCACCTGTTTTCAGAAATATCGTAAGTTGGTGGCGGGCAATACTGATAAAATTTCATGTCAGAGATGCGGGAAACCTGACACGGGTTGGCGGTGAAAGGGGCGTTTCAAAGGGTGTGCAGCCACTTTTCATAGCGTGTATCACGTTCACTGCCATCTGCGTCCTGCACGTTGTTCAATGCATTTTGCTGGCTGCGTCTGAAATCACCCGGCGTCATGTCAAATTTTTCGCGAAATGCCCGGATGAAGGACGTGTCGCTGGAAAATCCGCATTCGAGTGCTACGTCGTAAAGGGAACGGGGACGCTTCGTTGTGGTGCTCAGCAATTGCTTGGCACGGCGCAGACGCAGATCACGTGTGTAGCGATAAACGCCGCCATGCTCTTCAAGCAACTGATACAGCTTGGACCGTGAAATGCCGAGCTCTCGTGCCGCACGGTCCGGGGTAAGATCGGGGCGTGAAAAATTCTCACGGAAATAACGCCGGATTAGCGTCATGACTTCAAGGTTCTGGCGTTTGTTTGTGGTCTCGCTTGTTTCGCCATATGCGGAATTGAGGCAGGCGGCCAGCATATCGGCAAAGCTGTTTTCAAGCACATGGGCATGCTCGCTCTTGAGCGCCGAAGCATTGGCCTTCAGCGAGCGCATCAGATTTGCAACAACCCGGACCATCGGGTCACGCGGGCTGAGAAACCGCATGTTGTGATCTTCGGGCAGGGTAAGCCGGTCTTCAAGAAGGGGGCGAGGAATGACGAAGGCAAGGTTATCAAAATCGCTTGTTGTCGCCCGTGCTACTTGCGACAGGTCCTGAAAGAGCAGTCCGTCAGCTTCTATTTCCTGGCCGTCCTTGCCATCATCTGTCGACACGCCGCCGTTATAGTAAAGCTGGACCATATAATGATCCATGCCATCGGCAGCGATTGTCTTGGAGCTGCGTTCCCAGAACTGATGTGTGCTGTTGGTGCGGGCGATCATCATTGATCCCAACAAATCCGCATCCAATGTTGCATGGAAGTTGTTCTTGCGGATGTCGGGAAGGGTTTCGACGCTGAAAATGCAGTCAATACTACTTTGCCAAACGTCATAACGTTTGGACATAGGTAGGTCATTGACCGTGAAAAAAGTATGGGTTGCTGACTGTGTCATGCCTGACTCCCGGTTTTGCTTCATTGCAAACAACGCTACTTGCGCGGGTTCATCTGGATTAATATTCGACATCTCTAATACCAGATTTTTTTCATGTTAAGCGGAAACCGGGCGTTTCGTCAAAACCACAAAGGTATAGGTTTAGGTGAAAATGAACGCAAAGGTATTATGATTGCGTAAGGAGATCTGGATTATACCTTTGGTTTTAAGGTCTTATGGCTATACGGGATGTTAGGGATTATTTTTCCGAAATCTCTTTATTAGGTGTTTTGGATGGTTCGCACATTTTTTTGGACGCTTCGTGCATTGTCACCCCGCTGCACATGGTAAAAATCCAAAAAACAGAGATGCCGCCTATGACGAAAAACAGAAAACGCTGGCGGCCCTTATCAGTGTGTGCACCGAACCTTGGGGGATTAGATGCATTCGACAGAACCACATCCGGCACGCCGGACGGGGGAGAAAAACTATGCCGGCCCCGGCCGCGACTGGGGAAAGAACTGCCACGTGTTACCCGGACGTCGTCAAGGCGAGAAAAATCACAATTTCTGGCAGAGCCGGGAAGATCAGGAACCAGTTTTCCTATCCTTTGATGATGAACCATCAGCAGCGTCATGCTTTGGCGATCCTGAGATGGCGGAGGGTGCTGAACCGTCTTCTGTGAACCAGTCTCTTGCGGCGACCTTCGATATGATGAAGTCGCTTTCTGAACTGGTCCGCGTATTGGAAGCCATTCGCTCTGTGTCTAATGAAAATGATATCTTCAGCGCAGACGAGCGACTTCTGGACCGAACGAAAGACGCGTCGTCAACAGGTGGCGAAGGTAATGACACCCGACCATGGGTGCTGGCCGTGATTGACCAGCTGGCCGTATTGGGCGCGTCGGAACGCATTCCGTCGCTCAACCATGGTGCGAAGGCAATGGCCTATGGCGACCGTATTCAAGCGGCGAATGATGTCGTGTCACGGGTCTCGCACTAAAAATAAACTCAAGATCGACCGTAAAGGACTGGAAGTATCACTGCCCGAGGTGAGGCTGACTTGCGATCACCCGGTGTGTATTGCAGTGTGTATTTCTGTTTCCTGATCCAGGCATAAATGCGCGTCAGACCGGATAGTGTATCTGGGGGCTGTTGGCTGCTGCGTGCTTTTTGAAAGCCTTGTCAAAAGTCGAAAAGCTGGGTTTTGCCACGTTTTTTGGACAATTTGCATATTCATATGGATGGAATGTGCAATTCCAGCAAACAACCTGTGGTATTTGTGGATTAAATAATAAGACACATGTCCGTTCACAGAGTGGGAATATCTGCGTTCAAGTAAGGGCATGGATATCAGAGAAGCGCAATTATTACGCTCTGGGGAAAGAGATGATGTCGTACGAACCACATCCGGCACGCCGGAAGGGTGAGGTTAATTGTACCGGTCATGGACGTGACTGGGGACAAAACAGCCATATTCTTCCAGGGCGTCGCGTCAATGAGCCCAACCATCAGGCTTGGAAAAGCCGTATGGCAGCGGGCATACACAAATACGAGCCTTCCGATGCAGACGGTGATGGATTATTTGCCGACTACATAGAAGAAGCTTCGGTCGCCGTGACCCGAACCTTCGAAAACAGCGTCGGGATGCTTAAATCCGTGATGGAAATGATGGCGTTTCTTGAAGGCATCCGCGTCATGCATCATGACTGTGCCGTTGCACCGAAAGCGGATAAACGCCTTGATCGTCTGAGCAATGGCAGGTTTACCAATCGGGCGTCGGAAAACGCGACGCATGAACGAAACGGCTTGTCCTCGGAATTCATGGTTCAGCTTCACAACATGTGCACCAATGGGCAGAAGCCCTGCCCGGACCATGTGAAAGTGACGAAGCGGTACGGAACATATCTTGAGCCCGAGCACGAGATCATTCCGCCAAAACCACGTGTAACCCGTTACGACCACTGAGCATCCCGGGCCTAGCGAAAATAGCTGCCCGGTGTGCGGCCTGTGACCTTGCGAAACATTGCGATAAAGGCCGATGGGGTCTCATAGCCAAGATCAAGTGCGATCTCGGTCACCGGACGGTCATTGGCGAGCTTTTCAAGCGCATGGAGCAGACGAAGCTTTTGCCGCCATTCGCGGAATGGCATGCCGGTTTCGCGCTGAAAAAGCCGGGCAAGCGTCCGGCTTGAGGCGCCGCACACCTTTGCCCAGTCCTCAAGCGTACGGTTATCAGCCGGGTCGCCTTGCAGATGATCGCAAATGCGTGCCAGTCGGGTGTCCTTGGGCGCAGGCAGGTAAAGCTTGTCCTGATCTGGCGCCTTGATCTGATCAAGCAATACGCGGATCAGGCGGCCTTCTTCTCCATCTTCATCATATTCGACCGGAATTTCTGTTGCGGCCCGGATCAGTTCACGCAAAAGCGGGCTGACTTCCAGAACCATGCAGCGATCGGGCAGGTTGGCGGCAACGTCCCGACCGATATAAAGGTGGCGGGCCCGGGTAAACCCGGTGCAGGTTACCGCATGCTGCGTGTGGGGCGGGACCCACACGGCGCGCTGTGGCGGCACGATCCACATCCCGGCCTCTGTCACCACGGTCATCGTACCCTCAATCGCATATAAAAGCTGGTTCCAGTCATGGCTGTGTGCCGCAACGTGATAGCCAGCAGGCATATCACTGACCCGGACATATACCGCGCGCGGCAGTTCGCGCGGGCGGGGGATCTTGTTGTGATGTTCTGGACGTCCGTCAAAGGTGTTGAGGATATGAACCATGGTGTGGCGACATTCAAAACTGTCTTGATTGCGACATATGATGGCAGATTACCGTAAGACAGACGGATCGGACAGGTTTAACTTGGTCGCATTCCAAAACGCACAAGCTGTGACAGGGGCGTCGCCACCACAACGATCCTGTCCTCGGAGGTACAATGTCCAAGGAAATCATACCGGAAGCCAGCAATCACGCGGCCCCACTTGGTGATGCGCCCGACGCACCCAATAATGCCAGCACAGCTCCGGTTCACAAGGGTTGGCGCAATCCGGAAGTTCTGCTGATCGTCATGGCGGCTGCCATGCCGCTGTCCTTTTCGACCTGGATGGCGCTGCTAAACAACTTTTCGGTCGAAATGGCCGATTTCACCGGCCGCGAGATCGGCATCTTGCAGTCCTTGCGTGAAATCCCCGGCTTCCTCGCCTTTACCGCGATTTTTGTGCTGCTGGTTCTGCGCGAGCAAACCTTTGCGGTTTTGTCACTGCTGGTGCTTGGAATTGGCGTTGCCATATCGGGCTATTTTCCGACCGTGATCGGGCTTTATTGCACGACGGTTCTGATGTCGATCGGTTTCCATTATTTCGAAACCATGCAGCAGGCCTTGTCATTGCAATGGGTGCGTAAGGATCGCACCGCCATGGTCATGGGGCGGCAGTTGTCGGCAAAATCAATCTCTTCACTGATAATGTTTGGCATGGTCTGGGTGATGCTCGAAGTTTTCGCGGTCGAGTATCGCTACGTCTACCTGTTCGGCGGTGCGTTGACGGTCCTGGCCGCGCTTTTTGTCTGGGGGGCGTTTCCGAAATTTGCCGATGCCCATCCGCAGAACAAGAAGCTGATCTTGCGCAAACGCTATTGGCTTTACTATGCGCTGACTTTCATGAGTGGCGCACGCCGTCAGATCTTCACCGTGTTTGCCGGCTTCCTGATGGTCGAGAAGTTCGGTTATGACGCAGCAACCATCACCTTGCTGTATCTGCTTAACCACGTGATCAACATGTTCCTCGCCCCCAAGATCGGCAAGATGATCGGTAAGTGGGGCGAACGCCGTGCGTTGGTCTTCGAATATGTGGGACTGTTCATTGTTTTCGTCTCCTACGCCTTTGTCGAAAACCACATTCTGGCCGGTGGTCTTTATGTGATTGACCATCTGTTCTTTGCGCTGGCGATTGCCATCAAGACCTATTTCCAGAAGATCGCCGACCCGGCTGATATCTCCTCAACCGCCGGGGTCAGCTTTACGATTAACCATATCGCCGCTGTTTTCATTCCGGCGGCGTTTGGGTTGCTTTGGCTGATATCGCCCGGTGCGGTGTTCCTTGCCGGGGCTGCCATGGCCTTTGTCTCGTTGGTTCTGGCCCTGAACGTCCCACACGATCCGGAGCCCGGAAACGAGGTCATTCGCGGATACAAGTCAACCGTGATGCAGCCAGCCTGATCGCCAAATATGTCTCAGACCAGAAACGCCTGCCGATCGTGGCAGGCGTTTCTGTTTGTGTTTGCCCTGCCTTTTTCGCAAAATCTTCAAAACCCCGCCATTTAAACGGGATTACAGTGTCGCGGTTTAACGCATAAGCAGGGACACGGCTCGATGGTATTCATTCACAAAAAAGCTGCCCGGATGACCGGGATTTCGATAGCACTTGCACTGGTAAGCAGCACGGCATTGGCCGACAGCACGGTGTCATTGCGCATCCTCGAAACCACCGACATCCATACGCATCTGGTTAATTACGACTATTACCGTGATGGCGAGTCAGACACGGTTGGTCTGGCAAAGGTCGCGACCCTGCTTAAGACTGCGCGTGGCGAGGCAGAGAACGTTGTCTTTATCGATAATGGTGACCTGATCCAGGGTAACCCGCTTGGTGATTATATGGCCAAGGAACGCGGTCTTAAGGATGGTGATGTTCATCCGGTCTATAAGGCGATGAACCTGCTTGGCTACGACGCGGCCAATATCGGGAACCATGAATTTAACTATGGTCTCGATTTCCTGGGTAAATCGTTGGCCGGTGCCAACTTCCCCTATGTCAGTGCCAACGTTTTTGTCGATGATGGCGATGACAACCCCGAAAACGACAAGCCGTATTTCGAACCCTATGTGCTGCTGGATCGGGAATTTACCGATAATGACGGCAAGGTGCACAAGGCCAAGGTCGGTGTGATCGGTTTTGTCCCACCCCAGATCATGCAGTGGGACAAGGCCAATCTGGAAGGCAATGTGATCGCAAAAGACATTGTCGAAATGGCAAAAAAATATGTTCCGGAAATGCGTGAAAAGGGTGCGGATATCGTCATTGCCGTTCCGCATTCCGGTCTGTCGACCATGGCGCGTAATGGCATGGAAGAAAATGCCACCTATTACCTTTCCGAAGTAGATGGCATCGATGCGATCCTGTTTGGCCATGCCCACACCGTGTTCCCGTCTGAGACCTTTTCCGATCTTGAAGGTGTCGATATTGCCAAAGGCACAATCAACGGCGTTGCGGCAGTGATGCCTGGCTTCTGGGGCAGCCATCTTGGCGTGATTGACCTGACCTTGAATGTCACCGATGACGGCGAATGGAGTGTCACCGACAGTCTGTCGGACGCACGTCCGATTTATCAGCGCGAAGGCCGGACCGTGACCCCGCTGGTTGAAGCCGATCCGGAAATCATTGCCGCGGTCAAGGAAGAGCACGAAGCCACCATTGCCTATATGCGCGAAGGTGTAGGCACCACATCGGCACCGATCAACAGCTTCTTTGCGCTTGTGGCCGATGATCCTTCGATCCAGATCGTGACCAACGCCCAGAAATGGTATCTCGAAAAGATCCTGAACGGATCGGAATATGATGGCATCCCGATCCTGTCGGCCGGGGCGCCGTTCAAGGCCGGTGGCCGTGGTGGCCCTGACTATTTCACCGACATTCCCGAAGGCAAGATTGCGCTTAAAAACGTCGCGGATCTTTACATCTATCCAAACACCGTGCGCGCAGTATTGCTTGATGGCGATCAGGTGCGTGAATGGCTTGAAATGTCAGCAGGCCAGTTCAATCAGATTGATCCGAACAGCAGCGAAGAACAAGCTCTGATCAACCCGGATTTCCCGACCTATAATTACGATGTGATTGATGGCGTGACCTACGAGATCGATGTCACCAAACCGGCCCGCTATAACAAGGCGGGCGAAGTGATCAATCCCGATAGTCACCGCATCGTCAATCTGAGCTTCGAAGGCAAACCGGTGACAGCCGATCAGAAGTTTGTTGTTGCGACCAACAACTATCGCGCCGGCGGTGGTGGCAATTTCCCGGGCCTTGATGGATCGACCATCATTGTCGAGGCACCCGATGAAAACCGTACGGTACTTGCCAACTATATCCTGACCGAAAAGGAAATTGATCCGAAGGCGGATGGCAACTGGACCTTTGCCCCAATCGGTGAGGCGTCCGATGTAACGTTTGTCACCAGCCCCAAGGCATCCTCTGCTGTCAACGCACCCGACAATATCAGCTTCGTTGGCGAGGATCAGGAAGGCTTTGCCAAATACGTGCTGCAAACAAGGTAATCAACCCAACCTTGATATCGCCCAACGAAAAAGCCGCCCTGATCAGGCGGCTTTTTTGTATTTTGGTGTCTCTGCGGGCAATTGCCAGGCGCAGAGGATATTATTTCCGGTTTGCAGCCTGCGGGCCTTTGCCGCCGGGGCCACCCTGCTGTGCAGGGGGATTGTCTTCGCGCGGGTTCTTGCCGTTAAGGTAGGCCTGTGCGCAATGTTCGTCGCAATAAGGCTTGCTCGGCACGATTTTCTTGCCGCAGAAATGGAAGTCGTCATCGCCCGGATCGCCAAACGGCCAACGGCACATGCCCGGACCAAGATCAAAGATCGAAATGCCTTTGGTCTGCTGTTTGGGGGCCGGTGCTTTTTTCTGTTCTGCTTCCTCGGCGCGGCGCTGGATCGGGGACGGGCGCTTGGGCAGTCCAAGGCGGTGTGCCTTGCCAACGACGGCATTCTTGCCAACGCCCAGTTCTTCACCGATGCGTGCCGTGGTCCAACCCTGATTCCAGAGCGAGGTCAGCAATTCAATCTTTTCCGGCGTCCAGCTCATTTCGAGTATATTCCGTATTTCTTGGTCTGCCGGTCAGAATATCCGGCGGCAGGTGCTTGTTGTTCGATGTCAAACAGGGATACAGAGGTATCCGCTAATATCGTGTAACGCAAGGGTCTTGGAGATTCGCACCCCGGCCCGTCTGCGCGAACAGGGCAATTTGCATGTTGAAGCCACAATGTAAAGAGGGGATCGCGTTTTGGCAGGGTTTTTCATTGCTGTGACCGTTTTCCTTGCAGGCCATATTATTCCGGGCTTGCTGCGCGAAAGGCTTGTAAGACGTATCGGGTACCGCCCCTATATTATTGCATTCTCGATCCTGTCAGTTCTGCTGTTTGGCTGGGTCATTCACGAGGTTTTGGTCGCGGAGTCGTTTTTGCTCTGGGACTATCAAATCTGGCAGGCACAGCTCCTTGTGGTTGTCATGTTGCCTGCCTGTATTTTGTGGGCCTGTGCCATTCTTCAACCCTGTCCGCTGTCGATTGGTCGAAAAACCGGCTTTGATCCGGCAAAGCCCGGCATCAATCGGTTTTGCCGTCATCCACTGCTGTTGGGCATGATCCTGTGGGGGGCCGGACACACGGTTGCCAATGGTGATATCGTCGCCGTCCTGTTCTTTGGCGGCAGCAGCATTTTTGCCCTGATCGGGTTCTGGCGGATGGAAAAAATCCGGCTGCGTGGAATGACGGATGGCGAACAGGCGATCCTTCTGGCAGCAACCCGACGCTTTTCGCTGTCAGGCCTGAAGGATGCCTTTCGGGGGCGGGATATCCTTGCCGGGATTGTTCTTTATCTCCTGATCCTGGGTGGGCATGGTCATGTGATTGGTGTCGATCCATTTGCAATGGCAGGCTGGTAATAATGTTTTGATCGCAAGGCTTGTCAGCCAAGGTTTTGACAGGGATACTGGGGGTGCGGTGCAGGAAATCTGCGCTGGTCCGCTTTGCCGTATCGTATGGCAAAGGGCAGTTTCAAGAGAGGTAACATGACGTCTCCTCAACTTGCGAGCAGTCTGGCCAAATTCGCCGAAATGGAGGGACGCCACCCGCGTCTTCTTCTGGCGACGGCATCCTCCGTCGAAGAAAAACACCACAAACATGTCGCAACCCTGTTTGCCGATGGCGGGTTTGACGTCGATGTGGCGCCCCGCCATTCCGATGCACAATCCATTGCCATGCAGGTGATTGATTGCGACGCCGATATCCTGCTTTTGATCCGAACGTCCATGACGGCAGAAGATCGGGTCAGTGTTGCCGATCTGATTTCCGCACTCGATGCACTGGACGCGGAATATGTCAAAGTCGGCATTGTCGGTCATGCCGATGATCCGGCCGCGGGGAATGTCGACTTTGTTTGTGATCTTGAACATCTGCAAACAAGCGACTGCGAGGCACTGATCGACTACATTCTGGCAGTTGAAGAAACCCGCGTCGCACAACATATTTAGAACGTTGCAAAATTTCGCCGTCCTTCGGTGCAATGTTTTCGAAACTCTTTGGGCGCATACTGGTCGCACATCAGTTGCACGCGAGGGCGGGATGTTTAATCAAGGGATGATTTGATGGGATTGCTCAAGGAAACGCTGATGCGCGTCTTTGTCGGCAAAAAAGGCCGGGATGCGATTCAGGCTTATAACGACGCGCAATCCCTGCATATGCGTGACAGCGCCACTGCGGAAAAAACAGCCGCTCAGGCGCGTCAGGCACGTCGCATCGAAGACCGCGCCCTTGCCCATCAGGAAGAAGGCATGTCGCTCGAAGAAGCCCGTGCGCTTGCCCTTGCCGAAACCCTGACCGAACAGGCCGACGCCCCGCATACCGAAATCATGAAGGCGCTGAATGCCGCCGATGCCAAGCTTGGCAAAAAGAAAAGCAAGATCGCAACGCCTGAGGACCAACGTCGTCAGGAACTGATCAATGAGGCGGTCAAGGCGCTGCGCAGCAAACAAAGTGACCTTGATCAGCTGGATCCCGATTTGCGCGCCAAGCTGACGGTGATGGCCGTTGGCGCATTGATGGGCGGGCCAAACACGCCGCGTCAGTAAATTTCAATAAGCCTGTAAGAAGATGGCACCGCCCGGATCGGGATGGTGCCATTCTTGTTTACGGTATCGGCAAAGGCCGCATCAGGGCTCAAGGCTGCGGTGAAGGCCCGTGACGAGTTCGCAATAGGATGGCTCGTTATCCGCCGTGAGATAGCCGTGGCGGATCAGAAAATCGATCACGACCAGGGCGCAATTGAATTTGAAATCAAACCCGTTGCGGACGATTTCGGCCACTTCGGCCATTGGTAAAAGATCAAATTGCGCGACCTCGCCATCGGCGCAATGCGGTACAAAATCCTCTGGCAATTCCAGATCGAAATTGACCATTACATCGGGTTTCAAGCCTTCGTCGGTTTCATACAGATATGACACGGTGCCGATCGCAACGACTTTTTCGGCAAGGCTTGCAGGAATGCCGGCCTCTTCGGCGCATTCCTTGATCATATTTTCGCGGAAGCCAAGGCCGGTCGGTTGGCCGCCCGCGACCATGTTATCGAGCATGCCGGCGTAGGTCGGCTTGTCCAGCGCGCGTTTGGCAATCCACATGTGAATGCCATCGGCCTTGCGGACAAAGCCGTTCATATGCACGCCCCACGACCGGCATCCGAAATAAGGCATGGCAAAACGATCCAGCTGGCACAACGGATCATCGGAAAGCCGATTGCGGATATCAAACTTTTCGCCATGCAGATGCTTGATCACGCCTTGTTGGCACAGGGCTTCGGTCGCCTCGATCAGGGTCTGGTTGCGCGCATCAATGGTTGTGATGTGCGAACCAAAACCATATTCGCCATTCTCGTCACGGATGAAGCTGTCCCCAAGCGCGGTAAGGGCGCTGGCAAATTCTGACCGGATGGCACCGACCGGAAGATCGCCAATGCGAAACCGGGCATAGCGCGACAGATTGGCGTTGTTGCACGCATGGATATGATCAAGATAGGCCAATTCGGAACTCCTGTCGGGCGGAAGCACGGCCTGTTTTGCAGTGCCGCAACCAAGACAGCCTACGCGCTAAGCGCTGAGTTTGAATAGCCTTTTTCCGATGTCAGAACCGTATTCACGTGAATGATCTGACGCAGGCATCGCGCGATGTGCTCGGCAACTTTGGTTTCAAGTTGCTGGACCTGGATGTCGATCTGAAGTTCCTCGTAACCGCGCAGACCATTGGCAACGGTCGAATGCCAACTGGCCGGAACCAGATTACGCTTGGCAAACAGTTCAAGAACGCGCGGCATCACGTCCGGTTCGGCAGCGGCGTGAACGGAAAAACAGTAAACGGATTTGGGGGTATGTGCGTCCATTGCGGACGCAGCAAATGCATGATCAGTCATGACAATGCTCACAGATATTCAGTGCATCAAAAAGGCGAACAGATACGTCCCGGTGTCCTTAGACAACCGGGCTGATAATTCGCGCAATGATGACCGAAAAGACGCTGTGATGTGTCATGAAGCTATTTAAAAGAAGGTCTCTTCAAAACCAGTTGGTTTGCCAGATGGTTTGAATGGGGACGCTAATGATGAAAGCGAAGCGTAGGTCAGATAACCAGAAGCGATGCGATGACGGCCAGAATGGTACCGGCGA
Source organism: Thalassospira sp. CA1 (assembly GCF_059052855.1). Classification (NCBI taxonomy): domain Bacteria; kingdom Pseudomonadati; phylum Pseudomonadota; class Alphaproteobacteria; order Rhodospirillales; family Thalassospiraceae; genus Thalassospira; species Thalassospira sp. CA1. The sequence continues at coordinate 846,236 of NZ_JBZCIA010000001.1, forward strand.
ACAGGATTTCCATCGAACGGGCGATCTGCTGTTCACGGGCAATGGCGATTGCAACTGCTTTGCGCTTATTCATCATGTTTACTCCGTCTTATGACAGGTAGTGTCAATGTGCCGGGCTCGGCACACGTCAAATATAGGCAGGCAGATGGCCGAGTTACAAGAGTTGTGAGTCAAAAAACGTCAAAAAACTTTCAACCTCATGGAAAAGGTCACGTTTTTGCTGCCTGTTTTGTCACAAATTGCAATGGCCCTGCCTGTTTGAAACGCAATATGCCTTTCCGGGTTCCATAACAATCAAACGGTTTCGATGCCGCTGTCCCGATTCGCAGTGGTTTCGGGGGATTCTGTCGGATTTACGACATGTGCGTAGTCGCTTATCGGCTTGGGATATCCGTACTTGTACCCCTGCACAGAGCGGCAATCATGATCGTTCAGGAAGCTTGCCTGTTCGTCGGTTTCGACCCCCTCTGCAATCACCTCGAGGTTGAGGTCGCGGCTCAGATTGATCACCGCACGGACGATGGCAATCGCCTGATCGTTGCTGACCAGCTTCTTGATAAAGGACTGGTCGATCTTGATGCGATCCACCGGGAAGTTCTGCAAGGTCGCAAGCGACGAATAACCGGTGCCGAAATCATCCATGGCAATCCGCACACCCAGCTTCTTGATATCAGACAGGATCTTCATCGAGCGCGCCGGATTGTGAATAAGGGCTGTCTCGGTGACTTCCAGTTCAAGGCGTTTCGGATCAAGACCGGTTTCGTTCAGGATCTCGGCAACCAGTTCCGGCAGTTCATGTTTCTGCAATTGAACCGCTGACAGATTAACCCCGATACCAAGCGGATTTTTCCAGCGTGCGGCCTCTTTGCAGGCGGTTCTAAGCACCCATTCGCCGAGCGGCACAATCAGGCCTGTTTCCTCGGCAATCGGAATAAACCGTCCGGGCGGGATCGATCCCAGTTCCGGATCGGTCCAGCGCAGCAAGGCTTCAAACGAATGGATTACCTGATCATTACCATCGGTCTCGCATTGCGGCTGGTAATGAAGTTCAAGCTGGCCGTTCTCCATCGCATGACGCAGGTTCGATGAAAGCTGGCGCTTGAAACGGTATTCCTCGTCCATTTCCGATGAATAGAACACGATGTCATTGCCGCCCGATTGTTTGACCCGATACATCGCAAGGTCGGCATGAAACAGGATGCTTTCGGCGTCATTGCCATCGGTCGGATAATGCGCAATCCCGATACTTGCAGAAAGCTTTGCACGGTGTTCGGCATTGATGAAAACCGGGAGCGCGACACAATCAAGGATTTGCTGGGCGGTTTCGCGCGACCGGGCGATAACGTTATCCATATCTGATTGTTCAGGGTGCGACAGCAGGGCGACAAACTCATCACCGCCAACACGCGCGATTACCACATCATCACTAAAAAGCTCGGACAGGCGTTCACCCAATTCCCGTAGCGCATGGTCGCCGGCAATATGGCCAAAGCTGTCATTGAGTTCCTTGAAGTGGTCGAAATCAATGCACATCACCGTCAACGGTATGCCTGTTTTATCCGATTGCGTCAGTGCCTCGGCCAGTCGGTCATTGAATGTCGACCGGTTCAGAAGCTTGGTCAGGGCGTCACGTTCTGCCAGGAAACGGATATGGTTTTCTGCAGCATACCGTTCGCGCAGATCGCGCAGACCAAATATCACGGTGGCATCCGATATTTCATCGGCGGGAATTTCGCGACGCACGACCTCGACCGGTATTGCGGTATTATTGCTCCAGGACAGGGTCGTTTCCGCATAACCGACCTTTCCTGATTTGAATTCCGCCGGTGTATCGGAAAGCCACTCTGTCAGGAAATCCTGATCAAGAATCTCTGCGCGGGTAACGCCACCCAGTTTCAGAAAGCTGTCATTGGCATCAATCACCCGCCCATTCTGGGTCAGGACAAGCGCCTCGATGGCGGAATCACCCAGAATGCGCATGCGGTTGCTGACATGATCGCGAAGTTGCCGGTCAACAAGGGCGGTGACAAAACCAATGGCAATCAGCCCGATGGCAACAACGGCGACGCCGACCGCAAGATATTCCTGCGAAATAAGCTGTGCCGGGACCGGCACAGTTGGATCGGGTGTAATCACCAACGCGCCCATCGCACCGAAATGCATGGTCGCCACTGCGATGGTCAGGTTTGCCTTACCCATAAGTTTCTGTTGGTCGGTCTGTGCGGTCTTGGCGAGATATAGCGACGCCATGCCGAACAAGGCCCCCATCAGGATGGCGGCAATCACAATATCCATGTGCCAGCTGATAATGCCGGGAACACGGATGGCAGACATGCCGGTGAAATGCATGGCCGAAATGCCAAGTCCGACAACAAGTCCGCCGACAAGACGCGACAAGACAAGGTGCGGCCCACCGACCGAGGCAATCGCAAACCCGATGGTGGTTGTCACAATCGCAATCGCCAGCGAGACAGCCGTCAGGACGGGCTCATAGCCGACCGGCACAACCGGGTCATAGGACAGCATTGCAATGAAATGGGTCGCCCAGATGCCCCCGCCGGTCACAACCCCGGTCAGGAACAGCCATGCGATTTTCTGACGAAGGCGACCGATGCAGGCGCGTGCGTAAAGATTGAATGCGGTATGAATGCCCGCCAGTCCAATCAGAAGGGCAACGAGGACCAGAACGATATCGTGCTGGTGTGCCAGACAGTCATAAATTCTGTACATTCACGCGCCAAATCAAAAATTAATGTAATAGTTTCAATAACTAATACATTTTACTGGTGTAATTTTAAGTCGGCTAGTGTACGTGAAGCAACCCAAATCGGATCTTTCCGGGGCTGGGGTGGGATCCCTAGCGGATCACAACTTTGCCCTCGCCGATGATGCGCGGGGAATTGTCACCACGGGTAAAGGTGATCTCGCCCTCATAGGTGCCAGCCGGCCATTGGCTTCCGGGCCGGTCCATATTGATAAAGAACCACTTTGCGCGCGGGCCTGCGTCGTTGGGTAGATCGATGACAAAGTCGCGATGGCCGCCCTTGCCATCAGGTGTTTGCAGGCTCATGCGGATGACATCACCATCATTGGCGCCGATCAGATAGGCCCAGAAATAAAGTGCCGGGCTTGTGCGGGGCAGTTCCTGGTCCTTGCCGTATCCGCGTTTAAGATCGGATGCGTTCGGGCGCGCCATCGAAAATCCATGGCCATAAAGCGTGATCTCGTTATAGCTAAGCTTTGCGCGTGCAGACGATGACCAAAGGGCCGCATTTTCCACATTACAATCAGCGGCGCTGCTGGTGCCCATGGCGGTGCCACTGAACGGATCAACAAGTTCGCCATCCTTGCGCAGGTTGAAATGCAGGTGCGGGAAGGTGGCCTGACCGGAAATGCCGATCCGCCCGATCACCTGACCACGGCTGACACGGTCGCCCTGTTTGACCGCAACCCACCCACGGCGAAGATGACAGTACTGGCTTTGCCAGCCATCATCATGATCGATCAGAATGCCGTTACCGCATTCGATGCCTTCAAGGCTGCTGGTGGCGATACGACCTGAGTCAATGTCTTCAACCCCGTCGCGCAGGGCAACGACCGTGCCATCCGCGATCGACAGGACCGGAACACCATCAAGCATGGTGGCTTCATCCGGGATTGCGAAATCAGTACCACGATGGCCGTCATATGTTGTCGTGCCACAGGCATAGTCGCGAATTTGCGGACCGGTATCATGATCGACATAGTGAACAATGTCACAACTGTTGCCGGCACAAACGACCGGCAAATCAAACGGCGGGCCATCTGCAAGGGCGGTGCTGCCAAAAGACAGGGTCGCGAACACGGAAAGAAAGAGTGTCCGAATGGATCCTGATCGTTCTGGCATATAGTCCCCCGTTATCGGTTTTTGTCGCCAAGCTTTGGCATTTCAGTATGAATCACCTTTCTCTAACATAAAGGTGATGAGATATCGAACTGCAAGATGTTGTTTATACATTGCGATATCCGATATCAGTTCAAGGTGACGCATACGCGCCCCTTATCACACAAGGCAGGATGAAATGGATCAGAGCGGATTAATTCGGCTGGGCATCTTTGCCGTCATTCTGGCGGTGATGGCGCTGTGGGAGGCCCTGGCCCCCTATCGGCCCAAGGAAGCCGTGCGTCGCCCCATGCGCTGGCTGACCAATTTTGGTCTGTTGTTGCTGAGTGCCGCGCTTGCACGTTTCACCGTCGGGGCTGTGATGATTGCCGCCGCCATCTGGGCGCAGGCCAATGGCTGGGGGATAAATAACCTTTTGGGCATGCCTGCATTGTTGTCCGGGCTGGTTACCATCATTGTTCTCGATTGTGCGATCTATTGGCAGCATCGCCTGACCCACATCGTGCCGGTATTCTGGCGGTTTCACCGGGTGCATCACTGCGATACAGAATTTGATGTCTCCACCGCCGTGCGTTTCCATCCGGTCGAGATCGTCGCATCCGCACTCTACAAATCGACCTTTGTTGTGCTGATCGGGGCCGATCCATGGGCGGTGGTGATTTATGAAAGCATGCTAAGCGGCTTTGCCCTGTTTAATCATGGCAATGTGCATCTGCCCAAACGCCTTGATCGCGCCTTGCGACGGGTGGTCGTGACACCCGATATGCACCGGGTGCACCATTCAAGTCTGATGAAAGAAACCAACAGCAACTACGGCAACATCCTGTCCATCTGGGACCGGATATTTGTCAGCTATATCGATCACACCAAGGTCAATGATCACGATATGCAGATCGGCCTGAAGGAGTTCCGCGACATGGACAGCCAAAGTTTGCTGGGTGTTTTGTGGCTGCCGTTCGGGCGTCGCTGATTACGCTGGCACCACGCCGCGAACCGCCATGGCCGATGCCACAAGCGACCGCCGCCCGTCGGTTTTCCCGCCGAGATACGCCAGACGTGTGGCCTGCTGAATTTCATAGGCCGTGTCGGCATATTGCCGGTTAAAGAAATTGCGGATCAGGCTGTGTGCCCCCATCAGTGATTGCCAATAGTCATCGAAATCGATGAAATCCATGCGCACCGCCAGGGTTGCGGTTTCAATATCGCCCAATCCCGCATCCGACCACAGATCATAAAGGTCATCCTCATCCTGATAGGGGACGTCAAAAACTTCTTCGCGCAGTTTTTCGCCTTCAACCCCGGCCAGAATGGCCGCAGCATCCAGAAACAGGCGGATAAACGTCAATCCGCCCGCGCGGTCCCAAACAGACGCCGCTATTTTCCCGTTCGGTTTGGTAACGCGGACCATCTCGGCAACCGCCTTTTCCGGATTTTCCAGATCATTGATCAACAGCTGCGAGAAGGCAGTATCAAAACTGTTGTTCTCGAACGGCAGCGACAACGCATCCCCGGTTTTAAGTTCGATATTTGAAGCTTCTTCGCGCAAGGCGTCTGTCAGGTAATCGGGGATCAGGTCAATGCCGACAACCCGCGCATCCGGATACCGGTTGGCGGCAGCCAAGGTCAGACTGCCCGTGCCACATCCAACATCAACCAACGCCCCACAAGACGGTGCGGCAACAAAATCAAGGAAGCTGCGCGACAGCCGGCGGCTCCATCGACCCATGGCAATTTCATAGGTGTCTGCAATTGTGTTGTTCATCGGGGGCGTTTCCCAAAGGTTTGTTTTTATAGGGCTTAGATCATTGATATCACAGGTGGGCATGCCCTGATATGTCCCCGTTTCAGACAATTTCAAGCACCATTCGCAACGGCATTCGACGAAATAGGCATTGCTCATTTTGAAAAATGCGCAATAAAATTACAAATATTGCATTGCAAAATAATTATAAGCGCGACATCTGCAGTGTAAGCGACCGCGCAACAGGCAAGGGGTTCCAAGGAAATGAACGAACGCGACGGACTTCACGGGCTGTATCTCGAAGATCTCGAGGTCGGCTTGTCAGCAAGTTATGGCAAGACAGTCACCGAAACCGACATTGTGATGTTTGCCGGTATTACCGGCGATACCAATCCGGTGCACCTTAATCAGGATTACGCCGAAACCACGATGTTTGAAGGCCGAATTGCCCATGGCATGCTTTCCGCCGGGTTTATTTCCACCGTTCTTGGTACGCGCCTGCCGGGGCCGGGTACGATTTATCTTTCGCAAAACCTGCAATTCAAGGCACCGGTTCGTATCGGCGATACCGTTACGGCACGGGTGACCGTTCGTGAAATCATCGCGGAAAAGAAACGCGCCATTCTCGAAACCAATTGCTATGTCGGGGATCGCTGCGTGATCACCGGTGAAGCAACGGTCATGGTGCCCTCACGCGGATAAGGCAGGCTGAGGCGGGAAAGCAGCGCTTTTTTGTCGGAAAAGTCTTTACGCTTCGGGCCTGCGCCCTATATAGCTGCCTGCTGGATTTGCCGATAAAAGGTCGGCAGGCATGGAACGCAGCAAAGAGAGACCGGCGCGAATGCGCGTTTTTCGATCTTTTGAGAACCTGACCGATGATGCGCGCGGCGCCGTTGTGGCGATCGGCAATTTCGATGGTTTGCATCTGGGGCATCAAACGCTTCTTGATCAGGCCCGGGCGATTGCCCGCGATCTCGGCGCGCCGCTTGCCATCCTGACCTTTGAACCCCATCCGCGCATGCTGTTTCGTGCCGATGATCCGCCATTTCGCCTGACCTCGGCCGAGGACCGCGAAACCGCGGCCGGCAGCATTGATATCGACCTGTTCTATGAGGTCGAATTCAATCGTGATTTTGCGGCCATGACCGCCGAAGAATTCATCGAGCGCGTTCTGGTCAGCGGCCTTGGTGCCAGGCATGTCGTGGTTGGCTGGGATTTCTGTTTCGGCAAGGGCCGGGCAGGTGACGTTGATCTGCTGCGGGCAATTGGCGAGAAGTCCGGTTTTGGCATCACTGCGGTAACCGCTGTGACCCACGATAACGGTATTGTCTATTCCTCGACCGCGATCCGTCAGGCGCTGCGTGAAGGCCGCCCGGAAGATGCCAAACATCTCTTGGGGCGCCCGTGGGAAATCGCCGGGATTGTAGCCCATGGCGATGCGCGTGGCCGGACGATCGGTTTTCCAACCGCCAACGTCGCACTGGGTAATCATCTGCGCCCGAAATTTGGTGTCTATGCCGTCGAACTTGGACTGGTTTCCGAAGAAGATGGCAAAACCGTTGAACGCTGGGTGCCCGGAGTCGCCAATATAGGTGTGCGGCCAAGCTTTGGCGGCGATGACGATGCCGGACTTGAAGCGCACCTTTTTGACTTTGATCAGGACATCTATGACCGGCGGGTCCGCGTGCGTCTGCACGGCTTTATCCGTGGGGAACAGAAGTTCGATGGGCTTGATGCCCTGAAGGCCCAGATCGCAGCAGATGTGATCGCTGCCAAGGATATTCTCGGCAAGATTTGAATTTGTTGACGAACCCGCTATGATCCGCGCGCTTTTCGCAAGATTGGCGTTCGCGAGATCTCCGGGGGTTCGCCCTTTTAATTTGTTCAAGACGACAGGACCGTCACGATGAGTGTCGAATACAAGAAAACCGTTATCCTGCCCAAGACCGACTTCCCGATGCGGGCGGGTTTGCCAAAGATGGAGCCGACCCTGCTCGAGCAGTGGAAAAACGAGGACCTCTACGGCAAAATTCGCGGTATTTCTGCCGATCGTGAAATGTTTGTCCTGCATGACGGCCCTCCTTACGCGAACGGCCACCTGCATATTGGTCATGCACTGAACAAAATCCTGAAAGACGTCATCACCCGTTCCCAGCAGATGCTGGGCAAGAACGCTGTTTACGTTCCGGGTTGGGACTGCCACGGCCTTCCGATCGAATGGAAGATCGAAGAACAGTACCGTGCCAAGGGCAAGAACAAGGACGATGTTCCGATTGCCGAATTCCGCAAGGAATGCCGCGAGTTCGCCCAGAAATGGCTTGATGTTCAGCGTGAAGAATTCAAACGCCTTGGCGTGATGGGTGACTGGGATAACCCCTATGTCACCATGGATTACAAGGCAGAAGCCTCCATCGCGCGTGAACTTGGCAAGTTCCTGATGAACGGTTCGCTCTATATGGGCTCGAAACCGGTCATGTGGTCGGTGGTTGAAAAGACAGCCCTCGCCGAGGCCGAGGTCGAATATCACGACCATACATCCAAAACGATCTATGTCCGCTTCCCGGTTACCGAGACCAAGGTTGATCTGCTGACAGATGCGACCATCGTCATCTGGACCACGACCCCGTGGACCATCCCGGGCAACCGCGCAATTTCGTATGGCGAAGACATCGAATATTCCGTCATCGAAGTCACCGAAACCGCCGAAGAAGCTTGGGCCACCGTAGGCGAGAAGATGGCGGTTTGTACCGATCTTCTCGAAGACCTGTGCAAGAACGGTCGCGTGACCGGTCACAAGGTTGTCGGCACCTTCAAGGGGTCCGAACTTGAAGGTACTCTTTCGGCCCATCCGTTCCGCGGACAGGGTTATGACTTTGATGTGCCGCTTCTGGCGGCGGATTATGTCACGACCGATACCGGTACCGGCTTTGTCCATACTGCACCGACCCACGGCCCGGACGATTACCAGACCGGTCTGAAATACGGTCTGGAAGTACCGGAAATGGTCGATGGCGACGGTGCCTATTATCAGACCGTGCCGCTGTTTGCCGGTGAACGCATCTATGATGAAAACGGCAAGGAAGCCGGTGCGAACGAAGCTGTCATCGCCAAGCTGATCGAAGTTGGCGCGCTGTTGTCGCGTGGCCGTCTCAAGCACTCCTATCCGTGCTCCTGGCGTTCGAAGGCGCCGGTGATCTATCGCACCACGCCGCAGTGGTTCATTTCCATGCAGGATAACGATCTGCGTGAAAAGGCGCTTAAGGCGATTGATGAAACCCGCTTTGTGCCGGAAGCCGGTCGTAACCGTCTGCATTCCATGATCGCCAACCGTCCGGACTGGTGCGTTTCGCGTCAGCGCGCATGGGGTGTGCCGATCACGGTGTTCATCGAAAAAAGCACCCGTCAGCCGCTGCGTGATCAGGGAGTTCTCGATCGTGTTTACGAAGCCTTCTGCGAAGAAGGGGCCGACGCATGGTTCACCCGCGATGCGCAGTATTTCCTTGGCGACAAATACAAGGCCGATGATTTCGAGCAGGTCACCGACGTTCTGGACGTCTGGTTTGATTCCGGCTCGACCCACGCCTTCGTGCTTGAAGAACGTCAGGACCTGAAATGGCCGGCCGATCTTTATCTCGAAGGTTCGGATCAGCATCGTGGCTGGTTCCACAGCTCGCTGCTTGAATCATGTGGTACCCGTGGTCGTGCGCCGTATGAAGCGGTTCTGACCCATGGCTTCGTGCTCGATGGCGAAGGCCGCAAAATGTCCAAGTCGCTTGGCAACGTCATTGCGCCGAACGATGTGATCGACAAGCTTGGCGCTGACATCCTGCGTCTTTGGGTGGTCAGCTCGGACTATCATGATGATCTGCGCATCAGCCATGAAATCATCCAGCGCCATTCTGACATCTATCGCCGTCTGCGTAACACGCTGCGCTTCCTGCTGGGGAACCTTGATGGCTTCACCGAGTCCGAAAAGGTCGCAGATAACGAACTGCCGGAACTTGAACGTTGGGTTCTGCATCGTCTGAGCCACCTTGACGACATGGTGCGCAAGACGACCGCGGATTACGACTTCCACACCATGTTTATCGAGCTGCATAACTTCTGCGCGCTCGACATGTCGGCGTTCTACCTTGATATCCGCAAGGACGCGCTTTATTGCGACGCGCCAAGCAGCCTGCGCCGTCGCGCGGCCCGTACCGTGATGGATCGCGTGTTTGATTGCCTTGTTCGCTGGTTGGCACCGGTTCTGTGCTTTACCGCCGATGAAGCATGGCGTGCGCGCTATGGTGCCGAAAGCTCGGTTCACTCGGAAACCTTCAACACGGTTTCGGACGGCTGGAAAGACGATGCACTTGCCGCCAAATGGGCAAAAATCCGCAAGCTTCGCCGCGTTGTCACAGGTGCGCTTGAACTTGAACGTGCGGAAAAACGCATTGGCGCAAGCCTTGATGCCGCACCGAAGGTTTATGCCGCTGCCGAGTATGTTGAAGCACTTAACGGCCTTAATCTTGCCGAAATCGCCATTACATCTGACATCGAACTGATCACGGGTGAAGCACCGGCTGGTGCCTATACCCTTGATGATGTTGCAGGTGTTGGTGTCGTGCCGGCATTGGCAGACGGCGAGAAATGCGAACGTTGCTGGCAGACCCTGCCGGAAGTTGGCAGCCACGCTGAACATAAAACCGTTTGCAACCGCTGTGCGGATGCCGTTGATGAAATGGGAATTGCCGCCGAGTAACGGTGGCGTTCGGGAACGCCCTGCCAGCTGGCAGGGCACATCCCGGCAAGTCAGAAAGAGTGTTGATGAAACATCGTGCCTTTGTGTTTGGTCTGATCGTCATTGCAATCGTGTTTGGTGTCGACCAGTGGACCAAGGCGCTTGCCATTGATGGTCTGTCGAACCCGCTTCGCGTCATCGAAGTGACGCCGTTCATGAACTTTGTTCTGGCCTGGAACCCGGGTGTTTCGTTTGGCCTGTTTCAGGGGCAGGCACCTTGGGTGATGATTGCGGTGACGGCGGCCATCACCATTGGCTTTGGCATCTGGATGTGGCGCACGCGCGATTCCATGCTGCGCTTTGCCCTGGCAATGATCATTGGCGGCGCGATTGGCAACCTCGTTGATCGTCTGCGCCACGGGGCTGTGACCGACTTCATTGATCTGCATGTTGCGGGTTATCACTGGCCGGTATTCAATATTGCCGATAGTGCAATCACGGTTGGTGCGGCGCTACTGTTGATCGATTCCCTTTTTGGCGGTAAAAAATCTACCAGATGAATTTTGGCCGGGCGAACATGGTCCGGTTTTGAAGTGGTAATGAGGCACAAATGGCCCGGAAACTGACGACCAATATTTTCAAAATTGCATTGCTGAGCGGACTTGCGCTTGGCGTTTCCGGTTGTGAATCAACACGTGAAACCTTTGGCCTGAACAAACAGTCGCCCGACGAGTTTGCGGTTGTTTCGCGCGCCCCGCTCAGCCTGCCGCCTGATTTTACGCTGCGTGTTCCTGATCCGGGCGCACCGCGCCCACAGACCGGTTCGACCACCGATCAGGCGCGTCGTATTCTGGTTGGCGAAGATCCCAACGTTGTAAAACGTGACATCACCGAAGGCACGCGAAGCAAGGGTCAGGTTGCCCTTCTTTCGGCATCCGGTGCGCAATATGCCGATCCGGAAATCCGCAACACGGTGGATCGTGAAACCTCGATCTTCATTTCCGAAAGCGAAGGCGTCGTCGACGATCTGCTGTTCTGGCAAGAAAAGCCGGAATTCGGCACTGTCGTCGATCCGGCCGCCGAAGCCAAGCGTATCCGCGATCAGCAGGCATTGGGTGACAATGTTGCCGGTGGTGCCGATACCCCGGTGATCGAACGCAAACAGAAAGGCTGGCTGGAAGACATCTTCTAAGCTTCGCCAGACGGTTCGCCGACTACACGACAATTTGATGCATTCAGACAAGGGCGCGATGGTTTCGCGCCCTTGTTCTGTCATATTCGGTTCTTAAGAAATGCCTGTTGAATGCAAGTGCCGCGTTCTGCCGGTCCTGCATTGAAACACACCGTTTGCATAACCATCCTGAATTGGAATGGGACGCCACAATGAGAATTTCTGGAACAATCCGATCAATGACGCGCAGCTCTGTGGCTGTGCTCGCCCTCGTCGCACTGACTCTTGCCCTTGTGCCCGGTTTGTCACGGGCGGCTGTTTTCAGCCCGCAAACTGCCACCCTTGATAACGGTATGCAGGTCGTGCTGGTGGAAAACCACCGTGCACCCGTCGTTACCCATATGGTCTGGTACAAGGTCGGCTCGGCCGACGAGCCCCAAGGTGTATCGGGCATTGCCCATTTCCTTGAACATCTGATGTTCAAGGGGACCGATAAGGTGGCCCCGGGCGACTTTTCAAAGATCGTTGCGCGCAATGGCGGCAATGACAACGCCTTTACCAGTTGGGACTATACCGGATACTTCCAGAACATCGCACGGGATAGGCTTGATCTGGTGATGAAGATGGAAGCCGACCGCATGACCAATCTGAAGCTTTCTGATGATGTGGTTCTGCCGGAACGCGATGTGATTATTGAGGAACGCCGTTCGCGCCTCGATACCAGCCCGGGTGCGCTTCTGGGCGAACAGATGAGGGCATCCCTCTATATGGCCCATCCCTATGGCCGTTCGATCATTGGCTGGCTCAATGAAATGGAACAGCTCACCACTGAAGACGCGCTCGCATTCTATCGCGACTGGTATGCGCCCAATAACGCCATTCTGGTCGTTGCCGGCGATATCACCATGGACGAGCTGCTGCCGATGGCCGAGAAATATTACGGTGTCATTCCACGCGGCAAGGACATGATCCGCAACCGTGTTCAGGAGCCGGTTCAGCACGCCCCACGCAAAGTCACCATGCGCGACCCGCAGGTCGGTCAGGCATCCTGGTCGCGCTATTACCTTGCCCCGTCCTATAACACCGATGCGGCCGATGCCGCACCGCTGGATGTGCTTTCCGAAATCATCGGATCGGGCACTACGAGCCGCTTCTTCAAGGCGCTTGTCGTTGATCAGGAAATCGCATCAAGCGTCGGCACCTTCTATGACCCGGTCGCGGTCGATCTGGCAAGTTTTGGTGTCTATGCGGTTCCACGCGGTGATGTTGACCTTGCCGATCTTGAAAAGGCTGTCGAAGCTCAGATTGCCAAGGTCGTGTCCGCAGGTGTTACGCAGGACGAACTCGACCGTGCCAAGCAGAAGCTTCTTGATAGTGCGGTCTTTGCCCGTGATTCGCTATCGGCCGGTGCGCGTGTACTTGGTCAGTCGCTTGCGGTTGGCCTCAGCGTTGATCAGGTCGAAAGCTGGCCAGACCGGATATCGGCCGTGACGGTGGATCAGGTCAATGAGGCTGCCAAACGGGTCTTTGATGACAAGAAATCTGTCACCGGCTGGCTGATGCCGCCCGAAGGTGGCCCGGTAACGGGTGCTGGTGCCGCCCTTCCGATCACGTCTGGCGAAGGAGTACACTGATATGAACAAGCTGTTTAAACAGATTGCCGGTGTTGCCTTTGCCTCCGCCCTTGGTTTGGGCTTAACCACACAGGCCAAGGCGGTTGAAGTTCAGGAAGTGATTTCAGATGGCGGCATTCGTGCCTGGCTGATCGAAGATCATATGAACCCGTTGTTGACCATGGATATCACCTTTAACGGTGCCGGTGCGGCCACTGATCCTGATGGCAAGCTTGGCTTGGCCAACATGGTGTCGGGGCTGATCGACGAAGGTGCAGGCGCCATGGACAGCCAGACCTTCCGCGGCGAGATGGAAAACCGTTCCATCAGCTTGTCCTTTGATGCCGGGCGTGATGATTTCGCGGGATCGCTGACCACGCTTACTCGTGAACGCGATACCGCGATTGACCTGTTGCGTCTGGCCTTGTCCGAGCCGCGCTTTGATGACGAGGCGGTTGAACGCATCCGCGCCCAGATCGTCTCGGGCCTCAAACGTGCTGAAACCGATCCGCGCGATATTGCCAGCCGGACGTTTTTCGCCTCGATCTTTGGCGACCATCCATATGGCCGTCCGGTGTCGGGCACGCTTGAAACGGTCGCAGAACTCAATGCCGATGACTTTCGTGGCTTCGTGCGCCGCGCCTTTGCCAAGGACAATCTGATTGTCGGTGTTGCCGGTGACATCACGGCAGAGGAACTTGGTCCGCTGCTTGATGAGGCCTTTGGCGCACTGCCCGACAAAAGCGATCTGCCCAAGGTCGCCGACGTTACGCCGACTTTCGGTGATATCGAAGTGATCGAACAGGACATCCCGCAAAGTCAGGCGATCTGGGGCCAGAAAGGCATTAAGCGCAAGGACCCGGATTTCTATGCCGCCTATGTGATGAACTACATTCTTGGCGGTGGCGGCTTCTCCTCCCGCCTGACCGAGGAAGTCCGTGAAAAGCGTGGATTGGCTTATGGCGTTTACAGCTACCTCGCCAATCTTGATCATGCCGACATGATGATGGGCGGGGTTGCCACGCGCAATGACGCGATTGGTCAAAGCCTGTCTTTGATCAGCACGGAATGGAGCAAGATGAAGCAGGACGGCATTGATCAGGAAGAACTCGATAATGCCAAGGCCTACCTCACCGGGGCCTTCCCGCTGCGCTTCACAAGCCTTGGCAACCTGTCGGGCATGCTGGTCGGGATGCAAAAGGAAGAGCTTGGCATGGACTTCCTGGATCGCCGCAATGACATGGTCAATGCCGTCACGCTTGATGACGTTAACCGGGTGGCAGCAAGTCTGATGGACCCGGCCAATGTCACGGTGACCGTGGTTGGCAAGCCGGAAGGTGATCTGGCCTTCTGATCGCAGAACCACATCGGAAAAGTTACAAAGCGCGGTGAAAGGGATTTCGCCGCGCTTTGTGCTTTGATAGGTTCATCACAACCAAGATAAACATCACGAGCACCGCCTTCATGACCCTGCGCGTCCTGCCACAGAACCTGATCAACCAGATTGCCGCCGGTGAGGTGGTCGAACGTCCTGCGGCTGCGCTTAAGGAACTGGTGGAAAACGCGTTGGATGCCGGGGCGACCAAGGTGGATGTCAATCTGCGCGACGGCGGCCGGACGTTGCTGTCTGTCACTGACGATGGCAAGGGCATGACGCCGGACGAACTGGCACTGGCCGTCGAACGCCACGCCACATCCAAGCTGCCCGATGATGATCTTTTCAATATCGGCTTCATGGGCTTTCGCGGCGAGGCCTTGCCATCCATCGGGTCGGTGTCGCGCATGCGCCTGACCAGCCGGGTACGCGGCTCTGAAAATGCCTGGACGTTGGCGGTTGAAGGCGGGGCCAAGGGCGCACCGGAACCGGCCGCCCATCCCTATGGCACGCGGGTCGAGGTGCGTGATCTTTTCTATGCCACGCCAGCCCGTCTGAAATTCCTTAAAACCGCGCGAACCGAACAAATGTATGCGCGCGAGATCATGGACCGTCTGGCCATGGCGCGCCCGGATGTCGGCTTTACGCTGAGCGGTGATAACAACAAAACGATCCTGAATTACCCGGCCTGCGAAGGCGATCTGTTTGATGCCCGTCTGAAACGGCTGGGGGCTGTCATGGGCCGCGAATTTCAGGACAACGCCCTTCAGATTGAGGCGGAGCGTGAAGGCATCCGCCTGACCGGTTATGCCGGAGTGCCGACACTCAACCGTGGCAATGCGCAGATGCAGTTCATGTTTGTTAATGGCCGCCCGGTCAAGGACCGGCTGTTGCAAGGGGCCGTGCGCGGCGCCTATCAGGATTTCCTGGCGCGCGATCGCCACCCGTTATTAGCACTTTTCTTTGAACTTTCCCCGCGTGATGTCGACGTTAACGTCCATCCCGGCAAGACCGAGGTCCGGTTCCGTGATCCGGGCATGGTGCGTGGGCTGATTGTCGGCGCACTTAAACATGCCTTGGCCGGGGCCGGGCATCGTGCCTCGACCACGGTGGCCGACATGGCCTTGGGGGCGGTCCGCCGCGAAGGTGAGGGACCCTCACTTCCGTATGGCGGTGGCGCACGAAGCGGCGGCGGCAGCGGATTTAACATCGGACATTATCAGCCAAACGTGCCCGGCCACGCTGCTATTGAACGCAATTACGCCGCCCAGGCACCGATGGAAAGCCAAGGAAACTATGGCGGCCTGTTTGATCGCGGGCGCGAGTTTGGCGGATCGGGTGGTAGCGCTAACATTGCAGGTGGCGAGGGCGGTTTTGCTGCGGCCGCGGCAGCAGCCCTTTCGGGTGGCTATGATGCCGCCGCACCGTCTGCGCGCATTGATAATATCGCCGATGAAGGCAAGTTTGTTGATCATCCGCTGGGGGCGGCCCGCGGGCAGGTGCATGCCAATTACATCATTGCCCAGACCCGCGATGGTCTGGTGATTGTCGATCAGCATGCCGCCCATGAACGCATTGTCTATGAACGCATGAAGGCTGATCTGGCCGAAAGCGGCGTGAAGCGACAAGGGCTGTTGCTGCCCGAAGTCGTCGAACTCGACGAAGCGTCCGCTGATCGCATTGCCGACCGGGCAGACGAGTTTGCCGAACTGGGTCTGGTGATCGAACCGTTTGGTCCCGGTGCGATTGTTGTCCGCGAAGTGCCGGCCATGCTGGGCAAGGTTGATGTCAGCGCACTGGTGCGCGACATGGCCGATGAAATTGCCGAACTGGGCCAGGGCATGGCGCTAAAAGACCGGCTGATGTATGTCTGCGCGACCATGGCGTGCCATGGTTCAGTGCGCTCCGGGCGCAAGCTTAATGCCGATGAAATGAACGCCCTTTTGCGCCAGATGGAAGCCACCCCGCATTCAGGCCAGTGCAACCATGGCCGCCCGACCTATGTCGAGCTCAAGCTTAACGACATCGAAAAGATGTTTGGCCGCAGGTAGGAAAGCAAATGGCGGCGATCACGCTTCATATAGCGACCCTTGACGATGCCCCGGCAGTCCGTGCCTTGTTTGCGCGGTCTTATGCGACATTTCTGGCCCATGACTATGCGCCGGAAATGCTTGAACGCGCCATGCCGTATCTCACCTTTGCAAAGCCCGAGTTATTAAGTTCGGGCACCTATTACATCGCCAGGACAGAGGCAGGTGACATTGTTGGCGCAGGCGGCTGGACGGCGGTTCGGCCCGGAAGCCGGGAGGGTGATGTCCAACCGGGGCTGGCCCATGTCCGGCATTTCGCCGTCGATCCCGATCACGCGCGCAAGGGCATTGCCAGTATGCTGTTTGATCGCTGCGTACTTGACGCCAAGGCATCTGAAAATGTCACGCGCTTTGAATGCTATTCCACTCTGACGGCCAGACGGTTTTATGAATCACTTGGCTTTCGGGTGATTGGTGATTTCGAAGCGCCTTTTGCGCCAGACTTCCGTTTTCCCAGCCTGCATATGGTCTGTGATCTCGACTAATCGCGCAGTTTCAGATCGTGGGGCAGGCGGGTATTGGCGTTGACGCGCGCCCGCTGGATCTGCTCGGCAAACAGGCCGCGCGTGCCACTCAGATCCGCATCGCGGAAATCCGTTCCGGCCAGATTGGTACCGCTCAGATCACAATTGACCATCTTGAGACCCCGGAAATTGGCATTCGACAGGTCCGATCCCAAAAATACCGTGTTACGCATCATCGCCTTGCTAAACCGTGCGCCTGAAAGTCGGCTTGCGGCCAGGTTGGCATTATCAAGATTGCTTTCACCAAAATCAGCGGCAACCAGGTTGCACCGGCGCAATACCGCATCCTTGCAATTGGCACGATGGAAACTGGCAAATGGCAATCCACACCGGCTGAGATCAATGCCTTCCAGCTCGGCCTCACGCAGGTCGGCATGTTCGATGGACATCACCGACCCCTCGCGCCCGCCGGTATCCACCCAAAGCTTGTGACTGATCAACGCCGCGTGCAGGTCAATCTCGACGAGTTCCTCGTCTTCTGCTGTGGTGTCATCCTCGGCCTCAATCGGTTCATCAGCGGCATCGGACGGCTTGGTTTCGTCACTGGCAACGGCGGCAGGCAGGACCTCTTTGGCAGATTGCAGGGCCTCTAGGTTCTGTGCACGCGTGCGTTTGTCACGCGTACTGGGAACACCAACAAGCTCGCCATCACCAAATGTCTGACCGGCCCCGTTCAGGCGTGGTCGGCTATCGGCGATGTCCAGATTTGTCGTCATACCAATGGCAGGCGACGGTTTGGCGGGCTTTGTTTGCGTTTTCGGTCCGGCACCATCGTTTTCCGGTGTTTCGGAAGTCTCGGTGCTTTCGGGGACTGCTGCCGATGGATTTTTTGGCTTTGCGCTCGCGCTGGTGGCACTTGAAGCCGCCATTTTGGCAAGGTCCTGTGGCCGTGCCGGGCCAAAATAGTTTTCTTCCAGCACGAACCGGCGTGGTTTTTTCAGGACCGTCTCAATGATCTTGGTCAGGCGTTCTGGATCAATCGGCTGACGAAAAACGCCTTCGATCCCGGCGTCGACCGCATCGCGCATGCCGCGGCGATCAAGCTTTGGCGCGCCAAGCAGGATCGGGACGATACCGCCATGGGGATTTCCACTCGTGGCGGCGTCACGAATGGCGCGAATGGTCGAAATACCGCGGATGCCATCAAGATAAAGACCGATCAGAACCAGATCCGGTTTAAGCTCGGCAATCAGTTCGAGCGTGCGTTCGCGGTCGTAACACTCAACGAATTTGCCAAAGCCAAAATGCTCAACGGCTGCCCGCGCGGCACTGATGTTCCGTTCGCTGTAATCCGCATACAGGATTGTCTTTTTCTTGTTGGCATGGCTCGCCATGATGGGCGGTGTTCCCTTTGCTCACGCGTTTTTTGGATCGGGTCCCGTTGGCAGACTTCTGTCAGGGGCTGTCTGACGGAATGCTGAAAGTACGCCGTGCTTCAGAGTGTGGATTTCTGGTGGCATCGCCGGTTCCCGGATTTGCACCCTCATCAAAGTCTTCTCCACCGTTTGACGGGGCTCTGAATTCGCCGCCTTCTGATGCACTGTTGGCGTCGAAATTGGTCTCGACCATTTCAATGGTTATTTCGACCCGACGATTGGTCGCCCGCCCCTCGGGGGTATCGTTGGTCGCCAGTGGTCGACTGTCGCCATATCCCTGAATGACCATGCGGCTTGGATCCGTGCCATTCTGATCGATCAGAAAGTGCAGAACCGACGTCGCACGTGCCGCCGACAGGTCCCAGTTCGATATATAGGGAGACGACGCCGAAACAGGAACGTTGTCTGTGTGCCCGGCAACAAAAATTTCGCCGTCTGTCTGATTAATCACTGGTGCCACGCGATTGAGGATGGCGGCAAATTCTTCGGTCATGCCCGACGAGCCGGAGGGAAAGGCCAGTTCGTTGGGAAAACGCATGACAACTTCGCCGTCGATACGCTCGAGCCCGATCTTATCAGCCAGGCCCATGTTATCGAGAACCTTGCCAAGCGTTTCTTCAAGCGCCTCGGCCTTTTCTTCCTTGCTGTCGGTTTCGTTGCTTTCAACTTCCGGGGTCTCAGCCCGCGGGATTTCCGATACCACGCGCGGGGTATCGGGTGTTGGCGCCTTAAGCGATTTACCAACGATGGAGCCATCAAGCTCGATCACCCCGGCAAGTTGATCTTGTTGGGAAAAACCAAAGGCCGCCTTGACCGAACCGGCAATCTGTTTGTAGCGGATGACGTCCATCTCGGCGAAAGTCAGCAACAGCACAAACAGGACAAGCAGCAACGACATCAGATCGGCGAATGTCGCCATCCAAGCCGGTGCGCCTGCTGCTGGTTTCTTTGCCATCGCCTATGCCCAGTCTGCTGCCTGAATGCGCGCTGCCATCATGATCATGCTCCGCCGTCTTCAGGATCGGCCGGAATGCCACCCGGAAGATAGGGACCGAGGATTTCCTTCATCACCATCGGGCTCTGGCTGGCCTGGATCTGCACCACCGATTCAATGATCAGCTGTTTGGTGTTTTTCAAACGATCAACCTTAAGGGCCAGTTTGTCGGCAACCGGAAGCGCGATCAGGTTGGCCAGAACCGCGCCATAAAACGTGGTCAGCATGGCAATTGCCATGGCCGGGCCGATGGCATCCGGGTCTGAGAGGTTGGCTAGCATCTGCACCAGACCAACCAGTGTCCCGATCATGCCAAATGCCGGTGCAGTGTCACCGATACCGCGGAACATCAGTTCGCCAAGCTCGTCATTCTGGATGGATTTTTCCACCTCGCTTGAAATCGAACTGCGGATGACCTCGCCGCTATGACCATCCACGCACATGCGGATACCGCGCGCCATGATTTCATTTTCGACTTCAACACTTTCAAGTCCCAGAAGGCCGTTCTTGCGGACGATGCCGGCAAGTTCGATCGCCTTTTCATAGATCGAAAGTGGATCTTCCTTGGGGTTCTTGAATGCAATGCCGATGCCGATCTTGAGCGACTTGACGACATCGCGCATCGGGAATTTGATCAGGGTGGCGGCTGCGGTTCCGCCAAACACCACCATGACAGATGGAAGGTCGACAAAGGAATCAAGGCTGCCACCCATCAAGATGGCGCCAAAAATAACGCCCATCCCGGCGATAATTCCAATAAGTGTCGCTATATCCATGTCGGTTTTAAAATCCGGCCTTAAAACAAGTTCGTCAAACGCATCGGTACCAAGCGGGGCAGGCGACACGTGGCGGGTCGTACACTAATCAGTGGTCTGACAGACACACAGATGAAAATCGTCTGCTTGAAAGGCTGCCAGATGGAAATGAAACGCGGACTACACTCCTGAAATTGGGACTGTGTTACTGGTTTTCCATATGCTTGCAGCAACTTCTTGCCGACAATGACCAAATGCCGCCGATAATCATCGCCGTTCGGCGATGAAGTTAATGCCTTGGTTTAGAAAGGCATATACTTATGGCGTTAAATGTTTGTTGCCAGACTTTCGAACAGCACTCAACCCCGCCCTAAGAATAAGTGAATTCTATTCCTGTGGCGGGGCTCTTTGGTTTTACACCAAGCAAACAGTCCCAAACAGGACCGGAATTCTGACATTTTCTGATGTTTGCAAGGACTTACCGGTAAAACTTGCCGAAAAATTTGGCTCAAACTAGCCCAGTTCGAACGACGAAATCCCGAAAGTCATACCAAGATCAAGCTTCGGTGCTGGCCCCTTATACATGCGTGCCGTCTCGAACTCCGCCACCATGCCATGGGCCGTCGCCAGATCAATTGCCGCCTGATTGGGTTCAGGCACATCGAGATAGACCTTGCCACCCTGATCATCCCGGCTCTGTAAAAGGGCGCCAAACAGGATTTCGGCATCCTTGGCATTCGGGGCGAAAAGCGGTCCGATCTTGTGTCCTTCAAGGCACGGACGGATCACGCCATATGCGCGAAGCCCCATCGGGCCGTTAAGGGCAAGGGCTTTGTGTTTGTCGTTGCCAATCCAGCCACGCAGGAACTCAATCCGGCTTTCCGCGAACAGGTTACAGGTCTGCTCGAACGCATCGACAATGGCAATGTCATCGACCGCAAGTGTGAACAGATCATCTGGCGTTTCGCCACTGGCCGTAACCACACCGCCATACCGAATGTTGCGGTGGGCAAACTCAAAACCCGATTTGCGGTAATTGTCCTGCTGATCGACAACGCCATCAAGACCGATGGTTTTGGGAACGCTACCGTCAAGCACCGCCTGCCACAGGCGATAGCCAAGACCCGACCCGCGACGATCCGGGCGGCAGATGTAAAATCCGACAAAGCCAAAGTCCGAGCTGTACTGGACTGCTGAAATCACCGCCGCCAGTCCCTGTTTGTCAAACGCGCCCCAGAACCCTTCCGGGTCGGTGTTGAAAAACACCTCTGCATCGGCAAGGCCGGGGTTCCAGCCCTCTTTGGCGGCCCATTCAACGGCAAGGGGAAACTCGAATGATTTCAGACGGCGGATTTTGTCAGGCATCGCTTTGTTCAGACTTCCAATAAACAGATCAAGGTCGCACTTGCCGCCACTGACAGGGCAAACGCATGTGCCAAACATCTATCACGCACCGCTAAAATCAATGATAATTTTTATTGAGAATGCCTATCATTGTTATTATTATAGACAAATACATCTTGTCCGCGCCCCCTTTATCCGAGAGCCCCATGTCCACATCGCTTCTGACGGCCAAAACGCGTATCGCACTTCCAGACAGTGCGACCCTGATCAAACAGGCCGCCGCGTTCTATCGTGAACATGATTGCGATGTGACAGGAGATGGGGATCAAACGCGGATATCGGTTTCCATTGGCCATATTCAGCTCAGCAGCACGGAAACCGCTCTTGAGGTCGAAGTCGGTGCAAAGACCGAGGTCGATGTCATCCAGATGAAGTCGGCGATTATTTCGATCCTGCAGGGGGCTGCACCCGGTGCTGATCTTGACTGCCGCTGGACGGGGGCGGGCAAAAGCAACGGCAAGCTGCCGAATTTCTGCGAACTGACAGTGGGGGAGATCACCGACCTTTCACCGCATATGCGACGCTTGCGCCTTCATGCCAGCGATCTTGATGCCTATGACACGGGCAGCATCCATGTCCGGCTTCTGATCCCGCCGCGTGGTCAGAAAAACCTGCAATGGCCGACCCTTGCCGATAACGGCATGCCCGTCTGGCCAAGTGGTAAAAACACCATCGAACAACGCGTCTATACGATCCGTGCAATCAATGCCAAGGCCGGCTGGATCGATGTCGACTTTGTCATGCATGGCGATAATGGCCCTGGCTCGGCCTTTGCCATGCATGCAAGCCCCGGGGATGTCGTGGCGATGACCGGCCCCTTGGGATCCGCATTGCCCGAGGCCGACTGGGTTCTGTTGGCCGGCGATGAAACCGCCTTGCCGGCGATTGGCCGTTATCTGGACGAAATGCCGGGCCATGTAACCGGCCACGCGATTATTGAAGTCGCAAACAGATCAGACGTTATCGCGGTGCCTACCGACAGTCAGATAAAGGTTCAATGGCTGTTTCGCGATGATCAGCACCCTGTCGAGCGCAGCCTGCTTCAGGACGCCATTCGATCTGTGGAAATTCCCGACGCGCATGATCGCTTCTATTGCTGGGCCGGGGTGGAGCAGGCGGACTACAAACCGATCCATACCTATTGGCGCAAGGAATGTGGCCTTGATCGTGATCGCTGTGTCGGGATGACATTCTGGCGCAAGACCGGGCGTTAAATCCCGGCTCACCGCGAATACCTGTTGAAGGCAGCTGCGTGTTCGGAAACTGTCAGGCTTCAGCCTGCTGGCCAACGCGTTTGCGTTGCGGGCCAAACAGGCAGGCCAGAATAAGGATCACACCTGAAACCGTGGCGATCATGCCCGCGGCACTGACCGCATAGCGCGATCCGAACCAGCCTGGACCATACCCCGCCAAGACATAGCCCAGAACGGCTGAGATGGTGGCAAACACAACCGACCAGCCGACTTGACGGGCCAACTGATTGGTCATTAGGCGCGCGCTGGCTGGCGGGCAGACAAACATCGCAATCACAATAATCGACCCAACCGCATCAAAGGCGGCAACGGCGGCAACGGCCGTTGCCACCACCAGCGCAAAGCCAAGGACGCGGGTGCGAATACCAATCGCCCCTGCAAAGGCGGCGTCAAAGGTCGAGATTTTCAGTTCTTTCCAGAACAGGAAAATAAACAGGACAATCCCAACCAGAACAACCGCCAGACGCGGCAATTGCGGTGGCAGGGTCGCAAGGGCAGCCGGATCCAAAAGCGATCCCCAGCCTTCGGCATCAAACCAGATCAGGCTTTCCAGATTGCCGAGCAACGCATGCTGCACATCGATATGGACCGAACTGGTGTCGGTAATTTCAAGGAATAAAACACCGGCGGCAAAGAGCGTGGTGAAAACCAGCCCCATCGCCGCCCCCGGTTCAACCCGCCCGAGGCGCTTGACGATTTCGATCATCACCACGGCAATGATCGCAGCCGCACCCGCACCCACCATCATCGGAACGGCGGTGATGGTCCCGGTCACCAGAAAGGCTGCAACAATACCGGGCAGGACAACATGACTGATCGCATCACCAATCAGGGCCTGGCGACGCAGCAACAGGAAATTACCCGGAAGCGCACAGGCAATGGCGGCCAGCGTGCCAATCACAATCGGTGTAAGGCTCAGCTGCACAAACTCCGCACCAAGAGCAGTGATCAGATCATCGATCATGCCTTTGCTCCCTGGCTGGTTTGCGCGTTCTGGATCATGCGATCAATCTCGGCGATCTGGTCGGGCGTCATCATCCGTTCAATCGGGGTCAGCCCGTCATAGCGTTCAATGGCGGAATCATCGGGCAGCATCCGCCGCGCCATTGCCCAGCGGGCCTCGTCATGGGCGGCCTTTTCGGCGGCAATCCGGCCGCGTGCGGTGGCAACGCCGTCTGCGCGGATCATCCCGGCACGGCGCAGGATGCGAATGGTCAGTCCGTCATATATCGGTTCTCGGCGCGCGAGTGACAGCAAGCCTTGCCGACGATGCACCCGGCGCTGAAACCGTTGATGACGCAGGGCCGATGCCAGCCCGCCACGCAACGGCGAAAACAGGGCTGAGATCATAAAGAACCCAAAGGCCACCAGAACAATGATCGGTCCGGTCGGAAGTGCTGCGTGCGCGGCCGATAATACCGCCCCGACATAGCCCGAAAGGCCACCAATGACGGCGGCAATGCCGATCATCTTGCCAACTTGGTTGGTCCAGAAGCGCGCCGCCACTGGCGGAATGATCAAAAGCGCGACAATCAGGATAAGGCCAACGATCTTAAGCCCGATCACCGTGACAATCAGGGCGAGCCCCATCATGGCCAGGTCGATATTACGCACATTAACCCCGGTGGTCGCGGCATATTCCGGATCAAATGCCACCAGCGTCATCGGACGACGCAGCAGGAAAACAAACCCTGCCGCCATGGCCCCGGCAACGGCGATGGTGGTGGCTTCTGAAATCAGCATGCCTGCGGTGGAACCCAGCAGGAAGTTTTCAAGCCCGGCCTGACGGCCCGATGACATGGTCTGGATCACGGTCAACAGAACGATGCCAAAGCCGAAAAATACCGACAGCACGGCACCGATCGCGGCATCTTCGGTCAGGCGGGTTTTGCGCGTGATCCATTCGACCATCAAAAGCCCGATGGCCGATGAAATTGCCGATCCCAGAATAAGTCCCGGCAACCAGCGCCCGTCACTGCCAAACGCCACCATGATAATGAATGCAAGCCCGACACCGGGCAGGGTGGCGTGACTAATCGCATCGGAAACCAAGGCGCGCTTGCGCAGGAAAATAAACGCCCCGGCACTGCCGGCCGACAGGCCAAGCAAGCTCGCGCCGATTGCAACAAGCGCGCTGTTATAGCCAGCCTGCAGGAAAAGGGCGCTTATGAAATAATCACCAAATCCCATGTGCGTTACGCCAGATGCAATTCATCGATATGGGTGGCGGCAAGGCGACCGCCGTAGGTTTCCTGAAGGTTCTCGGCGGTGAATGTCGTCTCGACCGGGCCTTCGGCAATGCGCCGGACATTGATCAGAAGAACCCGGTCAAAATACTCGGCCACGGTCGAAAGATCATGATGCACGCAGACGACTGTGCGGCCTTCGGATTTAAGTTCCTTCAGCACCGAAACAATCGCGCGTTCGGTCGCGGCATCGACGCCGGCAAACGGCTCATCGAGCAAATAGAACTCGGCATTCTGTGCTAGGGCCCGCGCCAGAAATACACGTTGCTGCTGTCCGCCGGAAAGTTGGCCGATCTGGCGGTCGGCGAAATCGGCCATGCCAACGCGTTTCAGGCATTCCATTGCTTGTTCACGATGGCGCGCGCGCCACAGGCGAAACAGCCCGACCGATCCATAAAGTCCCATGAGGACAACGTCGATGACGCGCGCCGGGAAATCCCAATCGACACTGGCGCGTTGCGGAACGTAAGCGACGCGATCACGGGCATCTTCAAACAGTTTGCCAAAAATGCGCACTTCGCCGGAAAGACGCGGGACCACACCAAGTGCACCTTTGAGGAAGGTCGACTTGCCGGCACCATTCGGGCCGATGATCGCGGTCATGGAGCCCGCCGGGATCGATGCATCAACGGAAAACACAGCCGGCTTATTGCCATAGGACACCGTAAGGCCGCGCACGGTCAGGGGTGCGTCCTTGGATGCGACGTCCAATATCTTGCCTGATTCTGCAACCAGTTTGGCGCTGCTCATGGTGTGTATCCTGCTTCGTTTTGCTTCATGCCATCTGGACTAATATGTGAAGCGGTTATGATCCGACCGCAAGCTTGCCCTGAAAACCGCCTTCGGGGGCATCGCCGCCAAGGGCACGGGTGATCAGTGTCGCATTGTGATCAATCATGCCGATATAGGTCCCTTCATAGGTGCCCGGTTCACCCATCGCATCGGAATAAAGCGTACCACCAATTGTAACGTCCTGGCCACGGGCAGAAGCCCCTTCGATCAGGGCACGCACATTGCGTTCCGGCACGGAGCTTTCGACAAAGACGGCTGAGATCTTGCGCTCGACAATGGTGTCGACCAGTTGCTCGACCCTGCGAAGGCCGGCCTCGGATTCTGTTGAGATGCCCTGAATGCCCAGCACATCGAAATCATAGCCACGCCCGAAATAGCTAAACGCGTCATGGGCGGTCAACAGCACCCGGCTTTGCTTTGGCACGGTGGCGGTGACGGATGTCATGTAGTCGACCAGTTTTTCGATCTCGGCCACATGGGCATCGGCATTGGCGTTATAGGTTGCCTCGCCATCGGGATCGGTTTTGATCAGGGCATCGCGCACGGCATAAACCACGGTTTCCCAAAGTTTCGGATCCATCCAGACATGGGGGTCAAACCGGCCTTCATAATCGGCATGGCTCAGAAGCTTCTCGCGTGCCACGGCTTCGCCAACGGCAACCACGTTGCGGCGTTTGCCAAGATCGAGGAAGAACTCTTCAAGCTGCGCCTCAAGATAAAGGCCATGCCACAAAACCAGATCGGCACGCGCCAGCGCGGCAATATCGCTTCGCGTCTGGCGATAGGAATGCGGATCCACACCCGGGCCCATGAGTGCTGTGACCTCCGCCCGATCACCAGCGACCTGACGCGCGGCATCGGCAATCATTGATGTGGTCGCAACCACATTCAGCGGCTTCGCATGGGCAGCGCCCGCGGCAACAAACAGCGCAATGGCAAGTGCAGCAAGATAACGAGCGACGTGTCGGGCAGTGGGGAAAAACGACATCAGGGCATCCGAAAGCTAATTGGAATTACTCTGGTAAATGTCCCCTATTTATGTGCGGACTTTTAAAGTTAGTCAAGGCTAAATTGCTATTTGCCAACTTACTTGTTATGAAGGTTTCAGGAGTCTGGATTGGAGAGTTTAATGGGCGACGACACCCAGCTTAACCCGCGTCACAACAAGGCCGAAGTTTTTGCGCGCCTCCGCGACGCGCACGCCCGCGAGGTGACGGAAGACTACGTGGAAATGATCGGCGATCTGATCGCCGAAGAGGGCGAGGCGCGCTCAGTCGCCCTGGCTGAGCGCTTTGGCGTAACGGCAGCCACGGTGAATAACACCATCAAGCGCCTGGAACGCGACGGCTACGTCACCTCACGCCCTTACCGCTCGATCTTCCTGACAGAAAAAGGCGAAACCCTCGCCAAAAAATGTCGCGAACGCCACCAGATCGTCTATAACTTCCTCGTCTCTATTGGTGTCGATCCGGAAGTAGCCGAGTTTGATGCGGAGGGTATCGAGCATCATGTGAGTGATGAGACTTTGAGGGTTTTTAAGAACGCTATCAATTTGTGAATAAGGCTTTAAGAGGTTCACTCAATAGGCACATGGTTTTGTGCGGCTAGCCTTAGAACTTTTGTTGTTACCTGGACCGTTTTTTCCATCTCCAAACTGGTTAAGGTTGGGTGTATCAGAAGCATAATAGACGTCTCGCCCAACTCACGTGCGTGGGGTAGAGGAGTAGTAGGCCTGAAGGTTGTGCTTTCAAACGCTTTCTCAAGATAAACTTCCGAGCACGTTCCTTGATAGCAAGGAACACCACGACTTGTGATCTCCGCAATAATTCGGTCACGGTTCCAATCCGGCTTCAGGCTATCAGGACGAACATACGCGTAAAATTTGTAGTTTGCATGTGTCGTTGCAGGTGGCTGGAGCAAACCCCTTTCAGCATTTTTTATATGTGGAATGCGAAGCGGGCCTGCGTCATGGGAAAATGGTTCTAGGGCTTTGAGTAGAATGTTAGCATTCTCTTGCCTTCTTATTGACCATTCTTTCATTTTCCGAAGTTGAATTCGCCCGATAGCTGCCTGCATTTCGGTCATTCGCCAATTTGTACCGAAGCTCTCATGTAACCAGCGAAAGCCTTCGGGGTGCTGTGTTTCATAAACAGCTTTAAAAGACTTTCCGTGATCTTTGTAAGCCCACATCGTTCTCCATGCAGCCTCATCATTTGTCGTAACCATGCCACCCTCTCCACCGGTAGACATGATTTTATCTTGGCAGAAGCTCCAAGCAGCGATGTCGCCAATACTACCGACACTTCGCCCTCTGTACGATGCTCCATGAGCTTGAGCGCAATCTTCAATGACTTTGATACCTCGCTCCCAGGCCAACTCCATTATCGGGTCCATATCGCAAGGCCAACCGGCCAGGTGAACGCATATAACAGCTTTAGTTCTCGGGCTAAAAACCGCATCGATAGATTGTGCTGTAATGTTTCCAGAATCGAGGTCTACATCCGCGAAAATTGGCTTGGCTCCAAGATTTACTACGCAAGATACCGACGCAATAAAAGTTCTTGGTGTCACGATAACTTCGTCGCCGGCAGAAATGCCGATTGCTTTAAGGGCAAGATCAAGAGCCACTGTTCCATTTGAAACGGCGATTGCATAATTTGTTTGTGACCATGTTGCAAATTCCTTCTCGAATGATCGGCATTCGGTTCCGGTCCAATAGTTCACTCGATTTGATACAACGACGTCACGGACTGCGTCCGCTTCTTCGTCTGAAAAACTAGGCCATGGAGAGAAAGGAGTGTTTAACAATTGATCATCAACCCTTTTGAATGGCGCGGGCAGGAACTCCAACCATTTTGGAGTTGTTTGGCACATCGTTTACTACCACTGCGCCAGCCCCAATCACAACATCAGAACCAATAGAAATGTTTTGGTTAACGGAAGCACCGATGCCTAGCCAAGAGCATTCGCCAATAGACACCCCGCCAGCCAAATGCGCGCCAGGGCAAATATGGGATCCTGCTGATAAAGTGCAGTCGTGGTCGATAGTTGCACCTGTGTTGACGATAGAAGCACTGCCCAAAATTGTCCCGGGTTGCACGACCGCCCCTGCGAATATGACTGTCCCTTCCCTGATTTCCACATCACTTGATATATAGGAAAAGGGATGACATAAACTGGCTATAGATAATCCAGCTTCGGATATCTTTCGAATTTTTTCTAACCGAACTCGGTTATTACCTATCGCGACAATAATGCCATCGTAATTTCCACCTTGCTCAATCAAAAAGTCAGTGTTGCCTGCAATAGAGTTGTCTTTACCAGTGCAATTATTTGGCCAGCAATCATCGAAAAAGGATATTGTGTCCCAACCGGCTTGCATCGCAGTATCTGCGACCACCTTACCGTGTCCGCTTGCGCCTAGAATTGCTAGTCGTTGCATTTATCACTACCCGTAAAGCGTGGCATGGTCGCAGTGCCCTCGGCATTGATATCACTACGCTTAAGTACCTTTTTTATGGTGAGCAGTAATATCTTCATATCAAGCCGAAATGAGCGATTATCAACGTACCACACATCAAGATCGAACTTCTCTTCCCAAGAAAGCGCATTGCGACCATTGACCTGTGCCCAACCAGTAAGTCCGGGCCGTAACTCATGTCGCCTACTTTGTACTTCGTTATAAAGCGGAAGATACTCCATAAGTAGCGGACGAGGGCCGACAAGGCTCATATCTCCCCGTAGCACATTCCAGAGCTCTGGCAATTCGTCGATACTTGTCGCTCTCAGTGCTTTCCCGAAATCGGTTAAGCGATCACTGTCAGGGAGTAACTGACCTTTAGCATCGCGTCCTTCAGACATTGTCCGAAATTTTATCATTTTAAAAGGTTTGCCGTGGAGGCCAGGCCTGATTTGTTGAAATAAAGCCGGATGCCCGATCTTGCGACGCACTTGTAAAAAGATGAAGGCCAAAATTGGAGACAAAACAATCAAAGCCAAGAGCGATATGGTAACGTCAAAAATGCGTTTTAATATCAATTGATGACCCTCAAGACTCAGGGAATAATATGTCCAAATATTGCTTGGCCAGTATCTGATAATTTCGATTATCCAAAATCCATCTGCGACCATTCTCCCCCATCTTTTGTCTCTCTGCGGAAGACAAATTTTTAATGCGTAATATTTGACTCTTTAATGCGTTAACATCCCCTGCCTCAACAAAAGTGCCGCAGCCAGCTTCGTTTATCATAGAAGGAAAACCACTATACGAAGCAACTACAGGTTTTCCGGAAAGCATATAGTCAATAACCTTGTTCAAGGATTGGCCAAAATTCCAAATTGCTGAAAGGTGGACAGAGAAGTATAACAAATCGCATTTTGACAAAACGGATTGCACCATCGATTTTTCAACTTTCGGGGCGAACGTTAGATTGTCCAAATAGCTATATTTAGCCTGATAATCCTGTCGTAAGTCGCCGTCTCCGATGATTAGGAAGTGTACTTCGGGATCGTCGGAGAAAAAACTGGCGCATTCAAAAAATGTATCCAAGGCATTTGTCGCTCCGACAGTCCCTGCATGAGCTATAATAAATTTATTTCTGGGAATGTGCTGATCCAGATATTCACGAGGTATGGATTTCTGTTCCTCCCGAATTGCAGCATTTACACCCATCGGGATACAAAATACCGGTGTTTTGCAGGACGTTACATTTTCTACATGCTCGCGAAGGTTCGGCATTGTTCCAACAATTGCATCGGCATGGCAGTATCCGAACCTCTCTATCAATGACAAGCCGAGTACAAGGGGATTCCAGCGACTAAAGCCCCCTTCTTCTGTCAAGGTCAGCGGCCATATATCCCGTACCTCGAAGATGAGCCGACAATTGAACTTCCTTCTCATCAATACGCCATTGAGGATCGTCAGAAGGGAAAGGCTGGATACAATAATTGCGTCTGGTTTTGGTAAGTGGCATTTCGGCATGCGCCACAATCGCCATTCAAAATCAAGCCAACTCAGAATTCGACGTAATGACTTGGCGCGAACATACTTAAGGGTCTTGATCCAACAGAGTTTGATACCATCAATAAACTCTTGTTCGAAGTTTTCACTGGCGTGAGGCACATTTGCTAAAGGGTTAGAGTCCGAAGTAATAACAACGCACTCATGCCCAGCATTCGAGAATTCGCGCATTAGAAGATAACCGCGTCCACCCGCTCCTGTGTTGTCTGGTCGGGAGGGCGATACATACTTTGATATGTACCAGATCGTCTTTGTCATTCTAAGCTTTATACATTCTTGGAATATTATTGACAGTCTGAATAACTTCGCGGAAGTCCATACCCAAAGAATCAAGATACCAACGAATGTTTTGGTATCTGGGGCGGTTTTCGTCGGTCACTAGCTCAATTGCTTCGGATCGCGAGATTTGTCCTTCTCTGATCTGATTACTGCGGAAGGTATCATGTTCCGTAAACCCGGCAACAGTGTAGTAAAGGTAGTTGTAGAAGGCTGCGGTTCCGTCTCCAATACGCCATGTTGTGTTAGTGTCTGGTGCGAGCTCCCAGTCATATTGTTTCAGGGTGTCGTTGCAGGTTTCTTCATCCCATCTCCAATAATCGAAGATGTGGAAATAATCCTTCTTCTCCGTAAAACTTCTATAATACTCGCCAGAAATTGTATCCCAGAGGGAACGGTTAAAATAACCGGGACTTTGCATCATGGCTTTCAGGCGCAACCACTGGTAGTTGAGTTGTTTTGATATGCCATGCATATAGACGCGTTTTTCTTCGAAGTCAGGCGGAACTCCAAGGAAGCCTGCTTTGAAGTGAGTCACTTCAAGCGGGTTGACTCCCCACAAGTTTAGTTGAACTCCGGTTTGCTTCTTAACAGTTTCGACGTGGCGGAAGAAATGCTTGTCGCCAGCCGTTAGAATGCTGATCATGCCCAGATGTGGAGATTTCAACCAAGCCTTAAGATTCATTGCGATATTGCGGCGTTTTTTTGAAATATCATCTGCAACGATAATGTTCTCGACGCCCAGCTCTGCACACATTCGGCTTACATTTCGGCGGCCTAGGTCCGTAACCATTCCCCAGTCGTAAGTATATGTGATCGGGCGCATCTCGAGTTCTTTAACAATCAGATGAAGTCCCCAACAGCTGTCGCGACCGCCTGAGAACGGAACAATACACTCGGGCCCAGACTTTCTCCGATAAGGTTCCACCAGTTCAAACAGCTCTTCCTTTGGTTTTGGATTATTGCGAGGTTGATAGTTGTTGCAATAGTTACATACGCCTTCGTGATCAAAAGAAATGAAAGGCATTGTTTCGGGCAACACACACTTTGTACAACGCCGCAGATCGTGTTCGGGATACACAAGCATTGCTTCTTCAGTAGCAACGTTTTGGAATGCTGGGATCAGGTTTTCTGTGCGTATGTTATCATCTTGTACGGAAATCTCCAGCGTCG
The DNA here is from genome assembly GCF_059052855.1 of Thalassospira sp. CA1. Taxonomy (NCBI): domain Bacteria; kingdom Pseudomonadati; phylum Pseudomonadota; class Alphaproteobacteria; order Rhodospirillales; family Thalassospiraceae; genus Thalassospira; species Thalassospira sp. CA1. Next base: position 878,645 of record NZ_JBZCIA010000001.1, read on the forward strand.
CTGGAATATCCAGGACGAGGCCATCATGCCAGACCTGTTCAATATCTAAGCAGCCGATTACTTCTAGCGGATAGCGTTCTGATGAAAAATAAGTCGTATTACTCTGCTGTCCGACATAAAGGCTGCCGTTGTTTGAAAACAAGCAGACCTTTCCAAGTTTCGGTATGCTTAGCGCAGCAGAGATCGTACCTTTGCATAAACCTAGAATATGCTTGGGCAGCTCTTCAACACTGCCGCCCTTCGATAGAGCTTCGATAGCGACAGCAATGATTGCTTCTGAATCAATTTGCAATTCGCGGTTTAGGGAGAGGGACGACCAAACCTCATCCTCATTTACGATGATACCATTGTGTATCAGTGCCAATCCGTCGCGAACCACAGGTTGATTATCGCCCAGTCCGTTTGTTATGAGGCGGCTATGTCCCATCACAACGCTGGTATTCAAACGCCCCTGTTTGGAAAGCAACCGTTTTATGTCGTAATCGGCACGTTTTACAGTGTAACCTTTATCACTTAAATAAATTAGTCCACTGGAGTCTCGTCCTCGCTGACGAGCATGATTAACCAGTGCTTCGAGATGTTTCCAATTAATATTTTCCGAGCTAACTTGCCCAAAAATTCCACACATTTTTCATTCCAATTGGTCTAATTTTTCTCAAGGCCGTTCGTGAGAATATTTTCGTAAAAACCTATAAGCTTCTTTTCTTGAGCTTGCCAACTTAATGTTTTTAGATCAGAAAACTCCGGTTTTTCGCTCGAACTCGCCAACTGCATTATTGCGGCTTTAATTGATGTCAAATCTAACTCGCAGTTAGACCCGAGATTGTATCTGGTCACAACATCTTTAATATCGGGAAAGTCTGACGCCAAGACAGGAATACCAGAAAAGCAGTACTCAAAAAGCTTATTGGGCAAGCAGTAGTAATCGCTCAAGGAGACATTCTCAATTAAGCACAACCCAAAGTCGGACGATTGTGTTATGTCAACAACCTTAGAGTGTTCGACAGCGTCATGCACATGTATATTATGATGCCTTGCGCTAATTATCTTCAGTTCATCCATTAGCTCGCCATACCCGAGGAAAACTACGTGAGATGATACATCTTTATCTTGGAATGCTCTTGTTATTAGCTCAATCCCTCTTCCTGAGCTCAGTATTCCAACGTAAACAAAAATTTTCGTTTGTGAGGGGACGTTGAACCGCGTTCTCAGGTAGTCACTTTTATTCTTTGTCCGCCCATGAAAAATAGGTGAATTTAGTATGACTTCCGTATTCTTAGGCCCAATATTTTTATCATACCAATTAGCAATCGATGGGCTGACTACTATGAGCCCGTCTATGTGCTTCCATGCGATCTTCTCCACACAGGAGGTAAGAAAACCTTGAAGCTTGGTCAAACCATTCCGATCCGACTCCAACTCGTGGGCGTCATAAATTAACTTACTCTTGAACAAGACCTTAGCAATGACCCCAAGGGGCAAAGCTAGTGTGTCGTGGCAGTGAATTAAATCTGGTTTTCTTGTGCTGACGTGCGGCAACATTTTAAAAACGAGCTCAAGTATAGATAACGCATGCCGCAGCGTAGCGGGGAAAAAAGTTAATTTACGCGTCAGAAGCTTTATGATTGTAATTTTTGATTTAAATGTAATGGAAGAGTGTTTTGAGCCGTCATCATGTGCCACACCCAAACCGTATAGTTGATAGTCGGCGGACGCAAGAGCACCCATTTCCTTTAATATACGTGAGTCCGAGCGGATATCAGTATGAGTGATATGTAAGACGCTTTTCATGGTTGAGTGTTCGCTGATGTTTTAGTCTGCACAGAAATAATGTTTCTTCGTATCTCGCTAGATTTCAACGAGACAAATATAACAGAAAGGCAAGTTGGTAAAGAAAATATGGTGTCTCCTGATATTAACGAATAAGGTAATATCGAAATAAACAAGCATATTATGATTGCGTTCTTGCTCCTTATTACTGAAATGGCAGGCAGTAAATAAAATAACAATGCAAAGATGCCAAATGTAATTCCCCCAGCCAGACTTGCGGATAATATTGGCATGTGAGGGTAGTGGAAATCTGTACAGGCAGAGAAAGTGCACGAGTATGTTTTATGATAGGCCCAGCCATTCGGTAACCAGCTAATTCGTGTGATAGCTAATTTCCAAAAATCCAATCTGGTTGATGTGCCGAGCTTTCCATCTTTCATTGTGTCAAGAAGTACAGAGGAATAGGTCATGCTCACAGGGAGCTGATAGTTTTCCTCATCGTCATAGTTGTTTTTAAAATCAAGTATTACTTTGTATCCTGCTTCTGTTTCTTGCAGGGTCTTTGTATGGTCAGGATTCGTAATCAAGAAATAACATAAAAATGTCAACGACAAACAGATTGAGGACTTATATAAGCCGCGTTTTCGTTGCAGAAAAATCCATGCAATGGGTAGAATAGGGGCTAGAACGAGAAATCTACGTGAACCGCACAAGAGGCCAGCAGTAACGAGTATGGGTATTATTATCCAGTATCTACGCTGAATGCATCCAATTGCAGTGATAAGCCAAAGCATGCCTAAATTATTGTAGTTGATGCATAAGGCAGATCCGGCAGGATAGTTAGGACAATTATCTAGTATATATCCGATTAAGTAACCGTTCTCGAGTAATGTGGCTTTCGCTAAGCCTGTGATTGCAGTGATCAAGCCAAGCGGAAGTAGGGCAACTAGGAAGGCGTCTGTTATATCTTCATCCGATATTGCGTATATAAAAAACAAAGTAAAAGCTATAACCATATCTTTTATTATTTGATATTCAAATTGTGTTTCTGTGA